>NZ_BAAGVG010000010.1:0-286231 GCF_054780995.1 Bordetella tumbae
GTGCAATATCGGGCCCAGGCCTTGGGTGTTTAGTGTTCTAAACTGTCCAACTTCTGGGGGTCAGTTCACAGGGCACACGCGAATCGCAGCCCTGCAAGATCTTTCTCTTTACCATCAGGGCAACAAAAAAACGCCAAGCAAGAGACTCGTGCCAGCGGTGTGATGAGCTTGAATTACTGCGAGTCGAGCCGAGGCAATCGGCCCGGCCGGGCGCCTCAAAGTCGAGTGGAGCGGAGGTCGAAGGGAGCGCGAAGGCGCGGACGAGGCGAGCGAACACGATGTCCGGCGCCCGCGCGCCGGACCGACTTTGTGAAGCCCGGCCGGGCCGATTGCCTCGGCTCGACGACCAACAGAACACTGAACACCGATCAACAAAAAAATGCCAAGCACTTCACATGCCTGGCATTTCTCCAGCTAACAACAGCGACAACCCATCGACAATCAGGCAGCCCGTTCCTCGAGGATAGCCACAGCCGGCAAGGATTTGCCTTCCAGGAATTCCAGGAACGCACCACCACCGGTGGAGATATACCCGACCTTGTCAGCGATCGCATATTTGGCGATGGCTGCCAGCGTGTCACCGCCACCTGCGATCGAAAACGCCGGTGATTCGGCAATCGCTTTGGCGAGGACTTCGGTGCCGTTGGCAAACGCATCGAACTCGAACACACCCACGGGGCCGTTCCAGACAATGGTGCCTGCCTGCTGCAGAATGCCAGCCAGACGCTGTGCAGTCTGCGGGCCGATGTCCAGAATCAGATCATCGTCCTCAACCGCATCAGCTGCCTTGACGGTGGCTTCGGCATCGGCAGAAAACGACTTGGCGCACACCACATCCGTCGGGATGGGGACTTCCGCGCCGCGCTTTTTCATGATGTCGATCACGGCACGGGCCTGTTCGACCTGATCGGGTTCGGCCAAAGATTTACCAATGGACAAACCAGCCGCCAGCATGAAGGTATTGGCGATACCACCGCCCACCACCAACTGGTCGACCTTGTCGGCCAGCGATTGCAGGATGGAGAGCTTGGTAGAGACTTTGGAACCGCCGACGATGGCCACCAGCGGACGCTTGGGATCGTGCAGCGCACGGCCCAGGGCGTCCAGCTCAGCCTCGAGCAACGGCCCCGCGCATGCGATCGGCGCAAAGCGCGCGATACCGTGCGTGGTGGCCTCGGCACGGTGTGCTGTCCCGAAAGCATCGTTGACGTAGACATCGCACAATGCCGCCATCTTGCGCGACAAGGTTTCGTCGTTTTTCTTTTCGCCGGGATTGACGCGGCAGTTTTCCAGCAGCACGACCTGGCCCGGATTGACGGTCACGCCGTCGACCCAGTCTTTGACCAACTGCACGGGCATGCCCAGCAGTTGCGACAAACGCTGGCCCACACGGGCCAGCGAGTCGGCGTCGGTCAGTACACCCTCGGTGGGGCGCCCCAGGTGCGAGGTCACCATGACAGCGGCACCGCTATCGAGTGCCAGGCGGATGCCCGGCACCGAAGCGCGGATGCGCGTGTCTTCGCTGATCTGGCCCGCGTCGTCAAACGGCACGTTCAGATCGGCACGGATGAACACCCGCTTGCCATGCAGCGCGCCAGCCTTGGCCAGCGCGGACAGGGTATTGACCTTGGCCATGGCGGATTACTTGGCCGACATCAGCGCGACAGTGGTGTCGAGCATGCGGTTCGAGAAGCCCCACTCGTTGTCGTACCACGACGAGACCTTGACCAGCTTGCCCGAGACCTTGGTCAACGTGGAATCGTAGGTGCTGGAAGCCGGGTTGTGGTTGAAGTCGACCGAGACGAGAGGCTCGGTGTTGTAGTTCAGGATGCCTTTGAGCTCGCCTTCGGAGGCAGCCTTGAGGATGCTGTTGACTTCGTCAACGGTAGTGTCGCGCTTGGCTACGAACGACAAGTCAACGAGGGATACGTTGATGGTCGGCACGCGAATAGCGAAGCCGTCGAGCTTGCCATTCAACTCGGGCAATACCAGGCCCACAGCAGCAGCAGCGCCGGTCTTGGTGGGGATCATGCTCATGGTGGCCGAACGGGCGCGGCGCAGGTCTTCGTGATAGACGTCGGTCAGGACTTGATCGTTGGTGTACGAGTGCACCGTGGTCATCAGGCCGCTTTCCAGGCCCAGGGCGTCGTGCAGCGGCTTGACCAGCGGGGCTAGGCAGTTGGTGGTGCACGAAGCGTTCGAGATGACGGTGTCGGTGGCTTTCAGCACGCCGTGGTTCACGCCATACACAATGGTCGCGTCCACGTCTTTGCCGCCGGGGGCCGAGATGATGACTTTCTTGGCGCCGCCTTTCAGGTGCGCACTGGCTTTTTCTTTCGAGGTGAAAAAGCCCGTGCATT
Source organism: Bordetella tumbae (assembly GCF_054780995.1). Lineage (NCBI taxonomy): Bacteria > Pseudomonadati > Pseudomonadota > Betaproteobacteria > Burkholderiales > Alcaligenaceae > Bordetella > Bordetella tumbae. The sequence goes on from NZ_BAAGVG010000010.1 coordinate 2,361, forward strand.
CCATCACGACGTCGACTTTCAGCTCGCCCCAGGGCAATTCGGCCGGGTTGCGATTAGCCAAGACGCGGATCTTGTCGCCATTGACGATCATGTAATCGCCTTCGACCTCGACGGTGCCGGGGAACTTGCCGTGGGCGGTGTCGTAGCGCGTCAGGTGCGCGTTGGTCTTGGGGTCACCCAGGTCGTTGATGGCAACGATCTCGATGTCGTGTTTTTTACCGCCCTCGTAGTGGGCACGCAGGACGTTGCGGCCGATGCGGCCGTATCCGTTAATGGCGACGCGAATGGTCATGACTAAGAGCTCCTTTTACAAAACTTGCTTGACAGTCTCGGCTACCTTGTCGGCAGTCAGACCGAAGAACTTGAACAAGGCTCCCGCAGGTGCGGATTCGCCGTAACGGTCGATACCGACCACGGCGCCCTCCAGACCCACGTATTTGTGCCACAGCGCCGTGGTGCCCGCCTCGACGGCGACGCGCGGCAATCCCGGCGGCAATACGCTGCGTTTCCACTCGGCATCCTGACGGTCGAACACGTCAGTGCTGGGCATGGACACCACACGTACCGCGATCCCCTGTGCGGCCAACTGCTCTTGTGCAGCCAGCGCGATAGCGACCTCGGAGCCCGTGGCGATGATAACGGCACGCGCGCCCTCTGCGTCTCGCAGAACGTAACCACCGCGGACAATCGCTTTCAGCGTGTCAGCGTCGCGCGGGACGAAAGGCAGGTTTTGGCGCGACAGCAGCAATGCGGTCGGACCGCCATCGTGCACGTCCATGCCGATGCTGGCCGGACTCGACACGGCAGTAGCCCAGGCCACGGCCGTCTCGACGGTATCGCAGGGACGCCATACCGATAGATTCGGTATCAAACGCAGGCTGGAGGCGTGCTCGATGGATTGGTGCGTGGGGCCGTCTTCGCCCAGGCCGATGGAGTCGTGCGTGAACACGTGCACCACACGTTGTTTCATCAACGCGGCCATGCGGATGGCATTGCGCGAGTAATCGGAGAAGGTCAGGAACGTGCCGCCGAACGGCAGGTAACCGCCATGCAGCGCAATACCGTTCATGATGGCGGACATGCCGAACTCACGCACGCCGTAGTTGATGTGACGGCCAAACTGAATGCCCTGCTCGCCGGCACGCACCGGTGCAACGCCCTTCCAGTCGGTGTAGTTCGAGCCCGTCAGGTCGGCCGAGCCGCCCAGCAGTTCGGGCAATGCAGCAGCCAGTGCCGCGATTGCGAACTGAGAGGCTTTGCGGGTAGCGACCGTCTCGGCTTTTTCGTCGGTGGCCTGGATGAAGGCCTGAAGTTTTTCGGTGATGTCTGCGGGGAGCTCGCCCTTCATGCGGCGGGTGAACTCAGCCGCCTCTGCGGGGTATTTTGCCGCGTAGGCATCAAAGCCGGTTTGCCACGCAGTTTGCGCCTCGGCGCCAGCCTGGCGGGCATCCCAGCCCTCGCGCACGGCCTGCGGCAGCTCGAACGGCGCAGCCGTCCAGCCCAACGCCGCACGCGTCGCTGCGATTTCTTCGGCGCCCAACGGTGCGCCATGCACATTGTGCGTGCCCGCCATCGTGGGCGCGCCCTTGCCGATGATGGTGCGGCAAATGATCAGCGAGGGCTTGTCAGACTGTGCGCGCGCCTGGGCAATCGCGGCATCGACGGCAGCCACATCATGGCCATCGACGCCACGGATGACGTTCCAGCCATAGCCCTCGAAACGCTTGCCGGTATCGTCGCCAAACCAGTGTTCGACATGACCGTCGATGGAAATGCCATTGTCGTCGTACAGCACGACGAGCTTGGAGAGCTTCAGTGTGCCGGCCAAGGAACAAGCCTCGTGCGAAATGCCTTCCATCAGGCAACCGTCGCCCACGAATGCGTAGGTGTAGTGATCTACGATCGGCAGGCCGGGCTTGTTGAACTCGGCGGCCAGCAGCGCCTCGGCCAGCGCCATGCCCACGGCATTGGCCACGCCCTGGCCCAAGGGACCGGTGGTGGTCTCGACGCCCGGGGTGATACCGACCTCGGGGTGGCCCGGCGTGCGGGAATGCAATTGACGGAATTGTTTCAATTCCTCGATCGGCAGATCGTAGCCGCTCAGATGCAGCAGCGCGTAGATCAACATCGAGCCGTGGCCATTGGACAGCACGAAGCGGTCGCGGTTGGCCCATGCCGGATCGGCCGGATTGTGCCGCAAATGGCCCAGCCACAGCGCCTGGGCTATTTCTGCCATCCCCATCGGTGCGCCGGGGTGTCCCGAATTTGCTTGTTGGACAGCATCCATGGCTAGAACGCGAATGGCGTCGGCCAGGGCCAAGGGTTGGGCAGTGGATGGGCTCATGCGGAAAAGGCTCGTAGGCTCTGGCCAGTCAAAAAATGGGGCCAGGTGACAGGAATTGTGAAGCTTACGATTTTAGCATCCGGGGATACCCCGATGTGGAGCCGAGCCGAACCCTGGATTTCGCCTGGCCGTCGAGCGGCTGGACAGAGCCCCCAACCATCGCGTGATCAGAGTGGTAGGCTACACACTTGCTCGCTCGTCCGTGCCTTACGCGCCTTTTTACCTCTACCGCCATGCCGTTGCCGCGCTTTTTCTGCGATACCCCGCTTTCCCCGGGCGTCCGCCTGACTCTGCCCGATGCGTTGGCGCATCACGCCGTACGCGTGCTGCGTCTGCGAGATGGCGAGCCTATTGTGCTCTTTAACGGCCAGGGCGGAGAGTATCCCGCGACGCTCGGCGTCGACGGCAAATCGGCCTGGGCGCAATTGGGCGATCATGACCCTCGCGAGGCCGAGTTGGCGGGCAGCATCACGCTGGTGCAGGGCTTGCCTTCAGGCGACAAAATGGACTGGGTGATAGAAAAAGCCGTCGAACTCGGCGCAAGCCGTGTCATACCCATTGCCGCGCAACGCAGCGTGTTGCAACTCAGCGGTGCTCGGCTGGAAAAGCGTGTGGCACATTGGACTCGCATCGCTCAATCCGCCGCGGAACAGTGTGGGCGCAATCGGCTCATGGCCGTCGATGCTCCGATGGGATTACGTGAATGGCTGGAACAACCAGGCACTGGCTTGCGTGTGCTCTGCCATCCGGATGCTATTGCGACATTGGCCGATGTCCTCACCGCGTCGGCTGAGCGCGAACCGCTGCAATCGCTCAGCCTGCTCGTTGGGCCGGAAGGCGGGTGGTCAGAGGCCGAACTGGCTCTGGCTGCTCAATGTGGCGTCCAGTCTGTGCGTTTCGGGCCACGTGTGTTGCGTACCGAAACGGCAGGGCTCGCCTTGATCTCGGCGGTGACGGCGATGCTCGGTTGGTAATGCGGCGGGGAGTGTTGGAATTATTCGTCGTAGGAGTTCTTTAGCGCCAGGGGCCATCATGCCACTACTGTGAGTCCCAGCCGGGTGGCTGGAAGCCGCACCGGGCCGTTGAGCGGCGATTCAGCCCGCGAAGCGGGCCGAGGCCCCTGGTCATGGGCCGAGTCGCCGCGATAGGCCCGGTGCGGCTTCCAGGCACCCGGCTGGGACGCCTAAACAGAGACACCCCAGGCAATCGCGAACCTCACCCTTCTCCGTAGCGCGCCGCAGCCACTCCCGGCTCAGGATCCGGATGCTTGCCCGCATGCTCGACGATGTAACTGAACGCCCGTCCATTTTCCTCGGCGAACGTCACCACATCCGCGCACACGGATTCGATCCGCGCCGCGTCATCGGCCAACGCGGGATCCCCCGAATGCAGCTTTACCAACCACAACACGACACCGGTTTTTTGATCCAGCACCGTGTCGCACAAGCAGTCGTACAGCGCATCGAAATTCCCGCCAAAATATTCAGGAAAATCGACCGCCTTGGCGATCGCCCGCAATACCGCCGACCGGCTGCGCGCCCGGTCGCATTCGGCCACCATGAACGCCAATCCGAGCTCACGCGCAGCCTCATTCACGGCCTCTTTGTGCAGATCGCCATGATCGATCGCGCCACCGCTGCTCAATTGGCGCTGCAACGTAGACTGGCCATTGTGCGTCATGCCTGGCCCTCCTTGAAAAAACCCGCGACATCTTCGCTACGCCGCATCGTATCGGCATACCCCAGTTCAATCAATCGTTGTGTGTAAGCGCCTTCGAACAATAAATAAGACAACAGCGCGCCACCACCCGAACGATCAGGGTCGGACGATACACCGAGTACGCGAAAAAGGGTACGGGCTTCGAGGGGCATTTCAGATAAATAATCGAGTGCCAACAGATCCAACGACTGACTGGGGGTCAAGGTCAGAACGTTCACACGCCGGACACCCCCGCCAACAGCCGGATCATGGCCGATGTAAGTGACCAGTTCGTTAATCCGTTCCAGACGCTCTAAATCCATCGATAAGCCGTCTAGAAAGATGCTGGACAGCACATGCCCGCCCACTTGCGCCAAGCTGGGATAAGGCGGCGCGGCCTCGCGTTTTTCGGGATGAGTCTCATCACGAAAGCTGGTTCCTATCACCAACACGCGCTCAGCCCCCAGATGGATGGCCGGGCTGATGGGGGCCAACTGTCGCATGGAACCATCACCGCACCACTCGCGCTGGCCCTGCACATCGACAGGCTGCGCAGGAAAGATGAACGGAATGGATGAGGACGCCATCAGATGCTGGACGCCTATGCGTACGGACAGCGCGCGCCGCAGTGAACGATGCCAGGGTTCAATCGCGTGGTTCGACTGATAGAAGGTCAGATGTTCGCCGCTGGTGAACCCCGAAGCGGTGATCGCCAAGGCGCTTAAGGCGTTGTGCTGCAGGTTGGCATGCAAATGCTCGAAATCGAGTACGCGCGTCAGCAGCTCGGCCAACGGCTTGTTATCCAGCAACGATCGAGGCCGTTCGCGGCCCAGACCGGAAAACATCCATCCCAAAGCCAGCAAGCCCAGCCAACGCACGCCGGTCTTGATCAAACCCGGTGCGTCGGCACGGTACACCATGCTGGTGTGCAAAGATTCCCAGAGACGTTGAATGCGGCGCACCGCCAAGTGCGGACGATCGGCACGGCATGCCAGGGCGGTGGCGTTGATAGAGCCCGCTGAGGTGCCGCAGATGATCGGAAAGGGATTGTGGAAACCCGGATGGGATTCGGGATCGAGAATATCCAATACAGCGCGCAGCGCGCCTACTTGGTAGGCCGCACGCGCGCCACCGCCGGTCAACACCAGCCCCGTCGGAGAACGGGGCTGGCTGGCGGCCTGCGCGATGCTATTTGGGGATGTTGGCATCAACGACGACCAGGGCGGTCATGTTGACGATACGGCGCACCGTGGAACTGGACGTCAAAATATGCACGGGCGCGTTGGCCCCGAGCAAGAACGGTCCCACGGCGACGTTGCCGCCCGCCGCTGTCTTGAGCAGGTTGTAGGCGATATTGCCGGAATCCACGTTGGGGCAAACCAACAGGTTGGCTGCACCTTTGAGGGTCGACGATGGCAGGATGCGAGTGCGCAGGGCCTCGTCCAATGCGCAATCGCCGTGCATTTCGCCGTCGATTTCCAGGTCCGGGGCGGCTTCGCGCACCAGGGCAAGTGCTTCGCGCATTTTCGCGCCCGAGGACGAGCTGCCTGTACCGAAATTCGAACGCGACAGCAACGCGATCTTGGGCGCCAGGTTCAGGCGCTTCATTTGCTCGGCCGCGGCGATGGTGATCTCTGCGATCTGTTCGGCCGTAGGATTGTCGTTGACGTGCGTGTCCACCAAGGCCACCACACGCTCATTGAGCAACAGCACGTTCATGGCGGCATAGACGTTGGCGCCGGGGCGCTTGCCGATCACTTCGTCGATGAAGCGCAGATGCTCGGCGTAGGAACTGACCACACCGCAGATCATGCCGTCTGCCTCACCGCGATGCAGCATCATGGCGCCGATCAGCGTCAGGCGGCGGCGCATTTCGACGCGCGCCATTTCCTTGGTGATGCCGCGGCGGCACATCATTTCCCAGTACGTCGTCCAGTACTGGTGGAATCGCTCGTCGTACTCGGGGTTGGTGACCTCGACGTCCTCACCCAGGCGCAGGCGCAGGCCATATTTTTCGATACGGGCGGCCAGCACTGCCGGACGTCCCACGAGGATAGGTTTGGCCAGCCCCTCGTCAACCACGACCTGCACGGCGCGAAGCACGCGTTCGTCTTCGCCCTCGGTGAAGACAATTCGCGCCTTGCCGCCGTCGCGTACCAGGGTCTTGGCCGCCGAGTACAGGGGCTTCATGAAAGCGCCGGAGTGGTACACGAATTGCTGCAGTTGCTCGACGTAAGCCTCCAGATCGGCCAACGGACGCGTCGCAACCCCGCCTTCCATGGCGGCCTTGGCCACGGCGGGCGCGATGCGGGTGATCAAACGCGGGTCGAACGGCTTGGGAATCAGGTATTCACGGCCAAAGCTGATGTCGTACGTGCCATAGGCAGCGGCCACGACCTCGTTTTGCTCTTCCTGGGCGAGTTTGGCGATGGCGTGCACGGCTGCCATTTCCATTTCACGCGTAATCGTCGTCGCGCCAACATCCAGCGCGCCCCGGAAAATATAGGGAAAGCACAGAACGTTGTTGACCTGGTTCGGATAGTCGGAACGGCCCGTTGCCATCACGACGTCGTCGCGTACCGCGTGCGCGTCTTCGGGCAGGATCTCGGGATTGGGGTTGGCCAGCGCCAGGATCACCGGGCGAGCCGCCATCGAGGCGACCATCTCGGGCTTGAGCACGCCGCCTGCCGACAGCCCCAGGAACACGTCTGCGCCCTGGATGACTTCGGCCAGCTTGCGCTGTTCGGTCTTTTGAGCAAAACGGGCCTTGTCGGGGTCCATCAACGCGACACGCCCTTCGTAGACGACGCCTTCGAGGTCGGTCACCCAGATGTTTTCAATGGGCACGCCCAGATCCACCATCAGGTCCAGGCAAGCCAGCGCGGCCGCACCGGCGCCCGAGGCCACGACTTTGACTTGATCGATCGCTTTGCCCACCACTTTCAGGCCGTTGATAAAGGCCGCCGAGACACAGATGGCCGTGCCGTGCTGGTCGTCGTGGAACACCGGGATTTTCATGCGCTCGCGCAGTTTGCGCTCTACGGTGAAGCACTCGGGGGCCTTGATATCCTCGAGGTTGATGCCGCCGAAAGTCGGCTCCAGCCCCGCAATGATTTCGACCAGTTTGTCCGGATCGGTTTCGTTGATCTCGATGTCGAACACGTCCAGGCCGGCAAACTTCTTGAACAAGACGGCCTTGCCCTCCATGACGGGCTTGGAGGCCAGCGCGCCGATGTTGCCCAGGCCCAGCACAGCGGTCCCGTTGGTAATCACGCCGACCAGGTTGCCGCGCGCCGTGTAGCGCACCGCATTGACGGGGTCGTTGACGATTTCTTCACAGGCTGCTGCCACCCCAGGTGAGTAGGCCAGCGCCAAATCACGCTGGTTCGACAATTGTTTGGTCGGCGTGACAGCGATTTTGCCGGGGCGGCCGGACTCATGATAATCAAGTGCGGCTTTGCGAAAATTGGCGTCCATATGGCGGGCTACTCAGTTGGTCCACGAAAGTGGGGAATTCTAGCTTAGAGAGGCGATTATCTTACTTCCAGATGACAGGCGCGTCCGGTAAAAACGGCACCGCTGGCGTGACAGAAATGGCGCGGACGGAAACGGCATCGCGGCTCACCCGTAGATATCCAAAGGATCAAACGCGTTTTTGATGCGAATCTGCAGCCTGCGAGCTGCATTGGCCACTTTATCGCCCGAGGATGCCGGTCCTGGCAAGGCCGCGGGGCCGGGCGGCGCTCCGGCAGCGTGTGACCAGGCAACGGTCGATGCGCCTGGATCAGCTCCCTCTTGCCCTGCCTGCCGGACCTCGACCGGAATCAATGTGACAGACTCCACCCAGGCCAACGCACCGCCGTGCCCCAGTAACAATTGAGCGAGGTTGACCTCTGCAGGCGCCGCTGGCTGCAACGCATCCAATCGATAACGACACGGCCACTGAGGAGCCTCGCGGCACATCACCGCATCTGGAGACGACGACAATTGAAACAGCGCGGGTACCAGGCGCTGCACCATCGCGGAGCGCAAGGGCCTCACCCCGGCGGCGCCAAATGGCCCCAGCGTCTCGGTCGTGCCGTCGGAAAACAACAATTCGGCCTCCACTACGCCGCTCATGGCAGTGCCCCCGGGCATCCAAGCGTGAGATTTCGCCAACCAGGCGGCCAAGGTCCAATCAGGCGGCGCCTCACGAAATTGCGGCAGCCCGGATGCCGCCAGCTCGCCGACCCGGCATCCCGGCTGCGCTACCCACTGGCCTGTCTCGGGATCATGGGTAAACGTGTCCAGGCTTGACGGATCGACCTCCAGCACATCTCCCTGGATCAGTGCATCGGTGTATTCCTGCCCTGGCTCATCAGGCGGACGATGATCAAGCGCATCGTGCGGGTCACCCGCCTTCGGCGTCGAGGGACGCGTGCCGCCGGTCAGGCCAGCGAGTTGCAACACCACGCCGTATTCGGCACAGAGCGCTCGCGCTTGCCGCACGTCGTCGCGATGTACAGGTATCAGACGGGCGCGATTCGGCGGCTCGACGCCTGGACCATGCGCCGGTGTCTCCGCCGTGAGAGTGGGTCCCGACGCCTGAGCCCCGGGATTGTGCGTCCGCCCTTGCTGAGGCGCCTCAGTCCGGAGATTGCGCACCTGCCCTTGCACCAGCCGCCCCAGACGCTGCAAAAAAGCGTCCCAGGGCGTGCGTGGCGTTTGCCGGCCAAACAGAAATGCGCGCCGCGATGGCTGCATCTACAATTCCTTTTTCGTTACGAGAACTGCCATGTCGCGCCTTGCCTCACGCGCCCAAGAATTCCTGACCTTTCACGCCGTCGAAGTCTTTAAAGAGGCCCAGGCATTGCAAGCCGCCGGCCGTGACATCGTCAGCCTCGGGATAGGCGAGCCGGACTTTACCGCGCCCGCGCAGGTCGTGGAAGCCCTGGACCGCGCCGCGCGAGCCGGCCTGAGCGGATACAGCGCCCCCGCCGGCCTGGCCGGATTGCGCGAGGCCATTGCCCAATTCTACGCAACTGAGTTCGGCGCCAAGATCGACCCCGCGCGCGTCATCGTCACCGCTGGCGCGTCCGGCGCCCTGTCGCTCGCGTGCGCCGCCATGGTGGATACCGGCGCGGAAGTCCTGATGCCCGACCCCTCGTACCCGGCAAATAGCAATTTCATTCTGGCCGCCGGCGGCCGTCCCCGCCTGATCCCCAGCGCGGCGGAAAAACGGTTTCAGCTATCGGCGCAAGACGTACGGGACCACTGGACGCCCGCAACACGCGGCGTGCTGGTTGCCTCGCCCAGCAATCCGACCGGCACCAGCATCGCGCGCGACGAGTTGGCCGCCTTGCTGCATGCCGTGCGCGAGCGCCAGGGCTTTGCCATCGTCGACGAAATCTATCTGGGACTCAGTTACGAAAACGAAGCGCGCTCGGCGTTGACGCTGGATGATGACATCATCGTCATCAACAGTTTCTCAAAATACTTCCACATGACGGGATGGCGGCTCGGCTGGATGATCGTGCCCGAACGCCTGGCCGGCCCCATCGAAAAAATGGCCGCCAGTCTGGCGATCTGCGCGCCCACACTGGCGCAGCATGCCGCCCTCGCCTGCTTTGCGCCCGACACGCTCAAGATCTACGAACACCGCCGCGAGGCCTTTAAACAACGCCGCGACTATTTGCTGCCCGAGTTCGAACGGCTGGGCCTGCATGTGCCTGTCAAACCGGATGGTGCGTTTTATATCTATGCGGACATTGCCGCGATGGGCGTTGACAGCTCGGCTTTCGCTCACCGGCTGCTGCACGACGCAGGCGTCGCAGCAGTGCCCGGTCTGGATTTCGGTCCGGCGCATGGTCACCACACGATGCGATTCTCGTACGCCACGGGATTGGACCGCCTGCAAGAGGCCGTGCGACGCATAGGCACCGTGCTGTAGATGTCGAGCGCAGGGCTGCTCATTCAAACGGGCATGCCCTTTCCTCCCATGCACCCGGGCCCCGCTCTACCCAGCCCAGCGCTGCCCAGTCCAGCTCATCCCATCTGCATCAACTTGACCGACTAAGTTCAATTAAATCGAAAAAAGCTTTCGACTAGTCGGGATTCCCCACAGAAACACCACCCCGCACAATCGTCTCTGATCTGTTGTCCAGTGTGAACTGGCACTCATACCGACAAGCCGGCGCAACGCAACGCCAGCTATCAGGAGACGAAGCGTGGAAACTTTTGATGTAGCCATCATCGGTGGTGGCAACGCGGCCTTGTGTGCGGCCATTTCGGCCCACGAATCCGGTGCCCGCGTCGTGCTGATCGAACGCGCGCCCAGAGAAACCCGCGGAGGCAACTCCGCGTTCGCGGGTGGTGCATTCCGCATCGCCTACGACGGAAATGACGACCTCAAGACGCTGATCCCCGACCTGTCGACCGAAGAGTTGCGCGACAACGATTTCAGCTCCTATACCGAAACGCAGTTTTTCGAAGAAAGCATGACCATGAGCGGCTACCGCGCCGACGCCGACGTGCTCGATGTCGTGGTCAAGGAAAGCATGCCCACGATGCATTGGATGCGCAGCCACGGCGTGCGCTTCATTCCGATCTACGGCCGTCAGTCGTTCAAGGTGGATGGCAAAAATAAGTATTGGGGCGGCCTCACCGTCGAGGTATCGGGTGGCGGGTTGGGCTTGATCGACGCGCTCTTTGCTCGCGCCGAAAAGCTCGGCATTGACATCCGCTATGGCGCCCGCGCCCATGGCCTGGCCCGCGATGGCGAAACCTGGAACGTAACCCTGCAACAAGATGGCCAGGACAGCTCGTTGCGCGCTCATGCCGTGGTGCTGGCCAGCGGCAGTTTCCATGCCAATCTGAAGCGGCGTGCAGAATACCTGGGTCCCCACTGGGATCTCGCCAAGGTGCGCGGCTCGCGCTACAACACCGGCGACGGTATCGACATGGCGCTGAGCGTGGGCGCCGTGGCGCACGGCAATTGGACCGGCTGCCACGCCGTGTTCTACGACCTCAACGCCCCGGCCTATGGCGATATCAACCTGCTCAACCAGCAAAAAAACTATTACACCCTGGGCATCGTCGTCAATGCGGACGGGCAACGTTTCGTCGACGAAGGCACGGATTTCCGCAACTACACCTACTCCGGCATGGGTGCACGCGTACTGTCACAACCCGGCGCGGTGGCTTGGCAAGTGTTTGACGCAAAGACGTCAAACCTGCTGCCCGACGAATACCGGGTGCGGCACGCCACACGGCTGGTGTCCGACACATTGGAAGGCCTGGCCGACCAGATGGACGGCATCAACAAGCAGGCCTTCTTGCAGACGGTGGCTGAATTCAACGCCGCCGTCGATCAAAGCGTGCCCTACAACCCGGCTATCAAGGATGGACGTTGCACGCGTGGGCTGGCTATTCCCAAATCAAACTGGGCGTCTCCCCTCGACACCGGCCCCTATGTGGCCTATGCCGTCACCTGCGGCATCACATTTGCCTACGCCGGCGTCAAGGTGAACACGCACGCTCAGGTGCTGGATGACACCGATCAGCCTATTCCCAACCTGTACGCGGCTGGCGAAATGGTGGGCGGCCTGTATTACGTGAAATACGCGGGCGGCATTGGATTGACCGCTGGCTCGGTGCTGGGCCGCAAGGCGGGTGCTCATGCCGCCGCCCGCGTTCGCCAAGCCTGACAACCCTATGCTCAATCAATCTCAAACACCCATGAACAACAACGATATCCAGGCCGACGTGGTCGTGGTGGGCGGCGGCCTGGCCGGCTTTGCTTGCGCGCTGCAAGCCGCGCAAGACGGCGCCGACGTGATTCTGCTGGAAAAGCTCGGAGAGATCGGGGGATCCTCCGCCATGAGCGGCGGCTGCCTGGCGTTTGCCGGCACCGATCTGCAAAAAGCCGCAAGCATCGAAGACTCCAGCGAGCTGCTCTATGCCGACCTGATCGAGGTGGGCAAGCACGAGAACGATCCTGCCCTGGTGCGCGCCTACGTGGACCACCAGCTCGAGACCTACGACTGGCTCAAACAGGCAGGCGTTGAATTCAGCCCCGTCATGGAAACCTCCTCGGGTCAATCCGTGCCGCGCGTCCATACCGTAGACCCGGCCGATACCGTGCGCGCCCTGGCGGGCCGAGCCAAGGACACGGGCAAGGTGCGGCTGTTACTGAACACCAGCGCGCTGCGGCTGATTCGCGATGCGCACGGCACAGTCGTCGGCGTGAGCGCCGAGCGAGAAGGCAACACATTCACGGCATCGGGAAAGCACGGTGTGGTGTTGGCCAGCGGAGGTTTCTGCAAAAACCCCGAACTGGTACACCGCTACGCGCCGCAGTATGACGACGCCGTGTTCATCGGTGGCGAAGGCAATGTCGGCGACGGACTGAAAATGGCGTTACTCATCGGCGCCGATTGCCGCGACATGATCTACATCAAGGGCACCTACGGCAAACACCCCACCGACGAGACCAACCATCACAGCCTGCTGGCCGTCTACAAAGGCGCGATCGCCGTCAATCAGGACGGTAAGCGCTACGTGGACGAGTCCATCTCGTACAAGCTCCTGGGGGACGCGTGTATCACCCAGCCGTACGGCGCCACGTTCCAGATTTTCGATCACCCCATCATGCAAAGCGGCGACAACGCCGTGCGCATCCTCGACATCGAACGGCGCCTGGAAGAAGGCCTGGTGATCCAAGCCGACACGATTGAAGCACTGGCCGAGCAGATTGAGGTGCCAGCACACGTGCTGATAGACACCGTGAACACCTACAACGGCTACGTGGACGCGGGGCATGACCCCGACTTTGGCCGTGCGCACTTGGTGCACCAGCACGGCGAACTCGTGCGCATCGAGACCGGCCCGTTCTATGCCTACCCGTCCACCGCGGCCGTGTATGGCACCTACTGCGGCTTGTGTGTGGATGCCGCCATGCATGTTCTGGATGTCTATGGCGACGTGATTCCCGGCCTGTATGCCGCTGGCGAAATGGTGGGAGGACTGCACGGTGCCGCATACATGACCGGCTCTGCGCTGGGCAAGGCCGCGATTTTCGGCCGCATCGCTGCTCGCAGCGCCACTCGGATCTGAGCGCCATGCATATCGCCGTATTACTGGCCGGCGTCGCAGATCCCAAGAAACTGCTGCCCAAGCCTGCGTCAAGTAACTGGCGCGACCTCCCTGCCGACACAGCGGTCTCGTACAAACTCAGCCCCTTTGACGAAGCCGCATTGGAAATCGCGCTCAAGCTGCGCGATCAAGGCGTCGCCACACGAGTCACCGCCATCGTCACCGACGGCGCCTACGATGTAACGCTGCTGCGCGCCGTGGCGGCACTCAAGCCCGACACGGTACGTGGTCTCAATCCCCCGCAAGCCCAACGCGGCAATCCGGCCTGGCTGGCGACGCACGCCGCCGGCCTGCTGCGTGAAGACGACACCTGGCCCAGCCTGGTGCTCATCGGCCGCGAACATGGCGACCTGGACGATGGCATGACAGCCGCCTATCTGGCCGATGCCTGGCAACTGCCGTATGCAGGCCAAGCCCTGCAAGTACGACCCTCGCCCGATGGTGGCTGGACGCTGTTGCGCAGCGGTGCGCTGAACGACGAATCGCTGCACTTGCCCGCTCCCGCGTTGGCCAGCATCAGCAACGACAAGAGCAATCGACTGCGTCATCCATTAATGAAAAACGTGGCGCTGGCCAAACAGATGACGTTCTCACAAGCGGTGCCTGACGGCGCGTCACCCGCGCCAGCCATCGCTCTGACCGACGCGGCACTTCCACAGACCGCCGCGCGTGGAGAGAACGCCTGCCGCATGCTGTCCGGATCCGTGGAAGAACAAGCCACCGCGCTGGCCGCCTATCTGCGCGCGCCCCTCGCACAGGAAAACCACCATGCCTGACAATCGTCCGATCTACGCGCTCATCCCCGCGTGCGGCACCGACGTTGACGCAGAACTCGCGCTCATGGCCGAGGCTCGCAAGCTGGCCGATCAGCGCGGCGGCCATGCACATGTCGTGATGGCGGGATCCGCCACCGAGCACGCCCTGGCCCAGGCGCGCGCCGCAGGTCTGGACCATGCCTGGCACATTGCCACACCCGTTGGCCTGCAAGTCCATCAATACGTCGATGTGTTTGCCACGGCGCTGCAGACGCCGGGCCTGGCCGATGGCCTGCGCGAGGCGCTGGTGCTGGTGATCGCAAATCCGGACAACGAGGCTCTCGCTGGCGCGCTGGCCGCACGGCTCGGCGGTGCGCCATTAGGGCGCTGTACAGGCTTTGCCTTTGACGAGCCAAGCGGTATATCCGCGCAGCGCAGCGCCTACGGCAATCGCTTGGACATCACACTGTCTGCCAACGCCGGGCCAGCCATTGCCGCAGTACGTCCCCAAGCGCTGCCCTCGGGTCACAGCAGACCGACCGAGATCCATGCACTCGAGGCCTGCAACGCGCGCGCCGCCTATCCGGTGAGCACCGTGCCTCGCACCGAACAGCATGCGAGTGTGGAAGGCGCGAGCATCGTCATCTCGGGCGGGCGCGGCAGTGGCGAGGCGGCGTTTCCCGCACTGTACGAACTAGCCGCCAAGGTAGGCGGCGCCGTGGGCGCCAGTCTGCCTGCGGTGGATGCGGGATGGGCGCCAGTCACCCGTCAGATAGGCATCTCGGGCAAATACGTCAGCCCGCACATCTACGTAGCCGTCGGCATTTCCGGCACGCCGCAGCATTTGGCCGGCATCGATCCGCACACCCGCATCGTGGCCATCAATAAAGACGCGGACGCCAATATCTTCAACGTGGCGCAGATCGGCGTCGTGGCTGAATGGCAGAGCCTCATCCCCGCGCTGATTCAGGCACTGGATACTTCCCCCGCGCACTAGCGCATCCCTCTCGTCATTAATAACAACACAGGAGACTTCCTTGCAGCCCAACCGCGCCATCCGCCGCCGCACGCTACGTGCCCTAGCCGGCGTCATCATCGTCACTCCATTGCTGAATGCCGGCCCCGTCCTGGCCAGCGAAACCTACCCCTCCAAGCCGATCCGGCTGATCGTCGGCTACCCGCCCGGCGGCTCGAACGATATCGCCGCCCGCATCATCGCTCCCGAGCTCAGCCAATTGCTGGGCGTATCGGTAGTCGTTGAGAACAAAGCCGGCGCCAACGGCGTGATCGGCGCCGACCATGTCGCCAAGGCCGAACCCGATGGCTACACCCTGCTGCTATCGAGCATGAGTCCCGTGATCCTGGCGCCGCAGACCATGAAGCAGCCGCCCTTCAATACGCTCAAGGACTTCGCGGCTGTCAACACGATGGCACTCACGCCCGAGGCCATCGCCATGGGGCCAAAACGCCAGGGCATCAACACACTGCCCGAGCTGCTCGATCTGGCCAAAAAAGAGCGCATCACGTTGTCATCATCAGGCTCGGGCGGACTGCCCCATCTGACCATCGAGTTGCTCAAGAAAGTGCGGCCCAATATCGAACACGTCCCCTACAAGGGGGCAGGTCCCGCGCTGACCGACACGCTCGCGGGTCACGTTGACGGCATCGTCATGGATCTGCCGCCGCTCTACAGCCAAATCAAGGAAGGCAAGCTCAAGGCCCTGGCGGTCACCAGCGAGCAACGCGTGAGTTTCCTCTCGCAAGTGCCCACCGCACAGGAGTCCCTGCCCGGTTTCAACGTAGAAAACTGGGTCGGTATTTTCGCCCCGGCCAAGACACCTGCCAGCGTATTGACCACGCTCGATCAAGCCGTGCGCAAAGCCGTCACCCAACCCAAGGTGAAGACCGCATTGGAGGCCGTCGCGCTATCTCCCGTCACACAGGATTCTCCGGCCGCCTTCCAGAAACAGGTCGCTGACGACTATGCCCGCTGGGGCAAGATCCTGCGCGACGCGGGCGTGGAAATGAACTGAAGCGGAGCACAAAATCATGCACAGCAAATACGGTAAATACGCCCTGCGCACCCTGCTGGCCGCGTGCCTGACCACGGCCAGCCTGGGCGCAGTCGCAGCGACCTATCCCACACACGCCCTCAAATTCGTCGTGCCCTATAACGCGGGCGGCGGCACCGACGTGCTGGCTCGCGCAGTGGCCCAAGGCACCTCCAAGGTCCTGAACCAATCCATCGTGGTCGACAATCGTCCCGGCGCCAGCGGCATGATAGGCGCGGACATGGTCGCCAAGGCCGCGCCAGACGGCTACACGCTGGTAGCCACGGCGTCAGACACGCACACCATCAATCCCCATGTCTATCCCAAGATCCCCTACAACGCGCCAAAGGACTTCGTCCCCGTGGCGCGTGTGGGTTACCTGCCTTATGCCATGGTGGTCAACCCACGCCTGGGCATCAAGGATATCCAAGGCTATATCGACCTGGCCAAAAAGAACCCTGGCAAACTCACCTATGCCTCATGGGGCGTAGGCAGCTCCAGCCATGTAGCCATGGAAATGCTGAACGTCAACCAACAGCTAGACGTGTTGCACGTGCCCTATACCGGCGCGGCGCCCGCCATGACTGCGCTCATCGGCGGGCAAGTCGATGCCTTGTTCGTGCCCTTGAGTCTGGCCAAGCCCAACGCCGACGCGGGCAAGGTCCTGATCATGGGCTTGGCCGCGCCCAAACGCTTTGTGGACGCGCCCGAGGTGCCCACCATGGTCGAACAAGGCATCCAGGTCATCGCGTCGCCATGGATAGGCATCCTGGCGCCCACCGGGACACCGGCTGACAACATCAACGTGTTGTCCGACGCCATCATCAAGGCCACTGCCATCCCTGGGGTCGCCGAGGCCCTGACCAAAGGCGGATTGGAAATCGCCCCACAAAACGCCAAAGATTTTGGCGCCTACCTCGTCGAAGACTACAAGGCCTGGGGCGATACCGTTCACGCAGCCAACATCAAAGCTGAGTAGGATTGGAGAACTTCACCGCGTCCGTGGTTTCAGCCTTGCAAAATCGCGCAAGGCTGCCCATGGAATTTGCATGCTCCTGTTCGCTGTGCGCGGCGCATGCGTCCTCCAGGACGATCACTTCATAGTCCCGGTCGTGAGCGTCGCGTACGGTAGCCTGCACTACGGCCTGCGTAGACACCCCAGAGCAATAAATACGCTGCACGTTGTTGGCGCGCAATTGCGCCTCGAGCGTCGTGGAGTAGAACGGGCTGACGCGGTGCTTGGTCACCTGAATGTCGCCGACCCGCTGTTCGAGATCGGGATGGATTTCCGTCCCCCATGCGCCTAATTTGAATATGCCGGCCTTGGGTGCGCCCGAGAACACCTGAGATCCCTCGGGGCACTCGGGGTAACCCTCCGAAAAGCCCACGCGTACAAACCCCACCAGGACATCGGCCGCACGCGCCTGGGCGATGGCCTTGGCCGTCTTGGCCAGAATCCGACGGCTTTGTACCTGCTCGCCCAATGGGCTCTTGCCGTTGGGGCCTTCGGCGTGAACGAGATCATTCTGCATATCGAGCACGAGATAGATGGAACGGGGAGCTTTCATATCGAATACCTATGTCAGTTGAAAAGGAAAAAATCAGTCGCACCAGATGCCGCCATTGACGTCCAGCACCTCACCGGTGATGAAACCCGACTGCGGCGATGCCAGGAACAGCACCGCCGCAGCGACTTCATCCGCGGCCCCCATGCGGCCCACGGGAATCAGATTCTTGAGCGATGGCGGAAAATTAGTGGTCATGGCCGAGGCGACCGGGCCAGGCGCCACGGCGTTTACCGTGATGCCCGACGTGGCCAGCTCCTTGGCCAGAAATGAAGTCATGATGTGCACACCCGCCTTGGATACGCCATAGGCCACGTTGCTGGCGCGTTCCTGTTCGGCGGGATCGATCCACGGACGCGGGTTGCCGCCATTTTTGCCGATGACCGACCCCAGATTGATGATGCGTCCGCCGCCCTGGTGTCGCATAGGCTCGATGGCAGCCTGGCAGCATAGAAAAGTGCCTTTGAGATTGATGTCAATGACGCGATCCCACTCGGCCTCCTGCAAATGCTCGGCGCTGCCCATCGACACCACACCCGCCACGTTCACCAGAATATCGAGACGGCCCAGCGTGGCGGTGATGTCCGCCATCACGCGCGCCACATCATCACGCCGGGTCACGTTCAAGCGCAGCGTCTGCACGTCGACACATGCAGGGTCGATCCGGTCGGCGCCATCGAGATCGGCAGCAACGACGCGTGCGCCATGCGCGGCCAGCGCGGCGGCCACCGTCCGGCCTATGCCACCCGCACCACCCGTTACCAGCGCGACCTTGCCAGCGTATAAATCAGCCGTATACATGGAATCCTCTCATGATGCACAAATGGATGAAAACGCGGATTGGACCTTGCCCTGCATCAACGCTTGCCACAGCGCTTGCGTGTCCCGCTCGCGTCCTGCATGACGCAGGCAATCGACGAACTTCGCTTGTACGCGCTGCGTGTCGAGTTGCAGGTCCAGCGGATCGAATACGGCTCGATGCAAAACCCGGGAACCCGATATCAACGTGAGCACAGCCTGCGGATGACCGGGATTGTCGGGCAGACCGTCCTCCAGTTCGATGCGATCCGCCACATCCAGTACCTCACCATCGCGCAACACGTCGTGCGCAAAACCACTGAGAGTCGGTTCACCATGCACGAGCGCGTAGGCCGTCATGAACGGGATGCTGTACTTGGCATCCTGCAGCGTGCGCGGACGCCGGCGTTGAGCCAGCGGGCGGCATAATCGGCCAGCCGATGCATTTACCGCGACGCGAACACTCGCAGCCGGATGATGTGCGTAGCTCTCGCGCGCGGCCAACGCCACGGCCACATAGGGATGCGACAGACGGCAACTGGGCCACGGTTTGATATCGACCTGCGCCGCGTGCCACACCGAAAAATCCAAGAGCGTGCGGCGCTGCCGGCTGGACAATGCACCCGCCAGGTAAAGACGGAACATACTCGCCTCGCCATCGAGCGCCCCGGCAGGCCCCGCCACGCCAGCCTCGGCAAGCAGCGCAGCCTGCAGGCCACCTTGTGCGGCAAAGGCGGGATAGATGCCCCGCGCCGTGGCGCCCGTGCTGAACCCCGCCTCCTTGCCGCCCGCAAGCTGCATATAGGCCAACCCGAGACACGACACCAGTGCTGGCGCGTCCAACCCCAGTACCAGCCCTGCTCCCATGGCCGCGCCCAGATAACCGAATAGCTGCGTGAGGAACCATTCCGAGCCCGGGCCCTCGCCCTGCGGCGCGCATGCCGTACCGAGGCGGCACATCAACTCGTTGCCGATCGCCACGGCGTCAATGACTGCCTCGTCATTCACATCGCGCAACGCGGCGGCGGCCAACACAGCCGGAATCACGCAGGCGGACGGATGCAGACGGCCGGCGTCATGAATGTCGTCGTAATCCTGGATATGAATCAGCGCGGCGTTGACGAACGTGGCAGCCAGCGCCGAAACCTGGCCGCCACCGATCAAGCCATGACGCCCGTCTCCGGCACCCAGACGCTGCGCGGCCACCACTTGCCGCGCCAGCTCCGTATCGCACGCCGCCAACCCAATCCCCATCGCGTCGGCGATATGCAAACGGGTCTTGGTCCGCATCGACTCCGGTACGCCGGCCCGATATGTTTGCAGCAGTGCATGGGCCAGTTCTGCACTGAGCGAGATCGGCTCATCGACCATGGCCGCCCCTATTGCGCATTCGCGATATGCTGCGCCGCCAAACGGCCGAACACCAACCCTTTGAGGACGGATGTAGCGCCGGTATAGTTGGTGTAGTACATGCCGACGGTTTCCCCTGCCGCGTAGAGGTTCTTCATAGGATTACCATCGGTGTCCAGCACCTGGCCCGACGCATCGATCTTGAGGCCGCCAAAGGTAAAGACATTGGCCGAGATGATGGGATAGGCCATGAACGGTGCCTGATCAATGCGGCGCGACCAATTCGATTTAACGGGCGACAAATCCCGAGTCGCCAGGCCATCGAGTTCCAATGGCTTGAAACCCTCCTCACCCGGGCAGGCCTCGTTGTAACGCGCCACCGTCGTTTCGAGTTCGCCCGCCGGCATACCCAGCTTCGCGCCCAGCGCTGCCAGGCTATCGGCCTCGATGGCGGGTTGATCAGTGCGAATGGCCAAGCGATAGTTCGGCACATCCTTGACGCGCTGATCGAGGATCACATAGGCAATGCCTTCTTCCTGCTCGTAAATCCGCCGTGTCACGCGCTCGTAGTAGGCATCCACCGTGCCCGGCGCCTCATCGGTAAAGCGCTGGCCGCGCTTGTTCACCAACACCCCATACGGGAAGATAAATATCGAGGGTTCAGACACGCCCGAGCGCGGATCCACCGGCTCGGCGTGATAGCTGCCGAACTCGCCGCAAGGCGCGGCGCCGGCGTCCAGCGCCATCTCGATCCCTTCACCGCGATTGAAATACGCCCCCTTGCACACCGGACGCAGATACACCGAACGCGGGCCCACATAGCGAGCCATCATGGCCGGGTTGCCTTCAAAACCACCGCAGGCCAACACCACCTTGCCCAGGAAACGCACACCGCCTTCGTTGGCGCGATACGCGTGCAATCCCTGCACCTCGCCGCGTTCGTCGAGTAACAAACTCCGGGCAGTGGTGTAATAGAAAAACACCGCTCCCAAACTCTCCGCGCGAGCCGCCAATGCCTCTACCAGCGCCTCGCCGCCTCCGACCGGCAACAGACGCGGTTGCGTCTTGGTCAGGAACTGAGTGGGCAGAAAATCGAACTTCACACCCAACTCTTGCAACCAGCCGATGGTGCCGGGCACCTGATCCGCGAAACTCATGATGAGCTCGGGATCGGGCGAAGCCAGCGCACGCGCCGCATGCGACCACCCCGCACGATCACCGCCCATCTCGGCCGCAAAATCCGGGTCCATATACACGCCCGCGTGCTCGGCCAGATGCGTCTCGAAATCGTCCGACACCTGGTCGATCGCCTTCATCCGCAGATAGGCCTCGGTATACCGACTTTGCCCCCCACGCTCCTCGCGGCTGGCACGCTCCAGCACGGCTACCTTCAGCCCCAGCTCCGCCGCGGTCACCGCGGCCGACAGGCCAGCCACGCCACACCCCGCCACCACTACATCAAAACGTTCTTCCATGCTCTCCACCTTTGTCGTATACCGATGCTTCGCCGTATCATCGTCGTTAAATGCAGCGGCTAGGTTAGGCTTATGGCGGCGCTTGCGTTAGACATCGGCGCCTAATGCGCTATTTAAAAAAATCGAAAGGAGACGTATGGACAAGCTTTGGGCCATGGAGGTGTTTGTGCGAGTGATGGAATGCGGCAGCCTATCTCGAGCCGCCGAGTCGCTCGACTTGGCCAATGCCACTGTCACGTCGAGCCTGCGCAATCTGGAAAAGCACCTGGGCACCACGCTGATACAGCGCAACTCGCGCCATCTGCGCCTCACCGAAGAAGGCCAACTATTCCTGCCGCGTTGCCAGGAAATTCTGCGCAACGTGGCGCGCGCCGAATCCGAGATCACAACGCGTACGGCCGACATCAGCGGCCACCTGCGCGTGGAGGCCCCCTTCGCCATCGGCCAGAATCTGCTCTGCCCGGCATTGGTCGAGTTTTCGCATCGTTATCCGGGGTTGTCGGTGGCGCTGACACTCACCAACTCGCCACACAATCTGATTGAACACGCCACCGATGTGGCCATACGCATGGACAAGGTGGAAGACGCCGATCTGGTGGGCCGCCCTATCTATGAAGCAAAGTATCTCGTGTGCGGCACACCCGCACTGGTGAACTCGCTGCATGCCGTCTCGCCAAACGATCTGGACCCTACGCTATGCCTGGGCCTGTTTCCAGAAGGCGGCCATACTCCCAACCCCTGGGTCTTTACGCGAGGTGACGAAGAAGTCGTAGTGCGCCCGCAGGGGCCATTGAGCTTTAACAACACAGAGTCGTTGATCCACTGCGCACTGCAAAGTCGTGGATTGATCTGCGTGCTGGATATTTTTGTTGCCCAATTGATCGACGAAGGCAAGCTCACGCCCATATTTTCGGAATGGGACACCGCCAAGCGCACCTTTCACTCCGTCACGGTGAAATCACGCTTCGCGGCGCCTAAAGTGCGGACGTTCGTCGACTTTCTGCTCGAAGTCTTCGACTCGCGCCGCCGTCCCGATATCAAGACGATTGTTCCAATCGGTTCAGACCGTAAAACGAAAAAATCTCGTTGACCCGTTCTGGATCGGGCAGGCGATGGTAGTAGCCCTTGCGGCAGGCCTTGATGCCGCACAGTCGATGCAGGTCCCCTAAGGTCTCCGCCTGCTTGACCCATGTCGCCAGCGAATCCAGCACGGGCACGCCATCGACCTCGGACACCCCATTGCGAGCCAACAAGACATTCATGGGCGCCTCGCCGGGAATGATCACATCGGCGCCACGCGCAATCAGTTTTCGTGCGGAATCACGAAAGGTCTCGATCAACTCGGAAGGATCCTCGAAGGCCGCCAGCACATCATTGAACGTGAACCCCACCGGCTGCGCACCTGCGAAGCGCGACTCCAGCCCATGCCGCAGCGCGTTCTCCGTAATGAGCTCGTCCATATCATCGATGAACAACAGCACGCCGAACTTCCGGCCCAGCATGCAGGCCGTCAACATGGCAGATTCGCCATAACCCACCACGGGGATATCCACCAGCGCGCGAATCTCACGCAGCGCCGGCTCAGGCAAGGTACTCAGGGCGTACACATCGTAGCCCTCTTGCTGGGCTTTGACCGCCGCCGCCATGAACTGCAGACCGTGTACATACTGAAAGGCCGCGTGTCGAATATCCGAGCCCGGATAGTTGCTGCGATACGTGCCCGGTTGCATGCCATGCATCACAATCTCGGTGTCCGGGCGCGCCACGCGAGCGAAATGCTGCTTGAGGGCGTCGTTGTATGCGCCCAGATCACTCAGAACCGTAAAGCTTTGATGCCAGATTTTCATGATGTCCTATGTCGGAGAATAGCTAATCGAGCTGCACATTGGCCCGTTTGACCACTTGTGCCCATTTGTCGACCTCGGACTTGAAGAACGCGTCGAACTCGCCCGGTGTCGAACCTATTGCCACGCAGCCCAAGCTGTCGAGCTTCGCTTTCACGTCGGGATCCTGCGCAGCCTGGCGAGCGGCATCGCTGAGCTTTGCCACCACATCAGTGGGTGTCCCTGCGGACACAAACAAACCGAACCAGGCCGTAGCGTCGTAATTCGGCACACCCGACTCGGCCAGCGTCGGTACATCAGGCACGGCTGATGAACGAGTCTTGGTGCTAATGGCCAGCGCACGCAGTTGCCCGCTCTTGATCAGAGGCAGAGTAGTGACCATATTGTCAAATGTGATGGGCACATGGCCACCCAACACGTCAGCCATGGCTGGCGCTGCACCACGATATGGCACGTGCTGCAGCTTGATGCCGGCTTGCTCGGCAAATAATTCGGTAAACAGATGCGCGCCCGATCCGTTGCCCGCACTGGCGAATTGCAAAGGCTTATCGCCAGCCTCTTTGGCCGCTGCCACAAGATCTCCGACAGAACGATAAGGCGTGCTGGTGTTGGTCACCAACATAAAAGGCGTGGATGCCACCTGCGAGACGGCCATGAGATCCTTGAGCGGATCGTAACTGAGGCTGCGGTACAGACTGGGATTTACCGCCAACGAGATCGTTCCAAACAACACCGTATAGCCATCGGGCGTCGACTTCGCCACGAAATCCGACGCGATATTGCTGGCAGCACCAGCCTTGTTTTCGACCACGATCGGCTGGCCCAACAAGCGGCTCATCTTCTCGGCTACCGCGCGTGCCGCCACGTCGGACGCTCCCCCAGCGGGAAAGCCCACAATCAATTTAAGCGGCTTTTCGGGATAGCTGGCCATGCTGGGGTTCACGGCCGACAACGCCACCAAACCGCCTACCAGCAGTATTCGCGAAAAAGCACGACTGATTCGATGCATAGTGAATGTCTCCTTCCTCATTTTTTGCCATTTTGCCCATAACAACGCAGGTCAAACATGGCAAGAACATGAAGACAGGATTCACTAATCTTGAAAGTGCCAGTGCCTCGGAGTTTTCGAAATTCTCGAAATCGGCATTCGAACGTGCGCCCTTCTTTATCGCACGCCCCTCCGCGCACAATGAACGCCATCCATAAACAAGGGCATCCATGCCCTGGAGGAGATCGACATGAGAACTACCCGGCGCCACACTCTGGCGTACTTATGCGCGGCCATTCTGGGCGTAACGATTACCGGCACATCGGCGCACGCTGCCTATCCCGACAAGCCCATCAAAATCATTGTTCCTTGGG
Organism: Bordetella tumbae; assembly: GCF_054780995.1. NCBI lineage: Bacteria > Pseudomonadati > Pseudomonadota > Betaproteobacteria > Burkholderiales > Alcaligenaceae > Bordetella > Bordetella tumbae. Next base: position 26,735 of record NZ_BAAGVG010000010.1, read on the forward strand.
CGCCCGGCGGCAGCACCGACATTCTGGCCCGCAGTACGGCGGAACGCTTGAGCCAGGCGCTCAAGCAGCCTGTCATCGTGGAGAACCGCGCCGGCGCCAGCGGCAATATCGGCGCCGAGGCGGCGGCGCGTGCAGCGGCCGACGGCTACACGCTGCTCTTTACCAGCACGAACCTCACGCTCAACCCTGCCGTCATTGCGCACACCCCCTACGATCCGGTAAAGGACTTCACCGGCATCACCATGGTGGCATTCGCGCCCATGATGCTGGTGACCAAATCAGGCTTTGCCGGCGATACGCTGCAAGGTCTGATGGACTATGGCAAAGCCCACCCAGGCAAGCTCAATTTCTCGAGCAGCGGGGCAGGCGGCGCGCCGCATCTGGCAGGCGAGATGTTCAAGCGCGCGGCGAAGCTGGACATGGTGCACATCCCCTACTCGGGCGCGGCGCCGGCGCTGGCCGACGTACTAGCCGGCCAAGTGCAGATGACGTTCACCACGTATATCTCGGCCCAGGGCCAGCTCGCCGCCGGTGCGCTCAAGGCATTGGCCGTCGCCAGCGACCAGCGATTGCCGGTGCAGCCCGACGTGCCTACCTTTGCCGAAAAAGGGCTGGATATCGAGATAGGAACCATGTTTGGCCTGCTGGCGCCCGCAGGCACACCCGCGTCCGCCGTGAACACGCTGTATCAAGCCCTGAAACAGGCCAGCGCCGACCCTGCCTTTAATGCAAGCATCATCAAACAGGGCGGACGCATGGTGATGAACACGCCACAGGACTACAACGCCTATCTGCGTGAGGACACCCAAAAATGGAAGAACCTGGTGCAGCAGATCGGCGGCGTGGACACGAACTGAGCGCAGACCGTCGATCAATCGCGTGCTAACGCGATCCCGGCAGCCAAGGCCAACCGGCGACGCTCGGCCTGAACCTTGGCGCCATAGCCGCCATCGCTGGGACCTGTCGCCCCCACATAGCAGGCCAAGCCGCCCTCCACCGATCCGCGACGCGTGATGCAGTCTTTCAGGATGGTGCTGCCGACGCGGATATTCGAGATCGGATCGAGTGCGCTGGCGCCCTCGCCCAATTTATCGAATTTATCCTGGTGCACACGCGTCATGACCTGCATCAGGCCCTGCGCGCCCACCGAGCTTTCCGCAAAGGGGTTATAGCGGGATTCGATCGCGATGACCGCCAACAGCAATAGCGGATCCAGATCTTTTTCGCGTGCAACACGATACGTTGTATTGACCAAGACACCGGTCGCGTCATAGGCCACACGGTACTTGCGCGAGATATAGTTGCGCAGCGCCTCGGCCTGCGGGCCGGACACGGCAGTACGTAACACCTTTTTAGGCGGAGCCGGAGGCAGCTCGCTACGCAGTGGGCCCAGAAAGCCGGTGGCATTACTGGACGGCGCAGCGGGAATCGCCATGGCTACCGCTGAAGGGGTGTCATAGAGGGGATCGTCACTGGTATCGGCTAGCGAACCGGACGGCACGGATGTAGGCGCTAAAGCGGTCAACAAGGCTTTGTGCACCTGCAGGGCCTGGTCGCGCAAACCGGGCAAAGCGAGGCTCATACTTATGGTGACAATGACGGCAATACCCAGATAGGTACAGCAGATACGCAACCATTCAGCAAGACGGTGGTGCACTCCTTGGGCGGACTGACGGAACAGACCTGCCACTGACGCATCGGGCATGGTGACCTCCTGCGTGATAAAGAAGAGGCCTGGATGTTAACCTCTGTTCTGACTTTAAAATGTAACGAATTGACCTGGATCTGTAGTGAAATACCGTGACCTGAGAGACTTTTTACAGCAACTGGAGCAGCGCGGTGAGCTCAAACGCATTGCCACGCCAGTATCGACACATCTTGAAATAACTGAGATCGCCGATCGCGTTTTGCGCGCCGAAGGGCCTGCTTTGCTGTTCGAAAATGCCGTCCACAATGGCACGCGAGCCGAGATTCCGGTGCTGGCCAACCTGTTTGGCACGCCCAAGCGCGTCGCGTGGGGCATGGGGGCCGAGGACGTCAGTGCCCTGCGCGAGACCGGCGAACTATTGGCCTCGCTACGCGAGCCCGAGGCCCCGCGCAGCCTGCGTGACGCCTTCGGCAAAGTCGCCATGCTGAAATCCGCTCTCTGGGACATGGCGCCCAAACGCGTGCGCAGCCCGGCCTGCCAGGAAATCGTCTGGGAAGGCGCGGACGTGGACCTGAGCCGGCTGCCGCTGCAAACCTGCTGGCCCGGCGATGTAGCGCCGCTCTTGACCTGGGGGCTGGTCGTCACCCGGGGGCCGAATGCGCGGCGCCAGAATCTGGGCATCTATCGCCAACAGCCGATCGCGCCCAACAAATTGATCATGCGCTGGCTGTCGCATCGCGGCGGCGCGCTGGATTTTCGTGAGCACGCGCGCGCCTATCCAGGTACGCCCTTTCCCGTCGCGGTCGCCTTGGGAGCAGACCCGGCCACGATCCTGGGGGCCGTCACCCCCGTCCCGGACAGCCTGTCCGAATATCAATTCGCCGGCCTGCTGCGCGGCTCGCGCACAGAAGTCGCCCAAGCCATCGGCAGCGAGCTCTCGGTACCGGCCTGGGCCGAAATCGTCCTGGAGGGCCACTTGCTGCCCGCTACGGATCCGCGTGCTGTTGCGCCCACGATCCCTGACGGGGTCTCGCCGCCACCCGACACGGGCTACGAGATGGCGCTCGAGGGCCCGTATGGCGACCATACGGGCTACTACAACGAGCAAGACTGGTTCCCCGTCTTTACGGTGGATCGCATCACCATGCGCCGCAACCCGGTCTATCACTCGACCTACACGGGCAAACCGCCGGACGAGCCGGCGGTTTTGGGGGTCGCGCTGAATGAAGTCTTTGTGCCGTTATTGCGCCGCCAATTCCCGGAAATCGTCGATTTTTATCTGCCGCCAGAGGGTTGCAGCTATCGATTGGCCGTGGTCTCGATACGCAAGCAATACGCCGGACACGCCAAGCGCATCATGTTTGGCATCTGGAGCGTGCTGCGCCAATTCATGTACACCAAATTCATCGTCGTCGTGGACGAAGACATCGACGTACGCGACTGGAAAGAGGTCATCTGGGCGATCACAACCCGCATGGACCCGGTGCGCGATACCGTCATGGTCGAGCGCACGCCGATCGATTATCTGGATTTCGCCTCGCCGGTATCCGGCCTGGGTGGCAAGATGGGGCTGGACGCCACCAATAAATGGCCGGGTGAAACCGACCGAGAATGGGGCCGGCCGATCACCATGGATCAAGACGTCAAACAACGCGTGGATGCGATATGGGGTGAATTGGGGCTGTAGTAACAGCACCGTGAATCGCGCGAGCCAGTGCAACAAAGCACTGGCTGAATCCGGCATCATCCGACAAAACGGGTGCGTACAAGCACTCCGGTATCGGAAATCAGTCCTGATCGTCCTGCCTCACCCGTCCACCAGACGGACTGACGTGATCCTCGGCATCAGACGATGACGTCCCACGTGAATCGCGCCAGGCCTTGAAGGCCTGCCAACCCAACAACGCGCCCCCCGCCAGCTTGATCAAACCCGAGCGCTTGCCGCGTCCCATGACCAGGGCGGAAAGCGTGGAACTGACAAAAGGGTAGCGCCGGGCCAGCGTAAAGCCCTGCCATAACAGTTTGGACAGATTGCCCTGCGTCAAACTCGGCAGCCAACGCTTGACCAGATTGCCGGGCCTGAGCGAGCGGGTCGTCGACACAATATCGTGCGCCAGCGACTCTCGTTCGAGCGCCGCCCGGGCACGCAGCAATTCAATGCGAACGGCACGGTCAACAGCAGTCGTGGGTTTCGCCATAGGTCAGCTCCGTGCTCGCCGAGCCGCCGCCTGCCGGGCACGCGAGGCGCGCGCCTCTTGTTCGGCTCTCTCGTCACGTTCGTCTTGCTCGGCTTGTTCGGCCTCATCCTGTGCGGCGCGAACACGATCCAGCAACTCGGCGTCACGGCCGAGCTCCTCGACCGTCGCCGCAAAAGGCATGGGGCCGAACAGCAATTGACGGCGTATCGACAGCAGCAATACGAGACCGATCAAGGCATATATCGCGGCCAACAGCCCCAGCGCTACATAACGATTTTCTGTAGGCCAGAACGCCACCGCGATGGTGACCGTGAACACCAGTACCGCCAGCGTCAAAAACAGCAACGCGGCAAATGCCGAGCCCAATAGCTTGATCAACCGCGTTTTTTCTTCGGCCGCCTCGAGGGAGAATAATTCCAGGCGCGTGCGCAGCATCCCTACCAGGCTGCTGGCCACGCTGGATACAGAAGTCCGCAAGCCCATAAATAGGACCAGGCCAGCCTGAAGGCCGGCCCGTGCCTTTATCGGCGAGCGATCAGCAAACCAAGCAGCAGGCCGGTCACGCCTGCAACGCCGATGGCTTGCCAGGGATTGTCGTGCACATAATCATCGGTCGCGCGTGCGGCCTTGCGGCCACGTTCCAGTACGGCGTCTTGCGCGTCGTACAGCGCCTCGCGCGTGCGTTTCAGCGAGGCCAATGCGCGGTCGCGCAATTCGGAGGCCTTGTCGCCGGAACTGGACGCTGCCTCGCGCAACAGGTCTTCGGCATCGCTCAGGCTGCTTTTCACGCTATCGATGAGTTTTTCTTTAGCGGCTTCCTCGGAACGTCGTGTAGGCATAAAAGCTCCCTATGAGTAAGGTCGATGACAGGTTCATCATACCAGCCTGTTGCGACTCTCGCAGCCAGGCAACTATGACATGACGATATATACCTATGGGCACATGGCTTGGTTCACAAGCCCGGTTTTTATTTGACTTGGGTAATTTCCACCGCGGACTTCACTCCGCCCTGATCGATGTCCTGCCGCATGACCAGATTCACTGCGGGACAAAACCAATCGGTGACCGTAGTATTCATGCCGGGTATCGGCAAGGTCAGCCCCTTGAACGTCGCCATCGTGGGGTCGGTATCGCGCGTATAACGGATCGGCCAGCATGATTGACGCCCCAAGGCGGTGTCGAGCGTGGATTTGGCGCCGACAGTTTTCTCGCCGATGCGTACCACCGTGCTGGGCTGCCCGCCAACCGGCGCCTCTTTGCCGATGTTCAATCGATACGTCGCGCCCGGCATGCGCTGCCCCTGCCCGGTGATAGCGCCATCGTAGGCAAACAAGCCCAACATGCGCAGATCGAATTGCCCTTGCGACGCAGGCTGTTCACCTGCCTGGGCATAGCGCACAAAGCTCGCCTGGCCTTGTTTGATCGTCATCAGATAGTCCAGCTTGGACTGGCTCGCCGGCAAACCGGCATAGCTGAACAACGCCGTGCCTTGCACCCGCGCACGGCAGTTGGCCGAATCCGTTTTGGACACTTCGGCAAACGTCAAATCGGCGCCCAGTTTTAAATTGCCGGACCCCGTCAGTTGCACCGCCCCGCCGTCGTGCATAAACCGCGCATCGCACACGCCGGCCATCGCGGGCGCCGTCAGACTGGCGCAACCCGCCAGAATCAGGAAAGAAAGATATCGTGCCGCCACCGGGACTCCAGACTGAAATATGACATCTGGATGCTACACCGTTTGTCTGATTTCCACGTTTCAAGCCGTGTTTAATTCGCGCTGTGTGCAAGACCAGAGAAAGACTTCTGCTGGACCCGAAACCTGTCCTATCGCCGATCGGCCATGCTGAACCCTCAGCATCTCGCTGGCGGCAAACCCATACCGTACATGGCGCCGGCTCCGGCACCACGGCAGTGCTTATTGCCCCACGAAGGGGCATCTTCCTGGACAGCCATGCACCAGGACAGCGCAGGCGCCAAATCGGGCACACACCCGTCTCAATGGCATGAATCTTGCATCTTTTGGCTAAACCGAGGCTTGATATCGACGACTAATCACTTCTAGCTATATCAATCCAATAAATCAAAAGTTGTAGGGATGTATTGCTTGTCCCTATGATTCTCGATGTACGCGGGTCCGTCCCGCCAGGCTGATCATTTCATGAAGCTTTTCCCCTTATTTGCCGATCTACAAGGTCGCCGCGTGCTGGTAGTCGGCGGCGGCGAAGTCGCTGCGCGCAAGGTCCAGGTGCTGTTAGAGGCATCGGCCGATGTGCAGGTTGGCGCGCCTGAACTCGTGCCGGAACTGGCCGAGCTGGCCGACCAAGGCCGCATTCGCGTATTCAAGGGCGAGTTTCAACCCGCGTGGCTGGACGAGGCGTGGCTGGTCGTTGCCGCCACTGACGACCGGTCAGTCAATGCGGCAGTGTCCGAGGCTGCCGAAGCCCGCCGCATTTTCAGCAATGTCGTAGACGATGCGGAGCTATCGTCGTTTCAAGTCCCGTCCATCGTCGACCGCTCCCCCTTGATCGTGGCGATTTCGTCGTCCGGCGTAGCGCCCGTGCTGGCGCGCCGCCTGCGCGAACGGATAGAGTCACTGTTCGATCATTCGTTGGGATCTCTGGCCGCATTGGCCGCTCGCCATCGTCCGCGTATCCGCGAACGCCGCCCTGACCTGAAACAGCGCCGGCGGTTCTATGACTGGCTGCTGGACGGCCCTGTCGCGAGCCTGCTGCGCCAACAACAACCCGCCGAAGCCGAACGCGTGCTCAAGGCCGAGCTCGACAGTCCGCAACCTGCCAGCCAAGGCAGCGTCGTGCTGGTCGGCGCGGGTCCTGGCGACCCTGGCCTGCTGACCCTCAAGGCCTTACGCGCTCTCAACGAGGCCGATGTCATCCTGTACGACCGTCTGGTCAGCCCTGCTGTGCTGGCCTTGGCGCGTCGCGATGCCGATCGCGTCTCCGTGGGCAAACTGCTCGGCGAAGACCACAACGCTACGCAATCCCGTATTCATGCCCTGCTGGTCAAACATGCGCAGGCCGGCCGGCGCGTCGTGCGCCTCAAAGGCGGCGATGCATTCATTTTCGGACGCGGCGGTGAGGAACTGGAATATCTGCGCGCACACCACATCCGCTACGAAGTCGTACCCGGCATCACAGCGGCGCTGGCCTGTGCAGCCTATGCCGGCATCCCTCTCACCCATCGTGACCATGCGCAATCCGTACGCCTGGTCACCGCCCATTGCCGCGAAGACGAAGACACGCTGGATTGGGCCGGGCTGGCTCGCGAACACCAGACCTTGGCGTTCTATATGGGCGTCGGGCAATTGGAAACGTTATCTACCCGGCTGATCAGCCACGGCCGTTCTGCCGCGACGCCATTCGCCTTGATCGAAAACGGCAGCCGCCCCGAGCAGCGGGTCATCACCGGCCGCCTGGATGAGCTCGCCGCCGTGGCACGCAGCCACAACGTGCGCGCGCCTGCATTGTTGGTGATAGGAGAAGTCGCCGGACTCGCCCGCCAATTGCATTGGTTTGGCCGCTACGAGGAAGGCCAGCGAGAGGCGTTGGCGGCCTGACATGACGCTGGGGGGTGCGGGTACAGCGCACCCGCCTCGCCCAATGCCGTTTTTTTGTTAAGGCGACTGGGCTAGCCTCAATCAGGCTGGCAGTGGCCTGTCGCGAGGGCCGTCTCTGCGCGTCGGCATCAGCACCGGTCACGGGTGCCAATGTCATTGATAGGAACCAGCGATATACAAGCTGGCCAACTGTCCGCCGAAGCTGCCGGCGGCGCGGCCTATTTCTTATTCTGCTTTTTGCTTCGTACCAAAGATCCGGTCGCCCGCATCCCCCAGGCCCGGCATGATATAGCCGTTTTCGTTCAATCCCTGGTCGATCGACGCAGTGTAGATATGCACATCGGGATGGCGGTCCAATACCGCTTTAATACCGGTCGGTGCGGCCACCAGAACCAAGGCGCGGATCTCGCGACAGCCGGCGCGTTTGAGCATATCGATCGTCGCCACCATCGAGCCGCCCGTGGCCAACATGGGATCGACGATCAGCGCCAGGCGCTGATCCAATTCCCCGACCAGGCGCTCCAGATACGTGTGCGCCTGCAGCGTTTCCTCGTTGCGGGCAACGCCAACGACACTGACCTTGGCGCCGGGTATCAGGCTCAACACCCCATCCAGCATGCCGATGCCGGCACGCAGAATCGGCACTACGGTGACTTTCTTGCCGGCGATTTTCTCGACCTCGACCGTACCGCACCAGCCTTCGACCGTCGCGGCCGCCAAAGGCAGATCTTTGGACGCCTCATAGGTCAGCAAAGCGCCGACTTCTTGAGACAACTCGCGAAAGCTCTTGGTGCTGAGGTCAGCACGACGCATGATGCCGAGCTTGTGGCGAATCAGCGGATGACGGATTTCGTGCACGGGCATGTGCGGAAGTCTCCAAAAACAATGGGCAGCAAGGCGGCCAAGTCAAAACAAAATGAATTTTAGCGCTACAAGGTCGCGCTGCCGCCTCTGAGTGCGCTATTTGTTGATGACGCCGCCGCTGCCAGCCGACGCCGTTCGTTTCTATGCCCCCTCCACGCCACTGCCGATCATGCGGTCAATGGGACGGCTCGATGGGCGTAACCTGGTCAAGAGATACAACTGGACGCAACGGCTGGCGCCATTGATTTATTTGGCCGCCAACCAAGCGATCAACGCATCATCGAATTTTCGTACCGCTGCCGCATTGGGATCATTGACGATGCTGACCACGACATAGCGCTTGCCACTGGCGCCCAGCACATAGCCCGCCACGGCGCGTACGTCGCGCAACGAGCCCGTCTTCAGATGAGCCATGCCGATGGTTTCCTCCCCTTTCAACCGCCGACGCATGGTGCCATCCACGCCAGCAATCGACAGTGAAGACAGATATTCGGGCATCAACGGCGATTGCCAGGCCAGCGTCAACATGGATGCCAGGCTTTCGGCCGACACCCGCGCGTCGCGCGACAGGCCTGCCCCATTATCCATGACCAGCTCAGGCATATTCAGCCCCTGGGACGACAACACCGATTTGGCTACCGCCTCACTGGTCTGCGTGGTCGCCGGCCGCGTGCCGCGCTCTGCCCCCAAGGTCAGCAACACCGTGCGGGCCATCACGTTATTGCTTCGTTTATTGATCTGGCGAATGGCTTCGCCTAACGACGGAGACTCGTGCGAGGCCAGCACCACCGCATCGGCAGGCACCGTGCCGGCACGGATTTTCCCCTTGAAAGTCCCGCCCAGCTCGCGCCACAGCTGGCGGAATAGCGACTCGCTGAACTCCGGTTGTGACAGCGCCAAGCGGTACAAGCTGAATTCCCCGCAAGACCCCGCCACCGTGCCGCCCAGGCGGATCGAGACGCCTTGCTGCGTCAGCACGGGATCTGTCGTCACCACAGGAGGGCCGGGACAGCGCGCCGTGCTCCAACCCACCTGTCCTTCCAGCCGTATGCCCGGCAACGGAGGATCGATGATCGGCACCCATTTCTGGGCCGCCTGGTCGGGCGTGAACAGCAGGCGCAAGGCGCCGAATCCCACCATCAGCGCATCGGGACTGGCGTTATAAGCACGATCCGGCGCACCGTCAAAGGCGCCGGGATCCGTCGCCACGTTGCCAAAAATACTGCGGTCGATCACCAGATCGCCGATCTGTTTGACCCCGCGCAGGCGCAGCTCCCGCAATAGCGTCCACATATCCTGTATCAGCAAATACGGGTCTCCCCCCGCCCGCAAATACAGGGGACCACGCAACGCGCCATGGGTATCCGGCCCGGCGCCTGGCTCCAACAGAAAATCCGTACGCCAGACATAATTCGGCCCCAGTTCCGACAAGGCGGACCAGGTAGTCACCAGCTTCATAACCGATGCGGGATTGCGTGGCTCGTTGGCGTTGATCGCCACCATGCGCTGGCCGCCGAGCTCTTGCACGACCAACGACAGTGAGGTGCCGGGCAACCCCGATGCTTTCCAGGCTCGCGTCAGATCATCGGGCATGACATCCTGCGCCTGCGCCATGGCCGCCGCCCCCAACAGTGCGCACGCCACGAACCATCGTTTGAGTCGCCCGTGTCGCTTGTCCGCCTGTCCTGTCATGCTGTGCCCGCCGCCATGCCGATGATGTTCAAAAACGCAAGCATACCGAACCTGATTGACAAGTGGCTGTAGCGTCAGCGCGTCCATGCGATCTGGTGGGGTGGCAGCAACAGAATAGAGACTCGAGCACTCGACCACCGACGAAAAGAACGTGCGACCGGCCCGCGATCAGTGCACAGCGGATGAACCACGAAAGGGCCGGCGGGATGGCGCCATTAGAGGATGCGCGGCCAGGCACTTACAATATGGCCCTGTCCGCGCCCTCCGCCCCCCCAATCGGGCGGCGATCCCTGGCGCTTTACTTGAATTGCATCGCGTGTCCTCGACCCTCACTGTTTCCGACTTCGATTACGAATTACCGCCCGAGCTGATTGCCCAGACGCCTGCGGCACAGCGCGACGGCAGCCGCCTGCTCCATTTGGATGCAACAGGCGCGCTCCATGATCGCCAGTTCCTCGATCTGGCCGATTTGCTGCGCCCGAACGACCTGCTGGTGTTCAACGACACCCGCGTCATCAAGGCCCGGCTGACTGGCCAAAAGGCCACCGGCGGCAAAGTCGAGGTCCTGGTCGAGCGCATCGTCGAACCACAGCGTGCGCTGGCCCACGTGCGCGCCAGCAAATCGCCTGGGCCAGGCACGACGCTACGTCTGGCCGATGCCTTTGATGTAACGGTGCTGGGCCGGGAGGGCGAGCTCTTTGACCTGCAATTTCCGGCTCCCGTCCTGGACTTGCTGGACGCCCACGGCGCTACGCCCCTGCCGCCCTACATCACCCACGCAGCCGACGCCACCGACGAAGACCGCTATCAGACCGTCTATGCCCGCGAACCGGGGGCTGTCGCCGCGCCAACGGCCGGGCTGCACTTTGACCAGGCCATGCTGGACCGCGTCGCGGAACTGGGCGTCGACCGCGCCTTTGTCACACTGCACGTCGGCGCCGGCACGTTTCAGCCCGTGCGTGTCGAGAACCTGACCGATCACATCATGCATGCCGAGTGGTACACCGTCGGCCAACCTGTGATTGACGCCATTGCACGTACTCGTGCCCAGGGCGGGCGCGTGATCGCCGTAGGCACTACCAGCGTGCGCGCCCTGGAGTCCGCCGCCGCCCAGAACCCGGCCGGTCCCGACGCGCCATTGGCCCCCATTCAGGGCGACACCCGCCTGTTCATCACCCCGGGCTATCGCTATCGGGTCGTGGACGCGCTCGTCACCAATTTCCATTTGCCGCAATCGACACTGCTCATGCTGGTGTCCGCCTTGGCCGGCGTCGAGCCCATCCGCCGCGCCTATACCCATGCCGTCGCCCAACGCTATCGCTTTTTCAGCTATGGCGACGCAATGTTCATCGAATCCCCCTCTGCCTGACCATGACTGGACTGAATTTCGAACTCCTGGCGACCGACGGCCAAGCCCGCCGCGGCCGCGTCACCCTGAACCACGGGGTAGTCGAGACCCCCATTTTTATGCCGGTGGGCACCTACGGCAGCGTCAAAGCCATGCTGCCGCACGAGCTCAAGGAAATCGGCGCGCAAATCGTGCTGGGCAACACCTTTCACCTGTGGCTGCGCCCTGGGACAGACATCCTGGATCGTCACGGCGGCCTGCACGGATTCATGCAATGGGACAAGCCGATCCTGACCGATTCGGGCGGTTTCCAGGTGTTCAGCCTGCAGGGCATGCGCAAAATCACCGAAGAAGGCGTGAAATTCGCCTCGCCCATCGACGGCGCCAAGCTGTTCCTGACGCCCGAAGAATCCATGCGGATTCAGCGCTCGCTGAACTCTGACATCGTCATGGTGTTCGACGAGTGCACGCCCTACCAGATCGATGGCCGTCCCGCCACGACCGAAGAAGCCGCCCGCTCGATGCGCATGTCCTTGCGCTGGGCACGCCGCTCGCGCGAGGAATTCGACCGCCTCGAAAATCCCAATGCTCTGTTCGGCATTGTGCAGGGTGGCATGTACGAATCGTTGCGCGACGAGTCTCTGGCCGGCCTGACAGATATCGGTTTCCATGGCTACGCCATCGGCGGCCTGTCGGTAGGCGAGCCCAAGGAAGACATGATGCGCATCCTGGCGCACGTCACCCCGCGCCTGCCCACACACGCACCACGCTACCTGATGGGCGTAGGTACCCCCGAGGACCTGGTCGAGGGCGTATCGCGTGGCGTCGACATGTTCGATTGCGTCATGCCTACGCGCAACGCCCGCAATGGCTGGCTCTTTACTCGTTACGGCGACATCAAAATCCGCAACGCCAAATACCGTGACGACACCCGGCCGCTGGACCCGAGCTGCGCCTGCCACACCTGCGCCCATTTCTCGCGCGCCTATCTGCATCATCTGCAGCGGGCCAACGAAATCACCGGCGCACGCCTGAACACGCTGCATAACCTGCATTTCTACCTGACCATCATGGGCGAAATGCGCGAAGCCATCGCCGCAGGCACATTCCAGGCCTGGCGCGCCAAGTTCGCGGCTGACCGGGCACGCGGGATTGAGTAGCGATTCCTGGCGTCCCCAATATTGTCCCAAAGCCGCCTCGGGGACGTTTCGGGCCTGCTCAGATCGGGCCTTGTACGGCCCCGTAACACCCTGGATTTTCCGCCTGACCCTGCCGACCACATAACCTCGCTACAATAGTCGGCTTGCCCTGTCCAAGGCTCGCGCGGGGACGGGCGCTACAAAAACCTTTCATAATTCGACCCGAACACCTCATTCAGGAGATTTACCATGTCCGTTATCGATACCGCCGGCATCGTTCTGGCCCAGGCCGCCCCCGAAGGCAGCGCGCTGATGGGCATGCTGCCCATCGTGCTGATGTTCGTGATCCTCTATTTCCTGATGATCCGTCCGCAGATGAAGCGCCAGAAAGAACACCGCAACCTGGTGGCCAACCTCGCCAAAGGCGACGAAGTCCTGACCGCCGGCGGCATGCTGGGCAAAGTATCCAAGGTCACCGACACCTACATCACCGTCGAAATCGCCGACCTGGCTGACAAGCCCGTTGAAGTCCTGATGCAAAAAACCTCGGTCTCGACCGTGCTGCCCAAGGGAACCATCAAGGCCCTGTAAGCGTCTCATCTGGCCCCCTCACCTAAGGGGGCCTTTTTGCCACCGGGCCGCCCCAAAGCAAAAGCCCCTCGCATGGGGCTACAAGCCAAAGGCGCAGCACAGGGGCATTTTCCGTTATCTCGCATGAACTAGCCGCCAATGAACCGCTATCCCCTCTGGAAGTACATCACGGTGCTGGTCGCGGTCATTATTGGCCTGCTGTATACCCTGCCCAATTTCTACGGCGAATCCCCCGCCGTGCAGGTCTCCAGCGCCAAAGCCACGATCAAAGTCGACGAAGCCATGCTCGGCCGAGTCGAACAAATACTGACTGCCGGCAATATTCCCGTCTCCAGCGTCTACTACGAACAAAACGGTACGCTGGGCACCATCCGCGCCCGACTGCCCTCCACCGACGTGCAACTGCAAGCACGCGACCTGCTCGACAGATCCCTGAACACCACTCCCGGCGACCCACAATACACCGTGGCGCTGAACCTCCTGCCCGCCTCGCCGCCCTGGATGCGTGCGCTGGGCTGGTTCGAGCCCAAACCCATGTATCTGGGCCTGGATTTGCGTGGCGGCGTGCATTTCCTGCTGCAAGTCGACATGCAAGGCGCACTGCAAGCCCGCTACGATTCGCTGGCCGCCGACGTACGCACCTCGCTACGCGATGAAAAAGTCCCCAGCCAAGGGGTCGAACGCTCCGGCTCGTCCGTCATCGCCACGTTCAGCAATGCCAACGAGCGCGACCGTGCTCAGAGCGTTCTGCGCGGCCGCCTGCCGGACCTGGAATTCACCACCGGCGAAGACGGCAATCGCGCAACGCTGACCGGCATGCTCAGCCCGGCGGCCGTCACCCGCGTCCAGGATTCCGCGCTCAAGCAAAACATCAACACACTGCACAACCGTATCAACGAGTTGGGCGTAGCCGAACCCGTCATCCAACAACAAGGTTCGGATCGCATCATCGTCCAACTGCCTGGCGTGCAAGACGTCGCCAAAGCCAAAGAACTGCTGGGCCGTACCGCCACGCTGGAAATCCGCATGGTGGACGACTCCCCGGCCGCGCAGACCGCCCTGATGGGCGGCACAGTGCCCTTTGGCTTGGAACGCTACACCGACCGCGATGGCCGTCCCCTGCTGGTGCGCCGCCAAGTCGTCCTGACCGGCGAAAACCTCCAGGACGCCCAACCCGGCCGCGACTCGCAGACCCAGCAGGCTGCAGTGCACCTGACCCTCGATGGCAAGGGCGCCCGCATTTTCCGCGATGTCACGCGTGACAACGTCGGCAAGCGCATGGCGATCCTGTTGTTCGAAAACGGCAAAGGCGAAGTCGTCACCGCACCGGTCATCCGCAGCGAAATCGCAGGCGGCCAAGTGCAGATTTCCGGCAGCATGACCGCCGAAGAAGCCGCCGACACCGCTTTGCTGCTGCGCGCCGGCGCCCTGGCTGCACCGATGTCCATCATCGAAGAACGCACCATCGGCCCGAGCCTCGGGGCAGACAACATCTCCAAGGGTTTCCACTCCACGCTGTACGGCTTCCTGGCCATCGCCGTGTTCATCATTCTGTACTACCACTTGTTCGGGGTCTTCTCGACAATTGGCCTCACGATGAACGTGTTGCTGCTGCTGGCGCTGCTGTCGATGCTGCAAGCCACGCTCACCCTGCCTGGTATTGCCGCTATTGCGCTGACCCTCGGCATGGCCATCGACTCGAACGTACTCATCAACGAACGGATCCGCGAAGAACTGCGTAACGGCGCCTCGCCACAGCAGGCCATTCACCACGGTTTCGAACGCGCCTGGGGCACGATTCTGGACTCGAACCTGACGACATTGATCGTGGGCCTGGCATTGCTGGCTTTCGGCTCCGGCCCCATCCGCGGCTTCGCCGTGGTGCACTGCCTGGGTATCGTGACCTCGATGTTCACCTCGGTGGTAGGCGTACGTGCGCTGGCCAACCTGTGGTACGGCCGCAAGAAAAAACTCGCGAGCCTGTCCATCGGCACCGTCTGGAAACCCAAGGCAAACTGACCTGGTTGGGCGGCCCTGCCGCCCAACATCGATAAAAATCAAGGCGAAACATGGAATTTTTCCGTATCCATCGCACCATACCGTTCATGCGCCACGCGCTGGTGCTGAACATCATCAGCCTGGTCACATTCGTGGCGGCGGTGTTCTTTATCATCACCCGCGGCTTTCACCTGTCGATCGAATTCACCGGCGGCACGGTCATGGAAGTCAACTACGCGCAGACTGCGCAGTTGGACAGCGTGCGTACTGCCGTATCCAAGCTCGGCTACTCTGATTTCCAGGTACAGAACTTCGGCACCTCGCACGACGTCATGATTCGTCTGCCGTTGACCGAGGGTCAAACCTCGGCAACGCAAAGCGAAACCGTCATGGGCGCCCTCAAGGCAGCGGACGCCTCGGCGAACCTGCGCCGTGTCGAATTCGTCGGCCCTCAGGTCGGCCAGGAGCTCTTGCACAACGGCCTGATGGCACTGCTCTTCGTCGTGCTGGGCATCATGATTTACCTGGGCATACGCTTCGAATGGAAATTCGCAGTGGCCGGGGTGATCGCCAACCTGCATGACGTGGTGATCATCCTGGGTTTTTTCGCGTTCTTTCAGTGGGAATTCTCCCTATCGGTGCTGGCTGGCGTATTGGCGGTACTCGGCTACTCCGTGAACGAATCCGTGGTGATCATGGATCGGATCCGCGAAAACTTCCGCAAATACCGTAAAGCGGACGTGCACGAGGTGATCAACAGCGCCATTACCCAGACCATCTCACGGACCATCATTACCCACGGTTCCACCCAGATGATGGTGCTGGCCATGCTGTTCTTCGGCGGCCCGTCGCTCCACTACTTCGCCATGGCGCTGACAATCGGCATCTGGTTCGGTATCTACTCCTCAGTCTTCGTGGCCGCCGCACTGGCCATGTGGATGGGCGTCAAGCGTGAAGACCTGGTCAAGCCGGTCAAAAAAGAGGGCGACGCAGAGATCGCCTGATCGCTGATTGATCTCTCACCCCGCAAAAAAATCGGGCACCTGAACTCAGGTGCCCGATTTTTTTCGAGGAAACGCAAGCCGCATTTGCCACTAAACGTCAACGCCCACACGCCTCAACGCCTTTAAAAGCAAAACACACATCTACCAAGACTGTTGGCACCTCATTGACCGTGAGTTTGCCGCAGCCGGGTAGGTGTGGTGGGTGGGCCTGTTGGAGGCTGCCGAGCCCGTGCACCATCGGCGGGGGAATTCCGGGGGCCATGTTTGAGCGAAGCGAGTTTGGCCCCCCGGCCCGCCGATGGTGCGCGGGCGAAGGTCGAGTCCCCGTAGAGGGGACGAGTCAGCCGACCAGGCCCGCCCACCACACCTACCCGGCTGCGGCAAACGGCTCAAGAACCCAGCTCACACAACCCCAAACATGCAGTCCGGCCTAACTGTGAACACAGCAAAGCCAGCCCCCTCACCCTCAATGCTGAACAGCTGCCGAGCGAACCTTAGCCACCTGATCCGCGGACACCTCACCGCCCTTGTTGCCCCATCCAGAACGCACAAAGCTAGCCAGCGCCGCAACTTCCTCATCGTTCAAACGATCCGAATACCCCTGCATCACCAGATGCATAGGGCGGCGATCCGTCGACGGAACAGAGGTCCCATTCAGAATGACTGACAGCAGCGGACTAGGATCCTTTCCCTGGACCATCGCATTGCCTTGGAGCTCGGGGAATATCTCCGGAGCCCCCTTGCCAGTAACAAAGTGGCAAGCAGCGCAATTGTCCAGGTACAGACGCGCCCCCAGAGGCATATCAGGCGAAGCAGCCGTCAGCATTTTGGCCGTCGCTTGCCCAGCCTCATCGGCCGGCGCCGCCGGCATCGGGCGAGGACCAGGCGCGGCCACCTGCTTGGGCGCCTCTTGCACAGACTGACCATCCGCAGACTTGAGGAAAACCGCCATGGCATTCAAGTCTTGATCATTCAGATACTGCAACGAATGCTCGACCGCCAATGCCATTTCCCCGTTCGCGATAGCGTGCACGTTACGCCCCGTGCCCAGATACGCCGCCAGATCCGCAACAGACCATTTCTCAATGCCCGAGTTAGGACCACGCAGTGCAGGAACACTCCAGCCCTCGAGCTCGCCACCCGTCAGGAAATTGGCATCACCCAAGCGCGTGCCATCCTGTGCCATGAAAGCCGTACGCGGACTATGGCAGGCCGCGCAGTGACCCGCGCCTTCAACCAGATACTGGCCTCGGAGCTGCTGATCATTGCCGCCCTCCATCGGTTTGAAGGACGAATCGCCGCTCAAAGCCAACCAGTTCCAGGCCCGGATACCAAAGCGCAAATTGAACGGGAATGCCAGCTCCGTAGCTTGCACCTCGTTCTTCACCGGCTTCACATCGTTCATCAAGTACGTGTACAAAGCCTGGATATCACTCTCGCTCATGAAACGATAGTTCTCGTAGGGCATGGCCGGGTACAGGTGCTTCCCATTGACCACGCCATCGACCATCGCCGAGCGGAACTGATCCAGCGTCCAGTTACCGATACCGGTTTCCTTGTCGGGAGTGATGTTGGACGACCAGATAGTGCCCATGGGGCTCTCGATGCCCCGGCCACCGGCCAAGGGCGAGCCGCCAGTCGCCGTATGACACGCCATACAGTCCCCAGCGCGCATGACATACTCGCCACGGCCAGGTTCGATTTTCCCGTCGGCCGCCAAGATCTCCTTGGGCGGCGTGGTTTGGACAGGGACGTAGATAAAGGCCAGCAGACCGACAATCGCCAGTACCACCAAGACACCCAGAATGCGGAGCATTTTTTTCATTGCATTCTCCTCAAACCAGGGGACGTGGGTTGCGCAGGTACAGCGTACGGATGGCGTTCACCGTCCAGTAGGCCAAGCCACCGACCATACCGGTCGGGTTGTACTGCGTGTTCTGCACAAAATTGCCTGCGCCCATGACGAACACATTGTGCTTGTCCCAGGCCTGGCAATAGCGGTTCACCACCCCTTCGAGCGGGCTGTCGGACATGATGTGACCGCCCGTGTTGTGCGTAGTCTGATAGGGGCGCACGTCGTACTGCGCGCCGATATCCTTGAATCCCAGCTGCATCAGGTCCGGCTTCATCGCGCGTCCCACCTCTGCGGCCTTGAGCTTCATGTACTGGTTCATCTTGAGATCGTTTTCCTGCCAATTGAAGGTCATGCGCATCAACGGGCGGCCATGCGGGTCCTTGTAAGTCGGGTCCAAATCCAAGTGATTGGCGCGGTACGACATATGCGAACCGTGCGAGCCGATCGACATGGAGCGGCCATAATATTCTTTGATGGCTTCCTTCCATTTCCCGCCCCAGGTGGGCGTACCGCTGGGCAAACTCATGGAGCGAATGGGCTGTCCATTGAAGGTACCCGAGCGCCAGTAGGCGCCGCCGATAAAGCCCAGCTTGCCAAAATCGTTCTGGTTGACGCTGAAGTCGTCGATGCAGATGCCGTTCGAACCGTGCCCGATAAAGGGATTGAAATTGGCATCCTTGAAGAACATGGTCACGCCACCGTTCATCTGATAGGCGTAGTTCTTGCCCGTCACGCCTTCATTCGTGGCAGGGTCATAGGGTTTGCCAATGCCCGACACCAGCAACAGGTGCACGTTGTTCAGCTGGTACGCAGACAGAATCACCAGATCGGCAGGCTGAAAGACTTCTTCTTGATTGATGGCATCGAAGTAAGTCACGCCCGTGGCCGTCTTGCCATCGGCTGCGATTTCTACACGCAACACCTCGGCATGCGTGCGATAGGTGAAATTCGGCTTGCGCTTGAGCGCGTCCAGGATAGCGGTCTGCGGCGAGGACTTCGAATACTGATAACACCCAAAGCGTTCGCAGAAACCACAGAAATTACAGGGCGCCATCTGCATGCCATACGGGTTCACATAGGCGGTAGACGCGACCCCTGCCGGCGCGGGGAACGGGTGATAGCCCATGGCCTTACAGGCGGCCTCGAACTTGGTCGAGTCGTAGGTACGCGGCAGGGGCGGCATGGGATAGTCCTCCGAGCGCCAGCCTTCGAATGGATTCCCGCCTTCCTGGATCTTGCCTTTGAGGTTACCTGCCTTGCCAGAAATGCCGGCGACGTGGTCAAACCGCGTGAAAAACGGCTCCAGCTCATCGTAGGTCACCGGGTAGTCCATCAAGTTCATTCCCTCTGGAATAATGGACTCGCCCCATTTCGCTTTCACGTAGCTGCGCAACTGGATTTCTTCAGGCTGCGGCCGCCACAGCAGACCGTTCCAGTGAGTACCGGCACCGCCCACGCCATTGGCGGGCAAAAATGAGCCCATGGAACGATACGGCAAAGCGACTTCCGAATCGCGACGGCGAACCGTCACCGTCTGCTGGCTGGGATGCTGCATGTTCTTGAGCCGCACACCATACTTCAGCTCATCAATCTGGTTGGGATACTTGAACTCAGGCACAGTGTTCTGGTCGCGGCCACGCTCCAGTGCCACGATTTCCAGCCCTTCAGCGGCCAGTTCAATGCCTGCGATGGAACCCGTCCAGCCCAAGCCGACGATCACCACGTCTTTCTTTTTTTCAGTGCGTGCCATGGTTCAAGCCCTTTCGCCTTTGATGGAAACCGGACCCAGCGGATACTTCACGTTGTGCTGGTCCACCCACTCCGTAAAACCGGCGCGTGCGCCCGGAAAACCGATATAGCTCCAGGCTTGCATGCCATAGTTGCCGCCATACATGGGATCGGCGAAATAACCTTCTTTGGTGTTGCTCAACAACGTAGCAAAGAAGAAGCTGAGCTCCGGCGCCAGCTTTGCTTCGCCTTTTTGCAGCGCGGTGAGCGCCTCGTCCTGCTGTTCGGGGGTCAGGCTTTTGAAATCTTTGCTCCAGCGCGACTCACACCAGGCGTTAAACGCGGGTATCGCCTTACGGTAGAGTTCCGCAGGATTCAGCGGGCTTTGCCAGCCTCGGTCAGCGCTCGCAGCAGGGTCATGCGGACCCTGCATATACCAATCCTTGGCGCTGCCATACTCGCCCGCCAATTCACGATCGATAAACACCGGAACGTGCGCTTCCAGTGCGCCAGGACCGTCGCCCTCAGAGGGGATCAGCCGAGCGGTGGCCGCAAGCACGAACCCCCATTCTTCGGGTGTGAAATACACAGGCTTGTACTTATCAAGCTGAACTGCGGCTTCTTTGGCATTGGCACGCAGAGGCATGGCCAAGCCAGTGAGTGCCATGCCGGCACTGGAGGCGAGCAGAAAAGTTCTGCGGCTGTGAGGACGCGAGTCAGGCATATTGAATTCCTTCTTCCAGAGACCACCGTGAAATGATCCCCCCGTTTAAATCTTTGCTTTTTTGTGTCAGATTACCCGCACTGCTCTGCAGAGAACGCTTTGTGGCAGACTGCAAAGGAGCACCTGTATTTTAGCGTTACAGGCAGGAGTATGTCGTCCGCGCTCTGAGCGGACCGGTTGACGGGATCTGAAAACGATGCGGAAGAAGGAGCGTTCGGCCGAGCTTGAATCCCTCTCGGCCCCTGAGCCAGCCAGCAGAAAAGTTACTTCCGCCAGGGCTTGCGCAGCATCCAACGATGCCGCTCATCCAACACATAAGGCGCCAGATAATGCGCCACCATGATGCCAATCGCCGCGGCGGCCGTGACATCCGAAAGAAAGTGATCCCGATTGATCACACGGCTGATCGCCACCAAGGCAGCCAACAACAACGCCGGCATCCGCCAACGCGGCGCGAATTCACCGATAGCAGCAGCGACCGCGAACGCCGCCAGCGTGTGGCTGGACGGAAAAGAAGTGTAGTCATGGCCCCGAGTAAACGGCTCAACCAGACCGTGCCACCCATCTTCGAGCAACACCTCGGGCCGCGTGCGCGCGACCAGTTTTTTGAGAATGAGCGTAATCAAACCGCCCACTGCCATCGAGCTGATCACCAGCATGCCATAGCGAGCCAACCGCTCAAAACCCGCTCGGACCGGGCAAACCCAGCCGCGGCGAATACCGATCAGCGACCCCACGTAGACAAACAGCGCCGCGAACAAATACACCTCGCTATCGCCTAGATAACCAATGTAGTCAAACACCTCATTGACCACCGGCGACATATGCCTTTCGATAGCCAGGGTCAACGGCTGATCGACCCAGCGGCTCATCAATAGCAGCAGCAGCGCAAGACACGCGGTCAACAACACGCCACGAAAAGGTCTGCGCGGAAAATGTGCCATAGCATGAGAAGTCACATGAGGGGCCGCGACGACCTCGGCCTCGGTCGTCGGAATCGCCTCCACGGGGGAGACAGGAGGCAAACCTTGAGTAGATGTCATGGGGATAAGAGTAGATAGCGGCACATTCACGACCCATCAAGGCAGTGCCGCGCGGCCCACATCGTATACGCCAATTGTCTCCAGACCAAGACTGAAATACCCGCACGCGGTAAAATGATTGTTTCTTTTCCTTTCGCCCCCGGGATCTACACCCGTCACGGCGCACATCATGCAAGAAACCTCACTCAAGCGCGCTGGCGCCCCTGCGCCCGCGGCATCCGCCCCCGCCACCTCGAATTCCCCAGTGCCCGACAGCGGCATCACGGCAACCCCGTCCGGGGTCCGCAAGCTCTACATCCGCACCTTTGGCTGCCAGATGAACGAGTACGACTCGGACAAAATGGCCGACGTATTGCGTGGCGACCAGGGCCTGGAGCTCACCAACAACCCCGAAGACGCCGACGTCATCCTGTTCAACACCTGTTCGGTGCGTGAAAAGGCGCAGGAAAAGGTGTTCTCCGACCTGGGCCGCGTGCAGCACCTGAAAAAAGCCAACCCCAATCTGGTGATTGGCGTGGGCGGCTGCGTGGCCAGCCAGGAAGGCGCGGCCATCGTCAAGCGTGCGCCCTACGTCGACGTCGTGTTCGGCCCGCAGACCTTGCACCGCCTGCCCGAGCTCATCCAGCGCCGCCGCGATTCCGGGGCCTCCCAGGTCGACATCAGTTTTCCCGAAATCGAAAAGTTCGACGCACTGCCGCCCCCTCGGGTGGACGGCGCCTCGGCCTTCGTCTCCATCATGGAAGGCTGTAGCAAATACTGCAGCTTCTGTGTCGTGCCCTATACGCGTGGCGTCGAGGTCTCCCGTCCCTTTGACGACGTGCTGATCGAGGTTGCCGATCTGGCCGATCAGGGCGTGAAAGAGGTCACCCTGCTGGGCCAAAACGTCAACGCCTACCGCGGCCCCATGGGCGACTCGGGCGAAATCGCCGATTTTGCGATGCTGCTGGAATACGTGCACGAAATCCCCGGCATCGAGCGCATCCGCTACACCACCTCGCACCCCAAGGAAATGACGCAGCGCATGGTCGATGCCTACGCTCGCCTGCCCAAGCTCGTGTCCTTCCTGCACCTGCCCGTACAAGCCGGCAGCGACCGCGTGCTGGCTGGCATGAAACGCGGCTATACCGCGCTGGAATTCAAATCCGTGGTGCGGCGCCTGCGCGCGGCGCGCCCCGGCCTGACCCTGTCATCGGACTTCATCGTGGGCTTTCCGGGCGAAACCGAAGAAGACTTCCAGAAAACGATGAAACTCATCGAGGACGTGGGTTTTGACACCTCGTTCTCATTCGTCTATTCGCGCCGCCCCGGCACCCCTGCCGCCGACCTGACCGACGACACCCCCCAGGACGTCAAACTGCGCCGCCTGCAACAGCTGCAAGCCCTGATCAACCAACAGGCCGCCGCCATCGCTCAATCCATGGTGGGCACGCGCCAACGCATCCTGGTAGAAAGCCCGTCTCGGCGCGACCCTAACGAGATGATGGGCCGCACGGAAAACAACCGGATCGTCAACTTCCCCGCGCCGGCCCGGCTGATCGGCCAGATGGTGGATGTCATCATCACCGAAGCCTATCCCAACTCGCTGCGCGCCCGCGTCGCGGACGTCGACGGCCCGGATCACGACGTATCGGCACCCGCCGCGCAACACTCTGCACACAGCCCAATTTAAGGCCACGAATGCCCGCACCACGCAGCCGCACCCGACGCACCATGCCGACCATCGTCAACCTGGAAGGCGACAACACCCATTTGGCCAATCTCTGCGGCCCGCTCGACGAAAATCTCCGTCAGCTCGCCGATGGCATGGGTGTCACCCTGGCACGCCGCGGCGACCGCGTCACCCTCGAGGGCGAACGCGCCGAACTAGCCGGCCGCGCCCTGCGACGCTTTCACGAACAGGCCGTGCATCGCGCCCTGTCGGTCGATGATATCCAGCTCGGCCTGGTCGAAATGGGCGTGGGCCGCAACGAGCCGCAGCCGGCGGCAGACCCGCGCGGCATCGAGCCCGCCGCCCCGCCCGCCGCCAGCGAAGACGGCGGCATCGCCTTGCGGACCCGGCGCAGCGATCTGCGCCCGCGCACCCCTCGGCAGCGGGAATACCTCGAAAACATTCTCAAACACGACATCACCTTCGGGATCGGCCCTGCCGGTACGGGCAAAACATGGCTGGCCGTTGCCTGCGCCATTGACGCCATGGAGCGCGATTCAGTGCAACGGCTGGTGCTGACCCGCCCCGCGGTCGAGGCAGGCGAACGCCTGGGTTTTCTGCCCGGCGATCTGGCACAAAAAGTCGACCCGTACCTGCGTCCGCTCTACGATGCCTTGTACGACCTGATGGGCTTTGACAAAGTCCAGCGGCTGTTCGAAAAACAGACCATCGAAATCGCTCCGCTGGCCTATATGCGTGGCCGCACCTTGAATCACGCCTTTGTGATCCTGGACGAAGCGCAGAACACCACGCCCGAGCAGATGAAAATGTTCCTGACCCGCATCGGGTTTGGCAGCAAAGCCGTGATTACCGGCGACCCGTCGCAGGTCGACCTGCCCCGTGGCCAGCAGAGCGGCCTGGCGCATGCCGTGCGAGTACTCGAAGACGTCCAAGGCATCGCGACCACCCGCTTTACGAGCCGCGACGTGGTGCGCCACCCGCTGGTCGCCCGTATTGTGGACGCCTACGACAAAGCCGCCGAAGAAGAATCCTGAGCGTCCCGCCAGCCTGGCAACGCGCCGACAAAAAACGGTGCCTTAACAAGCCGGCCAACGCATCCGGCCCTTGCGGCCGCCCGCAAAAGAACATGAACGCCAACCGGTCCACGCCTGCCGCTCACACCACCACCATGAACGCCGAGCTGACTCTGCCCGAACTTTCCCTCTCCGTGCAATACGGCATCGCCGAGCCGCGCCTGCCGCGCTGGCGCCTGCGCCGCTGGGCGCGCCGCGCGCTGGATGGCGCCGCGCAAGACGGCCTGATCGACTGCACTCGGGCAGAGTTCAGCCTGCGTCTGGTAGGCCAGGCAGAGGGCCGCAAGCTCAACCACGCCTATCGCGAAAAGGACTACGCCACCAACGTGCTCACTTTCGAATACGGCACCGATCCGCTCGGCACTGCCCGCGGCGATATCGTGATCTGTATCCCCGTGCTCGTACGCGAGGCTCGCGAACAGGGCAAAACCTTGCTGGACCACGCCGCCCACCTGACCGTACATGGCGTCTTGCACGCGCTGGGCTACGACCACATCAAGGCCCGCGACGCCCGCCGCATGGAAACCCTCGAAACCGAGATTCTGGCCGGCATGCGCATTGCCGATCCATACGCCTGAGGCACGGTCCTCGGGCGAGGACGGGCCCGTAAGCAGGCCTCATCCGCCGCGCAATCCGTTCTCGTTTCCCCTAGCATCCCTGCCCTCGTAACAAATTTGCAGCCGATATTCGGTTATGCTGACCTTTCTATAACTTGTCCGCTAGGACGATGTCTGACCCTTACCCTACCACCGAGGCGAACGCCGCCCGCGCGCCCAAAACCGCAACGAAATCCCTGCTAGACCGCATTCTGGCCCTCGTCCGGCGCGAGCCCGAGGACCGCGAGGGCATTAAAGCCGTCCTGGATGCCGCCCACGATCGAGACCTGCTGGACGTCGAATCGTACGGCATGATCAAAGGCGCGTTGGCCGTCTCCGAACGCACGGTCGCCGACATCATGGTGCCGCGCTCGCGCATGGATTTGCTTGACGTATCCCTGCCCCTGCCGCAACAGCTGGCTTTTATCATCGATACTGCGCACTCGCGTTTTCCGGTCTACGAAGACGATCGCGACAACATCATCGGGATTTTGCTGGCCAAAGACCTACTGCGCGGCATGCTGGACGCGGATATGGAATTGCGTTCGCTCATCCGGCCGGCCGTCTTTATCCCTGAAGCCAAACGCCTGAACGTACTGCTGCGCGAGTTCCGTGCCAGTCACAACCACCTGGCCATCGTCATCGACGAACACGGCGGGATCTCGGGCCTGGTCACCATGGAAGACGTCCTCGAACAGATCGTCGGCGACATCGAAGACGAATTCGACGAAGAAGACGAGCAAAGCATTTTCCCCGAAGGCGAAAATCAGTGGCGCCTGATGGCCACCACCGAAATCAGCCACTTCAACGAAGCCTTTGCGACGGACTTGCCCGACGACGAATACGACAGCGTAGGCGGGTGGCTGGGCGGCCAACTGGGACGCATCCCGCGCCGAGGCGACAGCGCCTCGCACGGCGATATGATGATCGAGGTCATACGGGCCGACGCGCGCCGTGCACTATGGCTGCGCGCCAAACGCGTCCCGGACGCTGATGCGAACAGCACTGCTGACGCGGCCTCGCCCGCCCCTTGATTGCCCTGGCCACGATTGGCGAGGGTTTTCGCAGACCGTGATCAGCCCCCTGGTGCAGCCCTGCTGCAGTATCTCTTTCCTCCCCGGCATCAATACCGGGGTTTCTCGGAGCAACAACGGATGACGTTCGGCCGCGCCCCTCGCTGGGCAGTACTGGGCCTGGTGGCCGCAGGCGCTGTACATGCCTTGACCTTCGCGCCAGGCCCCTTACCTGCGTGGGCCCTGGCACTGGTACAAATCCTGGCGCTGGCCTGCGCGGCGCACGCCACCTTGCGAGCGGCCAGCCTGCGCCAGAGCCTGCTGCGAGGCTGGCTGTTTAACTTTGCCAGCTACTCGCTCGGGTTGTACTGGATTTTCGTCAGCCTGCATTACTACGGCGGCTTGGCCGCGCCACTGGCCGTCGCTGGCGTGCTGGCCTTGTCGGCCTTTCTCGCCCTTTTTCCTGCTGCGGCTTGCATGCTGGCGCGCTGGCTGTGCCCGCCAGTAGCCCCTGGCGAACCCAATCCCTCCCCTGCCCGTCGGCTATTGATCACGGCCGCAGCCTGGGCAGCGGCCTGGGCCTTGCTCGAATGGATCCGCGCCACCGTCCTGACGGGGTTTCCGTGGCTGAATATCGGCTACGCCCACGTCGATAGTCCGCTTGCCGGCTGGGCCCCCGTACTGGGCATTCACGGCATGGCGTTACTGGCAGCCTTTGCCGCCGCCGCCCTGGCGGGGTTGTGGCAAGCCCTGCGCTCGGCCCGCGGCAACATCAAAACCGGAGATGCACGCCGCAATCTGGCCTGCGCGCTGGCGCTCTTGTTAGTCATTGCAGGTTGGCCCTTAAGTGGCGTCAACTGGTCGCAGCCCAGCGGGTCGCCACTGCAAGTTCGGCTCATACAAGGCAACGTCGAACAATCTCAAAAGTTCGATCCTCAGCTGCTGGAGCTGGGCATACGCCGTCACCTCGAGCTGGCAGCGTTGCCGGCCCCTCCCGCAGAACTGATCATCCTGCCCGAAACCGTACTGCCCATTTTTCAAGACCGTCTGGACCCTGCCGTCTGGGAAGCCTGGCGCACCCTGGCTGCACGCAACTCGGCCACCATCGCCATGGGCGTCCCGCTGCGTACCAA
Organism: Bordetella tumbae; assembly: GCF_054780995.1. Classification (NCBI taxonomy): domain Bacteria; kingdom Pseudomonadati; phylum Pseudomonadota; class Betaproteobacteria; order Burkholderiales; family Alcaligenaceae; genus Bordetella; species Bordetella tumbae. The sequence continues at coordinate 53,625 of NZ_BAAGVG010000010.1, forward strand.
GGGCACCGACGGCAACGACAGCTACACCAACAGCGTCATCGGCTTTGATGCCGACACCCCATTGGAACAACTGCGCCTGGGCACTACGGAACAGCGCTATGACAAGCACCATCTCGTGCCCTGGGGAGAATACGTCCCTCCCGGATTCCATTGGTTTGTCGACATGCTCAGCATCCCCCTGGGCGATTTCGATCGTGGTGGACCACGGCAAGCACCGTTTCACGTACGCGACCAACACGTCGCCTTCAACATCTGCTACGAGGACCTGTTCGGCGTCGAACTCCTGCCCGCGCTGCATCCCGGCGCCAATGGCGAGCCCGGTGCCACCATCCTGGTCAATGTCAGCAATCTGGGCTGGTTCGGTGATACCTGGGCATTGCGTCAGCATCTGCAAATCGGCCGCTTGCGTACCCTGGAAACCGCCCGTCCGATGCTGGCGGCAACCAACACAGGCATCACGGCAGCCATCGACGCACATGGCGCTGTCGCCGCGCAACTGCCGGCACACCAAGCCGGCATTCTGCCCGTCTCCGTCCAAGGCATGACAGGCCTGACGCCTTACGCACGTTTTGGTGACAAGCCCGTACTCGTCATCATCGCTCTGATCCTCATCGCCGCGGCGGCACTGGGACGCAGGAAATAAATGCAGTGCAGCACCGAGGCTGCATAGGTGGGCTACTAACCACCCAGATAGGCTTTCCGTATATCCGGGTTGTCCAGCATCTGCTGCGCAGATCCATGAAAAACCACGCGGCCGGTCTCCAGCAAATACGACCGGTCGCACAGTTCCAGTGCGGCATAGGCATTCTGTTCCACCATCAGCACCGTGGTGCCGCTTTTGCGGATATCCGCAACGAGCTCGAATACCTGTTCGACGAAATTCGGTGCCAATCCTAACGACGGTTCGTCAAACATCACCAACCGTGGCCGCGACATCAGCGCACGCGCGATAGCCAGCATTTGCTGCTCGCCTCCCGACAAGGTCCCGGCAGGTTGTGCAACCCGTTCACGTAAACGCGGAAACTTGTCGAACATGCGTTCGATATCATCACGGATCCGCTGCCGGTCGTTGCGCCGATAGGCGCCCATTTCCAGGTTCTCGCGCACCGTCAGCTGCGCAAACACGCGCCGGCCTTCCGGGCAATGCGCGATGCCGCGCTCGATAATATTCTGCGCGCTCGCCTGCGCGATCGGATAACCATCGAACGTGATGGATCCTGACACCACCGGCTCCAGCCCGCTGATCGCTCGCAAGGTACTGGATTTACCCGCACCATTCGAGCCGATCAAAGTCACGAACTCGCCTTCTTCCACACTCAGCGATACGTGGTCCACGGCGCGTGTGGCGCCATAATGCACAACGATGTCATCAACCTTTAGCACGTTTCAGTCCTGATCCTAGATAAGCGCGTATGACTTCGGGATGTTCCTGGATCTCGCGCGGTCCGCCGTCGGCGATACGCACTCCCTGGTTCAACACGACGATGTAATCCGAGATCGACATGACCATATGCATGTCATGCTCGACCAAGAGAATCGTGACGCCGCTGTCGCCGATGCGGCGGATCATGGCCTTGAAGTCTTCCGTTTCCGAGGGATTCAATCCCGCTGCCGGCTCGTCCAGCAGCAGCAGCCGGGGCCTCGCCGCCAGGGCGATCCCCACACCCAACAGGCGTTGCTCTCCGTACGAGAGATTCGCGGCGATGTCTGCCGCGCGATGCGTCAGGCCCACAAACGTCAAGACGTCATGCACCCGATCCTGCAACGCGAGTTCCTCGCGCTTGAAAGACGGCAAGCGCAACAGTGACGACAGCAATCCTGCACGCCCCTGCATGTGCAATGCCATCAAAATATTGTCCGCCACAGAACATTGCCCGAACACGCTGGTGCGTTGAAAACTGCGCACCAGCCCACGGGCAGCAATCTGGTTCGGGCTCATGCCCACCATATCGTCACCAAACAACACCACGCGGCCCGAGGTCGGCTTCATGTAGCCCGATATCACGTTGAATGCCGTTGTCTTGCCAGCGCCGTTGGGGCCAATCAGGCTGACGATCTGCCCCGGCATCACATCGAAGCTGACATTGTTCAGTGCCACCAGGCCCGAAATACGCACCGTAATGTCATGCAATGACAAGACCGGTCGATCCAGAGACGGCTGCGGCATGCCAGACGCGATATTACCCATCGCCCTGCCCGGCGCTGCGCTATGCGACATCACCACACTCATGCTCGCCCTCCTTCTGATACAGCGGTTCGCACCGCGATCGCAGACTTTGCATCAACCACCGTATCTGCCCTGCCCCGGCTTTTGAACGATTGCACAACGCGGGCACCGGCAGGCACAATGCCTTTAGGCAGGAACAACAGAATCAGAATCATCAACGCGCCGTACAACATCCATTGGACTTCTGGCGGCACCACACCGCGCAGGACCTCGGGCATCAGACCGAAGATCACTCCCCCTACGACCGGGCCGGCCAAGGTTCCTTTGCCGCCAGCCACCACCATGATCACCATCGTGATCGTATAGACGAACAAGAACACATCGGGATCGATAATGCGCACCGTGTGCGCGTACAACCCGCCCGCTGCGCCCGCAATAGCAGCCGACAACACCGACGCGATCACGAGATATCGCGTCACGGGAATGCCGATGGATTTAGCCAGGGTTTCGTTCTCGCGCAATGCCATCACCGCGCGTCCCGCGCGGCTGTGCACCAACCGCGCCACCAGCACATACGCCACCACGCCAGCGGCGAGCACCAGCCAATACGTGGCAGCCTTGCTGACCAGTTCAATCACGCCTTGTCCTGGCAGCCAGAATGTCAGCGCAGGAATGGCAGTCAGCGCCATGGGCCCCTCGGTCAAGTCCACCCAATTCAACGCCACCATGCGCATCACCTGGGCAAAACTGATCGTGACAATCACGAAATAGGCGCCGCGCACGCGAAAAGCCAGCTTGCCCACCAGCCATCCAGCCAGGCCGGCAACCACCATGCCCATCACAAAAGCAAGCCATACGGGTTTAGGATCAACCACCACGGGGCCCCACCCCAGATCCACATCGAAACCCAAGGACAGCAGCGCGCTGGTATAGGCGCCTATGCCGAAAAACGCGGCATGCCCCAGACTGAGCTGGCCCGTGAAACCCAACAGCAGATTCAGACTGATGGCTGCCACAATCATGATGCCGGCCGCCGAGACCACCGACAACATGTACGGATCGGACCACACCAGAGGCAGCAGTGCGAGCGCCGCCACACAAATCAGAAACACGATACGTTTCACGTCAACCCACCCTTTCCTTGACCGCAAACAGGCCTTGCGGACGCATGACCATCACGATCAGAATCACGATGAACCCCAACGCATCGCGATACGAGGTCGAGATATAACTGGCGCCGAACTCCTCTATCATTGCCAATGCAAATCCCCCCAACGCGGCGCCGCCGATATTGCCCAAGCCGCCCAGAATCACGATCGCAAATGCCTTCAGGCTGGCCAGATCACCCATCGTGGGACTGACCACAAAGATAGGAGCCAACAGCGCCCCCGTCACCGCCGCCAGGCACGAGCCCAACGCGAATGTCAGCGTATAAATGCTCGAGACATTTACTCCCACGATCTTTGCCGCATCCTTGTCCTGGAACGTGGCCCGCATGGCCATCCCCAATCTGGACCGTTCGATCACCAGATAAAACACCAGCAACAACACCGCGGCGGCACACAATACGAACAGCCGTGTCGGCGACAATGCCACGCCGCCCCATATCAACGGCTCTTGCGAAAACGGGGTGGGCACTACCTTGGCCACACCGCCCCATAACATCAGCTCTGCGTTCTGCATGATGATCATCACACCGATCATGATCAGCATGACCTCATCTATATTTTCCAGTTTGCAGCGGCGCAGCAGGACAAACTCGATCACACTGCCAATCAGAAACCCGGCGACAGCCGAAAACAGCAAGGCACTGAAAAAATCCAATCCCAACAATGACACCAGCGCATAGGCGACATAGGCGCCTAATGCATACAGTTCCCCGTGCGCGAAATTGACCACACGCATGATGCCGAACACCAATGTCAACCCTATACCCAGCAGCGCGTAGGTCGCGCCCAGCACCAGGCCGTTGACGGCGTGTTGCATGATTTGATCCAAGACAGAACTCCTGTGTGCTTGCTCTACGCGCCGCGGCCCTGCAACGGCCGCGGCAACAGCGCCAACCCTTACTGCGCCGACACGACGCCATCCTTTAACTGCACGATGTAGATATTGGGTTCGTTCTGGCCGCTTTCCTTTCCTGCCGGGCCATCCTTGATAAACGAGACATCGCCGTTCACCCCTGCGACCTTGGTTTCCCACAGCGCTTGGCGGATCGCTTCAGGCTCGGCCTTGCCTGCACGCTTGATCGCGTCGGCTACCGTCAGCACCGCGTCATAACCGCGAAACCCTTCCGTCAGGCCTGGAAACGGATAGCCTTTTTGCTTCCAGCCATCCATATAGGCCTTCGCGATTTCCGGGTGCAAGGCCTTGTCGGCCGTCCATGGCGAGAAAAACAGCAGATGCGTGCTGACATAACCCTTCGGCCCCGGATTCTGGATCAGAGGCTCGGGAAACGAGCCGCCCGTGGTGATGATGCGCTGCTTCAACCGTTGTTCAGACGCTTGCCGAATGGCCAGCGTCAACTGCTCGACACCGGATGTCACGATCAAGGTATCGCTGCCCGTTTCGCGCAACGCTGCCAGCTGCGCCGACAAGTCGGTTGCATCAGGCGACATCGTTTCTACGCGGCCGACCTCGATACCGTGCTGTGCAAACACATTCTTGAATTCCGTCGTGGCGCCCAATCCCCAATCATTGTTCACCGCCAGAAAATCGACTTTCTTGATCGCTGGCGAAAAGGATTGCAGCTGCTTCGCGAATGCCAGCGCCTCCATGCGCGAGGTGGGACTGATGCGAAACACCCAGGGATTGCCCGCCGTCGTGATCTTGGACGACGACGCGGTTTCTACCACCATGGGGACGCCGTACTCCTGCAGTTTAGGCATGGTCGCCAGTGTGAACGTCGATCCCCACGCGCCTATCATCACGGGTACCTTGTCACGCAATATCAGTTTCTCTGCCGTATTCACGGCCTCACGCGGATTGGACTTGTTGTCTTCGACAATCAATTCGATTTTCTTGCCCAGCACGCCGCCTTGCGCGTTCAACTGCTCTGCAGCCAGTCTCGCGCCGTTGGCGACATAGGTGCCAGCCGCCGCCACTGGGCCAGTCAACGGCTGCGAGACGCCAATCTTGATGGTTTCCTGCGCCAACGCAGGCGCTGCCAACAACGTGCCTGCTGCGATCAGGGCATAAAGCCGGTATTTCGTAAACATGGAACACTCCAAAATGAGCAATTGCGAAACGATGACCACCCACGTATGCGTTCGTGGCCCTAACCCTGCAACAACGACGTAAATAAAGACACTGGTGGCGCATAAAATCCCCGCCCCGCCAATCCCTGCACTCCGTGCGCATCGACCATCGCCAGATGCACAATGGGCGACACCCGGCTCTGCGCGATAGACCTCGCGCACACCAACCCCGTCTGCTCGTTCAGCACGTGCCGGGCACGATCGGCCACATCCGTGGGCAATTGGCCTTGCCACAAACTCAACAGCGCTGGCGCCAGACTTAATGCCTGACCACCCAGTCCACAAAAATCGATCACCGCGCTATCACCGATTGCCCCTAAAACCACCGTGTTTTCATGACCGGGAATAAAGCAACCAGTGGGTGCAGTGGCAGGCACTGTGCGCCAGCGAGTCTCGCCTGCCATCCGGACGCCAAATTCCACCCCATTGCCGCCCGCTGCCTTGATATCGCCATCCTGCGTTTCCAGCACGCAAGCGCAGGCTGCCATGATCAACGTCAGCACGAAATTGGGATTGCTCGACAACGTGGAAAGCAGTTCGTCGCTCAACGCAGGAAACGTGGTGACCAACGCCTCAATCATCGATTGGTTGGCAACGCCGGTGCGTGAATGACACTCGTCACCCTGCTGCAAGGCATTGCTCAGCCATGGCGCAACGGCCAACGAAGCTGAACGCAGACAGGGCGCCAGTATCCCCAGCCCCAAACGGCTGATGGCATGTAATGCCATGACGCATGAGGGATCCTGTGAACCAAAACGCAAAGAAGGCACGCCTGCCTCCAATAGCGGCGCATACCGGACCCTATCCCCCAGGCGCACCACCGCCATAGGCATCCGCGCAGACACGACCTGGGCCAACGGCGTCACCACGCCGTGATTTTGCGCAGGCTCAAAACGATAGGTCCCCGACACCAACAGCTGTAGAGCGGTCGGGACGTCAGCTGCCGCCCCCTCAAACACCAACGCCTGTGCCGCTGCCTGCATCACCGGCGCGGGAATCACGGCATCGGCGGCATACTCGGGCCCCGCATGCAACAGCACGTGGGAATCCAGATCAGGCAACGCATCTCGCAGGCGCACGACGTCTACCCAATACGCATGCTGCAATGGCGCCAGCATGCGCCCGATATCACGCGTTGGTGCGACGGCGGCCGGTATCATGTCGTACTCCGTTTTGCCTGCTTGTCCCGGCCTATCCATTTTTTCCAGGCATCACGCATCATGGCCAGCACGAGAGCAAACAAATTCAATGCAGGCGCCTCCGAGGGTTGCTGCACGGTTTTAGCCTGGCCCATTGATTGCGATGCGGCGTTCTTAGGCATCCTCTCCGAGGACGCGCTGGGCCCGTCCGCCGGGATCACCACGGCACCTGACTCGGACCCGATCACATAGACCGAGCTCGTACTGCGAATGTCATCCGCAGGCGACGTATTACTCTGAGTGCTCAACATCGCCTGCAAATTCTGCGCGAACTGCTTTGTCAACTGATCGCCCAATGCACGCACAATGCCCTCGCGGCTGAACTGAGCCAGCGATCCGGTGATGCTGAAGTCCACGGTGACATTGACGCTGGTGACAGCGCTATCCTGCGATACGACGGCGAATCGGGCTGCTCCCTTGACACGGCTATTGCTTTTCCCATCCGTGGCCTGGCCGGTCATCTCACCCGAGTGCCCCGCCTCATCCAGCGACAGCGACCCGAGGCCCGAAAATGCAGCGGCAATCGGCCCCAGCTTCACTTTGAAGAGCAAGGGCAACTCATCGCCAACGGGCTCGCCCCGCAACGACGCTCCTGGCAAGCATTGCACCAGCAGCGCAGGCTCATGAAACGCGGCCCATACCGTTGCCAAAGGCATGGCCACGTCAAAAGACTGTTCAATCTGCATGTCTCTGTTCCCCCGTGTGATAGGTCGACAACACGTGCATCACGGCATCGACAATGCCTTGATATCCCGTGCATCGACATAGATTTCCAGCCAGTTCATCGCGCACTCGAGCCTCGTTTGCTTGCGGCAGGCGCCGCACAATATCGCGTGCAGTGATCAACATGCCGGGTGTGCAATAGCCGCACTGCAACGCGTGATGCGCTGAAAAGGCCGCACGCAATGCCGCCGTCAACGCATCGTCATCCAACGCCTCGACCGTCGTGACGTGCTTGCCTTCGAAACGCACAGCGGACTGCAGGCAGGACCGCTGCGGTGCACCGTCGACGTCCACCGTACAGGCGCCGCACACCCCATGCTCACACCCGATATGCGTGCCCGTCAGTCCGCAATGCTCGCGCAACGCATCAGCCAGATGCGTGCGCGGTTCACAATGAATGCGATAACGCGCCCCATTGACCGTCAACGCGACATCAACCTCGTTCACCTCGGGAAAATCGAGAGGCACCGTCATTGCTTTGCTCCCAAATCAGCCACAACACTGGCCAACAGATCGCCATGCCAGGCACGACGCTCATACGACAAACCGGACTCCGGCGCATCCAGCAAAGCTGCTCGTACCGCAGGGTCAGCCAGACGTGCATACAGACCCGGACCACTGTGGACTTTTACGGGCCCATCCAACGCGCCCAACACCAAACGCTCGATGCCTCGATCAGGGTCCACCACACCAGTCACGATCGCCAATGCGAACTCACCGGTTTTGCGGCAATGCTTGCGATAGGACCAGCGCGCTTTCGTACTGAGTCGCGGCACCCGAATCCGGGCCAGGATTTCCCCGGGACTGAGATCGGGTTCAAAGGCCGACCGGACAAACAGCTCGGCAGGCACCATGCGCGCACCTTGCGGCCCCACAACCTCACATATAGCGCCCATGACCGCCATGGCACTGACCCAGTCTGCAGCGGGATCCGCATGACATAAGCTCCCCCCCACCGTGCCCCGATTGCGCACAGCGCGATAGGCAATACCATGAGCGACATGAGCCAACATGCCATGTGTCACGTCGGGAACCTTGCCATCTTCGATCGCAGCGTGGGTCGTCATCGCTCCCAAAACGAGCTCATCCCCCTGCGCGGCGCTGGCGCGCAGTTCGGCAATCGCGTCCAGGTCGATCAAGCGCTCAGGCTGGGCCAATCGCAGATTCAACATGGCGCCCAAAGACTGCCCGCCCGCGATGGCTTTATAGAACTCGTCGCGCGCCAGCGCACACAGGGCTTCATTCACGCTGCTCACGCGCTCCAACTCGTAGGCAACTGCTTTCATCGCACAGCCTCCGCCCGTTCGATAGCGGCCAACACCCGAAGCGGGCTGGCAGGCACGCACAGTACCTCCGCCCCCAGATCGGCCAACGCGTCATTGATCGCATTCACGATCGCGGCCGGCGGTGCGATCGCGCCGCCCTCGCCTATCCCTTTTTGCCCGAACTTGGAAAACGGGCTCGGCGTCTGCATATGATCGATACGCACCCGCGGCATTTCGCCCGCACCAGGCACGATGTAATCCGCCAACGTCGATGCCAGCGGCTGGTCCTGTTCATCAAACGGCATTTCCTCATACAACGCCGTGCCGATACCTTGCGCCAACCCTCCCAGTAGCTGTCCTTCTACCACCATGGGATTGAGCAATACGCCGCCGTCTTCGCACACCACGTAATCCAGCAATTTGACAAAGCCCGTCGCCGTATCGACCTCGACCGCACAAGCATGACAGGCGTAGCTGAACGTGCCGCCATCCGGTTGCATGCGATAGCCCGCTGTGAGCGCCAGGCCGCCAGGATTCACATCCGCCGGCAGTTTCTGCGGCGCGCGATACCAGGTGTGGCCAATCTGGGCGTAACTCACGCGCTGCGAACCATCCTTGAGCGCGATGCCACCCTGCACATACACCAGGTCGTTTTCAGAACACTCCAGCAGGCTGGCCGCGATGCGTTTCATCCGCGCCCCGAGTTCCTCGCAAGCCGTTCCCACAGCGCCTCCGGCCATCACCGCACAGCGGGATCCCCAGGTGCCAGTGGAATACGGTGACGTGGCCGTATCCCCATGCAGTACGCGCACATGTGCCGCATCCATGCCCAGCACCGTGTTCGCAATCTGCGCCATGGTGGTTTCCAGACTCTGCCCATGCGAATGCACGCCAATCTGGACCTCCAGGATGCCGTCCGGTGTCAGGCGCACATGGCATTGCTCATATCCGGGCACCATGGGAATACCCCAGCCGTGATACACCGACGTGCCGTGCGCGCCCTGCTCGCAGAATATCGACAGGCCGATACCAATGCGGCGTTGCGGACGCGCGCCCGCGGGCTGCAACTGCGCTTGGCGCGCGCGCCACTGCGCCCAGTTCAAGCCCTCCACCGCACGATTCAAACAAGACAGATAGTCCCCGGAATCGAACGTCTTTCCCGTGATGTTGGTGTACGGCATATCCTGCGGGCGCACCAGGCTTTGCTGACGCAATACATACGGCTCCACACCCAGCGTACGCGCCGCCATATCCATCATCACTTCTAATGCAAAACACACACCGGTGCGCGCCACACCGCGATACGGCAGGATAGGAGGCTTGTTCGTCGCGGCAGAGCGGGTACGGCACAGAAAATCATCCATGCGGTATGGCCCTGGCAAGATCGAACCGATCTGCGCGGCCTCCAGACAGGCCGAAAACGGATACGAGGAATAGGCGCCCGAATCCACAATCGCATCGCACTCGATCCCGAGCAAACGTCCATCGGCATTCACGCTGACACTGATGTCATAAGCATGTTCGCGGCAATTCGCGTTGGCGCTCAAATGCTCGCGGCGATCCTCCAGCCAGCGCACCGGACGCTTCAGGTGCATGGCCAGCCACGCACAGCAGATTTCTTCAGGCAGCAGAATGCCCTTGTATCCAAACCCTCCCCCCACGTCGGGGGAGACCACACGAATGCGGCCTTCGTCCAGGCCCAGGCATTCCGCCAGCCCGGTGCGATTGATATGCGGCAGCTGTGCAGCGCTCACCATCACGAGTTGATCCATCCGCGTATCCCACCAGCACAAGACCCCGCGCCCTTCCATGGGCATCATGCATTGGCGAGAGGTAGATAGTTTGCGTGATACCGTCACCGTCCCTGGACGCTGGGTTTGCCCGTCGCCGCGTTCAACCCGAGTTTCCAGAAACACATTGCCATCCCATTCATCATGGATGCGCTGCGGTGCCACGCCGTTGGCGGCGTCATGCATGTCGGCAATGACTGGCAGCTCTTCATAGTCGACCCAGACCTGCGCAGCCAGATCCTCGGCACGCGCTCGCGACGGCGCCACACACATGGCGACCATTTCTCCTACATGACGCACCTTTTCCATTGCCAAGGGATACTGGACCGAGGTGCGAAAACCCGGCAAACGCGACGCCGCCAGGATGGGTTTTACGCCCGCCATGTCCTGCATCGTATAGACTAGATGCTCGTATCCCTGCGGCTTTTCAATGTGGCCTACGCGCGCATGCGCCAGCGGCGAACGTACAAACGCCACGTCCAGCGCACCCGGCATACGCATATCGCCCACGTATTGCCCCTGGCCGCGCAGAAAGCGCTCGTCTTCCTTGCGAGTCAAGCGCGCACCGATGCCTTGACCGATGATTGGAGGATGTTGCTGCGTCATGGCGGGGCTCAGGCGGCGGCCTTCAGGACAGGCAGGATAGGCGCGTCGGCGTCGTGACGCACTCCCTCTCGCAGGCAAAACCGCGGGTTGAGCATGCGCGAGGTCACCGCCTGATTGCCTTCGTTATCGCGCAGCGTCCACTTACCCCGCTCATCGGACAGGACCGACACATCGGCCACCGCCCCGACACCGAGATGGCCGATCTCGCCCTCCATGCCTGCCAGTTTCGCGGCCTCGCTCGTCACCATCGGCACAACCTGCTCCAGCGGCACGCCGAGCGCCAGCATGCTGGTCATCGTCGACACCAGCGAAAACCGGATCGCGCTGGTGAATAGGTGGTCGCCTTCGTCCGGATGGATATCGGGCGTGGCCGGAGGATGCGGCACCTTGGTGTTATAGCCATGCATGTCCGCACCCAGCGTGTCCGGCAGAAAGCCCGCCTCCAACACGCGGCGCGCCATATCGAAACTGAAATGCGAGCCGTGGCCCACATCAATCTTCATCCCGCGCGCCACCGCTTCGCCCAGCAAAGGATGCACTTTGCCATCCGTACCAACAAATCCGCCCGGGTGTCTGCTGAACGGATGCGCCAGCACATCGCCGGGCTTGGTCAGCTCCAGCACATCACGAAAGATCGAATCGGGATCAATATCCAGACCCGAATCAGGCGACGGCCACAACTGTCCAAAATGGATATACACCGGCAAATCCGCCTCGCGGCCAATCTGCGCAGCAATGCGCATGACATCCATGCCCCAGCGCTGAAATCCGCCTAGTTCGGCATGAGCCTTGACGCCGCGCACCAGATCTTTGTTGGCCAGCGCCGCCTTGACCGTCGCATCCACATCCAGACAGGACGGACGATACAACTCGGGGTAATAGTGCCCTTCCAGCCCGCCCACCAGATACGCCGAGATAAAGGACAGCACGCGCGACGTGGCCGGCTCGGCGACGTAATGCCTGAATCCCGGAATCGTGATGCAACTGGCGCCACCCTGATCGATCAAGGTGGTGACCCCGCTTTTAATTCCGCACGTGTCTGCGTCCAACCCAAATCGGCCAGTGACATACCGATAGACATGCGCATGCGTATCGATGAGCCCCGGCAAGACCAGGTCTCCCCGGCAGTCCACTGTCGCCGTATCGGCGCCATAGGGCACGTCTATGCCAGCAACCCGTCCATCCCGTATCACCAGATCGCCGACGCGATCCACACCGTTGGCGGGATCCATGATGTGCCCGCCCAACAATACCGTTGTAACCATGACTGTTTCTCCCATCTGACCTGTCCGGCCCCGAGAGACAACAAAGCAATATGCATGCCAAATCAGCCGAACAGCCTAGCTGAAATCCTCTTAAGTCATTGATATAAAAAAACTATATTTTTATTAAAATATGTGGTGCACCACCTAATCAAGCGTTTCCCCCTATCAGAGCGGTGCACTTGGAGCGCCGACGCTGACCTATACCGCATTACTGCGGCACCACATTTGGCACCAGCATGGCGCATTTACGTGGTACACCACCTATATTGGTGCAAGGTACAGACCCAAACAGAGGCTGATATCCCTTTGTATTCTGCATAGCCAATGACAAATACGTGGTGTACCACTTACACTAATAATTCGCCCGTTGACGCATGGCGCATATGCGCCCAGTCCAGTAATGAATGATCTCAATCAGAATGCCGCCCTGCGCGCAGAACTGCAGTCCTACCAAAACCGCACGCTGCTCTACACCCGTCCCGGTTTCTTGATACGCCGGCTGCATCAAATCCACAGCTGGCTATTTTCCGAAGAAACCAGCGCGTTCAACATCACGCCGGTGCAATACAGCCTCCTGACAGCATTACGCGAGCGGGGCGAACTGGACCAGAACTCCCTGGCCTTGGATATCGGACTGGAACGCAGCAGCGTGGCCGAAGTCCTGCCCAGACTGGAGGCGCGCGGATTGATCGAACGGCATCAATCGCCGCAAGACGGCCGTGTAAAACTGGTCCGTCTGACGCGCGAAGGCCGCACACTCGTCAAACGCATGCAGCCCGCCGTGCAACGGGCCCATGACCGCACCATCGAACAATTGCCCGAGGAGGCCCGAGATCTGTTCATGCTGCAGATGGTCCGATTGGTAGAAGCCAATAACTCGCATGCCGTGGCGCCACTGCGGGTACGCTAAAGGCCTGCCCCGTCATACAGGGAAAGCTCACGCGGCCGCAAACACGTGGTGGCCGAGGGCCCAAACACTCTCCCACAACGGGGATTGCGGCCGTGACGCGGAGCGGGATCATCAGGGCCGGCACTGTGACTTGCACACACAAAAAAACTCGTGCATAATCTCGTTTCTTCGCCAACGGCACTAAACAAAACCGGCAACGACGGGAATAAAAACCCCAAAAATTGCAGATTTTGCCTTAGGGAAACGGGGGTATAGCTCAGCTGGGAGAGCGCTTGCATGGCATGCAAGAGGTCAGCGGTTCGATCCCGCTTACCTCCACCAGTCGACAGCGAAGTTGCAGTACAGTTAGTCCAAGTCCCCTTCGTCTAGAGGCCTAGGACATCACCCTTTCACGGTGAGTACAGGGGTTCGAATCCCCTAGGGGACGCCAGCTTTTTTTAGTTGGCTGCAGTATCAGTAGGTCACCGCTGCGGAGCGGTAGTTCAGTTGGTTAGAATACCGGCCTGTCACGCCGGGGGTCGCGGGTTCGAGTCCCGTCCGCTCCGCCACAGAATTCCAAGGGCCAGCGCGCTTACGCCGCTGGCCCTTCGCAGTAAAAGTAGGATGTTTGGGGGTATAGCTCAGCTGGGAGAGCGCTTGCATGGCATGCAAGAGGTCAGCGGTTCGATCCCGCTTACCTCCACCAGTTAGTACAGCAGTCCGAGTCCCCTTCGTCTAGAGGCCTAGGACATCACCCTTTCACGGTGAGTACAGGGGTTCGAATCCCCTAGGGGACGCCAGCTTTTTTTAGTTGGCTGCAGTATCAGTAGGTCACCGCTGCGGAGCGGTAGTTCAGTTGGTTAGAATACCGGCCTGTCACGCCGGGGGTCGCGGGTTCGAGTCCCGTCCGCTCCGCCACAGAATTCAACAAACGCCCCCAAACGGGGCGTTTTTGCGTTGGGGCGGCCCAGCGGCAAAAAAGCCCTTATTCAAGGGCTTTTTTTCTGCAGTAGCGCCTGCCTCACCATGAGCCCAACAGTCTCAGCGCAAAATCAGCGTCGCCTCGATCAGCTTGAAGGTCGGCTGCAATTGCCGCCATGCATCCTTGCTCATGCGCTCTGGCTTGCGCAGCGCCCTCCGCAGATCCGTGTCATCAAAACGTTCGCCCTTGCAGGCGAAAACAATGCTGTTGGTCATATCGTCGTCGATAACCTCGAATAGTGACGTGCCGAAGACCTCTCGCAGATGAGCGAGGCAGATCGGATACGACTCGCTCTCGAGATGCAGGTTTACCACCAGAATGCCATCTGGCAACAACGCCGCATCGCAATCCTCGAAAAACGTCTGTTCACACAACGCCGCCGGCATACCGCGCCCGTCATAGGCATCCACCAACAAGACATCGACCGGCTCAGGATCCATTTGCAGATACTGGCTGCCATCGGCAGCTATCACACGAAAACGCGCATCATCAGGCGGAACGTGAAAAGCGTCTCTCAACGCAATGACCTCAGGATCGATCTCCACCACATCGATCGATGCGTTGGGCAAATAGCGATGGCAAAACTTGGGTAAAGACCCGCCACCCAGGCCTATCATCAACATGCGCCGGGGATCGCTGTCGAACAGCAGAAAACCCATCATCAAGCGCGTGTACTCGAGCTCGAGAGCATGCGGATTGAGCACCGACATGATGCTTTGCACGGCAGCGGACCCCGCGAACTGCAATGTCAGCGCATCACGCGTACGGCGCAATTCGGGTGGTCCGGAATGAAAATCGGCAGGAGTGGAATCAGGCAAGGACATCGTGCATGGCGAAAGCGATCAACAACCACAGCATCTTACTGACTTTCCGCCTAACAGCACGCCTACAAGGGCCGAGCTGCACAACCGTCACCAAGACGTCACCTCAGACGCTATAGATTTTTCGAAATCGCTTTGGTTATCCCTTCGCCAGTGCAGCCTGCACCACACGATGTACCGCTCGAACCGCTGCGTCATTTGCACGCGGACGATAAGCGACCAAATTGATCGTGCGGCTCACGGCTGGATCCACAATCGGCGTGATAGCCAGCTCGCCACGCTCGAGTTCATCGCCAACGGAATGCACGGACAAAATACTCTGGCCTTTGCCCGCAGCGACGAGTTTTTTGATCGCGTAGGTCGAATCCACATCCAACAGCACCTTGGGCGCGCGGCCCACATGCTCGGAAAACGTTCTTTCAATCATCAATCGCAACGTCTGCGGAAACGCCGGCAGGATCAAAGACAACTGCGCCACCTCCGCCAACGATACAACCGCCGGTAACTGTCGTTTGAACGCAGGATCCGTGACCAAGTACAAATCCTCCTTGCCCAAACTGTGCACCGCCAAAGGCGTATTGCCCGGGACGTCATACACCACGGCCAAATCCACGCGGCCACTCTCGGCCCACTCCAGCAACGTACCGCTCATATGCTCGGTCAGCGTGAGCTTGATGTTGGGATAGCTGCGGCTGGCCTCGTCCAGCACAGTGACGCAGAACTTAGTGTTGATAGCCGTCGACATGGCCAACGTGACCTGCCCAATGGGGTTGACGTCAGAGGACTTGAAATCGTCCTGCACCGAGTCCACTCGGCGCAGGATTTCCAGGGCATGCGCTTTCAGGTGATGGCCGGCTGGAGTCAGCTCGATGCCGCGCGGCAGACGTTTGAACAGCACCTGGCCCAATTCCTCCTCCAACTGCCGCAAGCGCTGAGAAATCGCCGGCTGCGCCACATGAATCTGCGCCGCCGCGCCAGAGATACTGCCGCAGCGGATGATCGCCAGAAAATAGCGCAGTTGTGTCAGCGTCATGATGCTTTTCCGTTACCCGCACGGCCCCTGAATCCAGGGCGCCGCAGCCTGACGTCAGATCCATACATAATCATTTATATAAACCATATTTTTATACTATTTTACCTATAGCAGATTTGCATGAAGAATAGGCGAAAACATTCCGGAGACATTGATCATGTTCCTAAAGCAACTCGCCGCCGCCTTGGCCATCACCGTTGGCATGGGCGTAGCCAGCACGAGCGCACACGCAGCCTACCCTAGCCAACCCGTCAACGTCATCGTCCCGCAATCGCCGGGCGGCACCAATGACATCGTCGCGCGTCTGATTTCCGACAAACTGGCACAGAAACTCGGCCAGCCCTTTGTCGTACAAAACAAGCCCGGCGCAGGTGGCAATATCGGCACCGCCCAGGCCGCCCGTGAAAACGCCGACGGCTATACCGTCCTGTTCACAATCAGCAGTGCCCAAGCGATCAATCCGGCCATCTACAAAAATCCCGGCTTTGATCCGATCAAAGACTTTGCGCCCGTGGCCGCCGTCGGCAGCGTGCCCAACGTGCTGTGCGTCCACCCCTCATTTCCAGCCAATACCCTGGCCGAATTCATCACGCTGATAAAAGCCAATCCCGGCAAATACCAATACGCCTCGGCGGGCAACGGCACGCTCAACCACCTGCTCGGCGCCATGCTGGACGAAAAAGGCGGCCTCAAACTGGAACACATCCCCTATCGCGGCGTCGCCCCCGGCATGACCGATGTCCTCGGCGGACAGGTTCCCATCATCTTTGCCAGCCTGCCCTCTTCGATCGCCACGATCAAAGCCGGCAAACTGCGCGCCCTGGGCGTCAGCACCAAAGAACGCAACCCCGCGCTGCCGGACGTCCCGGCCATCGGCGAACAGATCCCCGGCTACAACGGCGAACTGTGGATCGCCATGTACGTACCCAAGAACACCCCCAAAGACGTCATCGACACGCTCTACAAAGCCACCGAGAGCGTATTGGCAGATCCCGACGTCAAGAAAAAATATGCCGACCTGGGCGTTGAACCGCTGAACGACAACCCCGAACAACTCGCCAAACGCCTGGACGACGACCTGAAACTCTGGAGCACCATCGTCAAATCCACCGGCGCAGAAGTGAACTAAACACCCATGACACAAACCGCTCAAACTCACGCCTTCACCCCCGACCAGGAAGGCCCGCTCAAAGACATCAAAGTCGTCGACATGTCGCGCCTGGTCGCCGGCAATATGCTGTCCGTATTCCTGGCTGATTTCGGCGCCGACGTCATCAAAGTCGAACGCCCCGAAAAAGGCGACGACCTGCGTCATTGGCGCGAAGGCGGCCAGGCGGTGTACTGGAAAGTCTACGGCCGCAACAAGCGTTCACTGGCACTGGACATCAAATCCGAAGACGGCCTGACACAGCTCAAAAAGCTGATCAAGTGCTCGCACGTGCTCATCGAAAACTTCGTGCCCGGCGGCCTCGAAAAAATGGGCCTGTCGCCCAACGTCCTGCACGCATTGAATCCTGCACTAGTCATCGCACGCGTATCAGGCTGGGGCCAAACCGGCCCCTACAGCCACAAACCCGGCTTTGGCACATTGGTCGAAGCCATGTCCGGCTACGCCTACCTGAACGGCTTCCCCGACAAGCCTCCCGCCCTGCCCCCCTTGGCCATGGCAGACATGATCGCCGGCATGTACGGCGCAGCAGGCGTCCTGACCGCATTGCGTAGCGCAGAAAAAACCGGCGTCGGCCAAATCGTAGACCTGTCGCTCTTCGAACCGATTTTTTCCCTGATCTCATCCGAAGCCGCAAAATTCCAGGCAACCGGCACGCCCACACTACGCTCGGGCAATCAGTCCGCGCACACCGCGCCGCGCAACGTCTACGTTTGCAAAGACGGCAAACACATTGCCATGTCGGGCTCCATGCAATCCATGGCCATGCGCATCTTCGACACCATCGGCATGCCCGAACTCAAGACCGACCCACGTTTTGAGAACAACGACGTGCGCGTACAAAACAAGGACCTGTTGGACGAAATCATCCAGAGCTTCGTCTCCCAGCGCGATCAAAACGACAACCTGGCCTTGTTCGAAAAAGCCGGCGTCACCGCAGGCCCCGTCTATTCCGTCGCCGACCTGATCGACCATCCCTACGTCACGGGCCGCGAAGCCATCGTCCACGTCCCCGACGCCGACATGGGCAGCGTCCCCATGCACAACATCATCCCTCGCCTATCCGCGAGCCCCGGCCTATTCCGCCGCCCCGCCCCCACCCTAGGCGAACACACAGCAGACATCCTGGCCGAACTGGAACACATCCAGTTAGCCCCCGAATCCCCCTAACGCGAAGCCGAACACGAGGGTTAACTCCAAATCCCCCGAACGCAAAACCGAACACCCGGCGACGTTCAACAATCGCCAGCAGGGGGCCGTCATATCAAGGCCGCGCCGGCCCGTAGAGTCCGCCGAACCAAGCATGCCAGGCGGGGGGCAGTCGGCTGGGCATGTTTGAGTGGAGCGCAGCGGAGCGAGTTTGCCCAGCCGCCCCGCCTGGCATGCTTGGTGAAGGGCAGTCTGGCCGCGCAGGCGGCCAGACCGGACGACAGGGCCGGCGCGGCCTTGATATGACGGCCCCCTGCGACTTAAGAACCCCACCCTCGGAAACAAGAACTCCCCACTCACTCCCCAGAAAAGAGGCCCACTATGAGCAAAGTCTTCACCTGGCGCTCCATGCTTTTCGTCCCCATCATCAACGACCGCTTCATCCAAAGCGCCCTAAAACAACCCACCGACGCCATCCAGCTAGACCTGGAAGACAGCATCGCCCTCGATCAAAAAGAACAAGCCCGCGAACGCGTCACCAGCGTCGCCAAGCTATGCCACGACCAAGGCAAAGACGTCATCGTGCGCGTCAACCGCCCCTGGCGTCAGCTGCTACGCGACATCGAAGCCAGCATAGGCCCGCACGTACAAGCCTTGACCCTGCCCAAAGTCCCCAACCCCGCCTTCGTACAATCCGTCGCAGAAATCATCGACGAATTGGAAATCGAACGCGGCATACCGCTGGGCACCACCCGCCTGATCGTCATGGTCGAAGACGCCGAAGGGCTGCACAACATGCACGACATCGCCGCCGCGCACCCACGCATCTGCGGCCTGATCGTCGGTGCCGAAGACCTCGCCGTCTCCCTGCAAATGGCCGTCACCGCCGACACCCTCTACGTACCCAACGTCATGGCCGTCGCCGCATGCCGGCGCGCAGGCATCGCCCCCATCGGCTTCGTCGGCTCAGTCGCCGACTTCGCCGACCGCGAAGCCTTTCAGAAAACCGTCGAACGCGGCGCAGCGTTGGGATTCGAAGGCGCCTTTTGCATCCATCCCGCCCAAGTCGCCATCGCCAACGCCGCATTCGCCCCCTCGTCCGAGGCCGTCACACGCGCACGCCGCCTCATCGCAGCATTCAAGGAAGAAGAAGCCAAAGGCCGCTCGGCCTGCACCTTCGAAGGCCGCATGGTCGATGCGCCCGTCGTCAAACAGGCCCAACGCATCGTAGAAAAAGGCGAGGCCTTCGGGATCGCCGGCCTATAACAACAACGGCTCGCCCTTCATACGGACCTCAGCCACAATCTTGTCCGCACGTTGTTCCAGAGAAAAACTGTGCCGATCCGGGTAACGCAACGCCAACCGGCGGCACAGATTCCCCAGCCCGCCACCGCTGCGCGCCAAATCATACGGCGCATGCAATTGTCCCGGATTGTCCACCTCGACAATCAACTCATCGCCCTGCACCCGCGTCCTGACATTAATCAAAAAATGATCGTGCTCAGAACGCATGCCATGCTTGATCGCATTTTCCACCAGCCCCTGCATCGTCATGTGCGGCACCAGTAATTCCAGCGACGCAGGATCCACCTGGCAGCGATACTCGAGCCGCTTATCAAAACGCAGCGCTTGAATGCGGATATACGTTTCCGCTGCTTCGATTTCCTCTTCCAGCCGGCACATCCCGCGCCCGCGCCGATCCAGCGAATAACGCAGATAGGCCGCCAACCCGCGCGTCATTTCCTCGGCAATCACCGGGCGATCCGTGATTTCCGCCACAATCGTATTCAACGCATTGAATAGAAAATGCGGTTCGATCTGCAGTTTCAGATATTCCAACTCCAGCCGCAACGCACGAGTCTCGGCCTTCATCTTCGAAATACGCTCAGTGCGTACTGCCAGCTCCGCCGACACGCCAAAGTAAATCAGCGTCCAGATCGACAAGATACCCATGTAGTAGATAAAGCCCAGCCGATACTGATCGACCGGCATCACATACCGGATCTCCGGGCCGAACATCTGATGTATCCCATAAGCGATGCCCGCCAGCACCGCCGACGTCGCCAGGCACAGCAACACCGCACTGGCCAGCACCTGGATCGATGCATTCGGCCTGGGATGGCGGCCATGAAGCACAGCCACGGCGCTCGTGATCGCAAACGCCAGCGGCTCCACCCCCACGGTCAGCCAAAACGCGACCGTCGCATTCGCAAACACCACCAGCCGTATACAAAAGCCGATGATCGCCAGCACGCACCACCCAACCACCTGGGCGCGCCAGAATGCCGCCGACGATTCCCCCAGGCTCAACGCCTGACCGATGGGCACAAAAATCATGAGAACATCTCCCTACACCTTATTGGCCGTACCGACTACGGGCCGCTACGGATTTCCGACAAGCTCAACATGGCCTATATTTAGCCCCTGCTGTGCAGGCGCTGCCCATTTGCGCCCTACCGTCTGGTCGCTCGCTGCCCACGCTCAGCTGGCTCGCCATCATCAGGCTCCCAAGGAGAACCAATGTTACGCGTGCTGATCATCGATGACGAAGCGCCCGCGCGCCGCTATTTGCGTCGATTGCTCGAACAATTCCCCACGGTTCAAATCGAGGGCGAAGCCGCCACCCCGGATCAAGCCCAGGCGATGATCCGCGAATTCCGCCCCGATGTCCTGTTCCTGGATATCGAACTGTCCAGCGGCACCGGATTCGACCTGCTGCCCGGACTGGATCCCTCGCCGGCCGTCGTTTTCGTCACGGCGCACGACGACTACGGTGCGCAGGCCTTCGATATCGCCGCGGTGGACTATCTGCTCAAACCCGTCAGTCCCGAACGCCTGGCCCAGACCCTGACTCGTCTGCAATCGCGCAACAGCAGCAGCGGCAACTACCTGACCACCAAGACCAAAAACGGCACGCGGATCATCAAAATCCAGGACCTGACCATCGCTCAGGCACAGGGAGACTATGTCCTGCTGTGCAGCGCCGCGCATGCCAACGAACTGATGCACATCACGCTCAAGCGCCTGGTGCCGCAATTGCCCACGCCCCCATTCTGCGCGGTCTCCCGGTCGATGATCATCAATCTGGACCATATTGCCCACGTCTCCCAACGGCCCGGCGAACAGGCCGAAATCACCTTCACTCACAGCAGCATTGCCCCCATCATCCTGGGCCGCACCGCGTCCCTGCGCCTGCGCCGCGCAATGGTGTGACATGGAGGCCATCGTCTGCGCGTCCACGTCGTCATGACTCGACATCGCGGCCACCGCCCTCGATCTACATTGCACTGTGATCTGAGACCGCGGCCAGACTGACAGTATGCCCAGCCGCAAAAGCCGGCTACTGTTTTTCGACGAATGCGCATAAACCCTCGACGAATCCATGGCCTGGCCTGCCTGTGCCGTCATGCGGCGCAGAGAAATTTTACAAAAAGACACATAAAACTCAGCAAAATTTATCCCGGAAGATCACGACACGTTAATGACCCTCCTCGCATAACACACAGCCAACCTCCGCCTACTACCACCAACACCCCATCAATTTCAGCCAAAAACCAGCCATTGCCATTCTCGGGTGCCGTTCTTACGATCCGCCGCTATTGCTCAAGCCGCAACCATTGCCGCGGCATCGTTCTCGCTGGAGGATCGCCTTGCAAATCGCCACTGTTCCCGTTTCCGATATCGCCAAACCGCTGCCTGTTCCCACCGGTATAGCCTGGCCCCACCAAGACATCCTGGCGCTGTTCGAATTGCCGTTCATGGACCTGCTGTACCGAGCCCAGCAGATTCATCGCCAACATTTCGATGCCAACGCGATCCAGCTATCCAGCCTGCTCTCGATCAAGACCGGCGGCTGCCCGGAGGACTGCGCCTACTGCCCCCAATCCGCGCACTACGACACCGGCCTCGCCGCCGACAAACTGATCCCCTTGGACGACGTCCTGCAGGCCGCCCGCGCCGCCCAGGCGGGCGGCGCGCAGCGGTTCTGCATGGGTGCCGCCTGGCGCAGCCCCAAGCCCCATCACCTGGACCAAGTCGCCGAAATGATCCGCGCGGTCAAAGCCCTGGGGCTGGAAACCTGCGTCACCCTGGGCATGCTGCGCGAAGGGCAGGCAGAGCAACTCAAAGCCGCCGGACTGGACTACTACAACCACAACCTCGATACCTCGCCGGAGTTCTACGGCCAGATCATCTCGACTCGCACCTACCAGGATCGCCTGGACACACTGGACCGCGTACGCCACGCCGGATTGAACATTTGTTGTGGCGGCATCGTCGGCCTGGGCGAATCGCGCGACGAACGCGCGGGCCTCATTGCCCAACTCGCCAACCTGACGCCCTATCCCGAGTCCGTGCCCATCAACAACCTCGTACAAGTCGAAGGCACCCCACTGGCCGGCATCGACGCCTTGGACCCATTCGAATTCGTACGCACCATCGCCGTCGCCCGCATCACCATGCCGCGCGCACACGTACGCCTGTCCGCCGGCCGCGAAACCATGAGCGACACCTTGCAAGCCCTATGCTTTCTGGCTGGCGCCAACTCGCTTTTCTGCGGCGACATGCTGTTGACCACCAGCAACCCACAGGTACAAGCCGACCAGCGCCTGATGGAACGCCTGGGCCTGCACGCCGAAGCCGCTTGATGGCTTATTCCTCGGGGTCTGCCTCATCCTTGAGTACAAGCCTAGTTCATTCTTGTCGAAGCCCGGTTCCTCGCGGTGGGAGCCTGGCTCGCCCCCTGATCACACATTTGACTCACCCCTGACGAGCCTCGCTCATCCCCCCGGACAACCATCTGACTCTCGAATCGCAGCCCATGCCTCATCTCACATCCGGACTGCTGTACCTGATCGCCAGCGTCGCCTGCAGCGTCAGCGTTGCCGTCCTGCTCAAGCTCGCTCGCCGATACGACATCGACATACGCCAAGCCATCGCCGCCAACTACGCCGTCACGGCCACACTCAGTGCGATCGTGCTGGGCCCCACGGCGGCCCAAGTCGAATCCGCCATCCAGTCCTGGCCCCTGCTGCTGGCCCTGGGCATCATCCTGCCCACAGGCTTCATCGCCATGGCGCAATCCGTGCGTCATGCCGGCATCGTCCGCAGCGACGCCGCACAGCGTTTATCGTTATTCCTGCCTTTGCTGGCGGCCTTCCTGCTATTTGGCGAAAACCTCACCTGGCATAAAGCCGCCGCCATCGCATTGGCCTTTACCGCGCTGTTTTGCGTCCTGCGCCGGCGCGACCATGCAAACGACGCCGCCGCCGGCCCGCACACCTCGATATGGCCCCTGGGCGTCTGGATCACCTACGGTCTCGTAGACATCCTATTCAAACAAGTCGCCAAAACCGGTACCGCCTTTGCCGGCGCACTCCTCATCGCCTTCATTCTGGCCGGCATCGCCATGACCGCCTACCTGCTCATCCGCCGCATCACCTGGCATCCCCGCCACCTGCTTGCCGGCGTCATTCTGGGCCTGCTGAACTTCGGCAACATCGTCACCTACATCCGCGCCCATCAATCCCTGCCCGACAACCCCGCCCTGGTCTTCGCCTCCATGAACATGGGCGTCATCGCAGTAGGCACAGTAGTAGGAGCGCTGGCCTTTCGCGAGCCACTCAGCCGCATCAACATATTGGGCCTATTGATCGCGGCAGCGGCCATTTTCCTGATGATGCCCGCTTGAGCCACGAATCGTCTCTTGCCACCGCGCGCGCCGCCGGTCGATCAACGCATGGGAGAATAATCGGTCGGGACGAGAATATGGTTTTCGACGCGCTCCACGATGGGCTTCTCGGCTTCGCTGGCGGCCCGTTTGGCGATCCACTCGGGATCGGCTTGAAAGGCGTTCCACTTGCGCTCTCGTTCGTCGAGGCTTTCCCATTCCAACAAGTATGTCAGCGCGTGGTTGCTGGGACCGATCAGCGTTGTCCAGAACCCGATGGGCTTGATGCCGTATTTCTTGAAGAAATCCAGCGTCGTCTTGGTAAAGCGCTCGTGCAGCGCCGGCAGGCGACCTGGCAAACAATGGTAAATACGCGTTTCGATAATCATGACGTCTCCTTGCGGTATCAAATGTGGCTCAGCGTTGCGCTTTGGGGTACTCGGACTGGGGCAATTCCTCCTGCCAATCCGCCTTGCCCAGCGAGATGGCCAAGTGTGTCATGAACGTATCGGCGGCCGCACCATGCCAATGACGTTCGTTGGGCCGAATCCAGACCACGTCGCCTTGGCGGATTTCCTGAGGCTCGTCACCATCGGTGCATATCCAGCCGCGGCCGGATGTCACATGCAACACCTGGCCGTCTTCATGGGTATGCCAGAATGTACGCGCGCCCGGCGAAAAAAATACGTGATTGATGCCAACGTTGTCCTCAGGGGGCATGACCGGATCAGCCCACACAACCCCTGTGAACGTCGCACCGCGTTGCTCGGAGGGCTTGCCCTGATCTCTGCCGTGAAATACTTGCATGACGTTTTACTCCTCTGTTGAAGCGCTTTTCGAACGAACACCGCCGACACGTCGCCGATGGCGTCCACCACACGATTGCCGAGCACGGAACCGATCAGATTGCCGCATAACATTACCTCCAACGCCATCGATGCGCCATCATGTGCCGCCATGGCGAGAGCCTGTTATTTGCCGGGCCAAATCGGCTGGGCAACGGCCTGTTCCTGCGGGAATACGGTCACCGGCACACCGTCCTGCCACTGGATCACGGTAAGCGTCGCGCCGATGCGGTGCCCCGCCTCATCAAACTTGATCTCTCCCCCTGGAAAGTACCGGCTGGGACCTTCGTCCAGGGTGTGCATCGCCTGCCCGACCGCCTCGCGATCGGCCTTGCCGGCGCGTTCCAAGGCCGCCTTCATGATCCACATATCACCATAGGTCGAGATGGCGTTCTGCGTCATCCACGGTTCTTTGTATTCGGTCTTCATCCGCTGGATCAGGGCTTCCTGGCCCTTGGCTCCCCAATTGCCCACGGCCGACATAACGCCATTGAGCAACGCCGGACTGACGGTGTTCAGCACTTCGGGCTCGGCGATGGCGATGCCAAAAGAAATCACCGGCACCTTTACATTGGTCTCGTTCATCTTTTCAAGGATGAGCTTGGCATCGGAGATCACGGTGGGCAGGAAAAACAGCAGATCGGGACGCCGCGAACGCACGCGCTGGATCAAGGATGACGCGTCCGCCAGCGGAGGCGTGAAAGTCTCGTCGACAACGAGCTCCAAGCCATTTTTCTTCAAAAGGCCATCTTTCAGGGCCTTGACCGTCGACAGCGAGGCGGCGGTATTGTCGGTCACGATGGCCACCGTCTTGGGTCGCTTGCCCGAGGCCTGCTGCGCCAGGTCCAGGATGCTGGGCAGCGCGATCTCGGCCTGCTTGCCGGCTGGCGCCGAGGTCTGAAACACGTACTTGAATCCGCGCGAAGTGATCAGGTCGGAATACGACAACGTCAGCATCGGCAGCTCGGCACGCTCAGTCACCTCGGTTGCGGCCAAGGTGAATGAGCTCAGGTAGGCGCCCGTCGCTGCGACCAGGCCGGGATAATCGGCCACCATTCGTTCCGCTGCACTTTTGGCCTTTTCGGTGGAGTCGCCGGAATCCACCACGATCAGCTTCAGCTTGGCACCGTCCAGCGCCTTGATTCCACCTTGGTCGTTAATGTCTTTGACACCCATCTCAGCGCCCATACGCATGACTTGGCCATAACGCGCGTAAATACCCGACATGGGCGCGATCAGGCCGACGCTCACGGGGGCCGGTTCGGCCAGGGCGCTGCCGCCCAGCAACAAACTAGCGCCCAAGGCCATACTCACGACACTGGCCACCATGGATTGCTTTTTCATGTTGATCTCCTCGCTTTTCTTCCGCCTTGGTTCGGGCGGCATGTGTGCTACATCCCAAGATAGGCGCGACGCACCCGGTCATCAGCCTGCAGTGTTTGATGCGTACCTTCCAACACCACGCATCCGGTTTCCAGCACATAGCCCCGGTCGGCATATTGCAGCGCTTCCGCTACACGCTGCTCCACTAACAGGAGGGTCAGATTCGCCTCTCGGCGAATGTCGATCAGGCGTTCAAAAATAAAATCGGCGATGGCGGGCGACAGCCCCATTGACGGCTCATCAAGCATCAACAAGCGTGGCGACGATGCCAGCCCGCGGCCAATGGCCACCATTTGCTGCTCGCCTCCCGACAGCGTGCCCGCCAATTGCCGGCTGCGCTGTTTGAGCACGGGAAACCACGCATAGATGCGTTCCAGGTTGCTTTCCCAATCGCGCCGGCCGGCCGCGGTATAAGCGCCCATTTCCAGGTTTTCCAACACACTCATCGAGGCGAACACTTGCCGCCCCTCGGGCACGTGGGCGATGCCCAAGTGAGGCCGCCGATCGCTGGGCACGGTCAACAGGTCCCGCCCATCGAAACGAATGCTCCCCGAACGGGCCGACACGCTGCCGGAAATGGTCTTGAACAAGGTGCTTTTGCCTGCGCCGTTTGGGCCGACAACAGAGATGAACTGCCCCTCGTCAACGACCACCGACACCCCCTTGAGCACCGGCACCGCGGAATAACCGGCCGTCAGTTCATTGATTTCAAGCAGCATGTTGCGCGCTCCACTTCTTGCCCAGATAGGCCTGCACCACTTGCGGATCTTGCGTGATCGACTGTGGGTCGCCACGGGTCAGCACCTGCCCATGATCCAGCACCAGGAACTCATCGACCAGATGCACCATGGTCTGCATGGTGTGCTCGATGATGACAATCGTGACGCCCTCGGCCGAGAGCGCGTGGATCGCATCGACAATGTCATCGACCTCGCCGTGCCCCAGGCCCGCCAGGGTTTCATCCAACAGCAACAACTCGGGTTGCCCGGCCACCGCGCGAGCCAGCTCCATCAGTCGCAATTCACGGGTGGTCAGCAGTGCAGCGATTTTGTCGGCGCAATCGGACAGACCGACCCGCGCGATGGCCTGCGCCGCGAACGCCTCGGCCTGCACCTCATTTTTGGCGCTCACGTAGGCGCCCACCTTGACGTTCTGCGCCACCGTCAGCCGCATGAAAGGCCGCATTATCTGGAAAGTTCGCCCCACCCCCGCCGCGCACAATACGTGCGGTTTGCGGCCCGCCATATCCACACCATTGACGATCACCTTGCCCGTATCCGGCTGCAAAAAACCGTTGAGCAGATTGAACAACGTGGTCTTGCCCGCGCCATTGGGGCCGATAATGCCCAGGATCATGCCTCGTCGCACCGAAAAGCTGACATCCTGCACGGCCTTGAGTCCGCCAAAGCTGCGCGAGACAGACTGTACGTCGAGAATGATGTCGTCGGCCGATATCGCAGGCCGCACCGGCCGCGGCGGCTTGGTGGGCCGTTGTGCAGAAGCAGTCTGTTCTAACGGCGCAGCTGGCGTTGGCGCGCGATGGCGCCGTTGCAACATGTCGCGCAGTTTCCAGAACACGCCTTCCGGCGCCACCAGAATCACGGCGATGATAGCAACGCCCAGGATCACACCCTGAATACCCGGATAGGTCGAGCCCAGCTCGGCATGCAGGATCTCGCCCAAGGGTACCAGAATGGCCGCGCCGATGATTGGTCCCCACACCGTCCCCACGCCACCGAACATCGATACCGTGAGCGCCTGCGCCGACACCAGCATGCCAAACACCGACACCGGCGTGACCACCAGCAGCACCACGGCGTAAAACGCCCCCGTGACGCCAGCAATGGCTCCGCTCAACGTGATGGCGCGCAATTTCCAGCGCAGCGTGTCGATACCGGCGGCTTCAGCCGCGGCTTCGTTTTGCTTGATGGCGATGAGCGCCATACCAAATCTCGTTCGCTCCACATACAGGGTGATCTGCACAAACACCAGCAGCATGATCAGGCCAACCACCGTGTAGTAACGCCGGTCGGCAAACTGCATATACAGCGCCGGATGCTCGCGCTGCATCGGAAAGGTCACTTCCTGCAGCCCCAGCCACTCGAACACATATAACAATGCCAGTGGATACGCCAACATCGCCAGCGCGAAATAATGCCCGCGCAACCGGAACGTCGGCAGCCCCACCAGGATTCCGGCCACCGCGCCGATCACACCGGCCAGCGGCAACATCACCCAGGGCGACAGGCCCAGATAGACTTGTCCCAATACCGCCGCGTAGGCTCCCAGGCCAAAAAATGCGGCATGGCCAAACGAGACCAGGCCCGTATAGCCGCTCAGCATGTTCCACGACAGGCCAAAGCACGCCCACACCAGCACCAGCGTAAAGATCAGTTGATGGTACGCATTGCTCGCCAGCAACGCGGCGGCCAAGTAGATTGCGGCGACCAGCAGCAACGTCAAAGAAGTCGGCAATCGTTTCATCAGGTTCGCTCCGACACGCGGCCGAATAGTCCTTGCGGCCGCAACATCACGATCAACAGAAAGAACACGAAAATCGCCGCGTTCTGCAATTGCGTGGGCAGCACCAGCGACGACAACTGCTGCACCAGTCCAATCACCATGCCTCCCCAGAACGCGCCAAAGATGCTGCCTATGCCACCCAGCACCACGCCGGCGTACATGATGATCACGTACTCCAGGCCGACAAAAGGATGAAACGGAAAGTTGGTCGCCAAGAGGCCGCCGGCCAGCGCAGTCACGCAGGTGCCCAACGCAAAGGCGATGCGGTACGAACGGTTGACGTCGATGCCCATGTAGGAGGCGGCGACCGGATTGTCGGCCGAGGCGCGCAAGGCCTTGCCAAGCCGACTGCGCGTAATCAATGCGCCGAGCACCACAATGGCGGCCACAGAGATCAACGCCGCCACTGCCCGGCCCTTGTTGGCGAACACGCTGACGTAGTCTCCCCATAGCGGTCCGATTTCCCAGGCACTGCTCGACAACGGCGTGCGCAACGACACCAGTTGCGGACCGAACACCATCATGCCGCCGTTTTGCAGAATCAGGGCAATGCCCAGCGTCAGCACCAGTTGAGCGTAATGACCATCGCCATCGAGCGCCGCACCGCGCCGGCCCGTGACGCGCGAAATCAAGAGCCGGTGCGCCAGATAGCCCACCCCGAACATCACAGGCACCGCCAGCAACACCGAGACATAGGGCCCCAGCACAGAGCCCGCCAGCCAGTGCGCACCCAACAGGATGAAAAAGTAGTACGTCACATACATCCCGAGCATCATGAAATCGCCCTGGGCGAAATTGATGACGCGCATGATGCCGAAGATCATTGCCAATCCGACGCACATCAATCCATATAGCCCACCCACCAGCACACCAGCGGTGAGTGCCTGCAAGAATGCTTCGAGATGAATTTGCAGTTCTGTCATGTCCATCATGTCAGGCCTCGTCCCAGGTCGGTGTCGTATCCGGCCGCAAGGCGCAGAATTGCCCGCGCTGCGCCCGCGCCTTGTCTGTCAGGAAGCGTCATCCTGCTCCCCTCGGGAACGTGCGAATCCGCGTTAGTAGCCGAGGACAGTCATGGCGCCGTCCACTTTGAGCGTGACCCCCGCCACCGTCGCGCTGGCGGACGAAGCCAGAAACACAGCGACTTCGCCAATATCCTCGCTGGTCGACAACCGATTCAGCGGCGTGCGGCGTCGACGCGTGGCCCAGCCTTCCTCGGAAATCACCGAACTCGCCCCCGGCGTGATCACGGGCCCGGGCGCCAGCGCATTGACGCGGATACCGTGCCCGCCCAATTCGACGGCCTGTTGCCGGGTCAGGGTGTCCAGAGCGCCCTTGATAGCGCTATAGACCGCCGCGTTCTTGATCGATACCGACACGGCCACCGACGAGAGATTGATGACAGAACCTCCGCCCCGTGAGATCAGGTGCGGCGTGGCAGCCTGCAACGACCACAGCGCGCCCTTCAGCCCGACGTCGATCATTTTGCAGACCTGCTCCTCGGACATTTCCACCAGCGGCGCGTAGTGGAAATAGGCCGCGTTGTTCACCAAAATGTCCAACCCGCCCGATTGATCCGCATAGGCATCGATCACGCGCTGCACTTGTGCGCGATCAGATACATCGCAAGGCAGCGCCTGGACGTCCTCAAGCTCCTGCTCGGCCTCGGCCAACAAGTCCGCGTTGATATCCAGTAATCCCACTTTGGCACCCTCGCGGGCATAGGCTCGCGCGATAGCTCGGCCGATGCCGCCCGCGCCACCGGTGATGATCGCGACTTTTCCTTCCAGCACTCCCATACCACCGTCTCCTTTTCCCGCGCGCCGGTCAGGATGTTGCCGACGTATCGAGGGCTTCATATATTTTGTATTCTTGTAATATAGACTGATTGTATGATTGAATGGTGAATAAATTGGGATTTTGCCTACGGATTTACCCTGATCCGACTACTTCGTATGGGTCGTGCGGCTGGACGTCGCGCCTGCCTCCTAGGATTTCGCACGCACTTTCACGCCGGCCCAATCCTCCACCACGCGGGCCACATCGGTATAGTCCGCGTCCTGGCCGCAGATAGCGGTGGTCATCACCAGCATCTCGCGCACAGATGATCCCACCACCATCGGCACGCCGTGGCGCTCGGCCTCTTCCAGGCACAGGCGCACATCCTTGTGTGCCAGGCGGACCGCAAAGCCCACATTGAACGTGCCAGTCAGCACCGCCTTGGGGAATTTTTCCATGGTGGCGGAGTTACGGCCGGAGCCCGCATTGATTACGTCGATCATGACGCTCGGGTCCAAGCCCGCCTTGACTCCCAGCGCCATGGCCTCTGACGTAATGGCAACAGCGGTCGCCGACAGCAGATTGTTCGCCAACTTCATCACCTGAGCCTGGCCTGCCTCGGAGCCGAGATAAAACGGCTTGCCGAAATGGCCTAACACCTGTCTCAACGCCTCGTAGCGCGCCGGCGCGCAAGCGACCATGACCGCCAGCGTGCCGCGTTCGGCCCCGGTCGGACCACCGCTGATGGGCGCATCGACGTACTCGATACCCTGCTCAGCCAGAATGTCGAACGCGCGCTGCGCCGCGGCGGGACCGATGGTCGACAAATCCACCACGCACTTGGCGCGATTCGCCCACGCCAGGCCCTGCTCGCCACTCAGCACACGCTCGACCACCTTGCCATCGGGCAGGCTCAGGAATACCACATCGGCCGCGTTGCCCACACCCTGAGCGCTGTCGTGAGCCACGGCGCCGTGCTCCACCAAGCGGCGCATCACCGCTGGATCGCTATCGGTCACGTGAAGCACGTTGCCCGCATCGAGTAAACGCTTCGCCATGGGGCCGCCCATATTTCCCAATCCAATGAATCCGTAAATCGTCTCACTCATATCTGTCCTCCAATTGTGTTGATCCAGAAAACCGCGTCCACGCTACGCCATCGCGTTGCTGCCGCATCCCACGTGCGGGATCAGCGAGGCTCCAGCCCAATCTGCTTGGCCAGCTCGGCGAATTGTTTTTGGTCGCGTTGCAGCGTGCGCGCAAAGCCCGCGGGGCTGCGTTCGTCATCCGCGGGAATCTGCGCGGCGAGCGTATCGATACGCTCGCGGAACGCCGGGGTCTGCACCGCCTTGGTCACTGCCTCGGAAAGTTTGTCGACCACATCCTTGGGCATATCCTTGGGCCCGACCAAGCCGTTCCATATCTGCAGATCGAACTGTGGCAGGCCGCCTTCGGCAAAAGTCGGCACGTCCGGCATCTGCGGCAAACGCTCCTTGGACGCCACAGCGATGGCCTTGATCTGTTTGCCCTTGTGCAGCGGCAACATGGTGACTGTCTGATCCAGCACCGACTGAATGGTGCCCCCCATCAAATCGGTAATCGCCGGCCCCGAACCGCGATACTGCAGCAGTTCGGCCTGCACATTGGCCATGCGCAAGAACAACGCCTCGGCCAGATGCGCAGTGGTGCCCGGGCCGCCCGAGCCAAAATACAGCTTGAGCGCACCACTACGCATGCCCGCCAACATCGAGGGCAGATCCTGGATGCCGCTCTGATTGCTCACACTGAGCACCATGGGAACATTGGCGACTGTGCCGATCGCGGTCGTGTCCTTGACGATGTTCAAACCGGCCTTGGGATAGAGCAAAGGAATCAGCACCATGGACTGATTACTGAACATCAGCGTGTAGCCATCAGGCGCCGATCGAGTCAGGCGCTGAAACCCCAGCAGCCCGCCCGCCCCGGTGACGTTTTCTACGACAAAGGTGTTATTCGTGACTTTTCCGAGTTCGGTGGCCAACAGCCGGGCCAGTGCGTCCAGACTGCCGCCGGGAGCCACGCCGACGATGATAGTGACCGGCTTGGAAGGAAAGCCGTCGTCGGCCCGGGCCGCGTGATTCACGCCCAGACACAAAGCAATACTGGCAAGCGCGGATGCGATGCGTCGTTTCATGTTGTCTCCTTCTTCAAAAAACCCTCAACGCCTGCTTAACAAGCGCGTCAGCGAACGGATGGAGTCGGTGCGCTCCAGATGCGCGATTGCTTCCAGGCAGCTATCGGCCGCACCCGTTGGCAGTCCAGCACGCGGGAATAGCTGCAAAAACTTGTCTTCTACATCGTGCCAATCGATGCCACGCACGCCTGCGCCACGCGGCGCTACGCAGGCGGCGTGATGCATGGCGCCGTCTTTCATATGTATCGTGACGCTGCCGCCATGCCGATGAGGAAAGCGATCCGGTAGTGGTGGCGGTTCGGGATCAAACTCGACTTTGTCCTGCAACGCAGCGATCACGGGATCGGCCATCTTGGCCGCGTCCATGTGTTGCCAGGCAAAGCCGCCGTCGGCAATGGCCGCGGCGACGAAATAATGCAGACTGTGAGCGGCGTCGACCAGATTACGAGGATGGGGTTCGCCCTTGAAATCAGTCCACTGCACTGCCGCCGACACAACGATGCGCGCAATGTCGTCAGGACTGATGCGGCCGCCAGCCCGTGCGGCCTCGGCCGCGGCTTCGGCAGTTGCATGAAAGGGATGCGCACCGGGCATCAGCTTGATGGCCATGTCGGTCACAATGTCCCAAGACACTCCCCAGTCACGCACGATGTCCTCGCGCGCCTGCCCGCCTAACGCATCGAGAAACCCGCGCGGCTGCTCGAACACACCCAGCTCGCCCTCGAAACCGGACTGCGCCGCCAACGCGGCTCGGATGCCCGTGCTGGCGGCCAGCCCAGCGTGATACTCCCGTGCACAACTGGTGTCGGCTGCGATCGCCATACCACCGATCGAGGTCGCCGAAAGGGCGATAGCATGAGCGAGCCGATGCGCATCCAGCCGCAACAACAGCCCAGCGGCCACACAGGCGCCAAACACCGTAGAAAACGAACCATGAAAGCCACGCTGCATGCGTCCGGGTGTCAGCGACTCGTCAACGCGTCCGGCGATCTCATAGCCCAGCACCATAGCGGTCAGCACATCCCGGCCACTCGCCCCCTCACGTTCGCCCACGGCCAACGCCGCACTGGAGACAATGGTGCCGATGTGCGCGATGCTACGCATATCGCTATCATCGGACGCGGCCGCATCGCTGGCCACTGCGTTCACACGCGCAGCGCTCGCCAGTGGCAACCGGGCATTGTCAAACCACACAGTCGCCACCGGCGTACCGCCATCTGCCAGATCCAGCTCGCGGATAATGCGGGCCGATTCGATACCGTACCCCGCGGCGGCACTGGCAAGCGTGCTGGCCAAGCTCATCTTGGCATGTTCGAGAGCCAAGGCCGGGAGGTCGCCGCCACGGGTCGACAGGACGAGGTCAGCCAGTTGACGCGCCAAAGGCGGCGTCACTAAAAGGGATCGCACAGTAGGAGTTTCCTTCGGAAGTTATCGCGGCGTCACTGCGCCGCCGTGCCCAATTTCTGGAGGACCGGAATCCATGTGGCGAGGTCCCGGCGCACCAGCGATTCGAAAGCGGCGGGCTGGGGGATAGGCGTATCGGGCAAAGTGAACCCCAGGCCGATCAGCTTGTCACGCAACGCCGCATTGCTCATGACCTTGTCCAGCGCGGCATACAGACGCGCAGAAATGTCGGACGGTAGCTGGGCCGGGCCCACCAGGCCCCACCAGAGCGTGACCGAATAGCCTTGCAAACCGCTCTCGTCCAGCGTGGGAACGTCAGGCAACAAACTCGAACGCTTGGGTCCGGTGACTGCGAGCGGCCTCAGCTTGCCCGATTTCACCAGGCCCATGGCCGCGGGCATGTTGTAGAGGCCCATGTCCACATCACCGCTCAGGATCGCGCTCAAGCCTTGCGGCGCGCCGGTATAGGGCACATGCATGAGCGGCTTGTCTAGATATTGCGCGACAGTAGCGCCGGCGATATGGTGACTGGTGCCCACGCCGCTGGATGAATAGCGGAAAGTCTCCGGCGGCTTGGCCTTGATCGCTTCCAGCAGCGCCGGCGCACTTTGATAAGGCGATTTCTCGGACACGACCAACAGGTTCTGCACATCAGCGATCTCGCTGATGAAACTGAAATCCTTGATGGAGTCGTACCCTGGCGAGCTGTAGAGCACTTGGTTATTGACAAAAGTCCCCTGCGCGGCGATACCTAGCGTATAGCCATCGGGTTTGGAACGCGCGATGTCCACCGTGCCGATCGTGCCGCCCGCGCCCCCCTTGTTGTCTACCACCAGAGGCTGGCCGAGTTGCTCGCTCAATGCCGTGGCCACCACGCGCGACAACGTATCGGCCGCACTGCCCGCGGCGAACGGCACAATGAGTTTGATGGGACGCTCGGGATAAGCCGCCTCGGCGCGCAGGCACCACAGCGCGATGCAGGCAAACGGGATCAATGCGCGGGCGATTGCCCGGCGTCGATGAAGCTTGGTCATTCTGTCTCCTCGTGGCAGGATTGCCTGCGGCGATACCGCAGCGCAAACACCGATCCGACACTTGATTTGGTTTTATTGGATAGGACAGACTGTAGGCCGCTTCCTCGCTGATGTCTGTCGAAACTTATTGTTCAACCATTGAATCCATCTCAACAATGCACAAACTGAGAAACCGCCTCGGCCCGCTACGTGTACTAGATGCCGTGCATCGCGGGGGCGGTGTTGGCCGGGCCGCCGAACTCCTGCACATCACGCCGAGCGCGGTCAGCCACCAGTTGCGCCGACTGGAAACCGAACTGGGAGTGCGACTGGTGCACAAGAGTGGCCGCGACATTGGCTTCACGACGGCAGGTACCGAACTGGCCATACAGGCCGCCCAATTGTTCGACCAGCTTGAGTCGGTATTCGCCAAGGCCGGCGAAGCCGGCGCCAACCCCCGCATCCGAGTCAAAGTCATCCCGAGTTTTGCCATCAAATGGCTCATGCCGCGGCTGGGCTCGCTATACGCACAGCACGACAACATCGACATCGAGGTCGCCACCGTCGCTCGCGCCGATGACACCGACCTGCACAACGCCGATTTCGTCGTGCGCCGGGGCAATGGCAACTGGCCGGGACTGCGCGCCGATCTGCTGTTTCCTGACGAGTTGGTACTGGCCTGCGCACCGTCGCTGGCCAAGCGCCTGCGCAAGCCCGAGGACGTGTTGGGCGAAACCCTGTTGAATTCGATGATTGCGCCGGACTGCTGGGATCGCTGGCTGCTATCGATCGGCCTGGCCTCAAACAGCGACACGCGTTTTATCTCGCTGGCGAACGCGGTGCTGTGCCTACAGGCCGCGGCCGAGGGCCTGGGCATCGCCGTGACCCAGCGTGTCTATATCACACAGGATTTCGCTACCGGCCAATTGGTGCAGCCCCTGGCGCACAGTGCGCGCAGCGGCGACGGCTATTACCTGGTCAGCGATCCGGCGCGAGCGGCCACACTGCCCTTCAGCACCTTTGCCAACTGGATGATTGGCCAGAAGTAGGCAACGAAGGCTCTGCCCCGCGCCTCAAGGCCGCCCGCCAGCCTGCGCTGAACGTTCGTCGTCAGCCTCAGCCGCGGCCGTCGCCGCCTTGAGCGCCGCATCATCCGCAGCGGTCTCCGTGACATCCGCAGAAGCCGGCACCTGCACCACATCCGGCTCCGGCGACACCATCTCCATCGCCGCATCCGCCTCAATATCCACCCGCGGATCCAACGTCACAGAGGCCGGAGAACTCTGCAAACTATCGGGCATCGGCACAAAATGTACCGGCGCCTCATCCACCTGATGCGCCCCCGTCACCCGCGCCGGCCGCACCCGCCACACCAGGATCAACGCACAAGCCGACACAAACACATAAAACATATTCGGCCCGCCCGCCGACATCAAAGCACCCGCGATGAGCGGCCCCAAACACGCCCCCACCCCATAAGTCATCAACAAAATCGCGCTCAGACTCACCCGCCGGTCCGACTCCACATGGTCGTTCGCAAACGCCGCCCCCAGCGGATACAGCGTGAACTGCAACACGCCGAACACACATGACAGCAACACCAACGCCCAAAACGGCAATGTCACCCAGCCCCACAACACCGCAGGCAACAACACCAACAAACACGCATTAAAACGAATCAACCCCGCCCGATTGATCCGATCCGACAACCACCCCATCGGCCATTGCGACAACAGCCCCGCCGTTACCCCCGCCGCTACAAACAGCGCCGACTGCGACGTCGTCATCCCATACTTCGACGCAAAAACAGGGGCCAGGCCATAAAACGCCCCTGACAGATTCCCCGCAACAAACAGCACCGTCAACGACAACGGTACCCGTTCGCGAAAAAATGGCAGATCCAGGGGTGCCGGCACAGGCGTCGGCGGGTGAGAACGCGCCGTCACGGCAATAGGCACCAAACACAACACCATGCAGGCCGCCACCAGCACCAACGGCTGCTCATCCAGCGGACCATACGCGGTCAACACCAGTTGCCCCAGCACCGTGCCCAATCCAGACACCACCATATAGACCGAAAACACACGGCCGCGTTGATGATTTTCTGTTTGCTCGTTGAGCCAGCTTTCGATGACCATCAATTCAGTCACCATCACGATCCCGGCCACCAGGCGAAATACCAGCCACACCGGCATATAGTCGACCACGATCTGCGCCAGAATCATGCAAGTCGAAATCGCCGCACAGGCCACAAAAGCCCGGATATGCCCAACCCGGATGATCAGCTTGTGTCCCAGCCGTGCGCCGCACACCAGCCCCAGGTAATACCCGGCAATCAAGGTACCGATCCAGATCTCACTGACTGACTGCGCAGTCAGCCGCAACCCCATGTAAGTATTGAACAGGCCGCCGCCAATCAACATCAGCAGCGTCGCCAGATAAAGCGACGAAAAAGAAGAAATCGTGGTCAACATGGGATGCAGGAACGTGCCATCACACTACGCGGTGCGCAAGCCGCTCAAATTTTGCCAGGCGCAAAGCCGCCCGCAAGGACTGTACCTGTGTCCGGGCGCACCCCCAGGTCATGTTATTGCCCTGGGACGGCCCGGCGCAAGGGATAGCCCCGGGCGGAAAAATTAAAGCTGCGACAACATCGTGGCCGCGTCGCTGACCTCGAATTTGCCAGGCGCTTCGACATTCAATTGCGTCACAACGCCGTCTTTCAATAACGCCGAGTAACGCTGCGAACGAATGCCCATGCCGCGCGCATCCAGATCCAGTTCCAGACCCAAAGCACGCGTCCAATGCGCCGCGCCATCGGCCAGCATGCGGACCTTGCCCGCCGTCTGCTGCTCGCGGCCCCATGCACCCATCACAAACGCATCATTGACCGACACGCACCAGATTTCATCCACGCCCTTGGCCTTCAGGGCTGCGGCTTGCTCGACGTAACCTGGCAGATGTTTGGCCGAGCAGGTCGGCGTAAAAGCGCCCGGCACGGCGAACAGGGCAATCGTCTTGCCCTTGACCAGATCTGCGACCTGAAAAGCATTGGGCCCCAGGGAGCAGCCATTGGCTTCGGTCTCGAAAAACTCAGTCAGGGTGCCATCAGGCACGCGATCGCCGACTTTGATCGTCATTTACATCTCCAAGTGAACGCAGAAACGCGGACGCGAGCCGTCCGCCAAACCCTCATCATAGTGCCAAGTCGAGGGCTTGCGTTTGATGACAGCGAAAGAACCACACTACCTGCCACGCCTCATTGCAACGAAAACTCCACACGTGACGGCAGCGCATCGCCCTCGCCTGCGCCGCCCTCGAGATTAGGCGTCACAATGAAAATACGATCGGCGGGCCCGACCTCCTGCAGTTTTTCATACACGGCCTGCGCACGGGCCTGCGCCAATCGTTCCAGCGACTGCTCATTGACCGGTGCCGCCTTGCGCAACAAGGACTCCATCTGATCGGCCGGGATCGACTTGGCCATGCCAATGAAATTGCGCGGCTTTTCCTCGATATCCGTATCGTCGTAGACATCTTCCAGGTATTTATCGCGCTCGGCGGTAGAGACCGTCACCGTAGAGAGATCGGGCTTTTTACCCTTGCCCGAAGTGTCTTCGGCCTTGGCTTTGCGAATCTGACGATCAACCCAGGCCTGGCGCAAACCCTCCTCATCAGTCGCCGGGTCTGCACGGCCAATGATGTCCAGCTTCAGGGCCGGCCGATCATTCAGTGCCTTGGCCAAGGTCGAAATACGCTCGTCCGCGTCCGCTGCCAACGTCGCGCTGCCCGGCTCGAAATTGATATACGACAGTTCTTCGTCACTGCCAAACGCAGAAGCCAGCAACGAGAACGGCGAGGTCACCGCCTTGACCAGCAAATTGCCCAACACCCGCAAAATAATCCCGCCCACCGAAAACTCAGGATCATCCAGCGAACCTGAAATCGGCAGGTTGATATCGATGTTGCCCTTGCTGTCTTTCAACAACGACACGGCCAGCATTACAGGCAAGGTCGTCGCATCCGGGCTGTTCGTCTTGTCGCCGAATGTCAATTGGTTCAGCACCACATGGTTCGTAGCCTGCAACGCACGGTCTTCCAGCTTGTACTGCAAGTCCACCGACAGCTTGCCACGCTTGATCGGATATCCCACGTATTTTGCGGAATACGTCGTAAAGCGGGGCAAATCGACCCCCTTGGCCGAGACCTTCAGATCCAGCGACAGGAACTCGGCAAAAGGCTGCACCGTCCCGCCGATCGACAAAGGCGCCGTGTCGTAAACACGGCCCGTCACATTGACCTTTGCCGGTTTGGGCTCACGCGAGGACACCGCCGACAAACCGCCTTCGATACGAGAAAGCTGGGCCGTATAGTTCGGTTTGACGAAGTGGTCGGTGAACGTCATGCGGCCATTTTTCAGCGTAACGCTGTTCAGGGCGATATCCGGCAGTTTTCCGGTCTTGGCAGCTTGGGCCTCGCGCGCCGAGCGCCCACGCGTCTGGGTATCCTGGGTAATCGACCCACCGGCCTGTCCCGGCTCGGCCACCAAGTCCATCACATTCAAGCGGCCGTCGGCACTGAGCAGAACGCGGCCATAAAAATCATCCAGCGTGATGTCGCCCAGATTGGCGGCAAACTGATCGCCGTTGACCGACACCTGCATGCCGCTCAGATCCAATGCTTTCCATCGCAGAAAGTCATCGCGGTTCACGCGATCGGCCAGATGCAGGTCGGTGACGTCCACGCCGCCTTTCCAATTGGCCTTCATCGGGGCACTCCCTGTCGCCGCGGTGAATGCTGCTTCGCCATTGGCACCCACGACCAACGAGCGCACCGTCGCGTTCAAGCTCGATGCGCCATAGGCGGCCAACGATGCCGCATTGAAATTCTGCAGATCCACTTTGGTTTGGAGCGCCAGGGGCTGCGTGGTCAAGTTGCCTTGCAACGCCAGGCTGCCATCGCCTTGCACACCCGTGGCCTGCAGCGTGAACGGCGACGGCGTGGCATCGAGCGCCACACGATCGGCCGCCAGGCTGAGTTGTTTCACGCCCAGATCCACCGCCGGCTTCTGCGATTCGTCACGCGCAGCCAATTGAGACAGATCCACTTTGACGCCTGTCGCCGCGACTTGCGTCGCATTGCCTTGTTGGGCCACGGTGATCAACCCTTGCACACCGAGCAAACCGTCCAGTACCTGGATCGGCGACAGGCTGCGCACTGCCGGCGCATATTGAGCCAGCCCCAGATGACCAGCGCGGAAATCGAGCTTCAGGCCCAGCGGGCTGAGCATCAGCGGACCTTTCGCGCGTATCCAGCCCCCGTCGCCTGGGTTATCCATCGTCAGCCACAGATTGATGGGCTGCTTCGCAGGCTGCGGAAACTGCACGCTTTCCACCGTGACAGCCACACCCGCAAAGGTAGTATCGAGCTTGGTCCCCGCGTCCTGCACACGCAGTTCAGCATCGTGAATATTGATCGCATCGACCGCGATCTGCCATTCGTCCGGCGCCTTGGCGGGT
The DNA here is from genome assembly GCF_054780995.1 of Bordetella tumbae. NCBI lineage: Bacteria > Pseudomonadati > Pseudomonadota > Betaproteobacteria > Burkholderiales > Alcaligenaceae > Bordetella > Bordetella tumbae. Next base: position 94,246 of record NZ_BAAGVG010000010.1, read on the forward strand.
GGTGTAGCGGCCTCGGCCTGCGCGGCAGGTGCATTTCCCGATGCCGCAGAGGCATTCCCGTCAGCCGCGTTCGCGCTCGGCCCCCCCGATGCAGGCGCAACAGCGGCCGTTGTCGTTGCCGCCGCGGCTTCAGCTGCCGCAGCAGGCTTATCACTGGCCGGCTTGCTATCAGCCTGCGCAACAGCAGCAGGCTTGCCCCCGGTCGGCTTGGCGTCCGCGGTCTGGGCTGCTGCAGCAGGCTTATCGCTGACCGGCTTGCTATCAGCCTGCGCAGCAGCAAGCTTGCCCCCGACCGGCTTGCCGTCCGCAGGCTCGGCTGCTGCAGTGCGCGTAGCACTGGCCGATTTACCATCCGCCGATCTAGCCGCAGCCGGCTTGTCAGCTTTCGCAGCCGCCGCCGGCCCTCCCAGCGCCTTGAGCTTGTCGACCACCCTCAGCCAATTCAACTGCTGATTCGCATCCCGGCTGGTCTGCAATACCGGGGACCACATTTCGATCTGACCAATCGAAAACTGCTTGGCCAGCATATCGAGCCTGATCCGCTGCACGTCCAGCGTGCTCCATTGGACCAGCGCTGCGCCCGAGGCCTCGCGCAGATCCAGTTGCCGCAGTCCCACATCACCCGTCACCAGGATCTTTGCCGCAGCATCACGCGGCTGCTCGAACACGACCTTCAGATTCGAATCCAGTAACGCCCGCTCGACCTTGATCGGCAACGCCATGGGCCAGACATCTGCCCATTTTTCCAGCTCCAGCCCCCGAAAATCCACATTCAACGTCGACGAGGGCACGGGCTCAAACGGCCGGGCCACGCCCTTCATATCGAGCGGACTGCCGTTAATACGCAGATGCACCAGCGGCTCGACGTCGATATCCGTGGCATAGCCGAACGAGGAAATAAAAGGCACACCGAGCTTGATCTCGTCGATCTGTTGTTTACGGCCGGTCACCTTGTCATCCAGAGTGATCGCGCCGTCCTCCAACACCAGGTTATTCAAAGAAAACCGGGGCAACCCGCTATTCTCGTCTTTCTTTTCCGGCTCGGGCTGGGCGGCCGCCATATCGGCCAGTTTTTTCTGGATGTCCGAGAAATTGAATGTGGTCTTGTCCTCACGCACCAACGCAATCTGCGGCCGCTGCACGCGCACAGAGTCCACGACCGGCGCAAACCAGAACAACGACGCCCACGAGGCGCTGGCCTCCAACTGCCCGACCTGCAGCAACGGCGCCGCGCCACCCGGCTGTTCGATTGCCAGGTCCTGCGCTCGCACGGTCAACGTAAAAGGATTAAAACTGATATCACCGACCTGAACCGGCCGGCCCAGCAGTTGGGCGACATCCCCGGTCAGCGCTGAACGCAGCACCTTGGGTACCTGCCAGGCAGCCACGCCGAACAGAATGAGAATAATGGCCACTATCCACAGAAGGATTTTTCCAAGACGCCGAGTGATTCTCAACCTGGGCATCGTAAGGGCCATGCGTCATCTCCTGGTGTGAACAGCGGGGCATAGGCAAGGGCAATTATCCACCCGGAGCCATAGCTCGTCTATCATAGGGTGTAGACCAGCCTGGCTCGGGCGAAAACCCGCCTTCGTTTTCAATCGTTAACATTTTTTCTACCCATGTCCTCTTCTTCTCCTACGCTTAGCCATCTGGACGAATCCGGCCAGATCCGCATGGTTGACGTTGGCGCCAAGACCGAAACCGACCGCATCGCCATTGCGGCTGGCCGCGTACGCATGAACGCAGTGGCCTATGGCCTGTTGACCCAGCCGGGCCAGGGAAAGGGCGAAGTGCTCAACACCGCCCGGGTCGCCGCCGTTCTGGCGGCCAAGCGCTGCGCAGAGTTGATCCCGCTCTGCCACAGCCTGCCGCTGGCCTTTGTCGGGGTGGAGTTCGCCCTGAACGACGACACCCATACTGTCGAGATCCGGGCCACCTGCCGCACCCGCTACAAAACCGGCGTCGAAATGGAGGCAATGACCGCCTGCAGCGTCGCAGCGCTGACTATTTACGATATGTGCAAGGCGGCCGACAAAGGCATTCTGATTGAACAAATACACCTTGAATACAAGGCGGGAGGAAAAAGCGGTGAGTGGCGCAACGATTAATCTGCTGTATTTCGCGCGGGTCGCCGACCTGGTGGGCAAGCGCAACGAAGCCTGGCCGCTGGCCGAGCCGACGACGGGCACCCAACTGCTGCAAGCCCTGCAGGCCCAGTATCCAGACCTCGCACCCGCGGCGCGCCTGAAATTGGCGATCAACCAGAACCACGCCAAAGCCACCGCCTCGATCCAGCCAGGCGATGAGGTCGCGATTTTCGAACCCGTCACAGGAGGCTGACATCATGATCATCGTCCAGGAAGCCGACTTCGACAGCACGGCATTGCTGGCGGGCCTGCGCGAGCAAGTCGGCGCTCAGGCTGGCGCGATCGTCACGTTCACGGGCTATGTGCGCGACTTTTCCTCCGACAAAGCGACCGAAACGCTATTTCTGGAGCACTACCCAGGCATGTGCGAACGCGAGTTGCATGAAATCGCCGACACGGCGCGCGAGCGTTGGCAACTGGCCGGTACCGTCATTGCCCATCGCGTCGGCGCCCTGCCCCGCAGCGCCCAGATCGTCTTCGTAGCCGCTGCTAGCGCCCATCGCGGCGACGCGTTCCGAGGCTGCGAGTACATGATCGACGCCCTGAAAACCCGTGCGCCGTTCTGGAAACGGGAAACCCTGTCCGATGGCAGCAGTTTCTGGGTCGAATCGCGCCAAGCCGACCACGAACGTACCGAGGCCTGGAACGACTCGCATGACCCCAATTCCCTCCGCCGCTAGCCCATACCGTCCTGCCCGACCGACACCGCATGAATAACGATCTGCTAGATTTCGACAGTGCTCAAACCCTGCTGGCCCAGGCCGCTGCGCCGATCACTCGCCACGAAACCGTATCCTTGGCCCACGCCGTGGGCCGTGTCCTGGCGCTCAATCTGGCAGCCACGCTGGATCTGCCACCAGCCGATAACAGCGCCATGGATGGCTATGCCATTCGCTACGCGGATTACCAGCCTGATGTCGTCCTGCCTATTCAGCAGCGCACCTATGCAGGAGAAATGCCCGCCGCGCTAGTTCCGGGCCAAGCCACACGGCTGTTTACGGGCAGCCTGATCCCCGATGGCGCAGACACGATCGTCATCCAGGAAAACACCCGTGAATCCGATGGGCAGGTCCACATCCTGCAGGCCCCGAAAGCCGGTGAATTCGTACGCAAACGCGGTATGGACACCACCACCGGACAGCCCCTGCTGACCGCCGGCACCGTGCTGGAGGCCGCGCATATCGCGCTCCTGGCCTCTCAGGGACTGACTCAGGTTCAGGTGTTTGCGCCGTTGCGCATAGGCATTCTGACCACCGGCGACGAGCTGGTTCATCCCGGCCAAGCACGCGCCGCGCAACAGATCTACAACTGCAATGGCCCCATGCTGGCCGCCTTGGTGCAGAAAACCGGCGCACAGGCAATACACGTGCTGCATGCCCGCGACAACGAACCCGACCTGCGCGCCGCCATCACTACCATCCTGGCCGACTGCGATCTGCTGTTGAGTATCGGCGGCGTATCCGTCGGTGAAAAGGATCTCGTCAAACCTGTACTGGAGTCCCTGGGCGGCAAACTGGCGCTCTGGAAAGTCCGTATGAAACCGGGCAAGCCGGTCGCCTTGGCCCATATCGACGGCAAACCCGTTGTCTGCCTGCCGGGCAATCCCGTTTCGGTCTATGCGGTGTATGCCATGCTGGTCTCGCCGCTGGTGCGACGCATGCAAGGGCGGACCAATCCATTCCCCCAAGTCAGCACCGCAGCGCTGCGCCTGTCGCGTCCGCACAAAGACAGCCGCGAGGAATTTCTGCGTGTGCAATGGCGCCACACTGCCGACGGCGCACCAGAACTCGTGCCTTACGCGAATCAGGACTCGTCCGTGATCAGTTCCATGCCCTGGGCAAGCGGACTGGCGCGTACCCCGGCAGGAGAAACTGTCAACGATGGCGATATCGTGAAGTACTACGACGTCGCGCATTGGCTGGCGTGACCCGTCAAATCAGCATGCAAAAAGGCGGCTATTTAACAGCCGCCTTTTTTGTGCATCGACTCAAATCGAGTCAACCTCCGATATAACTCATCTCTACTTTGCGCTCACCCTGCGGCACGACCGGCACGCCGCGCCCTCGCAGTTCAGAGTATCGATCATCGCGCTGCGCCCAAATCCCGGCCATCGCACGCGCGACCTGTTCATCGTCGGCGCCACTGCGTAATAGCGTACGCAGATCGTGTCCCTGCGACGCAAACAAACACAGAAAGATTTTGCCTTCCGGCGACAACCGTGCACGTGTGCACCCACTGCAAAATGCATGGGTGACGCTGGAGATCACGCCGATTTCGCCGCCGCCATCGGCATAGGTCCAACGCTCTGCCACACGGCCCATCACCTCGGCATCCAGCGCCCGCAACGGGTACTCGCCCGAAATCCGGCGCAAGACCTCATCGCTGGGCACGACTTCCTGCAAATTCCAGCCGTTGGTGTTACCTACGTCCATATATTCGATGAATCGCAGCACATGGCCGCTATGCCGGAAATGCTTTGCCATCGGCACGATCTGGCTATCGTTCAATCCGCGACGCACCACCATGTTGATCTTGACAGGCGCCAGCCCCGCCTCGCCCGCAGCATCGATGCCGCGCAACACGTCGTCCGGCGTAAACGTACTATCGCTCAACCGTGCAAACATCTCGGCGTCCAGCGCGTCCAGGCTCACCGTCACCCGCGTCAGCCCAGCCTGTTTCAACGCCGCCGCTTTACGGCTCAATAAGGTGCCGTTGGTGGTCAGCGTCAGTTCGAGCGGCCTGCCGTCTGGCGTACGCAATTCGGCCAGCATGCCAATCAGGACCTCGATGTTTTTGCGCAGCAGCGGCTCGCCGCCCGTCAGTCGAATTTTCTGGACACCCAGTTGTGCGCCCAGTCGCGCCACGCGGGTGATTTCCTCGAACGACAGCATCGCCGAATGCGGCATGAACGCATAATTGCCGTCGAAAACCTCGCGCGGCATACAGTACGTACATCGGAAATTACAGCGATCCGTGACCGAAATCCGCAAATCGCGCATCGGCCGGGCAAACTTATCCTTCGCCGGCTGCCCTGGTGGCGGCAACGCTGACTGCGGCAGCTGGGCGGCTCGCGACGCAGTGTGATCGGTCAGGAAAATAACTTTGCTCATTCAAATATCATATCGCGCAATGGCGCGGAACTCTTTCTATCCACCGAACGCCTCGCGCAAAGTCTGTAACTGCCCCGTATTCGTCGTGTCGTACCCGACCAATTGACGCACGTACGACAGGTATTCACGGCCGCGCATGATGCCCAGCAGGTCTTGCATGGCGGGCGTTTCCAGCGACTCGCGGCGTATGGCAAAGAAATATCGCTCCAGCACCAGCGGGATGAAATCCAGTCCGAACCGCCACGCGGCCGTCTCAACACCCACACCCGTATCGGCCATCCCGCTCGCAATATGCGCCGCGATCGCCATATGGGTGAACTCATTGGTCTCGTACCCCTGCACCTCACTGATCGATACGCCCGCCTCCTCCAGCATCAAACCCACCAGATAACGGGTGCTGGAGCCGATCTGCCGATTCACAAAACGCACATCCGGCCGCGCCAGATCCGCCATACCGCGAATATGCTTCGGATTGCCGGGCATCACGAACAAGCCCGTGTTGCGCACTGCCAGATGGATCAACAGATAATCATCCGGCGACAACCATTGGGCGTAACGCGCCATGATGGGCCCCTCGAATGCACCGCTCGGCACCTGAAAACCCGCCAGGTCGCATTCGTTGCGCTCCAGCGCAGCCAACGCCTCGATTGCCGTGCGATAACGCAGTTCCAGGCCGGGCTGCCGTCCGCTCATGTGTTGCATCAATGCCTCGACCGCGAAACCATGGCTCGCATGCAAACGCAGGTGCGGCATCGCCTCGGGCAATAGTTTTTCCAGCTCCTCCTGCAACTCGGATGCCTGGCTCTCCAGCGTGGGCATCAACCGGGCCTCGATACGGCGGTTGGCCCACAACAGCCGTTGTGCGAATGGCGACAGCTTCGTGCCCTGACGACGATTGGTGATCAACAAGGGCGTGCCGAACAAGGCCTCGAAACGGCGCAACACGCCCCAGGCGTGCCGGTACGACAAACTGCAGGCCCGGCAGGCGCCGGCGATATTGCCTGTCGCATCGATCGCGGATAACAACGCCAACATGTCATGCAGCGCCTGGGGCGGGTGCTCGGCGTCGCCCTCCAGTACCCACTGCGGGCGCAGCCCGATTCGGAACTTATATGTCATTAATTTCCTATTGAACGTCGGAAATTAGGCGTTTAGAGTACGCCCATCGAGCAAGTTGCACGCATTTTATATGTTTTATAAAGCATATTATTAATGCAACCTGCTGGCAATAAAAACCGATGCGGCCCGTTCACGAGGCCGCCACCAGGAGACCTGCATGCCCACCCCCCAGGCAAAGCCGAATCCCCCCGGCAGTGCCGGTGCACGCGGCGGTGACTCGGCCCTTTCGGCCGCTCGCCAATCAGCCGCGCCGGCCGTCAAAGCCGCCGCACAGGCCGCCACTCAGTGGCACGGCCAGCCCGGCGCACTGCTGCCGATCTTGCACGACGTACAAGACCAGCTCGGCTGTATTCCGGCCGACGCGGTGCCCACCATTGCCGAGGCCCTGAACCTGTCCCGCGCCGAAGTCCATGGCGTCGTGAGTTTTTATCCCCATTTCCGTACCGAACCCGCTGGCCGGCATGTGCTGGAACTCTGCCGGGCAGAATCCTGCCAAGCCATGGGTGCCGAGCGTCTCGCCGACCATGTGCGTCAAACGCTGGGCTGCGATTTTCATCACACCACGAGCGATGGCGCCGTCACACTCGAGCCCGTGTATTGCCTGGGGTTATGTGCGCAATCCCCCGCCGTCATGCTGGACGGCAAACCTCATGCGCGCGTCACGCCCGACAAGCTTGACCGCATCCTGGATCGCGCGATGCAACACACTCAGGAGGCGAAAGCATGAACGCCTCTCCCTCTCAGCCCGCTGTCACATCCGTTGACACCACGATGACCACTGATAGCGCCACCGCTGCATCGTCGACAGGCATATCAGCCAGCGCTGACGTCGTCACCATCTACCTGCCTGGCGATGCAGCGGCACTGGCCATGGACGCCGACGCCGTCGCGCTGGCCATCGAACAAGAGGCCCGCCGCCGCAATCTCACGGTCCAGCTAGTGCGCAATGGTTCGCGCGGCATGCTCTGGCTGGAGCCGCTGGCCGAAATCGTGACGCCGTCGGGCCGCATCGCTTATGGCCCCGTTCAGGTCGAAGACGTCACCAGCCTGTTCGCCGCCGATTGGCAGCATGGCGGTGCACATCCCCTGAATCTGGGACTGACCGAAGAAATCCCCTATCTCAAAAACCAGCAGCGCCTGACGTTTTCCCGAGTCGGCATCACCGACCCACTGTCTACCGACGATTACGTCGCTCACGAGGGGCTGCAAGGCTTGCGGCGCGCATTGACGATGACGCCCGAGCAGATCGTCGAGGAAATCACGACGTCCGGATTGCGCGGGCGTGGCGGCGCCGCCTTTCCCACGGGCATCAAGTGGAAAACCGTCCTGACCACACCCGCGCCGCAGAAATACATCGTCTGCAATGCAGACGAAGGCGACTCCGGCACATTCTCCGACAGGCTCATCATGGAGGGCGATCCCTTTGTGCTGATCGAAGGCATGACCATCGCCGGCCTGGCGGTCGGCGCGACCTATGGCTATATCTACGTCCGGTCGGAATATCCTCAATCCATCGCCACGCTCAACGCAGCCATCGCCCGGGCTCGTCACGCAGGCTGGCTAGGTGACGATATACACGGCAGCGGCAAACGCTTTGACCTCGAGGTCCGCAAAGGCGCGGGCGCCTATATCTGCGGCGAGGAAACGTCGCTGCTCGAAAGCCTGGAGGGCAAACGTGGCGTCGTGCGCGCCAAGCCTCCGTTGCCCGCGATCTCCGGATTGTTCGGCCAACCCACCGTCATCAACAATCTTATTTCGCTCGCCACGGTGCCCGTGATTCTGGCGCGAGGGGCCGCGTATTACCGCGACTACGGCATGGGCCGCTCGCAAGGCACGCTGCCCTTCCAGCTGGCGGGCAATCTAAAACACGGCGGCCTCGTCGAAGTCGCATTCGGCATCACACTGCGCGAGTTGTTGTACGACTATGGTGGCGGCAGTGCTTCGGGCAGGCCTCTGCGCGCGGTACAGGTCGGTGGTCCGCTGGGCGCCTACCTCCCTGAATCCCAATGGGACGTGCCGCTGGACTACGAGGCGTACGTCAAGATCTCGGCCATGGTAGGCCACGGCGGCATTGTCGCCTTTGACGATACCGTCGACATGAGCCGCATGGCGCGTTATGCAATGGAATTCTGCGCCGTCGAGTCCTGTGGCAAATGCACGCCCTGCCGCATCGGTGCGGTACGTGGACAGGAAACGCTGGACAAAATCCGTGCCGGCGGCCCGCAACACGAGCAGCACATTCATCTGCTACGCGACTTGTGCGACACCATGCTGGGCGGCTCGCTCTGTGCATTGGGCGGCATGACGCCCTATCCCGTGCTGTCCGCGCTGAACCATTTCCCTGAAGACTTCGGCATCGCAGCATCCGCCACGTCCGGCAGCCCAACCGCCTCTCACCAGGCCTGATTCGAACGAGACCCGCCATGCTCGAAACCGTTATCAAACGCGACCGCGATCTGGGCACGCCCGCCCGAGGCACACAAACGGATGCCCGCCTCGTCACCCTCACCATCGACGGCCAGGAAATCTCCGTTCCCGAAGGCACCTCCGTCATGCGTGCCGCGGCCGAGGCGGGAATCAACATTCCGAAACTCTGCGCCACCGACAGCCTGGAGCCCTTTGGCTCGTGCCGTTTGTGCCTGGTGCAGATCGAGGGTCGGCGCGGCTATCCCGCCTCATGCACCACGCCAGTCGAGGACGGCATGGTGGTCACCACCGAAACGCCCAAACTGCATGATCTGCGGCGCGGCGTCATGGAGCTTTATATCTCCGACCACCCGCTCGACTGTTTGACCTGCCCCGCCAACGGCGACTGCGAACTGCAGGACATGGCGGGCGTCGTGGGATTGCGCGCGGTGCGTTACGGCTACGAGGGCGCCAATCATCTGAAAGACCAAACCGACGCGTCCAATCCGTACTTTTCCTACGATCCGTCCAAATGCATTGTCTGCAACCGCTGCGTGCGCGCCTGTGAGGAAACCCAGGGCACATTCGCATTGACGATCTCCGGCAAAGGCTTTGCCTCGCGCGTGACCGCCGGCCAGAACCAGTCCTTCCTGGAAAGCGATTGCGTTTCCTGCGGCGCCTGTGTCCAGGCATGCCCCACGTCTACCCTGCAAGAAAAATCCGTCATCATGATGGGCCAGGCCGAACACTCGGTCATCACGACCTGCGCCTATTGCGGTGTCGGCTGCGGCTTCAAGGCCGAAATGAAAGGCCAGGAAGTCGTGCGCATGGTGCCCTGGAAAGACGGCCAGGCCAATCGCGGCCACGCCTGCGTCAAGGGCCGCTTCGCCTGGGGCTACACCACGCACAAGGAACGCGTGCTCAACCCCATGATCCGAAAGAACATCACGGATCCCTGGCGTGAAGTCTCATGGGAAGAAGCCATCGCCTACACCGCGTCGGAATTCCGCCGCCTGCAGTCCACGTACGGCCGCGACTCCATCGGCGGCATCACATCCTCGCGCTGCACCAACGAGGAAACCTGGCTCGTACAAAAACTCGTTCGTGCGGCCTTTGGCACCAACAACGTCGACACCTGCGCCCGCGTCTGCCATTCGCCGACCGGCTATGGCCTGAAGCAAACCCTGGGCGAATCCGCGGGCACGCAGACATTTGATTCGGTCATGCATACCGATGTGGTTGTCCTGATGGGCTCGAATCCCAGCAGCGCGCATCCGGTCTTTGCCTCGCGGCTGAAACGCCGCCTGCGCCAGGGCGCGCGCTTGATCGTCATCGACCCTCGCCGCATCGAGCTGGTGAACTCGCCGCATATCCAGGCCGACTATCACCTGCCCGTGCGTCCCGGCACCAACGTTGCCTTGTTGACCGCGCTGGCTCATGTCATCGTCACGGAAAACCTGGTGGCCGAGGACTTCGTAGCGCAACGCTGCGAAGCCAAAGCCTTTAACGAATGGCGCGATTTTGTCGCGCGCCCCGAAAATTCACCGGAGGCCACCGCCGATATCACAGGCGTGCCTGCGGCCGATGTGCGCGGTGCCGCCCGGCTCTACGCCACCGGCGGCAATGGATCGATCTACTACGGCCTGGGCGTCACGGAACACAGCCAAGGCTCGACCGCCGTCATGGCCATCGCCAACCTGGCCATGGCCACGGCCAACATCGGCCGCGAAGGCGTGGGCGTGAACCCGATGCGCGGCCAGAACAACGTGCAAGGCTCGTGCGACATGGGCTCGTTCCCGCATGAGCTGCCGGGTTACCGTCACGTCTCCGATAACGCGGCACGTGCGCAATTCGAGGCCGACTGGGGCGTCACCCTGCAACCCGAGCCGGGCCTGCGCATTCCCAATATGTTCGAGGCCGCGTTGGGCGGCAGTTTCAAGGGTTTGTACTGCCAGGGCGAAGACATCGTGCAATCCGACCCCAACACACAGCACGTGGCTGCCTCGCTGGCGGCCATGGAATGCATCGTGGTCCAGGACCTGTTCCTGAACGAGACGGCCAAATACGCGCACGTCTTTCTGCCCGGTTCATCGTTCCTGGAAAAAGACGGCACCTTCACCAATGCCGAACGCCGCATTTCGCGCGTGCGCAAAGTCATGGAGCCTCGCAACGGCATGGCCGACTGGGAGGTCACCGTCGCGCTCTCGAATGCGCTAGGCTATCCCATGAACTACGCGCACCCCAGCGAGATCATGGACGAGATCGCCCGGCTCACGCCTACGTTCACGGGTGTGACCTACGCCAAACTCGATCAAATGGGCAGCCTGCAATGGCCCTGCAACGAGTCTGCGCCCGATGGCACGCCCATCATGCATATCGATGAGTTCGTCCGGGGCAAGGGCAAATTCATGATCACCAAGTACATCCCGTCGGATGAGCGCAGCACACGCAAATTCCCGCTATTGCTGACGACGGGCCGCATTCTGTCTCAGTACAACGTGGGCGCCCAGACCCGCCGCACGCACAACGTGGCCTGGCACAGCGAAGACGTGCTGGAAATGCACCCTCAGGACGCCGAAGACCGCGGCGTATCCGAAGGCGATTGGGTCGGCGTGCAAAGCCGTTCGGGCGAAACCGTGCTGCGCGCCACCCTTACAGACCGCGTGCAGCCAGGCGTGGTATACACCACCTTCCATTTTCCCGAGTCCGGCGCCAACGTAGTGACCACAGACAATTCCGATTGGGCAACCAACTGCCCGGAATACAAGGTCACCGCGGTGCAAGTGATGCGGGTCTCGCAACCGTCTGAATGGCAACGCCAATGGTCACGCTTTACCGACATTCAGCAAAAACTGCTGCGAGAGCGTGCCCGTGAAACCGAAGCCGCCCTCGTCAGTAAATAGATCGTCTTCTTCGATACGTATTGATTTCATGGATCGTCAGCCTTCGTTTACCCAGCACCCCGCCGCGTACGCGCAAGCCGCTGTCGTGCGCGTACGCGGCGGCACGGCCGAGCCTGTCACGCAGATCGATCGCGTCGCCGAGGAAACACCCATCGCATTGGAATACAACGGCATCAGCCATGCGACGATGCTCGCCTCGCCAGCCGATCTGGAAGACTTTGCGCTGGGCTTTTCCTTGACGGAGGGCATCATCGACCGGCCCACCGACGTGCGAGGCATAGACATCGTCCCGCAACACAACGGCATCGTCGTGCAGATCGAGATTTCGAGCGCCTGCGAGGTCCGCCTGAAAGAACGCCGGCGTGCGATGGCAGGCCGCACGGGCTGCGGGTTGTGCGGTGTCGAAACCCTGCCGGAGGTATTGCGGGAAGTCGCGCCCGTTCCCGATGCCTCGCCTATCGCGATATCGGCGATCCTGCGGGCGATGCGAGCGATGCGGGCGAACCAGACCTTGCACGATATCACCGGGGCGACCCATGCAGCGGCATGGGCCGATACCTATGGACAAGTACGCATGGTGCGCGAGGACGTTGGACGTCATAACGCACTGGACAAGCTGATTGGTGCGTTGGCCCGTCGCGATGAACCGTTGCGGCAGGGCCTGGCCCTGGTGTCGAGCCGCGCCAGTTTCGAAATGGTGCAGAAATGCGCGGCCGCCGGAATAGGCGTCCTGGCCGCGGTCTCGGCGCCGACCGCGCTGGCTGTCCGCCTGGCACAAAACTCTAACGTGGCATTGCTCGGCTTCGTGCGCAATGCCGACGCCACCATTTACTCACACGCTGAACGCATCCAGAGCTGAACCGTCATGGATATTGCCAACTTGATCCGCATGGCCAATCGCATTGGCGACTATTTCGATGCCCTGCCCGACCGCGAAGAGGCCCTCGAAGGCGCCGCCACTCATATTCAAAAATCCTGGGAACCTCGCATGCGCATTGCGCTGCTGAATTTCTTGGCTGAGCACACGGATGGCCAGGCCGACGATGTCCGCCTGCATGCGTTGATCGTCGAGGCGGTCACGAGACATCGCGTGCGGCTGATCCCGGCCCGATCTGTTTGATACGTGTATCCGTTTTCGCCCGAAGCTTCATCTGATTTTCATTTCATGTTTCACCTCGCTGCTCGTATTTCCAATATCAATAAATACCACCTAGAGGTTGCCGCCATATCGCGCGAGCACCCATTGCGGCCCTTGCGCCGTGCCTGAGGAGACACTATGAGCGACACCGCCACACTGGATTTACCGGGCGCCCGGCCAGGCTTTCTGGACAAAGAGCGCACCATTGCCGGACCTGGCTTCAATCGTTGGCTGGTACCGCCTGCGGCCTTGGCGATCCACTTATGTATCGGGATGGCTTATGGGTTCTCGGTATTCTGGCTGCCGCTGTCCAGATCGCTAGGCGGATCGGTCGCGACCTGCTCGGCCGATATGAGCCTGATTGCCGAGCTGTTTACGACTCAATGCAATTGGCGCATTTCCACCATGGGGTGGATGTTCACGCTGTTCTTCGTGCTCCTGGGTTGCGCGGCCGCTCTGTGGGGTGGCTGGCTGGAACGCGCGGGGCCGCGCAAGGCAGGTATCGTGGCCGCCGTCTGCTGGTGCGGCGGCCTGCTCATTTCTGCTGCGGGCATTCATCTGCATCAAATGTGGATGATGTGGCTGGGATCTGGCGTCATTGGCGGTATTGGCTTGGGCCTGGGATATATCTCGCCGGTCAGTACGCTGATCAAATGGTTTCCCGACCGGCGCGGGATGGCCACAGGCATGGCCATCATGGGGTTTGGCGGCGGCGCCATGATCGGCGCGCCGTTGGCGGATATGCTGATGCGCTACTTCGCCACGCCAGAGGGCTTGGGTGTGGCGCAGACGTTCCTGGCGTTGGCCATCATCTATTTTGTCTTTATGGTATCTGGCGCACTGGGGTATCGCATCCCGCCCAGCGGCTGGAAACCGGAGGGCTGGAAAGAGCCGGTCAAGCACGCCAATAACGTGATGATTACCAAGGGGCACGTGCATGTGAATCGTGTCTGGGGCATTCCGCAGTTCTGGCTGGTATGGCTGGTGCTGTGCCTGAACGTGACGGCAGGGATTGGCATCCTCGGGATGGCGTCGCCGCTGCTGCAGGAGGTGTTTGGCGGCACGTTGATCGGGCATCCCGAGCTGCTCTATGGACAGTTGGACAAGACGCAGCTGGCGACGATTGCGGCCACGGCGGCAGGGTTCACGGGGTTGCTCAGCCTGTTTAACATCGGCGGACGTTTTTTCTGGGCCACGCTGTCGGACAAGCTGGGGCGCAAGCTGACGTATTTTGTATTCCTGGTGCTGGGCTTTGTGCTGTACTCGTCGATTCCCTGGTCGGCGCATTTGGGGGCATTGGCGCTATTTGTGATTGCCTTCTGCATCATCATCTCGATGTACGGTGGCGGGTTTTCGACGGTGCCGGCGTATCTGGCGGATCTGTTCGGTACGCAGATGGTGGGCGCGATTCATGGCCGAATCTTGACGGCATGGTCGGCGGCGGGGATCTTTGGGCCGGTGCTGGTGAACTATATCCGCGAGTATCAGTTGTCTATCGGCGTGCCGCGCGCGCAGGTGTATGACATTACGATGTATGTGCTGGCAGGGATGCTGGTGTTGGGGTTCTTGTGCAATCTGGCTATTCGTCCGGTGGATCCTAAATACTTTATGAGTGACGAGGAACTGGCACGGGAGAAAGCGTTGGCGCACGAGCGGGCGGTGGCGGCTGAGGTTCGCGGGGAGTCTATCTCTACGTTCAAGACGCCATTTGCGTTTGTGGTGTTTGCATGGGGTTGCGTGGGGATTCCGTTGGCTTGGGGGATTTGGACGACGATACAGAAGACGGCGGTGTTGTTTTGATATCGCTGTAGGAATGGAGGTTGTCTTGGGCATCTGGGGGACTGGATGCCCTTTTGTTTTTTGGTGGGTGGAAGGCGTTGTGCTTGCTCGGGTGTGTCTTGCAAATTTTGTGAGTGGTCTGGGTGATGGGGTGAGGTTGGTGTGGTTATTGGACGTCGAGCCGAGGCAATCGGGCCGTGGGGGCTTCACAAAGCCGGTCCGGCGCGCGGGCGCCGGACACCGTGTTCGCTCGTTTCGTCCGCGCCTTCGCGCTCCCTTCAACGTCCGCTCCACTCGGCTTTGAGGCGCCCCCAGGGCCCGATTGCCTCGGCTCGACTCGCAGTAACTCAAGCTCATCACATCGCTGGCACGGCTGTTTTGCTTGGCATTTTTCTGCAACCGTGTTGGCAAAGAGGAAGATCTTGCAGGGCTGCTATTCGCGCGTGCCCTGCACACGCGCGAATAGCGATTGGCCCGGGCATGCGGCGGGGTGGCGTGGTGCCAGTTTGGAAGATCTGCTTGGCTAGAGTTGATGCATGCGGAGATGGGTCGCACATCTTTGAATATCGCGAAATCGTGGTGCGAACAATATGATGGCCTATGAGAAATCGTCGCTCGAGAGATCTTCTGTTTATCTCCGATGCTAAAGCCCTCGCATGCCGATCACGAACGCTATTCATTGGCGCGCCCGTAGGCGCCAATGAATAGCAGCCCTGCAAGATTTTCATCTTTGCAGAAATCATCGCCTACGAAGCCTACGTAGACCACCCGTCCCAGCGACGAGGGAATCAGAGATGCTGTGAGTCGAAGCGGGGCAGTGACCGTGTTGGCGCGCCTCGGAGTCGCGCGAGCGGACGTCGTAGGTAGGCCCGAAGGGGCCGGACGAGACGAGCGATGCGGTAGTCGGACGCGCAGGCGGCCGACCGACTCCGTGAAGCGCCAACACGGTCACTGCCCCGCTTCGACGTCCAATAGCACTCATGCATCCCACGCCCAGCAGTAGCGTTTGAGCAACGCATGCATCTGGGAAGGAGACAGCGTTTAGTGATGACCGAGCCAGAGTGAAGGATTATTTCGCCGGCCGTTTGGAACTGTGTGTAGAGGTCATTGCTGTCTTGCGAATCAGGGCTGCGAAGGCTCTTGCGAGCTTGGATGGGGGTTGGTCATTCTTGAACAGAAGGCCCGGCGTTCTCATGGGGGTTGGGCCTTCCAGAGGCAGGGCGCATAGCCCTTTATTTTCGCCTACGGCGCTGGTTGCCACGATGGCGCCGACGTGCATGCGAGAAATCAATCCGAACATGGCGTTTACGGTGTTCATCTCTGCAATGATGTTGGGCGCTGCGCCGGCTGCGCTGAAAAATTCGTCCAACATGCGACGGGTGGAAAAGCTGCGCGGCAACATGACCAAGGGTTCTCGATGCAGTTCTATCATACGAATTCGCTTCCGACGCGCCCAGGGATGTGCCTTAGCCACGACGAGGACAAGTTCCTCGTTGAATAAGGGCTCAAAACGTAAGCCAGAACGTAATTCGGGACGATAAGCCACACCCATGTCCAATTGGCCCGCGTCCAGACTGGCGACGATGGCGTCGGCCGGCAGTTCCTCGATCACGACTTTCACGGTGGCATGCCGCGACAGAAATTGAGCGACGCACTCGGGGATGAATCCCAGATTAAACGTATGCGTGGTGCCGACTCGCAGCACGCCCGACATCGAAACGTCACGCGCTTTTAATTCACCCAGGCCTTGATCTATTTCGGATAACGCGCGAGAGGCGTACTCCAGAAATGCCTCGCCCGCCTCAGTCAGAAAGACTCGCTTTCCAATCCTGTCAAAGAGCGATTGCCCGATTTCGTCTTCCAGTTGGCGAATTTGATGAGACAACGTCGATTGCGTGACGTGCACGCTTTCAGCGGCACGTGTGAAGTTCAATGTCCCCGCCAGCGCAATGAAGTATCTGAGATGACGTAATTCCATACTGGCCCCATCAATCGATGCCATCAATGATAACTGGAGAAAATAATCATTTCTATCTTTTGTTTGGCTCGATTAGCCTTGCTCAAGCTCTCACTCCTTCTTACGCTCGAGGACGACACGCATGGCCAAAGTATTGGATGGAATCACCGTCGTAGAACAAGGTACGTTCATCACTGGCCCTGCGGCAGGAATGCTGCTCGCCGATCTGGGAGCCGATGTCATCAAAGTCGAACAGCCTGACACGGGTGATCCGTTCCGCGCATTCAAGGGAGGACTCTACAGCCCGCATTTCCAGACCTATAACCGCAACAAGCGCAGCATTACGCTCAATACCAAACAGGCGGAAGACGCCGAGGTTTTCGATGCGCTGATACGCGAAGCGGATGTCTACATCCAGAATTTTCGACCGGGTGCAGCGGCCCGCCTTGGCGCTAGCGAAGCACGGCTGCGTGAGATCAATCCACGATTGATTTACTGTGCGATCAGCGGATTCGGCCAAACCGGCCCTGCCGCGGGGCGGCCTGCCTATGACACGGTGGCGCAAGCGGCGAGCGGTTTTCTCAATCTGTTGATCAATCCCGAAAACCCTCGCGTTGTCGGCCCCGCCATTGCAGATGCCTTGACGGGCTTTTATGCGGCCTACGGCATTCTGGGTGCGCTGGTCGAAAGAGGCCGGACGGGCACGGGCCGATCTGTCGAGGTGTCGATGCTGGAGGCGATGAGCCACTTTAACCTGGACGCGTTCACGCATTTCTTCGCCGAAGACGAGGTGATGGGCCCGTATAGCCGGCCCAGCGTTTCGCAGTCTTATACGTTGAAATGCGCAGATGGGAAATGGGTAGCGCTGCACATGTCCTCGCCTGAAAAGTTCTGGCAAGGCCTGGCCCGGGCGATTGAGCGTCCGAATATTTTTCAGGACGAGCGGTTCGCCACGCGTGAGGCGCGTATTGGCAATCAAGCCACGCTGATCGATGTATTGGGCTCGATTTTCGCGACGCGTACTCGTGAAGAATGGTGCAGGCGGCTCGAGGCCGAGGATGTTCCGCATGCGCCCATGTACGACACCAGCGAGGCGCTGCAGGATCCCCAGGCGAAACATCTGCAACTTGAAATTCAGGGATTGCACCCGACGCTCGGCGCCTGGAGGACCGTTCGATCGCCAGTGAGTTTCGATGGCGAAAGGCCTCTGGACGTCGTTCCTCCGCCACTGCTTGGCGAACACAGCGCTGAAATCAGGGCCGCACTGCAGACAAAGCAAAACTGAACCGACATTGAGTGGCAGGTCCCGAAAAAATAATGAATGGAGACAACCGTGACGCTCTCATCAACGCCCGCAATCGCTGCCTCAGGGCCAGCCGATCAAAGCCGCAGCAGCCAACCGTGGATTCAACTGGTACTCGGCATGATTGCCATGATGGCAATCTCCAGCCCCCAGTATGTCTGGGCGCTTTTTGTTCAACCGTTTAAAAGCTCACTGGACGTTTCGCTGTCGGCCCTGCAAGTCACCTTTGCGTTGTTCAGCATTTTTCAATGCGGTATCGGCCCTCTGCATGGCGAATTGGCCAGCCGATTTTCCTCTCGGGCCTTTGCAGCGGCAGGCGGCTTGCTGGTAGGGCTCAGTTGGATAAGCTCGGCCTATGTCACCTCGCTGCCGCTGCTGTATATCACCTACGGCGTGCTCTCGGGTATCGGTACAGGATGGGTGTATGTCGCCGTCATCGAGCTCATGGTGCAGTGGTTCCCACGCCGCAGAGGGTTCGCCGTCGGCATGGCGGCAGGCTGTTATGGGCTCGGTGCGATTGTCACCACATTCCCCATCGCGTCCAGTATTCGTGATCACGGCCTGCAAACGACTTTGGTGGTTTTCGGCATGATGCTATCGGCCGTCATCGTGCTCGCGTCCTTGGGCATGAAACGCGCAAGCGCACCGCCGCGCGCCGAACTCCCTTCCCAGCCGGGGATGGCGTCTACACGTGATTTCAACTCGCGTGAAATGCTGCGCACCCCGTTATTCTGGCTCATGTTTTTCATTATGGCCCTGGTCGCCACGGGTGGACTCATGGCCATCTCTCAACTTGGCGCACTCGCGGTGCATTTCGGCATATCGGATCAGACACTCGTGTTGGGAATGGCGGCACTGCCGCTCGCGCTCACCCTGGATCGTGCTGCGAACGGACTGACTCGTCCTTTTTTTGGATGGATATCCGACAGGATCGGCCGCGAGCCAACCATGCTGATCGCCTTTCTGATGGAAGCAGCCTCCATTCTGCTATTGCTCAAATTCGGATCGAACCCTGTCGCGTTCGTCTTGCTGTCTGCGGTCGTGTTCTTTGGCTGGGGTGAAATCTATTCATTGTTTCCTTCGCTGCAGGCCGACGCATTCGGGACAACACATGCCGCCAGGAATTTCGGCTATCTGCTGATCGCCACCGCGGTCGGCTCCATCCTGGGAGGCCCTCTCGCCGCGCTGCTATACGAGAAAACGCAATCCTGGGATCTGATCTTCTATTCCATCGCCGGGCTCGACATTCTGGCAGCGCTGCTGGCGTTCTTTGTGCTGCAACCCATGCGCATTCGTTGGGTGAATAATGCCCATCTGCAGAAACAAGCGTAAAGCCCTGGAACACGACCAAAGGAGAACACAGTTGAACGATCAGCAAAGTCTGGACCTGACGCAAGCGGTGATTGCGCGATTGGCAGACACGCAGGATGCGCGATTCAAGACGCTAATGACGGCTCTCGTCACCAAGCTGCACGAATTCATCCGCGAAGTCGATCTCACACCCGAAGAATGGATGTCTGCGATTGAATTCCTGACGCAAACCGGCCAAACCTGTACCGATAAACGGCAGGAGTTCATCTTGCTATCCGACACACTGGGCGCGTCCATGCAAGTCGTCATGGCGGCTCAAGCCCGCGCATCGGCCATCGCCCCCGCCTGCGCCGCAGCGACGGCCGCAACCGAGGCGACGGTTCAGGGCCCGTACTACTGGGCCGGCGCCCCACTCAAGGAAATGGGCAGCGACATCGCAGCCGGTGTCGCTGGCGAACCCGCCTACTACCATGGCCGCGTCACGGATCTGCAAGGCAATCCCCTTTCCGGTGTCGTGCTGGATGTCTGGTCAGGCGACGGCGAAGGCGTCTATGACATGCAGATCGAGGGCCAAACCGACATGCTGGCACGCGCACGTTTCGCGACAGGCGACGACGGCCGCTACGCATTCTGGTCGATCCGGCCCAACTACTACCCTATTCCCATGGACGGTCCTGTGGGTCTCATGATCAACAAAATAGGGCAACACCCGAATCGCCCCGGCCATATCCATTTCAAACTCTCCGCCCCCGGCTATGTCGATATCACCACCCACCTATTCGTCGCCAACAGCCCATACATCGACTCCGACGTGGTCTTCGGTGTTCGAGACAGTTTGATCGTCGATTTCCAACATCATCCTCCCGGCACCGCGCATGATGGCCGAACGCTCGCCACCCCATTTTGGAGCGCATCGTTCGATTTCTGCCTTGCGCCCGTTCGCGTGTGAATCAACTCCCTCATCTCTTGACGATATTCCCTCTACGCTCCAGACACATCATGAAAATCGGTAAAGCGACTATCCCTCATAGTGCGATCTGCACCTCTGACGAACACACCATCGTCGTACGTGGCAAGGATCTCTGCAAAGATCTCATCGGCCACATTTCCTTCACGGATTACTTTCATCTATTGGTCACGGGTCAACGCCCCAGCGCCACTGCCACGGCCGTGCTCGACGCCACCCTGGTTGCCATCGCGGAACATGGCCTGGTGCCCAGCGTGCAAGCCAGCCGAATGACCCTCGCCGCAGCGCCCGATGCGTTGCAGGGCGCCGTCGCGGCCGGCATCCTGGGATGCGGCTCGGTCATTCTCGGAGCATCGGAATATGCAGGACGGTTGTTCGTTGCGATTCAAGAACGCCAGGCCGCAGGCGCCACGCTGGAAGCAGCGGTTCAGGCAGAACTGCAAGCGTACCGCGCAGCACGTAAAGCGATTCCGGGTTACGGCCATCCGCTGCACAAGGAACGAGACCCCCGTGTCGCACGGCTGCTCGAAGTCGCCCGGATCAACGGCGCGGAGCTGAACTACATCGCCATTGCCGAAGAAATAGAAAAACAGATTCCAGCCATCATCGGCAAGGATCTCCGGCTCAACGTCTCGGCGGCGATCCCCGCTGTGCTGCTGGGCGTAGGCTTTCCCTTGGCCGCATTAAAAGGCGTACCCATTCTGGCCAGAACGGCCGGCTTGATTGCGCACCTCACCGAAGAACTCCAGGCGTCCATAGGATTTGCGCTGTCCTATCAAGCCACACGCGAATTGCAATACGACGGTGAAGTTCCGCCAGGATTTGGCTCAGGCCAATAACCAACACGGCTGCAGCACGCAGCCCCTGCGGCTCGCTGTCCGCCCAGGCGCATGTTTACCGTGGCCTGCGGCGGCAACCCATGCCCGCACACAGAACAAGAACTCAGGAGGAGATTTCATGATGGCACGCTATACCCCTCTCAGCATACTGCTACACAAAACCCTGGCGATCGCAGCAAGCGCCTGCCTACTGACGCTGCTCGCCACCTCGGCCCACGCTCAGGACTACCCCACACAGTCGATCAGAATGATTGTCCCCTTCGGCCCCGGGACATCCACTGACACCGTGGCACGCATCATGGCCAACGCCATGGCAGAGTCGCTCGGGAAAACCATCGTTGTTGAAAACAAAGCCGGTGCGGGCGGCACGATCGGCACCGAACAAGTCGCCCGCGCTCCCGCGGATGGATACACCATCGTAATGGGCACCGTTGGCACGCACGCGATCAACAAAACCCTCTACAAGAAACTGGGCTACGACCCCGTCAAAGACTTCGTTCCCATCGGGCTAGTCGGCCAAACGCCCACCCTGCTGGTCGTCAAAGCCGACTCGCCGTTGCGCTCGCTCAACGATCTGGCCACGGCCGCCGCCAAGCCGGGGGGCATCAGCTTTGGATCGGCCGGCAACGGCACCTCGGGCCACCTCGCCGGCGAACTGCTGAAAATGCGTCTGGGTGGCGAAATGACGCATGTGCCCTATAAGGAAGGAGGCATGGCCGTCACCGACGTCATTTCAGGACAAACCCAGTTCATGTTCTATCACCCCGCCGCGACCCTGCCGCACATCAAGTCCGGCAAACTGAGGGCATTGGGTAGCTCCGGTGCAACACGCAGCGCGTCTGCACCCGACGTCCCGACCATAGCCGAACAGACCGGCAAGGATTTCGACCTGGTCGCCTGGTTCATGATTTACGCTCCTGCCGCCACGCCAACGCCCGTCATCGAGACCCTGCAAAAAGCCGCCCGAGCCGCACTTTCCAATCAGGACGTGGCAGCGAAACTCAGCAATCAGGGAATCGAACAACGTCCTCTCACCGCAGAGGAACTGCGCACATTCACTCCAGATGAAATCACCAAATGGGCTGAACTCGTCACACAGTCGGGTGCCCAGATAGATTAGATCGCCGCCCCGAGCCACCTGGCCGGGGCGTGGTGATCGAGTTTTTGTGGACACCGGCATAGGTGGTTGACGTGAGTGACCGGCCTCACAGGCAGTTGAGCCCTACATTGGAGAACCTGCTACATTGCCAGGCATTCACCCTTTGCCTTTGCCATGTCCGCATTACCTCTCGTCCATTGGACCGAATCCGGCCAATCCCAGACAGCCTTTTGGCGCTCCGAATCGGCAGCCCCTGTGCCAACACGCGTTCAAATCGCGGGTGATCAGTTATCGGCAGACGCGGCCTATCGCCTGATCTGCGAAGGCACGCAACTCCTGTGGCGCGGTGATTTTCATAATGCGCGGCAGTTATTGCAGGCGCTGGCACGCCGTATCGACAAGAAAAAACGCAAACCGGCCGCCACGCCGCTGGATGCCTTCAACCAGCATCGCCAAGCGCAATCCCAACGCGCCCGGCTGCTAGGCAGCGTACTAGTGCCTTTCGATGCAGACCACACCATCCCTCTGCGCCGAGCCCCCGATGTACAACAGGCCTGCCTGGAGGCCTATGGCCCGGCCACAGGCCCCTATCTGGCGTCCCTGCGCGAACTACAAGGCATCGTCGGCGCCCATGAGTGGCGCAAGAAAGGCGTTCCTATCCCCGCCCTCAATGCGAGCATTCATCCCCACTACGGCGTGTTTTCGCCCGTACGCGGCGAATACATCGATCTCGTCGCCCGCGCACCGCTCCCCGCGGATACATCGCTGGCATATGACATCGGCACAGGCACAGGCGTCCTGGCCGCCGTCCTCGCACAACGTGGCGTCAAACACATCATTGCCACCGACCAGGACCCACGCGCCCTGGCTTGCGCACAGGAAAACCTGACCCGGCTGGGCTTGCAGTCACACGTGACCCTGACGCAAACCGACATGTTCCCTGACGGCCAGTCCCCCTTGATCATCTGCAACCCCCCGTGGCTGCCCGCACGTCCCAGCGCCCCCGTCGAATACGCAATCTACGATCCCGACAGCCGCATGCTGCGCGCATTCCTGCAAGGGCTCTCAAAACACCTCGCCCCCAAAGGCGAAGCCTGGCTGATCCTCTCAGACCTGGCCGAACACCTGGGCCTACGCGCTCCTGACGAACTGTCCACACTGATCACCAACGCCGGCCTGCGCATCATAGACCGCCTGACCGCCCGCCCCACCCACGGCCGCGCATCAGACCCCACCGATCCGCTGCACGCGGCCCGCGCAGCCGAAATCACTTCGCTGTGGCGCTTATCACTCGTCGATTAACACACGCCCACCGCTTCACATTCACCGCCTAGCACTCACCACCTAGCATTCACCGCCCTAGCATTCCCCCCAAAAAGCCATACCCCCTCACGCATCCCGAGCCCAAACGTGATCTCTGGGCGCGCCCGTAGGCGCCCAGAGATCACAACCCCGCAAGATCTTCCTCCTTGCAAATCCCACTCCCACGAAGCCTAAGCACCCGACTCGTGCCAGCGTCAAACCGAGCCAGAGACATTGCGAGTCGATGCGTGGCAGTGGCCGCGTTGGGGCGCCTCGTGGTCGAGCGAGGGAAACCGAAGGAGCGCAGCGACGAGGTTGACGAAGCGGTGTCGGACGCGCAGGCGGCCGACCGACCACGCGAAGCCCCAACGCGACCACTGCCACGCATCGACGCCAAAAGAACTCCTCTCTAACAACAGCAACAACCACTACACCCCGCACCAGCCCCCCTTTTGGCCCGGGGAAGCCCACTTTCACATCCCCGTCACGCAACCTTAATCCCCCCGTAACCTCCCTCCCCAATCATTCCCCTTCCACCAAGACACATTCCGACACACCGCGATGAAAAACTGGAAGAGGACCACCCAAGTCTTGCTGCTAAGCAGCCTGACCCTGCTAGCCGCCTGCAGCAACAGCGACGACGATGACGATGACGACACCTCGTCCCCCACGCCGCCCGTCAGCCAGGCGATGGACCTAACGATCCTGCACATCAACGACCATCACTCCAACCTGGACAGCAAAAGCAAAACCCTGCTGCTGAAAAATGCCGCTGGCACCCAGACCGAAGCCACCGTCGACGCCGGCGGCTTCCCGCGCGTCACCGCAGCCATCAACGAACTGGCGACCGCATCCACCAACGTGCTCAAACTGCACGCCGGCGACGCCATGACCGGCACCCTGTACTTCAACCGCGCAGGCGAGGCCGGCGAAGCCGACGCCGCCCTGATGAACACCGTGTGTTTCGATGCCATGACGCTCGGCAACCACGAATTCGACAAAGGCGACAGCGGCCTGCATCGCTTCATCGAGTTTTTACACGCCGGCACCTGCCAGACTCCGCTGCTCAGCGCCAACGTCAGCTTTGGCCCCAACTCACCCCTAAATGCAGCCAACGCTCCCAACTGGGTCCAGCCTTCGATCACCCTCGAACGCGGCGGCCAGTCCATCGGCCTCATCGGTTTGACCATCGCCGGCAAAACGCAGCAGTCCTCCAGCCCCGATCCCGGCACCACCTTTTCCGACGAAACCGAAGCCGCCCAAACACAGATCGATGCCTTGCGTGCCCAAGGTGTTAACAAAATCATCGTGATGAGCCATATCGGCTACAGCTACGACAAAGAAATCATCCCCAACCTGAGCGGCGTAGACGTCGTCGTAGGCGGCGACTCGCATTCCTTGCTAGGTCCCGATGCAATGGAAACCTACGACGTAGGTACACCCGCAG
The DNA here is from genome assembly GCF_054780995.1 of Bordetella tumbae. NCBI lineage: Bacteria > Pseudomonadati > Pseudomonadota > Betaproteobacteria > Burkholderiales > Alcaligenaceae > Bordetella > Bordetella tumbae. The sequence continues at coordinate 119,076 of NZ_BAAGVG010000010.1, forward strand.
GTACCTATCCCACCGAACTGACCGACAAAGACGGCAAGCGCGTCTGCCTGGTACAAGCCTGGGAATACGCTCAAGTCGTCGGCGAACTGAAAGTCAGCTTTGACGCCAATGGTGATGTCACCTCATGCAGCGGCACGCCTCACGTCCTGATCGGCGACACACTGACCGTCGGCGGCACGACGCCCAACCCTGCAGACGCAGCCGCCATGCAGGCCGACATCGAAGCCAGCGGCATCCTGCGCGTACAAGCGCCCGACGCCAACGCCACGCAAACCCTGCAACCGTTCAAAGAGCAAGTCGACGCCTATAGCCAGAGCGTCGTCGCCAACGTGCCGCAAGAACTCTGCTCGCGCCGTGTCCCCGGCGGCCCTGGCTCGGTCGATTACAGCCGTTCCAGCGCTGCCTGCAACGCCGAAGGCAGCGTCAACGTCCGCGGCGGAGATATTCAGCAACTCGTCGCCCAGGCCTATCTCGAAGTCGCCAACGCCGAATACGGCGGTGCCGACATCTCGCTGCAAAGCGGCGGTGGCGTGCGCGTCCCGCTCGAGGGTAACGTGACCGCCGCCAACGTCATCGAAGTCCTGCCATTCGGCAACATGCTGTGGCGCCTGGACATTACCGGCACCGAAGTCATCGGCATGCTCGAAGACGGCCTCGAGGCGGTCTACGGCGACGGCGGCACCACCGGCCCCTACCCCTACACGGGCGGCTTGCGTTATGACGTCAACAGCCTGGCCGCCAAGGGCAGCCGTGTATCCAACGTGGAAGTATTCGATTCCACCACGAACACCTGGCAGTCCCTGGACGCGACTCGCACCTACAAGTTGTTTGTCTTGAGCTTCAACGCAACAGGCGGCGACGGCTATACCACGCTGGCCAACGTCCCCGATGAGCGTCGTCAGGATATCGGCGTGCTGGATGCCGACGTGCTGCAAACCTACATCGATATGCAGGCCAAGGACGCCAACACGAACCTGCCAATTCTCAATCGACTGCCCATCGAGTTGTACAGCACCAAGAACTACGTCGAGTAACGCGTCCTGCACGACGGGCAGCACGTGCCGTAACCTGAAAGAGCCTGCGCCAGATAGGGGAAAGCCCCCCGTCTGTTGCAGGCCACAACAAAACGGCCGGGATATTCACTATCCCGGCCGTTTTGCCTATTGCACCCGACAGTTGAGCCGGACGTTCAAGGCTGTCCGATCCCGCTCAATCCTATCAACGCCCCCGCCAACAACATCCACAACGGATGCACACGACTGAAAATCGTCACGGCAGCTACGAGAGCGGTGATTCCCCCTAACACCCACGTATGCACAGAAGCCTCGGTAATCAACGACGCACTGGCCGCCATCAATCCTACCGTCATCGGGAAAATACCTGCCTGCACGACACGCCGCCACGGTTTGTCCTTGAACCGTTCCCACAATCCCAACGCGACCGCCGTCAAGATCGAGGATGGACCGAACTTCGCAATCGTCGTGACCAACGCCCCCTGCCAGCCCGCCACATTCCACCCCACCAGCGTCACAATCATCAGATTGGGGCCAGGCGCGGCCTGACTCAATGCGAACAACGCACCGAAATCGGCATTGGACATCCATTGATGGATCTCCACGACCTGCCGCTGCATCTCGGGCAAAATCGTATTGCCGCCGCCAAAGGCCAGCACCGACAACTGCGTAAAAATAACGAAGAGCGAAATCAATACGGAAGTCATCGCGCCAGCCTCCAGGTCACCAGGATACTGATCGGCGTCAACACCAGCATTGTTGGCAGCAGGGGCGTACGCAGCACCGCAATGCAAATAAAGCAGGCCACGGCCACGGCGATCCCCGCCCATTTGCCACGCAACGGCTTGGCGATTTTCACGGCCATCGAAATCAGCAGGCCCGCGGCCGCGGCAGCCAACCCCGCAAACAGATGTTGAATATGCGGATCGTCTGCATACCTGTCGTACACCATACCCAGTGCAATGACGATGAAAGACGGCGCAGCGATCAATCCCATCAAGGCCGCAAATGCTCCCTTGACCCCACGGAATTTCATACCCAGCGCCACGGACATGTTGATGATGTTGCCGCCCGGCAAAAACTGGCACAGCCCGAGCAGCTCAGTGAAATCCTCCGAAGACAGCCATCGGTGTTTTTCCACCACCATGTGGCGCGCCAATGGCAAGGCACCGCCAAAGGCACTCAATCCCAACCAGAAAAATCCCTTGAACAGGGCCCAGCAGGTAGGCGGTGGCGAATCGGATGTGGGGGATACGGCAGTCGAAGACGAGGTGTTCATCAAAATTCCAGCAGAGATCGGGACGCGATGATTCCTGTGCAGCGAGCAAGCTGCTCTGAACGCCAGGAGATGAATCGGGACGAAAGCCTACTCCTGCTCGCACCGGTGCGCAATTGCACCCGCCAATTACCATGACGCTGGAGGGGGCAAATCGGCCTTGAGGATGATGAATGACTCCGTTCGATCGAGATCCCGCCTCATCAGTCACGCAAAACCAGAATCGCCCTCACCGTTAGGCCTCTCTTGTTGCGCGTAGAATGTGCGACGTACCGGCCCTCTTGTGCCGGGCTCTATGCAACATGTCCGCATCCACTGCTCCCTCGCCCACCCCTTCGCTTTATCCCATCCTGTTGATGATGATTGCCATGGTGTCCATGCCGAGTGGCGCAGCATTGGCAAAAAGCCTGTTTCCCATGGTAGGCGCGCAGGGCACGGCGGCGCTGCGCTTGTTGTTCTCGGCGCTCATGCTGCTGGCCTATTTCCGGCCATGGCGTGTCCGCCTGACGCCATCGGGATGGCGCGTGGTGCTGGCCTACGGCTTGTCGCTGGGGATGATGAACCTGCTGTTCTACATGTCGCTGCGCACCATCCCGCTGGGCATTGCGGTCGCTCTGGAATTCACGGGTCCTCTGACGGTAGCGCTCTTGAGTTCACGCCGCTTTGCGGATTTCTGTTGGATCATGTTGGCGGCCGCGGGCATTCTGTTGCTGATTCCCCGGGGCGCCGAAGTCCACACGCTGGATCCGGCAGGGATGCTGCTGGCGCTGGGCGCCGGGCTATGCTGGGCGCTGTATATCGTGTTCGGACGCCGTGCCGGCCTGCACCATGGCACCCAGACCGTGGCACTGGCCTCGACCGTCGCCACCGTGGTGGTCTTGCCCTTTGGATTCGCGCAGGCAGGCATGGGCCTGTTCGCGCTGGAGGTATTGCCCTGGGCATTGGGCGTCGCCGTGCTGTCCAGCGCATTGCCCTACGCGTTGGAAATCACCGTCCTGTCCCGTATCCCCGTCCGGGTCTTTGGCACACTGCTCAGTATGGAACCCGTCTTGGCTGCCTTTTCCGGCATGCTATTCCTGCGCGAGACGCTATCCCTGACCCAGTGGGCAGCCATCGTCGCCATTGTTGCAGCATCCATCGGGATCACCATGGGCAATCGGCAGTCCGCAAAGGCACGCCCCAAACAAAAACGATAAGCACGCTGCAATCGCCGGACAGCCTCGCAAGAATATGGGGCCAGCCCGCGCACCCGCCGGATGAAACGAACTCCCCATCCGCAGATGGGGGATCAAACTCAATCGCGGAAATTCTGATACTGCAGCGGCAGATCGACGTCGGTCTTGCGCAGCAACGCAATCGCCTCTTGCAAATCATCGCGCTTTTTACCGCTGACGCGCAGCTTGTCGCCATTGATCTGGCTCTCGACCTTGAGCTTGGCAGCCTTGATGGCAGCGATCAATTTTTTTGCGACAGGTTGCTCGATGCCTTGGCGGACCGTGACTTTCTGGCGGGCGCCGCCCAGGTTTTCCAGCGGATCAGCCACATCCAGGCAGCGCACGTCGATGCCTCGCGCGGACAGGCGGCCACGCAAAATATCGAGCATCTGTTTCAGCTGAAACGCGCTGGGCGCGATCTGCGTCACGACGAACTCCTCGAGTTCGAACTTGGCGTCGGTGCCTTTGAAATCAAAACGGGTGGCCAACTCGCGATTGGCCTGGTCCACCGCGTTGCTGAGTTCGTGTTTGTCTACTTCGGAAACCACGTCGAAACTGGGCATGGCTGCAACCTACAAAAAAAGAGTCAATCAAGGATAGCGCCATCCATTACGATGCGCATACCCGCACAGGTATCCAGTGTAAGACGATTTGCGGCGATCTGACTGCCCCCCCTTTCCACGGTATCAACGCCGCGGTTTCCCGGAGCAATGGATAATACCGGCTATGCGGCGCCTATCCCTGGCTCTGCGACTCACGGAACACTCTGCCATGTTTTACAGCGTTCTCAAGCTCGTACACATCCTGGCCATTCTGCTGTGGGTAGGCGGGATGATCTTCGCCCACTGTTTTCTGCGGCCCGCCGTGGCCGCGCTGGAACCGCCCCAGCGGCTGCGCCTGATGCGCGATGTGCTGGCACGCTTTCTGAACGCCGTGCTGGGCGCCGTCCTGCTGGTACTGCTGAGCGGCGCCTGGATGATAGGCCGCACAGCCCGCCAGGTCGCGGACACCGGCGGCAGCTTTCAGATGCCGCACGCCTGGATGACCATGGCGGTATTGGGCGTCATCATGGCAGCGATTTTCGGACATATCCGCTTTGCCCTGTACCCGCGCCTGGATCGTGCCGTACAAGCCGGTGACTGGCTCGCGGGCGGCCGCGCGATGCAATCGCTCAAAACCTGGGTGACCGTCAACCTGGTGCTGGGCCTGCTGACTATTGTGGTAATCGTTCTCGGCTAAAACCGTTTTCGGGGCAGTTCTCAGGTGTGCACGAGTGAAGGTGGTGTGCTTATTGGACGTCGCGAAGTCGTGTTGCGAACGATCTCCTGCTGATCTATGAGAAATCGTTACTCGAGAGATCCCCTGTTTGCCCCCGATGCCAAAGCCTTCGCATGCAGATCACGAACGCTATTCATTGGTGCGCCCGTAGGCGCCAATGAATGGCAGCCCTGCAAGATCTTCATCCTTGCAAAAGCCAGTTCCTACGAAGCCTAAGAAAACCACCCGTGCCAGCGACGAGGGAATCAGAGACTCTGCGAGTCGAGGCGGGGCAGTGACCGTGTTGGCGCGCCTCGGAGTCGAGCGAGGGAAACCGAAGGAGCGTAGCGACGAGGTTGACGAAGCGGTGTCGGCCGCGCAGGCGGCCGACCGACTCCGTGAAGCGCCAACACGGTCACTGCCCCGCCTCGACGTCCAATAGCACTCAATCCCCCGTGCTAGCAGCCCCGCAGAGCGTGAAAAAAATCAGCCCGTCCGAACATACCGGACAGGCTGATAGCAAACCCCGCAGCGACGAACGCGAGCGTTTAATCCACCTTCGCGCCCGACATCTTGACGACTTCCGCCCAACGCGCGATATCCGCCTTGTGCACGCGCTCGAACGCAGCGGGGCTGGGATCGGCTGGCGGCGTGATGCCTTGCGTATCGATCAACCAACGCTTGAACTCAGGCTTGGAAATTTCCTTGATCACCGCATCGCTCATGCGCTTCTGGATATCCGCAGGCAGCTTGGCCGGCCCAAACAGCCCATACCACGTGCTGCTCTCATACCCCGGCAGCCCGCACCCCTCGGCCACGGACGGTACCCCAGGCAGCGCCTCGATCGGTTTGGATACCGTCACGCCCAGCGCGCGCACCTGCCCCGAATTCACGGCGGCGATCGATGCCGCGCTCTGATTGAAAAAGAAATCGACCTCGCCCGACAAGAGCGCCGTCATGGCAGGCCCCTGTCCACGATAAGGTACGTGCACGATGTTGACTTTGGCCATCTGCGTAAACAACGCACCGGCCAGGTGACCCGAGGCTCCATTCCCGGTCGATGAATAGTTCATCTTGCCGGGATTCTTGCGAGCCAATTCAATCAGATCCTTGCAGGTCTTGATGTCGGGGTGTTTTTTCGGGTTGATCAATAGCACGTTCGGCACATCACCCAGCAAGGCAATGTGCGTGAAATCGTTCCAGACGTCAAAGGTCAGACTCTTCTTGTACAACTCCGCATTGATTGCGTGAGTGCCAGCCGTGCCGAACAAAAAGGTATAGCCATCAGGCGCTGCCCGCGCCACCATATCCGACGCCACGTTGCCGCCGGCGCCCGTACGGTTTTCCGCCACGATGGGCACACCCAGCGTCTCCGTCAGACCTTGTCCTAATTTGCGGGTATACAAATCAGTCCCTGCCCCAGTCGGGAAGCCCCCGACAATGGTAATGGCATGTGTAGGCCATTTGCTGTCCTGCGCAACGGCCGGCATGGCAGCGGCCAATGTCATAGCCGCCAACGCGGCAATACTGAAACGACGCAACATGATTATTCCCCTTGAAAAAGCATGGCTGCCGAACCCGGATATCCGAAAATCTTTAGCCTGCGATATTGAATGTGCGTGATGAATCACTGTGCGGCACTGACTGTCCGTCGTGACGGACAGCCGTTGCTGCGTTAGCTCAACTGCTCAACTGCCTTTGCAATACGCTCCAACGCCGTCTGCAACTGGGCCTGCGACGTGGCATAGCTGATCCGGAAATACGGCGCCAGACCGAAAATCGTGCCAGGTACCACCGCCACATCATGATCCTGCAGCAAGTACTCGCAGAAATCCGCATCCGTTTCCAGACGCTTGCCCTTCGGCGTGGTGCGGCCCAGCACCCCTGCGCAGCTGGCGTAGGTATAAAACGCGCCTTCGGGCAGACGGCAGCTCAACCCCGGAATCGCATTCAAACCATTCACCACCAAATCCCGCCGCACCTGGAACGACGCACGGCGCTCTGCCAACACATCCTGCGGTCCGTCCAGCGCCTCGATGGCCGCCGCCTGACTGATCGAGCACGGGTTCGACGTGCTCTGGCTTTGCACCACAGCCATCGCCCCGATCAATTCCTTCGGTCCGCCCGCAAAGCCCAAACGCCAGCCTGTCATCGCATAGGCTTTCGACAAGCCATTGACGGTCAATGTGCGTGACTTCAGGCGCGGCTCGACCTGCGCCATGGTCTTGAACGTGAAATCGCCGTAAATCAGATGCTCGTAAATGTCGTCGGCGAGCACCCAAACATGCGGATGCCGCAACAATACCTCGGCCAACGCCCGCAGATCCGCTTCACCATAGGCAGCGCCCGTCGGGTTGGACGGCGAATTCAACATGACCCAGCGCGTACGCGGCGTGATGGCGCGCTCGAGATCTGCGGGATCCATACGGAAACCGTTTTCCTCGCGGCATCCGACCTCGACCGTCTTGCCGCCGGCAATCGTGATCATGTCGGCATAAGACGTCCAGTACGGCACGCCAACGATGACCTCATCGCCGTCATCCAGCGTCGCCATCAAGGCATTGTGGATCACTTGCTTGGCGCCGGCGCCTACGTTGATTTCGTCCAGGCCGTACGTCACGCCATTTTCACGTTCGAACTTGCGCGCGATCGCGGCTTTCAACGCCAGGGTGCCATCGAGCAAGGTGTACTTGGTCTCGCCAGCGTGTATCGCACGAATGGCCGCTTCTTTCACGTTGTCCGGCGTATCAAAGTCGGGTTCGCCCGCCCCCAATACGATGACATCGCGCCCTTCGCGCTTCAGTTGTGCGGCGCGTGCGCCGATGCGCAGAATCTCCGACACCGCAATACGGGAGATACGACTGGCGCGGCGAAACGCCGGCGCCTGAGAATTATCGATAGACATATCCATCCTGAAAAAACATTCCCGCCTACAACGCGGCGGTCACCATTATCTCGACGAGAATTTCCGGCAGAGCCAGTTCGACGGCGCCGCAGCAACGCGCCGGCGCCTGACCGGGTACGATCCATGCATCATAGACCTCGTTCATCGCCTGAAAATCAGACATGTGCTGCAGCCAGATCGTGACATTCAAGAGCTTGGACTTGTCCGTGCCCGAGGCCGCCAACATCTCGTCGATCTTGGCCAGCACCTGGCGCGTCTGTCCTGCCGCATCGGCGCCACGATCGTCAGCCGTATGGCCGGCCAGGTACACCGTGCCATTGTGAATCACCGCTCGCGAACGGCGTGTGTTCTGGTCCAACCGGGTGATCGGCGCGCTCATTGCTGCACTCCCTTGCCCGAAATACGGCGGCAGTGATTCAGAGCGGATTGAATCAGGTTATCGCTGGCCTCGGGGGTACGGAATGCCGAGTGGGCCGACAGCGTCACGTTATCGAGCTTGGTCAACGGATGGTCCTTGGGCATGGGTTCGGTGACAAACACGTCCAGACCCGCATGACCCAGTTTGCCCGACTTCAGCGCGTCGATCATGGCGTCCTCGTCCACCAACGCGCCGCGCGCCGTATTGACCAGGATCGCACCATCGCGCATCGCGTTAATGCGCTCACGCGAAATAATGCCGCGCGTCTCGTCCGTCAACAGCAAATGCATCGACACCACGTGGCTCTTGGCCAGCACCTCGTCCAGTTCCGTGAAACGCACGCCCGGATGCGATTTCGCGCTGCGATTCCAGGCGATGACTTCCATGCCGGCGCCCTGGGCCAGACGCGCAACCTCTGCTGCGATGCCGCCGAAACCAATCAGACCCAGCGTCTTGCCCGTCAATTGCACGGCATCGCTGCGCAGCCAATTCCCTGCGCGCATTTCACGATCCATGCGCCCAAAGCCCTTTGCCGATGCCCACATCAAGGCAAACGCACACTCGGCCACGGCCGTATCGCCGTAGCCTTTGATGATGTGCACCTCAATGCCGATCTCCGCCAATTCCTCAGGATTCATATACGAACGCGGACCGGTTCCCAGGAACACGACATGCTTCAGACCCTTGCATTGACGAGCGATATCGGTCGGCAGATGCGTATGGTCGATGATGGCGATTTCTGCATCACCCAGCACGGCCGGCAACTGATCCGAGGTGATATCCGGCTGACGGTTGATGACCAACTCCAGATCATCGGCACGATGCAGGCGCTCGGCCACCGCGGACAAAGTAGGGTTGGCGTCAACGAAAATAGCTTTCATGAATAGTCCTGGTAAAAGTGAGATGTAAATCAAAACCTGCAGTGATGCCGGCTCGCGGCTGGTGTCAAGGAAGCGCCGTCAATCCCTCGTTTCCTTGACACCATCAGAGGAAGAGGCCCAGTCCTCCTGGTGTTCCATAAAACGCGACTCGGCATAATCGGCCAGCGCATTACCCGTATAAATCTCGGCATAACCCGCGCGGGTCAGCTCAATGATGTGATCCAGATGCTTTTCGATATGCTGGCTCATCAATGCCTGCACCACCGCCTGGTCACGTGTCTGCAGCGCGCGCACAATATCCGGATGGTCATTGCGCGTCTGACCACGGCGAGCCTTCAAATCGATCCAACGCGGAAAGCGCAGGCGCTCGTTAATCGAACGTACTGAACGCAAGAACTCGGGGTTGCCCGCCAAGGCAGCCAGATGCTCGTGAAAAGCTTCATCCCTGGACAACAGCCGCAATGCCTGAGCGTCCGTGTCGTCCTCGTCCCGGTTGCCTTCGACCATGGTCGCCAAATCGGCCAGCTCCTGGTCGGAGGCGCGCATACAGACCAGGCGCACGACTCCCAATTCCACCGTGGCCCGGTACTCGTAAAGGGCCATCAGTTGCTTCGCGTCCAACCCTCTCACGGTATAGCCACGATTGGGCGTCGCCACCAAAAATCCCTCGGCGGCAATGCGGCTGAGCGCCTCGCGCACAGGCGTGCGGCTCACGCCCAGTTGACGCGACAGCTCGAGTTCATTCACCTTTTCGCCCGGGCGCAGGCGAAATGTGGTCGCCATGGCCTTGATGCGATCATAGACCTGGCTGTGCGAGGAAGCCCGAGCGGCGGAAGTGTCAGAAGTCATGCGTCAATTATCAAAAAAATCACGCAGCCACGGCCGCCGGTAAAGACAAGCCATGATGAAAGCGCTGTAAAAAGGATTTCAGGCGTTCGTTACGCGGATGCCCGAAGATTTCAGAGGGAGTATCTATTTCGGCCATGACGCCGTCCAGCATGAATCCCACTCGATCCGACACATCGGCGGCAAACGCCATCTCATGCGTCACCAATACCATGGTCATGCCTTCCGCCGCCAGCGCCTTGATCACCCCCAATACCTCGGATACTAACTCGGGATCAAGCGCAGACGTCACCTCATCGAACAACATGACATCGGGCCGCATCGCCAGCGCCCGTGCAATGGCGACACGCTGCTTTTGCCCGCCCGACAGGCGGCTGGGAAAGGCATCGACCTTGTCCGCCAGACCGACTTTGGCCAGCAACTCGCGCGCCAGGTCCGAGGCCTCGGCACGCGCCATGCCTTTGACCTGCATGGGCGCCTCGATCACATTCTGCAGGACCGTCATATGCGGGAACAGGTTGAAATGCTGAAAGACCATGCCAATATCCCGCCGTAACGCGGCCAGGCAAGCATCCTTGGGAGCCTTCTGTTTTCCGTCGAACTCGAATTGATGTTCTCCGACAGCCAGACTCCCGGACTCAGGCATCTCCAGCAAATTCATGCAGCGCAGAAAGGTCGATTTTCCCGACCCGCTGGCGCCGATCAGCGTGACAACCTCTCCCTTGGCGACATCCAGCGACACGCCCTTTAGCACGTGATGCGCACCAAACGACTTATGGATGGCCGATGCCTGCAAAGCAGGCGTAGCTACAGCGTTTTTTGCATTCATCGGTGTGCTCCCATGCGTGCCTCTAGGCGTTGTGCAGCCAGCGTCAGCGGGAACAGCACGACAAAATAGACGACCGCCACCACGGTATAGGTCTCCAGCGGACGATAAATAGCAGCCGTAATCACGGACCCTTGGTACAACAAGTCGCCCACGGCAACCGTCGATACCAGCGACGTGTTCTTCAACTGCAAAACGGTTTGATTGATGAACGAAGGAATCATCACGCGCACGGCCTGCGGCAGAATCAAACGCCGGAAAATACGGCTACGCCGCATCCCCAGCGCCTTGCCTGCCTCCCATTGGCCGCGATCGACGGCTTCGATTCCCCCGCGGAAAATCTCGGCATAGAACGCGCCCCCATACAAAGACAGCGTCAGAAAACACGCCATCCCCGGCGACATTTCAACCTGGATCAAGACCGGCAGTGCGTAATACATCCACACCAATTGCACCAGCAGAGGCGTGCACCGAAAAATCTCGATATAGGCGACCACCGGCACATTGACCCAGCGGGGCGCGTTGGTACGCAACACCCCCGCCACCAGGCCAATGGCCAGGCCAGCCAGGGCCGTGGTCACCGTAAAGACAATCGTGATCCACAGCCCCTTCCACAGCAGGCCCGAGTACGGGGCGAGCGCGCCAAAATCCCATGCGTAATTCATGGTCGTGACCCGATCAGAATTGCACTTCGGGCGGGATATCGCTTTCCTTGACGTCCAACTCCGCCAGGCCTTGCAGGAACCATTCGCGGGTTTGCGCCATGGATCGGTTGTAATCGGCCCACACGCTCAGGAAATCGCGCCAGCGCTTGTCCCCGTCGAGCCGGACGGCAATATTGGTGGGCAGCGTCAAAATGGGGCGGGGAATCGCGATCTCGGCCAAGGCCGGATTTTTCTTCAGCATGGGCAATGCCAAAATGGCCAGCACCACATTGCAGTCGGCACGGCCCGTCGCCACCGCCAACACGGCTTCATCCCGGGTCTTGAACGACAAAATCGTGGCGTTCGGCGCGTAGCGCCGCGCGATCAATTCGTGCGCCGATCCCATGTCGACGGAAATACGCACTTCAGGCTTATTCAGGTCATTCCAGGTCTCGGGCTTGGCAAACCCCTTGCGCGTGACCGCGGTAAACGAGTGCACCAGGATAGGCGTAGCAAAATCCACCATGAGCGCCCGCTCGGGGGTGGGATTCACGGCGAAAGCCAGGTCAATCTTGTTCGATTGCAGATCCAGAATCTGATTGCCCCAGGTGGTTTCAACGGTCTCCACTTTGGCATTCAGCTTTTTCGCGATGTCGTTCGCCATGCTCAGACACGCACCCGACCACGTGCCATCGGTCAGGTTTTTGGTGAAGTACGGCGCCTGTCCCACGATCACCCCCATGCGCAATATCCCCGTTTTACGCACACGGTCCAAGGTGGAATCATTACTTGACGCCGCCTGTGCCGAAGCACGCGCGGGAATCCCGACGCTGGCAATGGCGGCGGCGCCAATCAGGGCGGAATGACTAAACAACTCTCTGCGCTTCATCGATTAACCCCTTGTATATGTATGAGAAAGGCGCCGAGACGGCACCGCACAGCGGATGAATGTGTACACCAAACTGTGCACATATATTGAATATTGTTTTGTATACAGTCAAGTGTTATGATTTTTTCACCCTGGGCGGCGCTTTACGCCACGTCCTTTCCTCACCGGTATCTCAATGGGCACAGATCAACACATCGTCATCATTGGCGCCGGCGCAGTCGGCGCAGCGACCGCCGTGCAAGCGCTCAACGCGGGAATGCGAGTCACCCTGGTCGAGGCCGACACGCCCGGAGGCCGGCAGGTATCCAGCTATGGCAATGCAGGTTGGTTGTCGTCGCACTCCATCTTGCCCCCAGCCGCGCCTGGCGTCTGGAAACAGGTTCCTACCTGGCTGAAAGACCCCCTGGGCCCATTGGCAATCCGCTGGAACTATCTGCCGCGCGCCATCCCCTGGCTGGTACGTTACCTGGCCTCGGCCTGGACATGGCCGCGCGTGGAACGCATCGCACATGCCCTGCGTTCATTACTGGCCGGTGCGCCCGCGCTGCATCAAGCTTTGGCCGAGCAGGCAGGCGTCTCGCACCTGATCGAGCAACGCGGCCTATTGCATGCCTATCTCTCGGAACAACATTTCCGCGCCGATAGCCGGGCATGGGACATCCGCCGCAACGAAGGAATCCAGTGGCAAGAGTTGAATACCGAGGCCCTGCGCGCGCTGGAACCCGACCTGCACCCGCGCTACACCTTTGGCGTACTGGTTCCTGAAACTGGCCACTGCCGCAACCCAGGCGCCTATGTAGCGGCCCTGGTACAACTCGCTCAAACTCTCGGCGCCGACCTGCGTCATACACGCGCCACCGGGTTTGATATACAGGCAGGAAAATTGCGGGCCGTGCGCACCGAGAGCGGTGACATTCCCTGCGACAAGGCCGTCATCGCGACCGGCATACGCTCACGCGAACTTGCGCGCCTGGCTGGGGATCGCGTCCCGCTTGCGGCTGAACGCGGCTACCACGCCGTCATCAAACAACCAGAGGGTGCGCCGCGCGTATCCACCATGTTTGCCGACTGCAAAGTCGTGATCAACAACATGGAAAATGGCCTGCGAGTCGCAGGGCAAGTCGAAATCGCCGATGTCGACGCACCGCCCGACTGGCGGCGTGCCCACATCCTGCGCGACTTGCTGATGTCTATTTATCCCGCACTGCCGGCCAAGCCCGCCGACGAACGCATCGACTATTGGCAAGGATGCCGCCCCAGTATGCCCGATGGCCTGCCTTGCATCGGTGCGGCCTCGGCGAGTCCTGATATCGTGCATGCGTACGGACACGGCCACATCGGCCTGGTCGGTTCAGCCCGCACAGGAGAGCTCGTCGTGCAACTGCTGCAGGGCCAAGCCACAACGATTCCGCTAGAGCCATTCAGTCCGCGTCGTTTCGCGTGACTCTCCCCTTCCCTCAAGGAACCCGTCATGTCCACGCTTTCCTCACCCGGCCGCATTGCCCGCGGCGGCAAATCGCTATACGGCGCCCCGCTGGGCATATTGATGCTAGATGCGCGTTTTCCCCGGATTCTCGGCGACATGGGCAATGGCCAGACGTGGCCATTCCCCGTTCTATACCGAGTCGTACGCGGCGCCAGCCCTGAAAAAGTCGTTTTACAAGGCGCACGCGGGACATTGGACGCCTTCATCGAGGCAGGCCGAGAATTGGTCGACCTGGGCGCAGAAGCCATCACCACGAACTGCGGCTTCCTGGCCCTCTTCCAACAGGAATTCTCGCAGGCGCTGGGAGTCCCCGTTGCCACATCGTCAATGATGCAAGTGCCATGGGTGCAAGCCACCTTGCCTCCAGGCAAGCGCGTAGGACTGGTCACTGTTAGCGGATCCACCTTGTCCCCAGCGCATCTGGCAGCGGTCAACGTCCCGGCTGACATCCCCGTCGCCGGCACCGAGAACGGCAAGGAATTCTTCCGTGTCCTGATCAAAGCCGAGAAAGAAGACATGGACATCGATCTGGCGCAACAAGACATCCTGGAGGCTGGACGGGACCTAGTGCGCCGCCATCCTGACGTCGGTGCGATCGTGCTGGAATGCACCAACATGCCGCCGTATGCCGCAGCGCTGCAAGCCGAACTCGGATTGCCGGTCTACGATATCTACTCAATGATTACGTGGTTCCATGCCGGGCTACGTCCCCGAGCGTTTGGTTAAGACCACATAGAACTTGCCGCTGCGTGCAGGCGGCTGATCTGCGCAGGCTTGCTTCCACGTCAACGCAAGCCTGCCTTACCCGGTATCCGACCGGTTCGCTCGCCTCTCCTCTGTGGCTCGATAGCCATCCCTTCCCCGCAAAGAAACAAAAAGACACAAATCTCTGCTTGATTCACCTACCTACTAGTAGATAACATACGTCTCATGGTTGGTCAGCAAACAAATCGCCCCAACCACCGCGCAAAAGAGCAGTCACTGAGCGCGTTTTTATTTCCCCAGTTATCTACCTATAAGTAGATAGTTTTAAAGACACTTTACTTTAAAGAGAACCATCATGAAAACCCTCGCTTCCGTACTGCTGATTTCCGCTTCCCTGGCTGGCACCGCTGCCTACGCTGCCGAACCCTCTGGTGAACTGGACTACCCGCCCACCATCACCCAGACCAGCCAATTGACCCGCGCTCAAGTCGTCGCCGAACTGCAACAAGCCCGTGCCGCCGGCCAAGTCACCTTTGGCGATATCGACGAACCCGTTACGCAAGTGGCCGCCAGCACCGTCACCCGCGCCCAAGTCCACGCCGAAGCCGTTCAAGCCAACGCCCACGGCCCTGTCGCATTCGACGGCGAAGGCTACCCCAACACCGGCGCTTGATCGACTTTTTATTTGACTACAAACCTACCTACACATAGATAAAGAGAATCATCATGAAAACCCTCGCTTCCGTACTGCTGATTTCCGCTTCCCTGGTTGGCACCGCTGCCTATGCTGCCGAACCCTCCGGCGAACTGGACTACCCGCCCACCATCACCCAGACCAGCCAACTGACCCGCGCGCAAGTCGTCGCCGAACTGCAACAGGCCCGTGCTGCCGGCCAGGTCACCTACGGCGAAAACGACGAACCCGTCACGCAAGTTGCCGACAGCAACCTTACGCGTGCCGAAGTCCACGCCGAAGCCGTTCAAGCCAACGCCCACGGCCCTGTCGCATTCGGCGGCGAAGGCTACCCCAACACCGGCGCTTGATTGGCTGTCGATCCGACCAAGCCTCTAGCGATAAAAAACTTTTTAAAAAGAGAATGATCATGAAAACCCTCGTATCCGCAGTGATGTTGTCGATGACCATGATGGGCGCTGCCTATGCTGGCGAACCCTCGGGAGAGTTGGACTATCCGCCCGTCCAAAGCAGCATCGGCACGGTCAGCCGCGCCCAGATCCAGGCTGAATTGCAAGCTGCGACAGCAGCCGGTCAAGTAACGTTCGGCGAATTGGAACAACCTGCCGCCTACAACGCCGGCCCGGTTCCCACGCGCGCCGAAGTGCAAGCCGAAGCCCACGCCGCACGCGATAACGGCAGCGACGCGTTTGGCGAACTCGACTATCAAGCCAGCACTGGCGTGAACTCCTCGTCCCGCAGCTAAGGACAGCACATGTTGTGTTCTGCGGCGCCGCCCTGCCTTCATACGGCGGCCCGCGTTTACTTCATTACTTGAGGAGCCTATCCGCCCCTTTTTCTATCAACCCTGCTTTCACCCGGTAGCGTCATGACTATGAAACCCGAAAACACTCGCGAACAAATCGTGCAACATGCCCAGCGTTTGATTCAGGAACGCGGCTACAACGGTTTCAGCTACCGCGACTTGGCCGACCTGATCGGCATCAAGACATCCAGCATCCACTATTATTTTCCGCAGAAAGAAGACCTGCTGCTGGCCGTCATACAGCAATACCAATCGCGCTGGAATGAGGCCATGCAAGGAATCGATCCGGCGTTGAGAGCCGACGCAAAGTTGCGTGCCTATGTCGATGCGCACCGCCGCGCGTTCTGCGGCACCGAACGTATTTGCCTAGGCGCGGCATTGGCAGCAGAACTCGGCGCCCTGCCCGACTGTGCGCGGCAAGGATTGCAGAATTTCTACGCGGCGAACGAAACCTGGCTCGTCAAACTGTTGGAACAAGGCGCCCACGAAGGCAGCCTGCGCGTTCCAGGAGATTTGCGCGCATCGGCCCGCGCGTTATATGCCGCCCTGCAAGGCAGTCTGGTCAGCGCTCGACTTTTTAAAAACGCAGAGCGCGTGGAAGACCTCTTGCCCGCGGTGATGGCGTAACGCAGACCATCAAAACAAGGCCTATGCATATGCGCGCAGGCCTTGGTGCATGATGCGGGCTAATGCCCCGTAACGATGGCGGAATCTCGAGCACGCACAGGCACGGCCTTTTACCGCACAATGCGGGGCCATGGTCACCGCAACAGAATCAACTAGGCGGCGACGCCGTGTTTGCAGCACACAGCGGTGATCACATCATCCAAGCGTTGCTGGTCCTGAAACAGACGCGAGCCCATCAGCGCCCCCTGGAACGCGGCAAACAGCCAACGGCCATCCGCCGCCGTATCGCCGCAAGATTTCAGCGAGCCGTCCTCTACTCCGGCAGCGACGACCTCGGACAGCCAGGTCTCGTGCATACGGAAAAACGCCTGCACCGATTGCCGTGCCCGGTCCGACAGCGAGGCAAAATCCGCAGCCAGCATGCCGCACAGGCAAATCTGGTCGGTGGGTCCGCCCCGGAACAACGCAGCATAACGTGCCAGCCGCTCGTTGGCGGGCACGGACTTGTCGATGCCGTGCAACATTGCATGGACCTGCACCGCGTACTTGTCGATAACGGCGATCAACAGATCGTCCTTGGCGGGGAAATAATAGTGAATACTGGCGGTTTTCACCCCTACGTGATCGGCCAGGTCCCGGTAGCTAAAACCGTTATAGCCCCGCCGCCTGATCAGGCACTGGGCATGTTCCAGAAGTTGGTCGCGGGTGGTAGCAGTATTCATAGTAGGGATATTGTTACCTACTAGTAGATCAGGGGTCAAGGCGAGCGAGTATCCTAGACTTTATTGTCGTTTTCTCCGCCACAAAGCGGCCGATTATTTACATTCACCCCCACTGATGTCCGACACTCTAGCCGCCTGGATTCCCCGTTTAACCGCCATTGCCGCCTCAGACAACCAAGACGACGGCGCACACGACCTGAACCACCTGCAACGCGTCTGGCGTGTCGCCCGGACCTTGCTGGACAGCTATCCCGAGGCCGACGCGCTGGTCGTCCTGACCGCCTGCTATCTGCACGACCTGGTCAACCTGCCCAAAAATCATCCCGAACGCGCCCAGGCCTCGCGTCTAGCAGCGCTCGAAGCCCGCCATCGCCTGGGGCAGACCGATTTCCCGGCAGACAAGCTCGATGCCGTCGCTCACGCCATCGAGGCGCACAGTTTCTCGGCCGGCATTGCGCCCACGACGCTGGAGGCCAAGATCGTGCAAGACGCAGACCGCCTCGATGCCTTGGGCGCCGTCGGCCTGGCCCGACTGTTCTATACCGCGGGCCGCATGGGGTCGGCTTTTGCGCACCCAGACGATCCCCTCGCACGCACCCGCCCGCTGGACGATCGCACCTACGCGTTGGATCACATCGAAGCCAAACTCGCGACACTGCCGCCGACCATGCATACGGCGGCTGCGCGCACAATGGCCGAGGCTCGGCTGGCGTGGTTACGAGAGTTTCGCGATACGTTTGTCGATGAATGGAGTCATCAGAGGTAATCACTGGAACTGATATAAATCAACTCAAGGCCAGCCCCCCTGCATTGCAAATGCGTTCGCCAACACATTCTGGGATATGCCGGCGAACCTTCAGTTGAAAACTTATATATCAACGAACGACACGAACTCCTGCAATTCCAGCTTGTCCAGGTTCATGTTGTTCTCGGGCACGCTGTTGTCGGCGTACCCGAGCGACATCCCGGCCACAACCATCTCACCATCTGGAATTCCCAACGCATCCCGCAGCACGGCCGACTGCAACGACCAGATCTGCTGCGGGCAGGTGTCCAGCCCTTGCGCACAGGCAGCAAGCATGATGTTCTGCAAAAAACAGCCATAACAAATAAAGCTTGCCCATTCGAGACGGCGATCCATCGTAAAGATCAATCCGACCGGCGCCCCGAAAAAACGGAACTGGTGCTCCACGTCTCGTCTTCGCCCCGCCAGATCACTTCGATGCACGCCCTGCGCATCGCCGAGCATGCCGCGAAAAGTATTGAAGCGCGATGAGAATGGCATCGGCAGCTCCTTTGGAAAGAAGGGGTACTGCGGCGCGAGTGCATCCTGCCCCGAGCGATAGGCCTCCACTGCCGCAGTCGTAACTTTTTCACGCGCCTGGCCGGTTAATACATAGCAGCGCCACGGTTGCGTGTTGCTGGAACTGGGTGCGTGCTTTGCGACCGAAAGGATTTGCCTCACCATGGTCGGTGATACAGGCCGATCCAGAAATTTACGTTTGCTGCGCCTCCCGCGAATCAAATCCGCAACCAGACCCGTTTTATCGATCTGCTCGACCATTGTCGTTTCCATCTCTATCTCCATGTCCATCATCTCCGTGGCCTTCTCATCTGTCGCGGCCGTGTTGAAAATCATAGACAAGTAACGGGAACAGAACAGCGGGGGATGTTTGCCTTTTGCGTTCATATGTTTGAACGACACCTCGCTTACGCAGCCAGAATCGAACGTCCATATTCGTGAACGATAAATCCAAGAACCGGACCTGCACGGCCGAGTCCGAATGGCCTATCTTCTTGTCGAAACGGCTCACATCAAATAGCGCCAACACACTTTCGGAGACGGACGGATGGAACAATTGAAATGCTTACCTCAGGAACATATCGTCTGGGGACGGGATATCGCAGGGCAAGTTGCCGTGTCGCTCGGCAGCTACGGCATCAAACGCCCCATCACGTTTACAGTCGAGTTCCTCAAAGCGTTGTACAGCGAATATCTGCAGCCTCATATCGCGGATAGCGTGGGAATATTCAGTGCGCTCCCACCGCACGTACCGGACTTCGCTGTGCATGAGGCTCTGCAAGCCTGTCTGTACGCACGTGCAGAGTCTATCGTCGCGCTCGGTGGCGGATCTGTACTCGATGCTGCAAAAGCGGTGTCGGACCTGCACTACCGCCAAACGGGACGCTACCTGCCGATTGCCGCCTTTCCGACTACGCTGTCAGGCTCTGAGTTCTCTCACTACTTTGGTGTGACAGAAACTGACGGGCCGCGCAAATTCAAACGCAGCTATGCAGTTCGCGAAACCACCCCCAAGCTCGTCGCCATCGACCCGCAGCTTATCGTCAATACGCCGCGCTCGCTGTTGCTGAGCTCCGCCATCAAAGGAATCGATCATGCAGTGGAAGGCATGCGCCTTGTTGGCCGCGATCATCCTCACGCAATACTTGCTGCCCGAGGGGTGGAGCGCTTCTTCAATGTGCTGGAGAAATGGCCCAAACAACTCGAAACCCGCGCAGCGCTCGAGCGCGGCCTAATTGACATCGACGATTTACTCCAACTTCAGCTCGCTGCCTGGCAATGCTATTTTTATCCTGCCTCAGTCATTTATGGTCTCAGCCATCGCATAGGGCATATCCTCGGCGGCACGTTCGGGCTGCCACACAGCATGACGTCATGCATCACACTGGCGCCCGCTATCCGAGCCTGTGCCGGCATCTATGGTGACAAACTGGACATCTTTTTTCCACACCCGCAGGGTATCCCGCCGGCCGCACTGCTCGCCGAACGGATTGCAAATCTCGTTGACGCACTGGAATTGCCCAATCGCCTAGGCTTGCTCGGCATATCTCGCGACCTGCGGCCAGATATCGAAGAAATGCTGGCGCAACACTACCCCGTCGAAGTGAGCGACTTGGGCGACAACGCTCGACGAAAACTCGCAACGTTGCTGGAGACTCTGTGGTGAGCTACTGCATCGAATCATCGTCGCCCATCATGGGGAAGGTTGCCAGTCTGCGGCATATTCACCGGGCCCTCGCAGGACGAGAAATCACGGCGACTGCGCTGACAGAACAAACGCTCAGAGCAGCAGAGGCAAGCCAACGTGCTGTCAACGCCTTTGCCAATATCGACTGGGATAGCTCACTGACCGCGGCTTCAGAGAGTGATCGACGCTACGACAACGGAACGGCACGGCCTCTCGAAGGATTGCCCATCACGATCAAAGATCTGATCGACACAAAGGATATGGACACATGCTATGGCTCGCTGGCATACCTTGGCCATCGTCCTGCCGCCGATGCGGATATCGTCCGCTCGCTGCTCGATTGTGGCGCGATCATCATCGGCAAAACCACCACGCATGAATTCGCATGGGGCGTGACGACGGCTAGCGAACCTTTTGGAGACACACGCAACCCACTCGATCCGACACGAATACCAGGTGGTTCTAGCGGTGGCGCCGCCGCCGCCATCGCGTATGGTGCTGTCACTGCCGGCGTAGGCTCTGACACCGGCGGGTCCGTACGGATTCCTGCCGCTTTATGCGGTCTGGTCGGTTTCAAGCCCACACTCGGCAGGCTTTCCACGCGAGGCGTCTTTCCCTTGTCGCCCACATGCGACCATGTCGGCTTGCTGGGACGGCAGGTCGACGACGTGCTGTATTTGGGCAATGTACTGAATTGCCAAACTCCCGAGAGTCATGCGCCGTCATCGGCACGATTGGGCGTGGTGCGCGAGATCGCTCCCGTGTCGCCGGCCGCCGATGTCGCCCTACCCTTTGATGCCGCAGTGCGGCGGCTCGCGCGGAAGTTTTCCTGCGTAGAGTTGGATTCGGCAGGTCTGTTTGACGGGATATTCGCCGCCTTTTCGAGCATCGTACTGATTGAGGGCGGCATTGAACATTTCAGGCGCAATAGCTGGGACCGCATCGTCACGAGCTACCGTGCGGAAACAGTCAACAGACTCGAGCGGGCGAGAGACATGGACATGCGTGCGTATGTCTGCGCCCAACGGGCCAGGGGAAGATTCATCGCCAGCCTTCATGACGCCATGCATTCGGTCGAGTACCTCATTTTGCCCACCTGCCCGTGCACCGCACCTGCGCTGAATACCGCCAGCATCGACATCGGTAATTGGTCCGGTACGGTGCGAGAGGCGTTGATGACCTATACCGCCCCCTTCAACATCGCGGGATTTCCCGCG
This sequence comes from Bordetella tumbae, assembly GCF_054780995.1. Lineage (NCBI taxonomy): Bacteria > Pseudomonadati > Pseudomonadota > Betaproteobacteria > Burkholderiales > Alcaligenaceae > Bordetella > Bordetella tumbae. Next base: position 140,491 of record NZ_BAAGVG010000010.1, read on the forward strand.
ATTTCAATTCCTATACCCGCCATGGACAAAGGCCTGCCGGCATCGCTACAGATCGTTGCCAGGCCCGGAGATGACGGTGCGCTGTTGCACATTGCCCAGCAGATCGAAGCGATCGTGTGCGGCGACGGCACCATAGAAAACTAATGAACACGCTCAATAACGAGGAGACCAACATGAACCAACCGTTGAAACTTTCCGTCGGTATCACGCCGACGGGACAGACCCCCTACAGCGCATGGATACAGACGGACGTGCTGCATACGTTGCAAAATCCTGTCAGCAACCATCCGGGAGAACATGCATGGATCACATCGGTACAAGTCTCGGAGCTTTACTGGATGCTCATCATCAAGGAAATCCGCACTGCTCAGACACAGCTGAGAAACGATGATATTACCCGGGCCTGCAACACCCTGGAACGGGTAGTTGCTCACCATGAGCCACTCAATGCAACATGGAAATCCATCGCCTGGATGACGCCGGCCGATCTACTCTCCATTCTTTCACATGCCGTCTCCAAATACGGCCAGGATACCGCCTTGCAAGGATGGACCTATCGGCAAATGGTCTATTTGCTGGGCATCAAGCAGCCTGAACATTTGCAGCACTTCGCTTCCCAACCTGCACGCTGGAAACAGTTGGACGATACGCTTGCTGAACCCAGCCTCTACGACGACGTCCTGGCGTTCTTGCACCGTGCGGGACTGCCGATACCGCGGACGAACGAGCACGATCACCGCGCCCCCTACACACCTCGTCCGGAAGTTGAAAATGCCTGGCGCGAAATCTATGCCGACCCAGACAAATACCACGACCTTCGGCGATTGGGCGAGACGCTGGCCGACATAGCAGAAGGCTTCTCGACCTGGAAGCACCTTCATCTAATGGCCACTCGCCGTACATTCGGCCACCGCGCTGCCTACTTCGGCACTGAGGGCATATCCTGGTTGCTCCCCACGCTGCAAGAGCTGCCTTTCCCCGAGCTCTGGACCGTGCGCAGTACCGTGGGAGAGCCGCCTGCAATATGCCCGCACCTGTCCAGACAACAAGGGAGATAAACGGTATGGCTACTCATCAACTTCTGGCGCTGGCGATTCAGGCTCGCACTCTCATGGCCGATCCTGCACGCAGTATCGTCATCGGCAATGACGCCAATCCTCGCTTCGAGCTGTTTCACGCGGCAAGCTCTTTGTGTTCACAGAAAGTACGAACCGTATTGGCCGAGAAACAACTGTCCTATCGCTCGAACGAGATGATGATTCTGAGTTCAATGAGCGATGATATCTTCGTACCAGCAGAGCACTATCATCCACCCTATGTCCGGCTCCGATTGATGGCCGGCCGGGAGATAGACAAACCGTTCGTCAATAGCTATAGCGGGCGTACCTCCGTGGAAACAGAGGGCTTCGACCCCTGTGTGGTGCCGTTGCTGGTCGATTATGAAGCGGGCCGCGTGATCGCGGATTCGATGCGCATTTGCTGCTACCTCGATGAGATATCGGCCACGCCGGTCCGCCTGGTACCAGAAGCAGAGAAAACCCGCGCTGCCGTGATGCATCAGGCAACCATTGTCGATCGAATTCCAAACGGTGGGTTGCTCTACGGATTTCACCCAGATGCAGACCGTCGTCCCGAAGCACTTCGGACCATGATGCAGACGGTATACGACTACAAGATGATGGCACTCGAATCAATGATTGCCGCCAATGCCACCGATATGGAACTCGTTTCCGCCTATCGTGCGAAAATCATCAAGGAAAGAGGCGGAAAGTCAGTTTGCCACGATGCGGGCTTCCAGCGCGCGATACGCGAACAAGTTGCAGGGCTGCTCCGGCAACTGAATCGAACATTGACATCGGGTATATCCCCTTGGGTAGTCGGTAATTCCTTTACCTTGGGTGACGTGATGTGGGGAGTGAACCTGACCCGGCTCGCCTATCTGGGGCTCGCGTCGATGTGGGAGGAGCTGCCCGCGGTGAGCCTGTATGTCGATACATTGATTCAACGTGCATCGCTGCGCCAGGAGGCGATACAGGCCACGATCGATTCGTTGCCCTACTCTGCCTATTTGGACACGTTGATAAAACGCGCCGAACATTTATAAATTAAAGACATCCCCCCCTTTCATATTGAGAGGGGGGATTTCAAGCAATCAGGTCAGCCTGAGCAGATCAAACAGAGATGGGCTCAAGGCGCGCCAACAATTCATCCTTGCGATCGGCAAGCCAGGGGGGCAGTTGGAACTCTTGGCCAAAATGACCAGGACGCTCGTCGATGGCAAAGCCGATATCCGTGGTGGCCGCTTCAAAGATAACGCCACCGGGCATCTTGAAATACATTGACCGGAAGTAATTTCGGTTCACTGACTCCGACGTGTCGATGTAGCCCAGACCCATGAACTTTTCCTTGAGCTCCATCTGCTGATCGACATTGTCCACGGCAAAAGCCACATGGTGCACAGTGCCTTCACCATAGACTGACGACCCTTGCATCCGGTCAGGTTCATGCAAAAACTCTACCACCATACCAGGGCCCCCGGTATGCGTCTCAAAGCGATAATAGGCCCCCGATTGACCGACAAGGCGAAATCCGATTGCCTCGCTCATGAAACGAACGGATTCGACCACTTCACGCAACGACAACGTAATGCTGTGCACGCCTCGAACCGCATAAGTCTCAGAAATGTCGCCAGTCACGCAAGCCGGACGTTTATCCAGATCTGTCTCGACAAGATCAAACTCGATTCCGCACGGATGATAGAAGCGCTGGCGTCGCTCATCGAAGCGCTCGACAATATGCGCATCGTACCGAATATTCATACTATCGAAGCGGCTCCGCCAGAACTCAAGCGATCCGCGCGGCACCGAATAGTTGATGACCCGTACCTGCCCGGAACCGGGACGTGCCTGTACGCCTCGTTGGCGAAACGGAAATGACGTCACCAGCGTTCCAGGATCGCCGTTCGCATTGCCGTAGTAAAGATGGTAGATAGGGTCATCCCCGTCAAGCAGCACAGTCTTCTTGACCAAGCTTTGACCCAGCAGTTTTACATAGAAATCCACATCTTCCTGGGCATGCCTGACACCCGCAGTCAGGTGGTGAAATCCTTTGATCATCGACATTTTTGCTCTCCACATTGAATAGGCATTACAGAAACAGCATGAGGCTGCTCTTGTGCAATAGCTTAAGCACTTGAATTCGTTTGTGAAGCCGCTTGGCATGTACGCAAAGTTCAGCAAAATCGAACGACGCTCCGGAGGTTTGTCCTTATAGAACAGCTACCTTCCATGAGGTAAGATCGGCGTCCATTTACAGCTTCCTTGCGGGCACCATTGTGATGATGGTGAATGCAAACTCACGCCATGCTGGATCTCAAGGACGTCTATTTTTTTGTTCAAGTCGTCGACCGCGGCGGATTCACGGCAGCCGGAGAAACGCTGCAGTTACCGAAATCGACATTGAGTCACCGCGTCAAGGAACTCGAGGCAATGCTGGGTGTACGCCTGATCAATCGGACGTCACGGCAGTTCAAGATGACCGAAGTCGGGGTGGAGTTCTATCAGTACGCCATGGCGCTGCTGCGCAGTGCCGAACTGGCCGAAGAAGCCATGCGGCAACGGTTGACAGAGCCGAGCGGCATCATTCGTGTGACAGTCGCCATCGAAATCGCACAATTTGCATTGCGCCATGTTCTACCTACGTATTTATCGCAGAACCCAAAAGTCAACATCATTGAAACCGCAACGGACCGCATACTAGACGTCGTAGGCGATGGTTTCGACTTGGCGATCCGAGGACACACAGGGCAATTGCAAGACTCCAATCTCGTCCAGCATCCTCTCGCGCGGACACCCTGGTACCTGTTCGCCGGAGCTGAATATCTTCAACGTATGCCGCCACCACGGCAGCCCGCAGATCTGACGTCTCATTCGATCATTTCGCATTCCGGCAAAGCAGCCCAGCAATGGACACTGCAGGGGCCGGAAAAGCAGGTGGAAACGCTATCGGTAGAGCCAAGATTCCAGAGCAACAGCCTGATCTCTCTAAAAGAGGCGGCCCGCTCGAATATCGGTATCGCCGCGTTGCCAGGATACATCTGCCAAGCCGAACTAAAGACGGGCGAGCTGCACCAAGTGCTACCTGAATGGATTGCCGCAGATGCCCGTATTACAGCGTTGATTCCCTACCGCACCGGGCTGTTGCCAGCAGTACGAACGCTCGTCGACTATCTCGCGGTAGTGCTGCCAACAGTCACGGCGTTCGACCGTAGTTAGCTTTAGAGCGTTCACGGATTAGTACTCGACTATCCCCGGACGAACCTCTGTTAATTCGGCTCCGAAACCACATCCCCGGATAGCTGCACTTTCTTGACCTCCGAGATATACATCACAATCAACGACACCCAGACGATGCCGTACAGCAGCATGAAGCAGCTGGAGCGGATCGGCACCAGTTCAGCCAGCACGCCGAACATCAGCGGCAACAGAAAACCGCCCAACCCGCCGGCCAGGCCCACGATCCCGGTGACGACGCCCATGTTCTCGGGGAAATCATCGGCCACGTATTTAAAAGTCGAGGCCATGCCAAAGGCAAACATCGCGCCCAGCACAAAGAGCAGCAACGTGAATAACCACACGGGCAAATAAAGGTGAAACGACGCGGAGCCGTTCAAGGTCTGGACCGTCAACGTCGTATCTGGATAAGACAGGACAAACAGGGTCATCCAGGCGACCCATAGGCACCACCACGTCATTTTGTGTGCGCCGAAACGATCGGCCAGGCCACCGCCTACCGCGCGCAACACCGCACCAGGCAGGGAAAAACCCGCGGCCAATGCGGATGCCGCTACCAACGTCAGCCCATATTCGGCCTGAAAATACTGAGGGATCCACAACGACAGCGCGGTAAAGCCGCCAAAAGTGATCGAATAATATTGGCAATAACGCCACACTCTGGGATTCTTCAGAATTTTGAACTGCTCGAGCAGTTTGCCGCCCGTTTTCCCGGCGCCGGGATCGGGGGCAGCCACAAACCAGAACATCACGGCAGTCACCAGCAAAGCAACCGCGTAGATCTTGGGCACCATGCGCCATCCGTAAGCCTCCAGCAACACCGGTGTCACAAATAAATTAACCGCAGCCCCAACGGTACCCGCGCCGAAAAACCCCATGGCAAAGCCCTTGCGTTCGGCCGAGAAAAATCGCGAAACATAAGGCGTCCCCACCGCGAAAGATGCCCCGACCAGCCCCAAAAACAAACCAATCACCAAAAACTGCCACAGGGCCTGCGCGTAGCTGACAAAATAGACCGGGACCGCGCAACCCAGCAGTAACACCGTCATCACGATGCGGCCGCCAAAGCGATCCGTCCACATGCCCAGAGGTAGACGAAAGATCGCGCCCGTCAACACGGGGGTAGACGTGAGCAACCCAAACTCAAAGGCATTCAGCCCCAGTTCCTCGCGAATGCGGATGCCCAATACGCCGAACATCATCCACACCACAAAGCACACCATGAACGCAAACGTACTGCTGTACAACACCGCATAGGCACGTGGATGGTTGCTCATCGCGTTATTCCTGTTCGATAGGTTCACATCACGATCAATTGAGTTCGGCTCACTGCAACAGCGGGGAATCAGCGCCGGAGATATCTACGCCCTCGATGCGGGCCTGCCCTACCAACCACTGCAAATACTGGTGCGTCGCACGACGCTCGGAGGCCTGCGCCAGCCAGGCGGCGATACGCTCGTGGACGGCGTCAAAAGTCATGAGCGAGCCCTCGACCTTGCGCCCGGTACGCACGATATGAAAACCATGGCGCGTCTGCACCAGGCGATTCAACAAGGTATGTGCTGGCATGGCGAACACGGTCTCTTCGAACTCGGGCAAGGTCTCGCCGCGGCCGATATCCCCCAGCCGGCCGCCCTCTTGGGCGGACAGGCAGTTCGAATACTGTCGCGCGTAGTCTGCAAAGGCCTCTGGCGGTGCACGATGCACCTCTTGCAACACCTCACCCGCGCGGGCGCGCAGGCGCTGAGGATCCACACGCGGCGTGAGTTGGAACAGGATGTGCCATACCTCGACCAGTGCTCCGCTGATGAAGCGATCCTCATTCTGCTCGTAATAGCGGCGGCAACTGGCCTCGTCCGCGACCGGCGTTTTCACCTCGGCAGCCAACACTGCCTGTATCGCGGCATCGTCACCGTCCTGCGCCACCCCCAATTCACGGGCGCGCTGCAACAGCAACTCGCGCAGCACCAACTCATGGCCTGCGCGCTGTACCGGATCTGCGTCACTCTGATGACGCGCCAATTCTGCCTGCACCTGGGCATCGCTGATCGAAACGCCGTTCACGACAATCATGGTTGCTCCCTATTAACGATTAACGCGAACGCACGAGCTGCCACGCGCGGGTCAGATATCCCACTGATGCAAAGCCGCTCCAGACATGCACCAAACGCGTGAACGGAAAGATCAGGAACAATGTCATGCCCAGCACCATATGCACCTGATACACCCACGGCACGCCCACCATCACCTCAGCAGCCCCGGCACGAAAGGTCACGATCCGCTGTGCCCAATCGCCCAGCAACAACATCAAGGAACCATCCTTGTGTTCGGCCGAGGTCAAGATGGACAACAGTCCCAGCGACAGTACGATCAGGATCCAGATGAGCGTCACCCAATCTGAAACGCGCGAGGTCGCTCTCAAGCGCGGCTCGGACATCCGTCTATAGATCAAGATCAACAGGCCGGCCAGACAGATCAGCCCAAGAATGGCCCCGACCACGACGGCCATCAGTTGCTTCGCCTCGGTAGACAAGCCCACCGCGTGATATACCGCGGGCGGGGTCAACAGCCCGAACAGATGCGTAAAGAACAAAGACAGGATGCCGATGTGAAACAGGTTGCTGCCCCAACGCAACGCGCCTCGTTTCAACAATTGGCTGGAGTCGCTTTTCCAGGTGTATTGATCACGTTCGAAACGCGCCAGACTGCCGAATAAAAAGATGGCCAGCGCAATATAGGGGTACACCGCAAAAAAGAAATGATGCAGATAGGCAGACATGCGGGTCTCCTTATGACGAAGCGGAACCGGACGCAGCCCTTTCGCGCCGAGGGTCCGTTTCGTAGAAATGCACGGGCTGTGCCGTTTGCGTACGCGCCCGCAGCGTGGGCTCGGACCCATCTGCGTCTGGGCCGAATGTGATCATGGACTCATCCAGGTCCTCTGGCGCAGGATCTGGCAAGGGCTGCGGCACAGCAGAGGTCAGCTCGCGCAATACGGCGAACACCGTTGCATATGGGCTGCCGTATTGCGTCAGTTTGTCGCCAATGCGCGCCAGCACATGAATCGCATCGCCCAGCAATGCAGAGGCCTTCTCGGCAGGAATCTGCCCGAGAAACTCCAGGAACAGCGGCACATAATCAGGCAGTTCCGAGGTATCCAGCACCAGCCCATGGCGCAAATACTCTTCACGCAAATCAACCATCGCCTGCCCGCGATCGCGCGATTGACCGTGAATGTGTTCAAACAAATGCAGCGAATGAGCGGGCCGCCGATCAAATGTCGCTACGTATTGCTCCTGCACATCGATCAAATCATCTGCACTGCTCAACATGTCAAACAAAGGCGCCAACTGCTCACGCTGCGACGCCGTCACATTGGCCTGCAGTTCGGGCAACGCCGCCAACAACGCCTGATCGGGATACGTCAACAATGCCGACAGTACGCGGTACACCGATACTGGCGGTGCCGATGATCCGCCCGTCTGGATATGCTCGATTGTCATTACGCCCCCTACCCCGAGACCTTGTCGCGCTGCACTTCCATGAACACCATTTTCTGGGCATCGCCGCGCGGTCTGCTGCCAAACAGACTGCCCTCGGATACCCCATCCGAGCAGCCGTTGCCGAACGAAAACCCGCAACCGCCCCGCATATCAAACGTGTTTTCCGCATACTCGCGATGCGAGGTGGGGATCACGAACCGGTCTTCATAATTCGCAATCGCCAGATAGCGGTACATTTCCTCGATTTCATTCTTGCTCAAGCCCACCTGCTGCAGAATATCCGCGCGCTCCTGGCCATCGACGGTACGAGCCCGCATAAAGGCCCGCATCGCCAGCAGACGTTCCAGCGCAAGCGCCACCGGCACTTCATCGCCCGCTGTCAACATATTGGCTAAATACCGCAAGGGAATGCGCAGCGATTTCACATCGGGAATATCGCCGAACGCCCCGATGTGGCCGCTATTGGCCGCGGCCTGAATCGGCGACAGCGGAGGCACATACCACACCATCGGCAAGGTGCGATATTCCGGATGCAAGGGGAACGCGATGCGCCATTGCACTGCCATTTTGTAGGTCGGCGAATGACGTGCCGCATCCAGCCAGCCCTGAGGCACGCCATCGGCCAGCGCTTGCGCAATCACGGCGGGATCCTCGGGGTCCAGGAACACGCTGAGCTGCGCCTCGTAGAGGTCTTTCTCGTCTTCGGTGGCAGCCGCCTGTTCGATACGGTCAGCGTCATACAACAACACGCCTAAATAGCGTATACGGCCCACACAGGTTTCCGAACAGACCGTCGGCTGGCCGGCCTCGATACGCGGATAGCAGAAGATGCACTTCTCGGCCTTGCCGCTTTGCCAGTTGTAGTAGATCTTTTTATAGGGACAGCCGGATACACACATACGCCAGCCACGGCATTTGTCCTGATCGACCAGAACGATGCCGTCCTCTTCGCGTTTGTAGATCGAGCCCGACGGACAGCTGGCCACACAGCTCGGATTCAGGCAGTGCTCGCACAGGCGAGGCAAATACATCATGAAGGTATTTTCGAACTGACCGTAAATATCCTTCTGCACGTCCTCAAAATTGACGTCCTGCGACCGTTTGGAAAACTCACCGCCCAGGATCTCTTCCCAGTTCGGTCCCCATTCGATCTTTTCCATGCGCTGTCCGGTGATCAACGACCGAGGACGCGCCGTGGGTGCCGCCTGAAGCTCTGGCGCACTCTGCAGATGATCGTAGTCGAAGGTAAAAGGCTCGTAATAGTCGTCGATCTCGGGCAAATTGGGGTTGGCAAAAATATGCGACAGCAGGCGCAGCTTGCCTCCCTGACGCGGCTCGATTTTTCCCGAGGCAGTGCGTTTCCATCCGCCATTCCAGCGTTTCTGGTTTTCCCAATCTTTCGGATAGCCTATACCGGGCTTGGTCTCGACATTGTTGAACCAGGCATATTCCATGCCTTCGCGTGAGGTCCACACGTTCTTGCACGTCACCGAACAGGTATGGCAGCCTATGCACTTGTCCAGATTCAGCACCATGGCGATTTGCGCGCGTACTTTCATCAGTCTGCTCCAGTGCTCAGGCTTGAGAGGTTTCGGCACGGTCGGCACGCTTGCCTTCCAGCCAGTCGATCTTGCGCATCTTGCGCACAATCACAAACTCATCGCGGTTCGATCCTACGGTGCCGTAGTAATTCAAACCGTACGACTGTTGTGCATAGCCACCGATCATGTGGGTGGGCTTGAGCACAATGCGCGTCACCGAATTGTGAATGCCGCCGCGTGCGCCGGTGATTTCCGAGCCCGGCATGTTCACGATTTTTTCCTGGGCGTGGTACATCATCGTCATACCCTCGGGCACCCGCTGGCTCACCACCACCCGTGCGACTAGCGCGCCGTTTTCGTTGTACGCCTCGATCCAGTCGTTATCGACCAGGCCGGCCTTGGCGGCGTCCTTTTCCGACATCCACAGGATCGGTCCTCCACGCGACAGCGTCAGCATGATCAAGTTGTCGGTATAGGTCGAATGAATTCCCCATTTCTGATGCGGCGTGATGAAGTTCAACACCACCTGCGGATGACCATTGTCGTGACGGCCGTCCAGCATGGACTCGAGAGATTTCGTATCCACCGGCGGCCGATAGACGCACAAGCCCTCGCCAAACGCACGCATCCATAGATGGTCTTGATACAGCTGCTGGCGTCCCGTGAGCGTGCGCCACGGAATCAACTCGTGCACATTGGTGTAGCCCGCGGTGTAGCTGACATGATCCGACTCTACGCCAGACCATGTCGGCGACGAAATGATCTTGCGCGGCTGCGCTTGCAAATCGCGATAGCGTATTTTTTCGTGCTCGCGAGGCAAGGCCAGATGCGTATGATCGCGGCCGGTCATCACTGACAGGGCCTTCCACGCCTTGACCGCCACCTCACCGTTGGTTTCGGGGGCCAGGGTCAGGATCGTCTCGACCGCATCGATATCGGTATCCAGACGAGGCAGGCCTTGGCTGACGCCTGCCTCCTCCACAGCATAGTTCAGCTTTGCCAGCAGATCGCATTCGTCGCCAGCAGGCCAATTGATGCCCTTGCCCCCGACACCCAGCTTGCGCGTCAGAGGTCCCAGCGACGTGAATTGTTTATAGAGTTCGGGATAGTTACGCTCGACGACCGAGATCGCTGGCATCGTCTTTCCCGGAATCATCTCGGCCTGGCCTTGCTTCCAGTCCTTGACGCCAAAGGGATCGCCCAATTCCGCCGGGCTATCGTGCTGCATGGGCGTCAAGACCACGTCCTGCGACGCCGGCAACTCGGTCTGCGCAATCTGTGAAAAAGCGCGTGCAATGCCTTTGTAGATTTCCCAATCGCTACGGGATTCCCAGACAGGATCCACGGCGGCGGAGAACGGATGAATGAACGGGTGCATGTCCGAGGTATTGAGATCGTTTTTCTCATACCACGTGGCCGTGGGCAGCACTACATCGGAATACACACAGGTCGTGGACATACGAAAATCCAGCGTGACCAGTAAATCCAGCTTGCCGCGCGGCGCCTCGTCATGCCAGACGATCTCCTGCGGTTTGTCACCGCCGGTCTCGCCCAGATCCTTGCCCTGAACGCCATGCTCTGTCCCGAGCAGGTGCTTGAGAAAATACTCATGCCCCTTGCCTGACGAGCCTAGCAAATTGGATCGCCACAAGAACATATTGCGCGGGTAGTTATCGGGATGATCGGGATCCTCGCAAGACAGCTTTAAACGTCCATCGCGCAGCGCCTGCACGACATAATCAGCAGGCGATTGCCCCGCCTCTTGTGCATCGCGCGTCACCTGCAACGGATTGGTCTGCAACTGTGGCGCCGATGGCAGCCATCCCATGCGTTCGGCGCGCACATTGAAGTCGATCAACTCGCCCTGAAAATCGTCGGATTCGGCCAATGGCGACAGAATTTCAGAGACCTTCAGTTTTTCATAACGCCATTGATCCGTGTGCGCATAGAAAAACGACGTGCCATTCATATGACGCGGCGGACGACACCAGTCCAGGCCAAAGGCCAAGGTCGTCCAGCCCGTCTGCGGCCGCAGCTTTTCCTGGCCTACATAATGACACCACCCGCCGCCCGATTTGCCGACACAGCCGCACATGACCACCAGATTGATGATGCCGCGATACGCCATGTCCATGTGATACCAGTGATTCAGGCCGGCTCCCAGGATCACCATCGACTTGCCCTGCGTCTTGTCTGCCGTCTCGGCAAACTGCCGCGCCACCGTAATGACGTCCTCACGTTTGACGCCAGTGATGCGCTCTTGCCACGCAGGGGTATACGGCACATCATCGTCGTACGAGGTAGCGACGTTCACGTCCCCCAGACCTCTGTCCAGGCCGTAATTGGCCATCAGCAGGTCGTACACCGTCACGGCCAATACCTCGCCCTCGACGGTCTGTACTCGCCGCACTGCCATGTTGCGTTCCAGCACCTCGGGATGATCCGTACCCTGGAAATAATCGTGCTGACGCCCGCCAAAATACGGAAACGCCACCGGCACCACGTCGTCATGGCTACCCACCAGCGACAGGCGCAGCGGCAAGGGATTCCCCTGCGCATCCTTGGCGTCCAGATTCCATTTACCGAGATCGCCGCCTTCTTTCTGTCCCCAACGAAAGCCTATCGACCCATTCGGCGCGACCAGATCGCCCGTCGTGTCGTCGCAGGCCACGGTTTTCCATTCGGGATTATTGGTTTGCCCCAAACCATCGGCAAAATCCGAGGCGCGCAACATACGCTCAGGCACATAGCGCGTGCCCTGGCGCACCAGCCGCACCAGGAACGGCATGTCGGAATACTGCCGGCAGTACTCGCGGAAATACTCGCTCTTTCCCTCGAGGTGAAACTCTTTGAGAATCACATGTCCCATGGCCAACGCCAGCGCAGCGTCAGTGCCCTGTTTGGGATGCAGCCACACATCGCCGAATTTCGCGCCCTCGGCATAGTCGGGGAAAATCGATACGATCTTTGCGCCGCGGTATCGTGCTTCGACCATGAAATGCGCATCCGGTGTGCGCGTCTGGGGCACATTCGAACCCCACATCATGATGAAGCTCGAGTTATACCAATCCGCGGATTCGGCCACGTCCGTTTGCTCGCCCCAGGTCTGAGGACTGGCGGGAGGCAGATCGCAATACCAATCGTAGAAGCTCAGAATCGTGCCGCCCAGCATCGACAGATATCGGCTGCCCGCGGAAAACGACACCATCGACATCGCCGGGATAGGCGAAAAACCGATGATGCGATCTGGACCATAACGCTTGATCGTGTAGACGTTGGCCGCCGCGACCAACTCGTTCACCTCGTCCCACGTCGCCCGGACAAAGCCCCCCATTCCGCGCATGCGTTTGTAATCGTCTGCCAGGCCCGGCGTCGTACAGATATGCTCCCACGCCGCCAAGGGCGCCATGGTCTTGCGGGCCTCGCGCCACAGGCGAGCCAGGCGCCCGCGCAACATGGGATATTTGATGCGGTTCGCGCTATACAGATACCAGGAATACGACGCGCCGCGGGAACAGCCGCGCGGCTCGTGATTCGGCATGTCGGCACGGGTGCGGGGATAGTCCGTCTGCTGGGTTTCCCACGTCACGATGCCGCCTTTGACGTAGATCTTCCACGAACAGGAGCCTGTGCAGTTCACGCCATGCGTCGAGCGCACGATCTTGTCATGCTGCCAGCGATCCCGATAGGCTTTTTCCCAGCCGCGGTCTTCGTGGACAACGGCGCCGTGTCCGTCCGAAAAGGACTCTTTGGCGCGCGTAAAGTATTTGAGGCGATCAACGAAATAACTCACTGTCAGGCTCCTGGCGTTATTGGGGAAACAACAACATGCTCAGAAGCTAGGGTGGCGGTCGAACGCGTCTGCACGAGAGAAATGCCATCGAACCTTCCTTGTCGACGATCAAGCTACATGCAAAACGTGACTACCGTACTGTGCGCAATAAATAACGTCAAGATTCGAAATAATTAATAAGAATCATCATTATTAGCAATAAGTGTCGCGTTCTGGGCAACGGGGCTACGATAAAGCTCATGCCGACTTGATCCACGCATCGGCCGGCCGAAAGATTGATAAAGATCAAGCGCACAGCATTTAGTCTCGCGCCAGCCCTAACATTCCGATCACAAAAGATACAGTTTTGCGCAGTGAGGGCTTGCTAAGCTTGCCGGCTCCACAGAGAGGAACCAGCATGCAAGGGATCACCGCACCGTTTGCACTGACCTTTCGCCTATGGCGACGCTTCTGGCCGCAATTGGTCGCCCTGGTGCTGATCGGCAGCCTGGCCCATGTGCTCTTGCTGCGATTGGCGGTCCATACCGGATTCGCAAACCATATGGCGGGGCTGGTGATGCTGACGCTCGTGGCCCTGGCCCAGTTGGTGGTTACCGTGACGATGTTCCAGGTGTTGCTGCCCGGCCTGCCGGCGATCCGTGCCGCCCAGGACGCGGCGCGTGGCGATGTTGCACCAGACCCGAAATCACGCCGCTTCCTGTCCGTAGTGTCCGTGGCCCTGCTGCCCTTTTTTGCCTACTACGCCGCCTGGGGATTCCTGGGCGACACCGTCAGGCAATACTCACGTCTCGCGTACAGCCTGGATCCCATGGGGCAACACGGCATGATCCTGGACGCGCTGGATTCGCGCTGGCTATTGATTTCAGTCGCCATCTCGTGGCTCGTGCGCAAGCTGGCGCTGCGACTACAAAAAGCCACGGGGCGCCCCTTCTGGCAGATCGTGGTGGTGATCTGTGAGACCAACTGGATCCTGGTCGGCCTGTATGTCATCAGTCGCTGGAAAGACCAGTTTTGGGCATGGGTCGCAAACAATTCCGTGTGGGAAAACCTGCTGTCATTCCTGAACGTGGTGCTCACGCCGATCGCCACCGCCTGGGCGGCGGCCGCAGACAACGGCCCGCCCATCCCTGTCGAAGACCTGGGCGATACGCCGGGAAAGCTGCTGGTGAGCTTGTTTTTCTATGCCTTGCTGCCTGTGGTCTGGTTAGTGATGACCGCGTTGGTTTACGGCTATGACGTGCGCAACGATCAAGAACTGCTGCGATCCCATCGCCGCATCGAGCGTTTCGGCGAACGCTATCAAGCCATTCCGAAATTCTTGCGCGATTTCCTCGCGCACTTCATCGGCGGATACCGGTCGCGTTATCTGCCGGTAGCCAATAGCGTGCGGCTGACATTGAATGCCGGGGTACTGCTGTTGATCACCTTGATCGTGGGCTATCGCCTGATTGATTGGTGCAGCGCTCAGCTATGGATCGTCGGCGGCCGTCTGCTCGGACCACTGGATATTGATTCGGCACAGGTCGCCGCCCAGGGCTTGTCCTTGTTGCTTGGCAGTCCGTTTCGGGATTCGTCTACAGGCATTTTGATCGAACCGCTGCGGATATGTTTTCTGGTGGCGATTCTGGAAACGGCATTTGCCCAGCCTCTGAGACGCGCTTCATCCCCTGCGTCTCCTGCCGGACAGGCTGCCTGATCGCGCTTTCGGCGACTCTCTGACGGCCTGTCGCCAGGGGCGTTCCTCTTGTCTCGAAAACAACAATCCGAAAACATTAATGGAAATGAGAATCATAATTAGATAATATCCAGGCCGGTCACCTATCCAAGAAGAATTCTCATGTGCCACGCCGGTCCTCGAAAGCTGCTCCCCTTTTTCCTCTGCGCCGGTACGTTGACTCACCTGCCGCTCGCTGCGCAAGACGCCGACACCACGACATTGGCGCCCGTCATCGTCCAGGGCGCGGATGACGGTGAGAACGGTCTGGCCACAGCGCCTGTATCCAACGGCGCGCTGGGGACCCGCAATGCGTTGAATACGCCGTTCTCCATCACCTCGGTCGGCGAAGAGGCGCTGGCCGACCGCCAGGTGTCGTCATTAGGCCAAGTCTTCGCGCGCGACGCCAGTGTGATTGCGGTGGGTAACAGCTATAACAGCCGGCCCTCGACGCTGGTGGTGCGTGGTCTGCAGCTGGATGCGTTCAACAGCTACAAAATCGACGGCATGTCCATCGTGAACTATGGCGTAGAGCTCCCGCTGGAACAGTTCGAACGCGTGGACCTATTGAAAGGTCCCGGCGGCTTTATGTACGGGTTCGGGTCACCAGGAGGCATCGTCAACTACGTCACGAAAAAGCCGACCGAAGACTTTTTGGCCAGTGTGGATGTGGGCTATCGGTCGGACAGCATTTTTCAAGAACATGTGGACTTGGGCGGACGCGTGGGGCCGGACAAGCGCCTAGGCTATCGCCTGAACTACACGCACGAACAAGGCGATACCTATAACGATGGCCGCATCAACCGCGACTCGTTCTCGCTGGCGCTGGACTTGCGGCTGACGCCGGACCTGCTCTGGACGTTCGAAGGCCTGTATCAAGACCGCGACACCGACGGCACCGTGCAGGCAGTCGCGCTACCGGCTGCGCGATATACAGGCAACGGCCTGCCGGACACCATCAGCGGACGTACCCAATTGTCGACCGATGGCAGCGGGTATCACGCAGTCAGCAAGTTCGCCAAAACGGGGCTGCAGTGGAAGTTCGCGCCAACATGGACGGCGTCGGTGGACTACAGTTTCAGTCAGGCGATTCGTACCTACAAAGAAGAAACCCTGAATCTGCTGAATGAGGCTGGCGACTATGACGACTACATGTACGATCAGAAAAATGCGTACCGTTTTAACCAACTGCAAGCCATGGTCCAAGGCCAATTCGCTACCGGCTTTCTGACGCATGAGGTGGTGCTGGGCGCTGCGACCCAGACGCAGGCCAACGATTTCAATTCAAATGGATTTTACGGATCGATCGGCTACGGCAATCTCTATGACGGTGCACGTCCGTCTCCATACACCGGATCGCGAACGCCTCAAATGTACCGCGGCGCGGAATTCGATCAGGATGCCTTGTTTGCCAGCGATACGATCAGCATAGGCGAGCATTGGTCGTTATTGGCCGGCGCGCGCTATATCTCGTATCGCCAGCGCAGTTTCAATGCCGCAGGGGTTGCAGGCGAGGCCTATAAAAAACATCCTCTCACACCGACTTTCGCGTTGATGTACAAGCCCGCGGCAGGAACCACGGTGTACGCCAGCTATGTCGAATCCTTGGAACAGGGCAGCACAGTAGGCAGTCAGTATGCGAATGCGGGTGCCACGCTGGCACCGCTCAAGAGCAAGCAGTACGAATTCGGCGTCAAGACGGCGCAAAGCGATTGGGGCGCTTCCGCGGCGCTGTTCCGCATCGAACGCGGAACCGGCTATGTCAATAACGCCAATGAATATGTGCAGGATGGCGAGGGCCGCATCCAAGGCCTGGAACTCGCCGGCAATGTCCGTGTGGCACACGACTGGGATATCCAGGCCAACGCCATGTGGCTGAGCGCAAAATACCAGACCGGCAACGCCGCCTTGGAGGGCAATCGCCTGCCGGGCTCCGCGCGCTTTATCGCATCGGGTCAAGTTGCTTATGCCCTGCCCGCCCTGCCGGGGCTCAGCGTCGCCGCCGGCGTGAAATACGTGGGGTCGTCCAATCTCGATTCGGCCAATGATCTGACCGTGCCCAGCTATTACACCGTAGATCTGGGCGCGGTATACCGTACGCGAATCGCCACCAAAAACGTGGTGCTGCGCGCAGCCATCGATAACCTGACCAATCGCCGCTACTGGTACTACGTGGGAGAAAACAGCATCCTGCCCTCGCCGTCGCGCACCGTCAGCCTGAATGCCCAGGTCTATTTCTGATTATCAGGCGGGTTGACCTGCATCAACTGCGGTGGCTGCGCAAAACGTAGATAGCGGGGCTGCTGCGGCTGTAGCGTCACCACTACCCGGAGCGAATCGGCCACATCTCGGGGCGCGAGAAACGCCTCGCGCACGCGCACGGTAGAGCCAGACTTTGCACCCGACATATAGATCGTCGCCGTGCAAGGCCGCGCTTGCGAGCGAGGCAGGCGCATGGCTTCTGTCGCCCCCCAACGCCGGCCATCGGGGCTTTCCAGGGAAATAGCACAGTCCCGCCAGTTCTTGGCCAGATCCGCGTCCTGCACCTGTACCTCGAATTCTGCCAACATCCCCATGGCCCCCTCGGGAATGTCTTTACCGGCAGGGACCGGCACCATGCGGAATTTACTCAGTTTCCATTGCGAGCCCCCGAAATCGCCGCTGCCATTGATGGCGACATCTTGGGCCAGACGATCCCGGCTCAACCACCATGTACTGATCGACTCATAGGCAGTCACGCCGATAAACAGAGGCAGCAGCACAATCAATGCGTAAAGACCGCGGCGGCGCCAGCGCTTTTCATCGACATCCATCGGACTATCGGTGCGCCCATTCATGGCTGCGCTCCGTCCAATCGATTGAGAGACACGAGATCTGTCACTTCCAACGCGCCATCCGCTGCCCAGGGCAGGTCGTCCAACGCGATATGGGCCTCGGCATCCAGGCGCGGCGGCAGCCCTGACGGCCACACGACCAAGGTCGCATCGCCCACCTGATCCGGCCGGACCTCGAACAGAAAACGGCCGAGTGTGGACAGGCCCGGATCCAACCTGATGGGCGTCATATGGGGCGGATTCACGGCGCGATCGGATTGCTCGTAGCGCAGCCCCTGCGGCCCGTCCCAAAAACCTCTCGTGATAGACACGGATTCCGAGCGCGCCGTCAGGGAGGCAGTCACAATCGCCCACAGACCCGATGTCGTAAGGACCACGTCTTTACCGATATACCGATACGCGATTTTCCGGGCAAATTGCACGCGCTGCACCTCGATATCGAACAGCCGCGTCGACGCGGTCTGGTGCATGCCGGCGCGCACCGGGATCGCGCCGGTCAACTCGTCATAACGCGGCGTCGTTCGCTGCATCGCGAACAGTACGGCAGCGGCGATCAGAATCAACGCCAAAGTCGCCAGGCGCCGCTTCACGAGGCTCGCTCCGTCGAGCCGGCAGTGCGCGCAGCGGCGGGTAGCGTGCGAGTGGCTGCTGCGGCAGGTGGCGTGCTAGTGGCCGGTGCCGTAGCGGTGTCCACCGGCAGCGTGAATTGCCCGATCACTTTAGGATTGGTCCACAAGGGCGTGCCGTAGAGGTTATCGACACGTTTATAGGTCTGTGCGATAACCTCTATCGGCATTTTTTCCGGTAGCGCAACCGAGCCGGACAAGACCCAGACATAGGCCACGCGTTCAGGCATGCCAGGATGCAGCAGAGGAATCAGTTTCCCATCACGCAACAGCGCCACGTCGGGGTTCTCGGGTTTGGCGCCCGCCGGCCATTTGGGTTTGAGCGTGTCGTCATACGCACGGCTCGAAGACGCCGAACGATTATTCAAATCGACTTCCACGACCAGGGCCTGTTGCCCCGGCTGCACTCGGACGCCATAGACGCGTTCTGCCTTGCTGATCCACGCGCGATGCGGCACCACCTGCCAGCGGCCCGCATCGATTTGCGCGCCTGCTTGATACTGCGTCACGGGCGCAACGGCCCCCGCACCCATGATGGTGTAGACCGTCGCCGTGCAGACCGCCACGGTAGAACCCACCCCAGTGGCAATCCGGGTTTTGAGCTTGCCCAGTGCTGGACGCATCCGCGCTCCCATATCAACGTGCGTAGATTGGGTGTTGCCGAAAGTCCGAAATCGTAGCGCCCTCGCCGCGCCAGAATCTTGCAGTTTTGTTTCTATACGTACAGCATTATTTCTTGCTGCGGTGCTGCAACTGCTGCGAAGCGAACCCACAGCACGGCCGCCCTGCGTTTCTGGAACACGTTGCCAAGCATGCATGCCAACGGCATTTTTATGCGTGGCTCTCTGCTGCAACGTCAACAGAGAGAGCCACGAGCTCACTACAAAAGATGTCTACGATCCTTCCTTTGCCGTCGGCTTATACTTTCTCACCAGGTCCAACATAGGGCTTGTCTCGTCCCTGTTTACAGGCGCATATTGGTATACAGACTTTCCGCCCCTATCCATGGCTTGGATATTTGCTCCCTTATCCAAAAGGAACTTCACTAATTTCCCATTCTCCTCAGGTAGCGCGTGCATTAGCGGAGTTTTTCTATAATTTCCCGCCTTGTTAACGTCAGCGCCATTTTCCGTCAGGAACTTTACCCTTTCGAAATCGTTATCTCGCGCTGCGTCTATCAATAACGTATCGCCATTCGCTCGTTGCGCATTGACGTCGGCTCCGACTTTAATGAGTGAGAGCAAACCCTCGGATCTATTATCAAAGGCTGCTATCAACGGGGTATTTCCCGCCTCGTTTTTAAAATTAATGTCGGCGTTATTCTTGAGCAATGCTTGGACAACGCCGTCAATAGATTCCTTAGGCGAGTCTGCGGCATACGCCAGCGCCGTGCGGCCAATCGAATCCTCGTCGTTAAAATTAGCACCATACTTGGCCAACAGGTTTATGGCAACGATGTGGCCACTCAGAGCCGCCAGCATACCTGCCGTAGCCCCGTCTTTCGCCCTGGCGTGAACGTCTGCCTTATTTTCAAGCAGCAGCGCCGCCACATCGAAGTGTTTATTTTCCAACGCTCTCATGAGAGCGTTTTTTCCCTCATTATCCTGTGCATGAATATCCGCAGCCGGAGCCGAGCGCGCTACATCGCCGGCCGATGCGTAGCCTAAAAGCATTTTTATCACTTCCAGCGCACCAGAAAGCGCTGCATATATGAGCGCCGTAAGCCCCCGATTGTCTTGCATATCAGGAGACGCGCCAGCTGTCAGCAATGTCTTGACCACGTCCACGTTTCCGTGTTTTGCAGCCAATATCAAAGGCGTACTGCCATCTTGATTTCGCGCATTGAGGGCTTGTGGCGGCAGATTCCGGACCAGGAGTTCTATCATGTCCGCATGCCCCAGATCGGCAGCTCGATGCAGCAGTTCTCCCTTTTCCGCCAGCCCTGCTATCAGCTCGACTGAATGAGGCTTGGAGAAAAAACCCTGAATTGCTTCTTTATCGTTGGACTCTATGAGCTTGGTTATCGTAACTTTAGCGTCCTTAGTCTCTTTGTCTATGGACATCTCGGAAGCGGGCATTTCTGAAATTGCCTCCGAAAGACCAGGATTACTTCTATTGACACCGATGCCAAGTTCCATGAATGCTCCTCGTTGATGTGTCTCGACGCTAAAAGCCTCGGCCTAGCGTTATGGCCCAGTCATTAGCAATACGCGCATTAGTAACAGGAGCGTTCCCTCAGTTCCATACTGAACGAGGTGTTGTGGTCATTATTTTTTACACAACTCGGAGACATGCCCTTCAAACTCTCGGGCAAGCAAGGACGCCACATCCGCGAAAACGGACGTTGCGACACAGCAGAATGAAACAGTAAAAACTGGCCTAAACAAATACCGCGCCTCGATCGGCCAACAATTGGCGTAACACACTGCGGTGGCAGCGATTTTCGTCTTCGCAATAACATCCCACGGAAAAATCCGTGGTCGACGACAACGCCGCCAATACGTCCAGCACCTTGGCCGCATCGCCATGATCCAGTTCAGTGCGCATCTTGCGGGCGACCGTGCGCCATTGTGCGTCCGTTGTTACGGCCAGTGCCTGCGTGACCAGCTCTGGGCTAGGAGACAGCGTAGGCAGCCAGACATCGTAATAGTTGCGGCTGGCGAACTCGGCCTTGGGCACGCCACGCGGCGGACGCCGCACGGTCCCGATACGCAGCCCCTCACCCTCCAGGCGCGGGGAACCCAACCGCACGATGCGAACGCTCATGAATCACCTCCGCCGCTGCAACCGATATACCAACGTATCCAGTCTCGCCAAGCCGCGCTCTTTGAATTTTGGTTCTTTGTCCAGAATATCGCGCCGATCGATCAGCGTCGCATCCGAGTGCCCGGCATAGATGACCTGCACCTCATCATCGCCGACTGAGAATGGCGGCCCCTCCATCTGACTTTGATCGTAGTCCAAGGTAATCAACAGGCCACGATACGCGTCGGATAACTGTCCGTAGACGTGCTTCGCGTAGCGTTCGCGCATATCCTCAGGCAACGCCACCAGTGCCGCCCGGTCATAGGCGCCCACGCATTCGCCGAGCACATCAGCACCCAACGCAAAAATATCGCCGCAATAAATCTCGATACTGCCGGCGGCGTAATACATCCCTTGGTCCGCTTCGCGCACCGAGGGGGTCAGATTGTTTTCCGCGAAAAACTGCTCCACGGCCAGCGACGACAATTCGACACCCAATACTTGATGCCCCTGCTCGGCCAGCCACACCATATCCAGCGATTTCCCGCTCAGCGGCACCAGCACTTTGCTGCCTGCCGGCAATTCCAACGCTGGCCAATATTTCGCCAACAGCGGCGTCACGCGCGTCTGATGAAAGTGCGTGCGCCCATCACGCCAGCGTTCCAGCCAAAATTCTGCGTCCATCCGATGCCCCTGCTCCAGGTGTTGTCGATATGGATATTATTGTAGAAACAACGGGACAGCAGTGGCGCTTTTGCAAACAAGCGGACTTCCGGTATGCTCTTACCCATGGACAACACGTATGCCTGCTTCTGCCACCCGCATTCGCGACGAACGACTCGACGATTTCGTTGAGTGGCTTTGTCTTGTCCCGACACCGTAATTGGTGTTCCCCTCAAAGGCCACGATACCGCGTGGCCTTTTTGTTGCGTATTACGTTTCCTCGCCCCCGCGGTATCCCACGGCCTTTGTTTTTCAACCCTGAAGGAACAAAGCGTGAATCCGACCGAGTTTTCAATCCGTACATACCAGCCCGCTGACGCGGATGCCGTTGTGCAATTATGGACAGACTGCGGCCTGACGCGGCCGTGGAATGATCCCTATAAGGACATCGCTCGCAAGCTCACCGTGCAACCCGAAATGTTTCTGGTGGGCACAGTGGGCAATACCCTCGTGGCGGCCGTCATGGGCGGCTATGACGGCCATCGTGGCTGGGTGAATTATCTAGCTGTAGCGCCCGATTATCAGCGGCGCGGCTACGCCGCGGCATTGATGCAGGAAATCGAGCAGCGGCTGCTTGCCCTGGGCTGCCCCAAAATCAATCTGCTGGTACGCGGCGGCAATACGGCGGTGGTGTCGTTCTATGAAAAGCTGGCTTTCAAACAGGACGATGTCATCAGTTTGGGGAAACGGCTGATTCCCGATACCGCAGCCCAATCGACTATGGCAACGGCATCTTGATCTCGCCATACTGTACGAAAAAACTTCCTGGGGATAGCGATGTGCCATACCCCAGGAACAACTGCGGATATTTTGCTACCGAGAAACGGAATCGTTATCCCGCTCTGGCATTCTCTGGCGTAGGGAAGAGTGCCGGGTGGACAGCGAGGACGCCAGGGTTCGCAGCCGCCGCCAGCAGCGCGCCAAAGTTAGCCTGTGCATTTTCATGACCGGCAAGTGCCTGGTGGACAGCGGGGACGTCAGGGTTCGTAGCCGCCACCAGCAGCGCGCCAGCGTTAGCCTGCGCATTTTCATGACCGGCGAGTGCCTGGTGGGCAGCGTCCTCTGTATGGATGGCAGCTTGAACTAGTGCATTTACGGCATTCGTCGGCAGGATGGGCTCATCACCACTGCTCTCCGTAGCGATATCGGCACCGTGCGTATCCGATGTCATGTGATCGCCATAAAGGCTAGAAGGCTCTTCGTTGCTTGGTTCTGAAGTATCAGACCAAAAGGCGGTCATGATCGAATTTAGAATGTTGCTGAGTTGCATGAATACGCCTCGTTAATGTGTAATCCACGTCAATGGCCCGCGCCGGTTTCGTTGACGGGCCATTGACGGTACGATGACATTAGTAACAGGGAAACTTCCTCAGTTCCCTATGCAGAGGTGTAACCTAGTTATTCGTTTCACATGATTCGGGAGCTGGCCGTTCAAACTCCCGCGCATGCCTATACGGAGGAGTTATGAAGCGTCATCTGAAGGTCACGTTACTGGCAGGTTTATTCGGTCTGGCGGCCAACGCCTACGCCGATGTCACGGTACCGCTCCACCTGGCCACGGACAAAGGCCCGGGCCAGGAAATTGGCTCCGTCAGCCTGGCCGATAGTAAGTACGGTCTGGTACTGACGCCCAACCTGAAAGACTTGCCGCCGGGTGTGCATGGATTTCATGTGCACGAGAAAGGCAGTTGCGACGCTACGCAACAAGACGGCAAGACCGTGCCTGCGGGCGGCGCTGGGGGGCACTACGACCCGGACGGTACCAAGAAACACAGTACGCCCTGGGACGACGGCGGCCATCGCGGCGACTTGCCCGCGCTGTATGTCGGTGCCGATGGCACCGCGACCACGCCAGTGTTGGCTCCCCGCCTGAAACTGTCAGAGGTCCAGGGACGCGCATTGATGGTGCATGCGGGCGGCGATAATCACAGCGATCATCCCAAACCGCTGGGAGGCGGCGCAGGCCGTATCGCCTGCGGTGTTATCCCGAAATAACGGGCACAACGCAGGCATTCGCCGCGGGAAACTCCGTCAGGAGTCCGCCGCGGCGACCATTCCCACTAGCCCGCTGCCGCCTGAGGCTCTGCCACCGGCGCCTGAGTTTCCTGCCCATCGATCGCATAGCGGATGGCATCCTCTATCCGGTCCAGCAGCAGGAACTTCAGTTTTTGACGCGCTTCGGCGGGCACATCGTCCAGATCCTTTTCATTGCGTCGAGGAATCATCACCGTCGTGATCCCCGCGCGCAATGCAGCCAGGGTCTTTTCCTTTACGCCGCCGATAGGCAACACCAGACCGCGCAGGCTGACTTCACCCGTCATCGCGATATCCGAACGCACGGGCCTGCCGGACAGCAGCGAGGCCAACGCCAAGAACATAGCAACGCCCGCGCTAGGGCCGTCTTTAGGCGTAGCGCCAGCCGGCACGTGGATGTGCACGTCGATTTTTTCCAGCGAATCGCCGCTCCAGATTTTGGCCAGCGTCAGCGCGGTCTGCGCGGATTCCTTCATCACGTCGCCCAGTTGGCCGGTCAAAATCAAGCGGCCCGCACCCGGGGTTTTGCTCGCCTCGATGAAGAGGATATCGCCGCCCACCGGCGTCCAGGCCAAACCTGTGGCCACGCCCGGCACGCTGGTGCGCAAGGCAACTTCGTTCTCGAAACGATGGGCACCCAGAATTGCAGGCAGATCGGGAGCATCGATCACGATATGCTCGGCCTTGCCCGCCGCCACCTGCATGGCGGCATGACGCAGCGTCGCACCGACCTCGCGTTCGAGCTGGCGTACGCCCGCCTCGCGGGTGTAGTCGCCCACGATGGAGGACAAAGCTGCATCCGTCAATTCGGCTTGCTCGGGCTTGAGCCCATTGGCTTCCAACTGACGCGCGACCAGATACCGGCGGGCGATCTGGATTTTTTCTTCTTCCGTATAGCCAGGAAGTTGAATGATTTCCATACGATCGCGCAGCGGCCCTGGAATCGTGTCCAGCATGTTCGCCGTGCAAATGAACATCACGTGCGACAGATCGAAATCCACGCCCAGGTAGTTGTCGCGGAATTTGTGATTCTGCTCGGGGTCCAGCACCTCCAGCAAAGCGCTGCCCGGATCGCCATGAAATCCACCGGCGCCGAGCTTGTCGATCTCATCCAGCATCACGACCGCATTATTCGTGCCTGCACGCCGCATGGCCTGGATGATGTTGCCCGGCAAGGCGCCCAGATAGGTGCGGCGATGCCCGCGGATTTCCGCCTCGTCATGGACACCACCCAGCGCCACCCGCTGAAAAGCGCGCCCGGTCGCCCGTGCGATGGATTGCCCCAGCGAGGTCTTGCCCACACCCGGAGGCCCGGCAAAACACAGAATCGGGCTGCGGCCCTGCGGGTTGAGTTTACGTACCGCCAGGTATTCCAGGATACGACGCTTGATTTTGTCCAGGCCGAAATGGTCTTCGTCCAGGATTTTGCGCGCCTCGGTCAAGTCAATGGGTGGCTGCGGCGACTGCTTCCAGGGTAGCTCGGTCAGCCACTCCAGGTAGGTGCGCAGCATGGCCGACTCGCCGCTGGCCTCGCCCATGCGTTGCAGACGGCCCAGTTCCTTGCGCGCGTGGCTCAGCACCTCATCGGGCATGCCCGCTGCTTCGATGCTTTCTTTCAGGCGTGCGACTTCCGCCGCGCTGTCATCGACCTCGCCCAGCTCTTTCTGAATCTGACGCAGTTGCTCGCGCAGCACCGTCTCGCGCTGACGCTCATCGAATTGCGCGCGAGTACGGTCGCCGATTTCTTTGGACAGCCGCAATACCTCGACACGCCCGGACAGCAGTTCGATGGATTTATCCAGGCGGCGCGACAAGTCGAACGTTTCCAGGATGTCCTGTTTTTGCTCGGGCTTGATGTCGATCATGTGGGTGACCATATCGGCCAGCAAGCCTGGAGACTCAATGCTGCGCACGACACCCACCAACTCGTCGGGCACATTGGGCAACAGCGCAATGGCCTCGATCGCCTGCTCTTTCAATTGCAGGAACCGTGCCTCGGTCTGGCTGTCCTGCGCTTCGGCCTCTGCGACCTCGGCGACACGGGCCACCATGTACGGCCACCCCTCCAGGAACTCCAGCACGCGAAAACGCGACTGCCCCTGCACCAGCAGGTGATGCGCGCCTTCCTGGCCCGTAATGTACCGGGCGATCGGCCCTTCGGTGCCTACCCAGCACAAGTCATTCGGCCCAACGTCGTTCTTGGACGGATCGCGCTGCAGGAGGAACCCGACGGGGCGCTCGGTTTTGACGGCCTCTTGAGCCGCAGCAATGGAAGACTCGCGCCGCACTGTCACAGGCGACAGTACGCCGGGAAATAGCACCGCGTCGCGCAACGGAATGATGATACGTGCGTCGTCGGGCAGAATGCGGGTGTCGCTCATGGAGCCTCCCTTACTTTGTTCAGCGTCAAAACCAGGCAGCCATCTGCCAAGGTAGAGGATTCGGGTTCCAGCGCATGCAGCGGCAACGCGATGCGGCGGCGGAAACGGCCGTAGGGAATTTCAAATCGATGAATGCGGGCGTTGGCCGCACACGGCATGGGGCGCGCGCCCGACACCGTAATGCCGCCAGGATCGAACGCCACCACGAGCGTGTCAGACGGCACACCCGGCAGCGCCACATAGACCATGACGGCAGTAGCGGTTTCAATGATGTCCACCGGGGGTTCCCAGTGGGGTGCATCCGCGGGGCCGGCGCGCAGCAACTGACGATGCAGGCGCTCGGCGTGTTCTAGCAGCGATAGTGCATCGCCCCAGATCCAGGATGAAAAATCTCGCGATCTCATGAGCTTGCCCTCTTAACCATACTAGGTATGTAGCGGCGAGTTGGCGTATTTCAAGCCGGTCGGGGCGAATCGCGATCAGGCCGCGTGACTCAACATTTTTGATGTGGTGCGTGAGCGACACCACAGAAACATCAACCAAAATCCTATCGGGACCGGATCCATGCCGGTCCCCTTCAGGTTACCTCTACATGAGGTGCCGTGCACATCTCGTTCAGTGACGCCTACGCCGCCTTGTCCGCGACGGCGACGGGCCTGCCGTAGAACGGGTAGCTGGGATCGCTATAACCCGGTGTCGAGGCATGGCCAGGTGTCACCCATGCATTGACCATGGATTCCTCCTCAGGCGTGATCTCCAGATCCACGGCGGCGTAGTAATCCTGCATCTGGGCCAGCGTACGCGGGCCGGCGATGACGGCGGAAATCAAGGGATTGGCCAACACCCATGCCGTGGCCAGTTGACCTGGTTTGACGCCTCGCCCTTCGGCATAGGCTGTCAATTCAGCCGCGATTTTCAGCGACTCCTCGCGAAACTCGGTGTCCATGATGCGCTTGTCCCCACGGCCGGCGCGGGTATCCGCTGCGGGCTGTTGACCCGGCGCATATTTGCCCGTCAACACGCCGCGGGCGATGGGGCTGTATGGAACCACGCCCAACCCATAATGGCCGCAGGCTGGCAAAATCTCGACTTCCGGGCCCCGGTTCAACATGTTGTAGTAGGGCTGGCACACCACTGGCTGAGGCACACCGAGCTCGCGGCACAAACGAACGACTTCGGCGATCCGCCAGCCGCGGAAATTCGACAGGCCAAAACTGCGCAGTTTCCCGGCGCGAATCAAATCACCCAACGCGCGGATTGCCTCTTCGAGGTTTTCCTCGTGGAAATCGCGGTGCATGTACAAAATATCAATATAGTCAGTGGCTAGACGAGCCAGGCTCGAGTCCACGCTTTGTACAACCCACTGACGGGAATAATGCGACCGGTTCGGGGCTTTGGCGACGGCATTCCCCATTTTGGTAGCCAGGATCCAGTCATGGCGCTGTCCGCTCAGCAACTTGCCGACAACCTCTTCCGATCGTCCGCCGTTATAGACGTCGGCAGTATCAATGAAATTGATCCCCGCCTCACGAGCCGAGGCCACAATACGCTGCGCCTCGTCAAAGGGCGTTTGCTCGCCAAACATCATAGTTCCCAGGCACAACGGGGAAACACGCAAATTGCTGGTACCGAGACGACGGTATTTCATTCGAGATTTCCTTGCTGAAGAAATTGAAAAACACACAGACGATCTATAAGCGACAGCGTACTGCGGCAACCTTTCAATGCCTAGGGTCTGGGCGAGCTGCCTTTTAGGGCGAACAGATGCTGGTGGTCGCCCCCAGCCATATCCCCTGCTCTGCGAACGTTCTCGCCATGCGGGTCAACATCACGCGCGCTGCGAGTCCGGCGGGTGACAGCTCATCATCAGACAGGCTGACCAAAAAACATTTACGCGCCATACGGCTGCCTGCGACGGGAATGACAGACAGGTCATCGTCCTTGCCATAACCAAAAGAAGGAAAACCAGCCTGGCTCGACAACAACGAACCTGGCTGGACGCTAGCGCCCACCCCTGCCCGCACTGCCCTCATCAAGGTATGGGCGCCGTCGATTTCGAGAATCACATTCGGCGTCGCACCGTCAGTCCGAAAACCCTCATCGACCAGCGAACGCAAAGCATGCCCGGGGCCCGGCAGGATGAGGGGCAGCCGCTCGATGGCGCTGAGCCTGATCCCGTCAGCGTTACTACAGGCGGGCCATCCTGCCAGATTGGGCCTGCCGATAATGAACAGGCGCTCTTCGGCCAACGGGATGACGCTCCAGCGTTTTGCTTCGATCCCTCCAAAAACGACAGCGAGATCGAGCTGCCTCGAGTTAAGCATCACCTGCAGATTGCTGGTCAGGCCTTCGATCAGGCGCACATTGACTGTGGGATAACTCTCGCGCATCGCTTGCACAAAGGGCAAGGCCAACATGGTCGCAGTGGACCCGGTCATCCCGACGGTCACTTGGCCGGACAGCCTGCCTTTCTGTGCCACAGACGCCGCGATATCGACCTGTTTAAGAATGACTTGCGCCTGGTGCCAGAAATCCAATCCGGCATCGGTCGGATAAACCCCCGTCGGCCTGCGCTGCAATAAACGCGTGCACAACTCGCTTTCCAGCATGCTGATCTGCTGGCTCAGCGTAGAAGTCGCCAAACCCAGTTCCACCGCGGCGCGTCCCATGCTGTTGAGTTCCACCACCCGAACGAAAGAACGCAATTGTCTGAGTTCCATGAGAAACCTGGAAATGAGGGACCGATCAACCGATTCAACCAGTATAGCGTGTTCGAAAAAACCGAAGCCCTCTTTGCACCAACCTAATGCGTGGGTCGGCAGAACCCGTCAGACTCTCTGGATACTCAGCATCCATCTGTGTCCGGCCACATTATTAGCCGCTCAGGAATGAATGCACGACAACCCGTCAACCACGAGAAGCACATGTCTCATACAGGTCGAATCCATATCCCGTCGATGAAATCCCACTGCAGCGAAGCGGAATGGAAAGCCCGCGTCGATCTGGCCGCCTGTTACCGTCTGGTCGAGCTCTACGGCATGGCCGATATGATGGCGAACCATATTTCCGCCCGCGTACCGGATGAAGACGGCGCTTTCCTCATCAATCCGTACGGCATGATGTACGAGGAAATCACTGCCTCCAGCCTCATCAAGGTCGACCTGGCCGGCAATATTCTGTCCAAACCGGATTTTGGTGATTTGAACTACGGCATCAACAAAGCCGGCTATGTCATCCACAGCGCCATCCATGGGGCGCGTCACGAAGTGGACTGCGTCATTCACACACATAGCTGGGCCTCGATGGCCGTCTCGTCTCTCGCGTGCGGGCTGCTTCCGCTCACGCAAACGGCAATGCGATTCCTGAAAATCGGCTATCACGATTATCAGGGTGTGGTGCTGGATACCAAAGAACAAGCCTCGCTGATCGAGGACTTGGGCAACGGAGAGGCCTTGATTCTGCGTAATCACGGTGCCCTCACGGTGGGCCGCACGGTCGGCGAAGCCTTTAACTGGATGCATCGACTGGAACTCGCATGCCGCGCGCAGTTGGCTGCACAGGCTGCGCAACAACCCTTGCAGGCGGTTTCGC
The DNA here is from genome assembly GCF_054780995.1 of Bordetella tumbae. Classification (NCBI taxonomy): domain Bacteria; kingdom Pseudomonadati; phylum Pseudomonadota; class Betaproteobacteria; order Burkholderiales; family Alcaligenaceae; genus Bordetella; species Bordetella tumbae. The sequence continues at coordinate 170,268 of NZ_BAAGVG010000010.1, forward strand.
CTGAAGTATTAGAGGAAACCTGGAATAACTACCAACCAGGCACACGGCGCCCCTACGGCGTCATGGAATGGCCCGCATTGCTGCGCAAGCTGGATCGTCTGGACAACAGCTACCGGGACTGACGCGTCATAGTGCGCGCACGATAACGATAAAGAGAAGGAGACTACGATGAAAGCAAGCTGTATTTCCATGTTGGCTGCGGGCATGCTGGCCCTGTTCACGGGACTGCCCGCGCAAGCTGCCTATCCGGAACGACCCGTCAAGGTGGTCGTAGCATTCACTGCCGGAGGAACCACGGACAAACTCACTCGCAGCACCAGCGAGAAACTTGGGCAAGCACTGAAGCAATCGTTCATCGTCGAAAATCGCCCCGGCGCGGGCGGTAATATCGGCACGGAGTATGTGGTGCGCTCTGATCCCGATGGCTATACGCTCATCGTGGACTCGGTGGGGCCGATCGCGGTCAACCCGTCGTTGATGAAGCTCGACTATGATCCCTTGACCGATCTGGTTCCCATCGTACAGATTGCTACCGTCCCGAACGTGCTGGTCGTGCCGCCCAATCTGCCGGTCAAGACTTTCGAAGATTTTTTGAAGTATGCCAAATCCAAGAAAGGGTTGAACTATGGATCGACAGGCGTAGGCACCTCGTCACACCTGTCTAGCCATTTGTTGATGCAACACATCGATGCACAGGATGCTACGCACGTACCTTATAAAGGTGCCGATGCGCTCAACGATCTCATGTCCGGTCGACTGGATTTCATGTTCGCGACCGCACCTTCTGTCATGGGCCAGATACGCGCAGGCAAGCTACGTGCGTTAGCCGTCAGTACGCAACAACGCCTGGCGTCGCTGCCGGACGTACCCACCGTCGCCGAAAAAGGCTTCAAGGATTTTGACTCAGGATCATGGTTTGGTTTCTTTGCACCCAAGGATACCCCTGCGGACGTCATCGCCACCATCAACAAAGGTGTGAACGACGCGTTGCCGACACTAAAGGCCGACATGCTGAATGAAGGTGCGATCGCGGTAGGCGGCACGCCGGAAGACTTCGGAAAATTCACCCATATCGAATACGAAAAGTGGAAGAAAATCGTCGAGAAACTGGATACCAAAGCGCAATGAGCCAGAAGCATCCATTGCATGTCCTGTGCTCGGAACAGGAAGCCTCAGCCCTCGCTGCAGGTATTGCGGCGCTGGGCCAGACGATAACGTTGTGCCATCCCGGCGAGGAACGGGCAGCCCTCGCCGAGGCTGCCTTTATCTCACGGGATATCACGGGGCGCTCGACCAAATTCGAGATCATGCCCGAGACCGAGCATTTCTACACCGCCGTACGCGCCGCCTCTAATCTGCAATGGATGCACGTGCATTCTGCAGGTGTGGATCGCGACTTTTATCAGGAACAACAGCAACGCGGCGTCCGTGTCACCGCATCGCACGGCGCATCAGATGCGGTCGTGGCACAAACTGCGCTGACAGGTGTGCTGGCGCTAGCCCGAAAACTGCCGCAACTGATGCGAGCTCAGCAACGTCACGCCTGGGAACCGTTGATGGGCAAAGACCGGACTCCCCGCGATCTGCAAGGACAGCGCGCTGTCGTCGTCGGGTGGGGCGGTATCGGACAGCGTATCGCGCAGTTACTGCAAGTGCTGGGATTAACCGTTTCTGTCGCCAGACACGGGAGCGAGCCGGCCGGCCCCGGCCTGCACACCGTACGCTATGACGGCCTGCGTGACATTCTGCCCGAGACGTCCTGGCTGATTCTGGCCTGTCCGTTAACGGACACCACGCGTGGCCTCATCAGCGCGGAGCTGCTTGCGATGTTGCCCGCGCATGCTTGCCTCATTAATGTGGCGCGCGGCCATGTGGTCGATGAGCCCGCGCTCATTCAGGCTCTACAGAACAACCAGCTCGCTGGGGCCTTTCTGGATGTGTTCTACCACGAGCCGCTGCCTGCCGAATCGCCGATATGGGATTTGCAGAATGTCATTGCCTCGCCGCACAGCGCGGGCTTTTCTGATGGCAATCCTGCCCGGGTGCGGCAGATATTCATTGACAATCTGCAACGGTGGATACAAGGCACCCTTTGACGTGACGCGATGCCGATTCGCGTCATACGGTTGAAAACGGTGCGCCGTACAGATAACACTGACGGCGCACTGCCATGATTACTCTACGGTAATACCGCCGCGCTTTATCAACTCGCGCCACTTGGTGATCTCTGTGTTGATACGCTGAGCAAATTCCGCAGGCGAGCTGCCGACTGGATTAAAGCCCATATCGGTCAATTGCTTATGCATACTGCCGGACTGTATCGAGGTTGCGACCGTCGACGATAATTTGTCGATCACGGCGACAGGTACTCCCGCCGGCGCAACCAGGCCGAACAAGGGTGAGAGATTCACGCCTGGCAGTCCGGCCTCCGTAAAGGTGGGCACGTCAGGCAATTGCGTTGAACGTTGATCACTGGTCACTGCCAATGCCCGCAAGCGCCCCGCCAAAATATGGTCACGCAAGCTCGGCACGGTCGCAAACGCAAACTGAATCTGCCCGCCCAGTAAATCGGTAAAGACAGTACCGCCACCGCGATACGGCACATGCAAAATTTCAATATTGGCCTCTTGCCGCAATTGCTCCCCAGCCAAGTGCGGACCACTGCCCACACCTGCCGATCCGTACGACAAGCTGCCCGGCTTGGATTTCGCCAAACGGATAAACCCTGCCAAGTCTTTAACAGGCACAGAGGGATGCACCACCAGAACAAACGGGGCCGTGGCCATCAACGAAATCGGTGCAAAATCTTTCTGCGTGTCATAAGGCAATCGATCTCCCAACAATCCCGGATTGATCGTGAAGGACGAATCCACCATCCCTATCGTGTAACCATCCGGCTTGGATGTCGCCAGCGTGCGCGTACCGATCGTCGTACCGCCGCCGCGATTTTCCACGATGAACGATTGCCCCAGCGTCTGGGTATAGGTCTGGCCCGCCATCCGTCCCAAGGTATCCGTGGCCGCCCCAGGAGGATAGGGAATGATCAAGCGCACGGGTTCCGTGGGATAGTCTGCGGCAAAAGCGGGCCGCCCCCATGCCGCTGCCATTGAACCGAAAGCAAACGCGGCACTGCCGGCTATGAATGTTCTGCGTGATGTGTTCATGGTGTCTCCTGTCTTTTCATTGATCTACGGGGCTGCGCCGATACTGAGCATCCACGTTTTGCGCACTACACCGCCGGGTTCCGATCAAGCTGTCTATTGCCGATACTGTCCTTGCGCCAGCGCCTGCTCCGGATCTGCTCCCAACCCCGGCGCACCGGGCACAACGACCCATCCGTCCTTGATCGGCACCGTTTCGCCGTAAGGCACGTGCGCGAGCTCTACGTACAAGCGCTCCAACGACACCTCGTCCTGTTGCGCGGCGATCAGATGCAAGCTCGCCAAATATCCCGGGCCAAAAAACGCCACCTGCGGCGCGCACCGTACCGACGTTCCCTGGCATTGCTGCGCCAGCCCCCATGCTGCGGTGAAGCCCAGTTTGATTACGCTGGGTTGTACGTACTCCACCGCCTCTTGCTCGATCAAACGCGTCAGCGCATACACACTGCTGGCGTTTTCCCCCACGGCCAAAGGCACCGCACATTGACGCCCTAACTGCATCAACGCCTGGTCGTCCTCCGGCGGCCACAAGGGCTCCTCGATCCAGAACGGGGCATACGGCATCATCGCAGCGATGGCGGCAGGGGCTTCGGCTGGCAGCCATGCACAGTTGGTATCGACCATGATGGGAACCTGCGGGCCTGCTGCGCCTCGTGCCGCCCCCAAGGCATCAGCCGTGCGCTCATGCAATTTGATTTCGGTATAGCCTTCGTCCAGAGCGCGCGTCACGACTTCGTGCAAACGTTGCGCATCGCCGTAGTACTGCAACAAAGACGCGTAAGCGCGAACGCGATCCCGGCGCTTGCCGCCCAGCAGCGCATAGAGAGGAACGCCCTCGCGCTTGGCGCGTAAATCCCATAACGCAATATCCAGGCCTGCCAGGGCATGCACGACAGGCCCCGATCGCCCCAGGTTATGCAGCGTGCGCTGCATCAGCGGCAACAGGGTCTGGTCCGCGGCATCTTTGCCGCATGCCAGCGGCGCAATCAATGTCTCGAATACCGCCTGCAGCGCACGCGGCTCTACACAATAGGACTCGCCCCAAGCGACTGTACCGTCCTGGGTCTGGACACGAACCAGTGCGCTGTCCAACTTGTCGCGCGGACGCCCCGCAAACAAAGGGGGAGGACTCCAGTGAAAAAAAGGCAGCCGCATCGGGATGCAGTCGACAGACACAATCGTATTAGCGCTCATTGATTCGGCTCGGGCTGAGCACCGCGGGTCTTGCGGGCAGCTCATCTCACAAAACAGGATGAGCAGGATTGTGTTGGCTCGCCTACCATATGGTCAAATAGATAAATTGGCTGATTTCATACAAATTTCATATGCTAAACCGTCGCGAACTGACCTTGTTGCGCGCTATGTACCAACACGGCACGGTGACTGCCGCAGCCGCTGCTGCTCACATGACGCAGCCTGCAGCCAGCGCCCTGCTGCGCGATCTGGAAATCCGTCTCGGCTTTGCGCTCTTTAGCCGTGAAAACCGCCGGCTGCAGCTCACGAGCCAGGGGCGCACGTTGATACCTGAAGTCTTGAACGCGCTGGCCGGGATCGAAGCAGTCGACCGGCTGGCGGGAGACATCCGCCAGGGCGCTCAGGCACGCTTGGCGGTGGGCGCTGTGGCTATCGCCGCCTCCAGCCTGCTGCCCGCAGCACTGGCCAGCATGCGTGAGCGCCATCCTTCGATCGCCGTCACGGTGCGGGCAGGCACAGCGCTGGAAATCATCGAAATGGCCGTAGACCATCGGATCGATCTGGGCATCATTATTGGCTCCCCTGCCGATCAGACGCGCGTAGCCAGCCAGCAACTCAGCCCGTTGAGCTTGTATGCCGTCATGCGCGCCGACCACCCTTGGGCTGAATTGCCCGACCTGACGCTGGAGAAAGTCGCGGCAGCCTCCCCCATCGCGCTAGCAGCGGCCGTGCCCGCCGGTCGCGCTACCCGGCAGGCCACCGAGGGGCGCGGCCTGGCCTTTCAGCCCACGATCGAAGTCGCTCAGTCGTCCGCCGCCTGCGCCCTCGCTGCCGAAGGATTGGGTATTGCCATCGTCGAAAGCCAGGGGGCGCGCTATGCGCAGCGTCAGGGATTGCTGGCCCGCCACCTCCTGACACTTTCCGATCCGGTGTTGGCCCTGGTATGGGCTCATGACCGTGCGCTCAGCGATGCCGCACGATGCCTGCAGCAGTGCCTGCAGTCGCAGGCGGCAGGCCAGCCTGAATCATTGCTGCCAGCCTGACGACACGATTGCCCATAATTTGTTCACTTTTACCGATTTTAGGGGGCAAAACCGTGCAAATAGGCCGCAACGCGTGCCCATCCGCCTCACACCCTGTAAACTGCCGGATTTTGACTCTGGCCGTATGGTGCAAGTACCCCGGCGAGGTGTCAGCGGCCCCACGCTTATCCGTCTGCTTGCCCGGCTGACGGACGCTGACGTTTCCGAATCCCGCCAACCGCTCTCAGATCGACTCAGCCTCTGGTTAGGCTGGACGGACGCGATCGCCCTTTCTACTGTGTTAGAGGGCGGTCCGTTGGCGGTGACCGCCAATCCAAAGTCGCTCGATAGCGCCGAAATGCGGGAATACGATCGCATGCGCGCAGCGCTGACCTACGCCATCGCCGACGAAAAGGCGTATACGGCGGACGTGTTTGTGCCGACTCAACGCGGTGCGCCACGAGCCGCCCCTGTCTCGCCCGACGAGGCGCTGCTCGAATACACGATTTACCGGAAACGCTATCAGACCATCCAGCAGGCGATGGAAACCAACATTGCCAAATTACGCGGCAGCCTGCGAGCCGTTCTCGCCGCGCAAACGCCTGACCGGGCTCGGCTGGCCATGGTGGACGCTATCCTGGAACGCTCATTGAGCCTGCAGGAACGCCGGCTCTTGGCTACCGTGCCCACCCTGCTGGAAAAGCACTTCAAACGCCTGCGCCAAGCCGCTCAGAAAGCCGAAAAAGAAGCCCAAGAGCGCGCGGCGAAAGCCGCCGAGGCGGCAACGGCCGCGCCTGCTGGCCCGGCCGCCGACGCAATAAATAATGACGCCCAGGCAGACTCCGCCGCCTCCTCCCCTATCGAAGGGGCTCAGTCCGCCGGCGAATCCGTGCCGCAGACATCAGCCTCGCAGGCCTCTGCAGCAAAAAATACTGCATCATCTCGCTTTGCGGCAGCACCGGCCACGACTGCCGAAGCCGCCGCGACGACCTCTCCCCCTGTCCAGCCCACGACGCGCGCCGTTCCCCTGGCCAATACCCGCTACACAGCGAACCGCGCCAATAAACCGGCCGCGCCCGTCGTGCCCTTGTGGCTCTCCACGTTTCGCAAAGACATGCGCAGCGTGTTGCTGGCCGAACTGGACATCCGTTTACAACCGATCGAAGGCTTGCTAGCCGCTCTGCGCGCCAGTTGACCGAACCCCTATGACCCGAACAATCATCTCTCTCGTCGTTTTCCTGGCCGGTCTGGCCGTTGTAGGCTGGATCGGTGCCGGTTACATAGGCACCAACCTGCTGGCATTAGCCATCATTTTCCTGATTGGTCTCGTCTATCTGACCGGGGTCATAGAACTCCAGCGTTATCAACGGACCACAGACACGCTGTCTCGTGCCGTCAGCAGCCTGACCGTGGCGCCGTCGAGCCTGGATGGCTGGCTTAGCCAGTTGCACCCGAGCCTGCGCGGCGCGACCCGCTTGCGCATCGAGGGCCAACGAGTCGCCCTGCCCGGCCCCACACTGACTCCCTATCTGGTGGGAATGCTGGTGCTGCTCGGGATGCTCGGGACTTTCCTGGGAATGGTCGCCACCTTGCGCGGCACGGGCGTCGCCCTCGAGAGCGCCGTCGATCTGCAAGCGATCCGCGCCTCTCTCGCCGCCCCTGTCCAGGGCCTGGGTTTCGCGTTCGGCACCTCGGTCGCCGGCGTAGCGACCTCTGCAGCATTAGGTTTGCTGGCCACGATCTGCCGGCGCTCGCGCATTCAGGCTGCGCAACAACTGGACGTCATGATCGCGACCACGTTGCGGCCCTATTCCCAGAACCATCATGGCGAACAGACCTACAAACTGATGCAGCAGCAAGCCGAGGCCATGCCTCTGCTGGTCGAACGCCTGCAAGCCATGATGACGTCCATGGAAAAGCAGAGCCAAGCCTTGCATGACCGCCTGGCCGCCAGCCAGGACGCCTTTTACGGCAAGACCGAGACCGCCTACACCGGCCTGGCCTCGTCCATCGAACAATCGCTCAAGCAAAGCGTCATCGATAGCGCCCGCATGGCCGGCGAAGCCATCCAGCCTGCCGTGCAAACCACACTGGCGGGCTTGGCACGTGAAACCAGCGCCTGGCAGGACACCCTCGCCATTGCCGTTCGCCAACAGTTGGACAACCTGTCCGGCCGTTTCGAAGCCACCACCTCATCTGTTGCTGACATCTGGAATCAAGCCCTGTCACAGCAGCAACAGGCCAACACCAAACTGGCCGACGACAACCAACGCGCGCTGACAGCCGCCACCGCCAGTTTGGAACAGCACGCCTCGGCATTGCTGCGCAGCGTGGACCAGTCCCATGCAGCGCTGCAAAACAAACTGGCCGCGCACGATCAACAACGCCTGGATACCTGGAAAGCCTCGTTCGACCAGGTCGCCTCCGGTTTGAACGCGTCGCTGGAAAATACCGCGTCCACCCTGCAAACGTCGATCGCAGGGATCGCATCGTCGCTGGATACCTCACTGCAAGACACCGCCTCGGCGATGCGCCAGGAATGGCAACAAGCCAGCGCTCACGCCGTGGAACGCCAACAGGCCATCTGCGACACCCTGGCCCACACTGCCCAGGAACTGACCGCGCAAACTCAGGCTCATGCTCGCGACACCATTACCGAAGTGTCCCAGCTGCTGCATACCGTTTCCGAAGCCCCCAAGGCAGCAGCCAGCGTCATCGCCGAGCTGCGCCAATCGCACGCCGACCTGCAGGCCCAACTGATTGCCCAGGACCAGCAACGCCTGGACAATTGGAAAGCCTCGCTCGATCACATCGGATCCACGCTGGGCACGTCAATGAAGGACGCGACCTCGACCCTGCGCCAGGAATGGGAACAAGCGAGCGCACACGCCACCGAACGCCAGCAGCTCATCTGCGATACCCTGGCTCAAACTGCTCAGGAACTGACCGCGCAAACGCAGGCTCATGCTCGCGACACCATTACCGAAGTGTCCCAGCTGCTGCACACCGTTTCCGAAGCCCCCAAGGCAGCGGCCAGCGTCATCGCCGAGCTGCGCCAATCTCACGCCGACCTGCAGGCCCAACTGATCTCCCAGGACCAACAACGCCTGGACAACTGGAAAGCCTCGCTCGATCACATCGCCTCAAACTGGAATACCTCGCTGGAAACCACGGCAGGCGCACTGCATACGTCGATGGCGGACACGGCATCCACATTGCATACGTCCTTCGAGAGTCTGTCGTCCTCATTGGACACCTCGTTGAAAGACACCGTCGCGACCCTGCGCCAGGAATGGGAGCAGGCAAGCTCGCATACAGCAGACCGTCAGCAACTGATCTGCAACACCCTCGAAAATACGGCCTCCACGCTGAATGCCACGCTGAGCGACACCGCCAAGTCACTGCACTCGTCCATCGAAGGCATCACCACCTCGCTGGACACCTCGCTCAAAGACACCGCGTCGGCACTCCGCCAGGAATGGGCGCAAACCAGTTCGCAGGCCGCCGAGCACCAGCAAGCCATCCGCGAAACGCTGGCCCAGACCGCCCAGGAACTGACCTCGCAAACGCAAGCCCATGCTCGCGACACCATTACCGAAGTGTCCCAGCTGCTGCACATCGTCTCCGAGGCACCCAAGGCTGCAGCCGACGTCATCGCGGAACTGCGCCAATCGCACGCCGATCTGCAGACCCAGCTGATTGCTCAGGACCAACAACGTCTGGACAACTGGAAAGCCACGCTCGATCACATCGCATCGACCTGGAATACCTCGTTGGAAAGCACAGCCAGCACACTGAGCACCTCGCTGCAGACCACCGCGACTGCGCTGAATGACTCGCTGGAAAAGACCTCCACCGCGCTGAACGCCTCAATGGAAGACACCGCGGCGTCCTTGAACGCCTCGCTGACAGGCACGACCTCCACCCTGACCGTCACGCTGGAAAACACCGCGTCCACCCTGCACAACTCGTTCGACGATATTGCATCCTCGTTGAATGTGTCTCTGGAAAACACCGCCTACGCGCTGCGCCAGGAATGGGAGCAGGTCAGCGCCCAGACGACCAGCCGTCAGCAGGAAATCTGCGACACGCTGATCCAAACCGCACAGGAACTGTCGTCCCACACGCAAACCCAGGCGCGCGACACGATTGCCGAAGTCGCCCAGTTGGTGCAAACGGCCGCCGAGGCTCCTCGCGCCGCCGCCTCGGTGATCTCCGAGCTGCGTCAAAAACTGTCCGATGGCATGGCCCGCGACAACGAATTGCTCGACGAACGCAACCGTCTGATGGAAACCCTCAGCACCCTGCTGGATGCTGTGAATCATGCCTCGACGCAGCAACGCGACGCTGTGGATTCGCTCATCTCCAGCTCGTCCGAGCTGCTGGAACGCGTCGGATCACAATTCACCGACACCGCCCAGACAGAAACCGTCAAACTGACCGACGCTGCCGCAACCATCACCGGCAGCGCCGTCGAAGTCGCCAGCCTGGGCGAAGCCTTTGGCACCGCGGTGCAGCTTTTCAGCCAGTCCAACGACAAACTGGTCGAACACCTGGAACGCATCGAAGCCGCCCTGGACAAATCCATGGCGCGCAGCGACGAGCAGTTGGCCTATTACGTCGCACAGGCTCGCGAAGTCGTGGATCTGAGCGTCATGTCGCAGAAACAGATCATCGAAGACCTGCAACTGCTTGCGGCCCAACAGACCGCAGCCAATAGCGAAACCTCGGCATGAAAGACGACATCGACGCGGGCGTAGAGCCCTCCGCTCCTGCGTGGGCGGTATTCGGCGACTTGATGTCGGTGCTGCTGGGCGCGTTTGTGCTGATCCTGGTCGGCGTCATCGGCATGCAGCTGGAGCTTTCCACCAAGCTTGAGACCGAGGTCAAAAAGCGACTGGATCTGTCCAGCAAACTGGAAACCGAAGTCCAGCAGCGCGAGGTGGAAACGCAGCGCCGCGAAGCCCTGGAACACGCATTGGCCGTCCCCTTGGCCGCGGGCCAGGTCACGTTGATAGATGGCCGCATCGGTATCAGTGGCAGCGTGCTGTTTGCGCTGAATTCCGACCAACTGCAACCCGAAGGCCGCAAGGTCCTGCAAAGCCTGATCGCTCCGCTGTCTGCCTATCTGAAAGAGCACGACGAGGTCTTGATGGTGAGCGGTTTTACCGACGACCAGCCTATCCACGAGAACAATCGACGCTTTGCCGATAACTGGGAACTCTCCGCGCAACGTGCATTGACTGTAACCCGCGCCCTGATCAATGACGGTATCTCGCCAGAGATCGTGTTTGCCGCTGCCTTCGGCGAACAACGCCCAGTCGCTGCCAACACAGACGAAGCAGGCCGCGCCAACAATCGACGCGTGGAAATCGCGCCGATTCCAAAATCCGCCAACGCGGGGGCCGCAACCAGTGAGTAACGCCCAGCCTGCCGACATTCAACAAACCCTGGACGCTTGGCGCGAACAGGGCGCCGATCGTCTGGACCCAGTGCGTTTTCAGCTCATCCAGACCATGGCGAATCGAGCAGCAGGCCTGGCTGACGAGAACACACAGCGCGTACTGCACGCGAGGCTGGCGCAATTGCTCCAGCAATATGGCGCACGCATAGAAAAAGCGGCCAATACCGGCGCCACGGCAACCGCCTCCGCCCCTGCCGCCAGCGCAGCAACCTCTCGCGACGGCGCGCTCACCGGCCTGCTCGCTCACCTCGCGGCACTGACACCCGCCGACCACACTCGCACGTTTGCCACTAGCGTCGGCAATCTGCGCGAACGCTATCCGGAGCTTCCAGTACTCGACGAGTTCCGTTCGACGTGGTCTCGCGTCAGCGCGAATCGACAAGTACGCCAGTCCGAAGAGCAAGTCCACGAAAACGCCGGACCGCTGAACTCAAATCATCTGGTGCACCGCGCCCTGGCGTACATGCGCGATGTCTCGCCGGGTTATTTGCACCAATTCCTGAGCTACCTGGATACGCTGGCCTGGGTGGAGCAACTGCAAATGAGCAGCGAGCCGCCGGCGAAAGAAACCAAGCGCGGTGCGGGCAAAGCGGCGAAAAGCACCAAAAGCCCTGCAAAAACCGCCAAGAAAAAAACTCCCAAGGCAGATAGCTAAGCCTTCAGCGACTGCGCCACCTCGCGCAAATATTCCAACAACTGCCGGCTGCTCGCAGAGAGTTGCGCCTCACGCAAGGTCATCACCCCCACCGGCGGCACCGATACCTCCAGCGCAATATTCAAGATCCTGCACAAGCCTTGCTGCTCAAAATACTGCGCTGCATACTGTGCCAGAAAGCCTACGGCGCCTCGCTGGCCGACACATGCCAGTGCCGTCAAATACGAGGATGTCTCGATCAAATCGGTCGACGGAGTCACATCGTGCCGATGAAACTGCTGCTCCAGTTTGACACGCAGTGATGCCCACGGCGGTGGCATGACACAGGGCAAGGCCGCGATATCCGCCCAGGTTGGCGCCCGCTTTTTCGCGATGGCGCTCTTTCTCGCACCCACCGCCACCATCGGTTCCTCGTACAACACTTCCGTAGACAAATCTGGGGCAGCATAGCCGGGCTCTAAACGGCCCACAAAAAAATCCAATTCCCCCAAACGCAATTTGGGCAGCAAATGGGTCAGATCGCCTTCTTCAACCAGAACCGTCGCGCGCGGGGACCTGACCTTTAGACGTTCAATGGCCTGAGTCAACAACACAGGCACTGTCACCGCCATCGCCCCGACTCGCGTCTTGCCCATCGCGCCGCTGGCAGCTGCATCGATCTCGTCACGCGTACGCTCATATTGCGCCAATACACTGCGCGCAAAGCGCACCACAGGCTCGCCCGCCAGGGTAGGCTCGGTCCCGCGCGATGAACGTTCAAACAAAGTCAGGCCCAGCATGGACTCAACCTCGGACAACATGCGAGACACTGCGGGCTGGCTGACGGTCAGGAATTCTGCCGTTCGCCCTAGATGGCGAAACTCATCCAGTGCCACGACCAACTGCAGATGACGAAGCTTCAGATTTGAACGAAACACGCGGTCCAAATGTGCCATGACGATAAAAGCCTTTGTTAATCGAACGGCTGAGGGAAACGGTCCTTACATAACAATTATGTTATCTAAAGATGCGCTCATTTTATTGGATCGTTATAAAAACTTCCCACAAAATGGCCTTCGATCGCAGCAAGCCACACAGACCACGACAACCGGCTGACGATCGCATAAAAACCAAGGAGACGACCCAATGAAGCCCGCATTCCCCCTGGACCACCAGCGCCGCCGGTTACTGGCAGGCGCAGCCTGTGCTGGCGTAGCCAGCCTGCTCGCCCCACTTTCAGCCCGTGCCGCCAGCTATCCTTCGCGGCCTATCACGTTCATCTGTCCGTGGCCCGTCGGCGGTACAGCGGATCAATCGATGCGGGCACTGTGTCAGGTGGCCTCCAGCAAGCTGGGCGTCTCCATCGTCGTCGAGAACCGCGCAGGCGCCTCAGGCATGATCGGCACCGCGGCCCTAGCACAGGCTCAACCTGACGGCTACACCATCGGCCAAATCCCGATCTCCGTCACCCGGTTTTCGCAACTGGGCATGCTGCAATTGGACCCTCGCAACGACTTGACCTATCTGGCTCGCACGTCCGGCCAGACGTTCGGCATCGCCGTACTGGCCAGCTCACCCTTTAAATCCCTGCAAGAGGTCGTCGCTTACGCCAAAGCCAACCCCGGCCGCGTCACCTACGGACATGCAGGCGTGGGCGGCGCGACCCACGTCGGCATGGAACAGTTCGCCATGGCGGCCGGTGTGCAATTCAATCCCATCGCCTACAAAGGCGGCTCGGCGGCGCTGCAGGATCTGCTCGGTGGCCAGGTCGACCTGCTCGCGGACTCCAGTTCCTGGGCTCCGCATGTCGAGTCGGGAAAACTACGCCTGCTGGCGACGTGGGGAGCAGAGCGCACCCCGCGCTTTAACCAGACCCCTACCTTGAAAGAACTCGGCTACGACGTCGTCGTGGAGGCTCCCAATGGTGTCGGCGCTCCTAAAGGACTGCCGCCGGACGTCGAAAGCAAGCTGCGCGAGGCTTTCCGCGCCGCTGTCGAAAGCGACACGTTCAAGCAGGTTGCCAGCCGCATCGATGCCCCCGTCATGTACCTGGACGGCCCTGACTACAAAGCCTACGTGGCAGAGGTCTACCAACAGGAGACCGCATTGATAGACAGCCTGAAACTCAAAGCCTTGCTGCAAAAAGGTTGATGCCGCAGTGAATAACCTTCCTCTGATACGATTGCACGCCAACGACAATGTCTTGATCGCCAAACAGACCTTGGCACTGGGCATGGCCATTGACGAACTGGACCTGCGCCTGCGCGCGCAGGTCCCCGGCGGACACAAAATCGCGGCGTGCCGCATTCCTGCCGGCACGCCCATACGCAAATACGACACCATCATCGGCGTCGCGGCACGCGATATCGAAGCCGGCGAACATGTGCACACCCATAACCTGGCATTGGTGGATTTCGACCGCGACCCCGCATTCTGCCAAGACGTGCGTCCCGTCATGCTTTTGCCCGATCACGAGCGCGCGACATTTCAGGGCTACGTGCGCCCGGATGGCCGGGTCGGCACCCGTAATTTCATCGGCATTATTGCCTCGGTCAACTGTTCCGCCACCGTCATCAACCATATCGCCAACCACTTCACCGCCGAACGTCTGGCCGCGTTTCCGAACGTCGATGGCGTGGCGGCGTTTGCGCAGACCAGCGGCTGCGGCATGTCATCCCCCAGCGAACACTTTGACGTGCTCAGGCGCACACTGGCCGGCTATGCCCGTCATCCGAACCTGGCCGGCGTGCTCATTGTGGGACTGGGCTGCGAGCGCAATCAGGTTTCCTCCCTCGTGGAATCGCAAAACCTCGCATCAGACACCCGGCTGCGCACGCTGGTCATGCAAGACAGCGGCGGCACGCGCGCCACCATCGCCGCCGGCATCCGCGCCATCGAGGAAATGCTGCCCGCCGCCAACGCTGCACAACGTCAGACCGTCTCGGCGAGCCACCTCAAAATCGGGCTCGAATGCGGCGGCTCAGATGGCTTCTCCGCCATCACCGCCAACCCAGCGTTGGGGGCTGCCATGGATATTCTGGTACGTCACGGAGGCACTGCAATTCTGTCGGAAACGCCCGAGATCCATGGCGTCGAATACATGCTGACCCGCCGCGCCGTCACGCCCGAAGTCGGCCAAAAACTCCTGGATCGCCTCGCCTGGTGGGAAAAGTACACCGCCGGCCAGAATGCCCAATTCAATGGCGTGGTCGGACACGGCAATCAACAAGGCGGCCTGGCCAATATCTTTGAAAAATCGCTAGGCTCTGCCATGAAGGGCGGCACGACTCCCCTGCAAGCGGTCTATGAATACGCAGAACCCATCGACAAGCCGGGTTTCGTATTTATGGATTCCCCAGGCTACGACCCGGTGGCAGTCACCGGCCAGATCGCCAGCGGCGCAAACATGATCTGCTTTACTACCGGACGCGGCTCCATGTTCGGCTCCAAGCCTGCACCCACATTGAAACTCGCCAGCAACACCGCGATGTATTCGCGGCTGCAAGACGATATGGACATCAACTGCGGTGTCGTACTCGACGGTGAGCTCGACATCGACGCCATGGGTCAGCGGATTTTCGAACGCATTCTGGCTGCTGCCTCTGGCGAACGCACCAAAAGCGAAATGCTCGGCCTGGGCAGCTACGAATTCGTTCCGTGGCATTTAGGTATTGTGAGTTGAGCCGATACTCTGCGACTATTGCAGTCCCGTTTCCTTTTTTCGCAAAATAGGCGCTTTCCCCATGTCCGCTGACAACCCCTTTAAATCCGCCCTGGCCGCCGGTCAAGCACAAATCGGGCTATGGCTTTCCATGGCTGATCCCTATCTGGCCGAGGTCTCGGCCACGGCGGGCTTTGACTGGCTGTTGATCGATGGCGAACATGCACCCAACGATCTGCGCAGCGTCCTGGCGGCACTGCAATCCATCGCCCCCTACCCTTCGCAGCCCGTCGTGCGCGTCGTAGCGGGAGAAACTGCCATCATCAAACAGGCTCTGGACATAGGTGCCAAGAGCATCCTCGTGCCCATGGTGGACACCGCCGAACAAGCCAAGGCCGTCGTCTCGGCCACCCGCTATCCCCCCGAGGGCGTACGCGGTGTCGGCAGCGCCGTTGCACGCGCCTCCCGCTGGGCACAGCGCAGCGACTATCTGGACGTCGCCGACGACGAAATCTGCCTGCTCGTCCAGGCCGAAACCGTCACGGCCCTGAGCAACCTGGAAAGCATCTGCGCCGTACCTGGCGTAGACGGCGTATTTATCGGCCCGGCAGATCTGGCCGCGTCCATGGGTTTTCGCGGGCATCCTGAAAACCCGGCCGTACAAGCCGCCATCGAGCAGGCAATGAAAACGATCATCGCCAGCGGCAAGGCGGCCGGCATACTGACGTCGGACCCGGCATTGGCGCGGCGCTACCTGGAGCTGGGATGCACCTTCGTCGCCACGGGTGTAGATGTCTTGGTCTATGCGGGTGCCGCGCGGCGCTTGGCCGCACAGTTTCAGGCGCCGGGCACCGCGGCTGCAGCACCGGCCTCGTCTTCGGCCGCCTATTGAGATTGACGTTTCAGGCAATCGCCTCGAAACGATTCTCTCTCCATTCGGGTTATCGATTCGCCCCGCATCCTTGCGCCGATCACGGTACAAGGATGCGAAAATCTGCGCTCCCAGGACGACAAAATACCCATTCAGCACCTGTCACGGCGCAGATACATCGCTTACGCGCACTTGCAAGTACTTCGCTGGCTCCAGAGGTACTCGATGCCGATTGTCACGCGCGGCATACACTCCGTCACGAATATGCGCATTCGTCACGATTAAGTGATTTCTAAACGATTACAGAATCGAACGCGGCCCCTTGCTCTATGCCTAAATAGGCGCGTCTGTGCATTACCGGCACGACGTTAAAGGAGCTACCATCATGAGAACCCTCGCCATATTGTTCATCGCCGCCACCACGCTGGCAGGATGCATTGTGGTCCCGCATCACGGCGGGCACGGCCACTATCGTGGTGGTCATGGCTACTATTCTCAACCGGGACCGTCACCGTATTACTACTCCGGCCCTCGCTACTATAGATACTGATTTTCCCCACGGGAGATCACCATGAATACATTAAAACGACTATCCGCTGGCGTCTTGATATCGGGCTCACTGCTCGTCACGCTGGCCGCACCTCTACCGGCTGCAGCGGCCGATGTCTCGATCAGCATCGGCGTCAACGCATGGGACGCGCCGCCACCGCCGCTGCCGGTCTACGATCAGCCGATGATCCCCGGTCCGGGTTATATCTGGACGCCTGGCTATTGGGCGATTAATCCTGGCGGGTACTACTGGGTGCCTGGCGCCTGGATCATGCCGCCTTTCATCGGCGCACTCTGGACGCCGGGTTATTGGGGTTTTGTCGGCAACGTCTACCGCTGGCACCCGGGTTATTGGGGCCGCCAGGTAGGCTATTACGGCGGCATCAATTATGGCTTTGGCTATATTGGCTCGGGATACCACGGCGGCTATTGGAAGAGTAATCGCTTCTACTACAACCGTGAGGTCAACCATATCGACGTGCACCGCGTCACGAACGTGTACAACCGCAAGGTCGTAGTCAACAACGTAGACAATCGTCGTATCAGCTACCACGGCGGCAGGGACGGTATTCAGCGTCGTCCCAGCGACAGGGAACGGCAAATCGACCGCGATCACCGTCGCACTGTCGAGGCGCGCGACCGTCAGAATCAGCGACGCGATGAAGACCGTGATCATTCACAACGCGGCGATCAACGTCCGGGGCAACCGGGACGAGGCGACAATGACCACCGGCCGAACGGGCAACCCGACCGGCGCGATTTCCAGCAGAACCAGAATGCCAACCGTGGTGATGACGGGCGACGTGCTCAAGAGCAGCGTCAGCAGCAAGATCGCCAACAGCGGCAGGAAGATCAGCGCCAACAACAAGCTCGCCAGCAGCAGCAAGAGCAACGCCAGCAACAAGATCGTCAACAGCGGCAGAACGAACAACGCCAGCAGCAAGATCGTCAACAGCGGCAGAACGAACAACGCCAGCAGCAAGCTCGTCAACAGCAGCAACAAGAGCAACGTCAGCAGCAAGCCCGTCAACAACAGCAGCAAGAGCAACGCCAGCAGCAAGCCCGTCAACAGCAGCAGCAAGAGCAACGCCAGCAGCAAGCCCGCCAACAGCAGCAACAAGCGCAACGCCAGCAACAAGCCCGTCAACAGCAGCAGCAAGCGCAACGCCAGCAGCAAGCCCGCCAACAGCAGCAGCAAGCGCAACGTCAGCAGCAATCGCGCCCACAACAGGAGCGCCGAGGTGGTGGCGGAGGAGGTAACCATGGCGGCGGTGGTGGCGACCACGGAGGCGGTCGAGGCAACCGGGATTAGGACACCTGGATGACCTCAATGCCGGGGTAGCCTCATGGCATATGCCCTCAACAGATGACAGGCCCGGACACCATGCCGCCGGGCCTGTCGTCAATCAATCTGAATATTCGCGTCCTTGATCAGCTTGGTCCATTTTTCTGTATCTCTACGCACGATATCCGTCAGCTCTTGCGGACTACTCGACACAAACTCAACACCTTGCGGATCGAATTTCTCGTTGAGCTCCGGGTTTTTCAAGGTTTTCACCACGGCCTGATTGAGCTTTACCACGATCTCGGGCGGCGTGCCGGCCTTGGCGAACAAGCCATACCACGTGGTGTATTCCATCCCGGGCAAGGTCGCTGAAATCACCGGCAGTTTGGCCGTATCGGTACCGGAACTCGGCGCACTCATCGTCAGCGCCCTCGCAGAGCCCTGATCAATCATGGGTTTCAACGACGGCATGCTGCTGAACAGCGCCTGGACCTGCCCTGACGCCAGATCCGTCACCACCTGCGACGTTCCGCGATACGGCACGTGCACGACATCCACCTTGGCCAGGCTCTTGAACAGCTCCATGCCCAAATGCGCAACACCGCCTACCCCAGCGGAACCAAAGTTGACTTGACCGGGGTGCGCTTTGGCATAGTCAATCAACTCTTGCGTCGTGTGCACGGGCAATTTCGACGTCACGACCAACACATGCGGGCTCTGCGTCAATAAGCTGATCGGCGTCAACAACTCCAGGACTTTTTTATCCTGCATCACCTTCGACGGTACCGTCATATTGCCCGACGCAGGCATCAACAAGGTGTAGCCATCGGCGGGCTGACCCAGCACTTGGTTCAATGCCGGCACACCATGACCGCCGCCCAGATTGACTACCACGACGGGCTGCCCCAGCTCCTTGCCCAGCAACATGGCGAACTCGCGTCCTACCATATCTGCCGGACCGCCCGCGGCGAACGGAATCACCATGCGTATCGGACGTTCGGGATACTCGGCCATGGCCTGGCCCAAGGGCAACAGGCCCAACACCAGCGCTGCTGCGCCGAGGATTTTCTTTGTCAGCATCATGCTCCTCCTGAATTTTTTTGCTGTAGATTTGCGACTAAAAAACTATCTGCTCCGACTTTACGCAGCCGTCTCTCGTACTGCACGTGCTCGGCAACGATGCTCTGATGCTCATTCCACGAAAGCGGGCACCACAGCAGGGAAAATGCTCTGATAGGCTTCGCCATACAGCGTGCCGGCACTCTTGGCCCGCCGCCCCGCCTGAGCCCCGCGCTGCAACGCCACACGCTCGTAGTACGCCCACAGATTGCGCTGCGTCGGCATCGCTTGCATGGCCTGCCATTTCTGTTCCCAGACCGCGGTGATTTCCAACAGCAGATTGGGTTTGAACCCGCACAATTCAGATTGATGCGGCTCAAAACACAGAACCTGGGGCGGCACGACATGGTCGGCCCCATGGCCAGGCGCCATCGCGTGCATGCGAGCACGCAGCACCATTTCATAAGTACGGCAGTGATCCAGATTCGAGGAATCGTGCTCCGGGTGAGTCAGCACCACAGCGGGCTTGGTCGCGCGCATGGTTTGCGAAATCCGCTGCACCGACTCCGGCGACTCGGGCAGGGGATAATCGCCCAGATCATAGAAATCCAATGACGCAACACCCAGGATCTCGGCTGCCGCCTCTGCTTCGGCACGCCGCAATTGCTTGACCGCATCGCGCTCCACCGGCGCCGCTCCTTGCCAAGCGGCGTTGGACTCGCCGTTTTCGCCATAACTCAGACAGATCAAATGCACAGGGACACCGCGCTGTGCATGCAAGGCCATGGCGCCGCCGCAACGCCAAACGAAATCCCCGACATGGGCAGTCACGACCAACATTGAGCTCGACATTTGTGTCTCCTCGATTGGGATGAAGAATGTCGCCATTGTATTTTTGTACAACTCCGTTGTACTCTATACAACAATCGAGACTCTACATAGGAAAACAGCTGATGAGCAATGATGGCGTTACCGCCGTCGAGCGGGCATTAAGTGTGCTGGACTGCTTCAAACCCGGTGCAGAGCACCTTTCCCTGGCGGATTTTTCCGCACGGATGAGCCTGCACAAAACCACGATTTTTCGCCTGTTGAATTCGCTGGTCCGGTGTGGCTATGTCGTGCGCGAGATCGACGGCCGCTACAGCCTGGGACCTCGTATTTTGTACCTGGCACGGGTGTATGAACGCGGTTTCGACCTCGATGCCGTCGTCATGCCCGTACTGGAACGGCTGTCTGCAGAAACGGGCGAAAGCGCAGCCTATTACGTAGAGTCCGGAGAGCCGGGGCACCGCCTCTGCCTGTTTCGCCATCAACCCCACGAAGGCCTGCACAGCCAAGTCCTGGCGGGCACAGTCATGCCGCCGGACCTATCGTCCACCGGCCGGGTCTTTGCCATTTGGGCACAAGGCAAATATCCGAATGACGAACGGCTGCCGCTCTATTCCCGGGGCGCGCGAGACCCCTATACCTCGTCGTGGTCGACGCCCATCGTTGGAGACGATGACCGTTTCGTCGGCGCACTGACCATTGCAGGCCCTACTGCGCGCTTGGACCACGTTGACAAGGCCCATTTCGAAAGCCTGATTCTGGGTCATGCACAAGAGCTGTCAAAACGTTTAGGGGCTTCCGCAGAAATACGAGACGCGCTTTATAAGTAACGCTCAACCCAATGAAGCCGGCCACGCCTCACGCGCAGTCAGCATCGTCCGTTATAGCGTTTTTGTCATATCTATCTCCGATATGCACAATACTTTCTGATGTACATTCGCGAAGCGCGATTTCCGGGGCATGACTATCGCCCCTGCAATAAGCGCGCGGAAACAAAGTAATTATGTAATTGGAGATGTTGGTATGGCTGTTTCAGTACAGGAAAGCCGGTCTGCCCGGTTCGCCATGCGTTGTGCCAGTTGGGCAGAACGCTGGTTCCCCGATTCCTGGGTATTCGCCACGGTTGCCGTGTTGATCGTCGTAGTAGCCGCGTTGGCGATGGGTGCTCCCGCCACTGCGGCGGCCAAAGCATTCGGCGATGGATTCTGGAGCCTGATTCCATTCACCATGCAGATGGCGTTTGTGGTGATCGGAGGCTATGTAGTGGCGAGCTCCAAACCCGCCTCGCGCTTGATCGACGTTCTGGCGAGAGTCCCCGGTAATGGCCGCTCTGCCGTTGCATGGGTTGCCTTTATCTCCATGCTGGCCTCGCTGCTGAACTGGGGATTGAGTCTGGTATTCGGCGGCCTGCTGGTCAAGGCGCTGGCTCGCCGCACGGACATCAAAATGGATTACCGTGCCGCCGGCGCCGCCGCCTATCTGGGCTTGGGCGCGGTGTGGGCATTGGGCCTGTCGTCATCGGCAGCGCAATTGCAGGCCAATCCAGCCAGCCTGCCGCCGTCGATACTGGCCATCACCGGCGTGATTCCTTTTACCGAAACCATTTTCCTATGGCAGTCGGGCATCATGCTCCTGGCCCTGGTGATCGTTTCCATCATCGTGTCGTACATGACTGCGCCCGGCGACCAGAGCGCCAAAGACGCCGAAGCCTGCGGCATCGATCCGGTCGTCGTGGTGCCCGAGCTGCCCAAACGCACGCGTCCGGGCGAATGGCTCGAGTACAGCCCGTTCCTGATCCTCGTTCTGGTTGCGCTCGCAGGCGGTTGGCTTTGGCACGAATTCGCGACCAAACCAGCCATTCTGGCCATCTCAGGGTTGAACACCTATAACCTGCTGTTCCTGATGGCAGGTGCGCTGCTGCATTGGCGGCCGCGCAGTTTTCTGGACGCCGTAGCTCGCGCCGTGCCGACCACGACCGGCGTACTGATTCAGTTCCCCTTGTACGGCTCCATCGCCGCGATCATGACGACCGTACAGGGCGCCGATGGCTCCACCCTGGCCCACCACATTTCAGATTTCTTCGTACAGATCGCCTCGCACGATACGTACGCACTGCTGATGGGTGTGTATTCGGCGATATTGGGCTTTTTCATTCCGTCGGGTGGCGGAAAATGGATCATCGAGGCCCCGTACGTGATGCAAGTCGCCAACGATTTGCAGTATCACTTGGGCTGGGCCGTACAGATCTATAACGCCGCAGAGGCCTTGCCTAATCTGATCAACCCGTTCTACATGCTGCCGCTGCTAGGCGTACTGGGTCTGAAAGCGCGAGACCTGATCGGTTTCACGTTCGTGCAGTTGCTGGTGCATATCCCGCTGGTGCTGGGTCTGCTATGGATACTCGGCGCCACGCTGAGCTATTTCCCGCCCATGCAGCCCTGACCCTCTCGATAACTGAGCCGCACTGCACATCAACATGTGCATCGCGGCTCAGCTGCGGCACATCGGCGCGGCCCAAGCCTTCCGTCCAAGTGTCAACCACCACCCAACTGAGGTGCGCCACCCTGCTTGGGCATAACAAAATGAGCCATGATGATACGGTCCTCGTGGTGAGAAATCGATCCTATCAAGCCCGACACGATCCCGATAAAGGCGGATCGGCCCATTCGAGGCCCCAGTTGATCCCCCCCGAGATACAAATCGGCGGCGAACGGCAGCGCACAACCGTAAGACATCGCCTGCACTAGCCCTACCCGATCTACCATACCAATGAGCGACCCGCCAATGATATAACCTGCGGTGGTTCCCACAGCGCCTACGGCGGCGGCAGCGATATGCACTCCCTCTGGACCAACGCCAGCCGTCCCGCCCGCACAATCAGCCCTTGATATCTCATGCAAAGTGAGTTCACGCATGACTTCTCCAATTTCTACGAGACAAAAAAATTTCACCTCAGCGCATCGGAATGATGCCAAGACACTCGGTGCCTGAAACACAATCTGAGGCGAATTCGGAGACAGCAGCGTAGCGGACGGTTTTATCGAAAATGCGGATACACGTATTTTCGATAAAAAATTCAGACACAGGGTCATCACGCACTTTTTTGTTTGGGGACGGCCCGGCAACAAAAACGCGTGATCAGACTCACCACTCAAACAAAAAGCCCTCCGCTTTTTATACCGGAGGGCTTTTCAGCGCCTGCTTACACAGGCGGTTTGCGGCAGCTTACTTGCCAGCGCGCTCGATCAGCGCCTTCAACTGCTCTTTCTCTTGTGCCGTCAGATTCGTCAACGGTGCACGAACCGGGCCCGGCTTGTGGCCGATCAATTCAACACCGGCCTTGATGATCGACACGGCATAGCCCTTCTGGCGATCGCGCAGTTGAGCGAACGGGAAGAAGAAATCGTCCAGGATCTTGGCCATGGTCGCGTTGTCATTGGCGTTCAGGGCGTTGTAGAAACGCAGGGCCAGCTCGGGCACAAAGTTGAACACGGCCGACGAGTAGGTGCTCAGACCCAGACCATTAAAGCCCTGGGCGAACAACTCGTGCGTCGGCATGCCGCCGATGTAGGACAGGCGATCGCCCAGCTTGGCCGTGATGTGGCGGACCAGATCGGTCTTGCCGGTGCCATCCTTGAAGCCAACCAGGTTGGGGCAAGCATCGGCCAGACGAGCCACGGTATCAGCCGTCGCCACCGAGTTGGCGCGGTTGTAAATGATGACGCCCAGGCTGGTCGAATCGCACACAGCCTTGACGTGTTGGTAGATCCCTTCTTGGGGAGCTTCCATCAAGTAGTGCGGCAACAGCAGCAGGCCATCGGCGCCGGCGTCTTCGGCACGGCGGGCGATGTCTTTGGCGATAGCGGTGCCGTAGCCGCAGCCAGAAATAATGGGGACATTACCAGCAACCGACTTGGCGGCACGGGTGACCTCACCGATTTCCTCGGGGGTCAAGGAGAACATTTCACCGGTGCCGCCCGCAGCAAACAGCGCAGCGGCGTCATACCCCGACAACCAGCCCACGTGTTCCTGGTAGCTGTCCAGGTTCAAGCTGAAATCGTCTTTGAAGTGGGTAACGGGAAACGACAACAATCCGGAGGCGATGCGGGTCTTGAGTTCTTGCGGTTTCATGTGATCCTCACTAGGTCATAATATGAATCTGGAACAAATCATATTATGAATTTTGAAAACAAGTCAATCGACTTCCATTGGTGTGGGGTGCGTACTACGCCGGGTCAACAGGCGATAGCGCTGTATCCCAATCAACAAGTGGCGCCGCATGGCGTCCCGCGCCCGATCCACATCGTTGGCGAAAATCGCATCGGCGATTTCCTCGTGTTCGGCCAATATCGTGTGATCCCGGCTAGGCAGCGGATCGACGCCTCCCATTACCGTACGCAGCTTGACCCGTGGAATCATGCGGCGCCCGATGTGTTCCAGAAAGGTCTTGAATCGGCTGTTATTCGTAGCCGCAGCGATTGCCATATGAAATCGAAAATCCGATTCATCGGTCGATTTTCCCTCGGCGATCAACTGTGCAAATTGGTCCAATTCCGCCTGAATCGCCGCCTCTTGCGCCGGTGAGCTGCGAGCAGCGGCCAGACCGGCCGCCTCTACCTCGATACCGATACGCAACTCCAGTTCCTCGATGATGTCCGAGATTTTTTCACTGGCGTGCGAAAACAAGGTCAGGGTTTCATCCGACTGCTGCGGCCCGAGCACAAACACGCCAGCGCCCTGGCGGGACTCTAGCAAGCCATCGGCGCGCAGGGTCGCCACGGCCTCGCGGATCACTGTCCGGCTAAAGCCGAATTTCTCCACCAGGACTTGCTCAGTCGGCAGTTTGTCGCCCGGCGCGTAGATACCGCCTTCGATCTGGGCACGCAGCTCGTCCGCAACCTGAGACGAAAGCGTCTTTTTTTTCGTCGGGGCGGTGGGGCTGGCTTTCAAGGTTTTCTCCTGCAATGCGGCGTCGTAAGCCGTCATATTACTGGGAAAACCATGTCATATGACAAATTTCACGCCATTGCCAAGCACGAATTTTAGTTAACTAAAAACCTCGTCCGGCCCCCTCATTTCTCACCAACTCTCCTCAGCACGGCTATCCCGACCCTATGAGGGCCCGGCCAACCCGCCTAGATGTCGGGTTGGCACGCACCTCAATCACTGCGCCCGCGCACTCGCTGCCAACTGATCGAATTGCCGATCCAGATCCGCCAGAGAATTCTTGATGTGATCGCGGCGCGCCTGTATCCATGCGGCCTGGGCCGTCAAGCGCTCATTCGCCTCTTTCAGCATCCGTTGCATTTCCGCCGGCTGCGGGCCGCCGGAGGTCTGGCGGTTTTTCACAATCGCCACCGGGTCCAGCGTCGAGCGAAACTCGGCTTCGCTCATCTGCAACTCGGCGGGATATTCTGTGCCCTTCACCGCCTCAGCGTAAATCCGGCGAGCCTGTTCATACGGGAAATCCAGGGGCTTGATGTTATTGGTCTTGGCATAGTCCACCACCTCTGAGGCGAAGTGATGCCCGACCCGGAATGGCAGCTTGTATTTGCGCATCAGCACATCGGCCAGCTCCTGGGACGCTGTCCAATCGCTATTGAGCTCTTCCAACGCCCGCTCCGGACTGACCACCAGGGCTTTCAAGACGCGATCCCAGCGCTTCAATACGACGATGGCACTATCGACCATGGCGGCATTCTGCTTGTCGTCTTTCGGGTCGCTCATCCCCGGCGTAATGTTATGCGTCTGCCACACCGGCCCCATCGCCAAGGTCACCGCCGTCGAGGCGTCACTGCGCGTGCTGTTCAACAAACCGGGATTGCGTTTCTGCGGCATCGCGCTCGATACATAGGTATTGCCGCCGCCCTCCTGCAGCAGAATCCAGGGCCGAGGCTGCGCATATTGCGTCATCACGTCCTCGATAAAGTTGCCCGTATGCAAGGCGATGCTGGTGACGATAGCGCCCACCTCGACCGGCTGATCCATCGCCGATATCTGCGCCGCATCGTAGGCGTTGTCCACCACCGCCTCAAAGCCCAGGTACTGGGCCATGCGCTTGCGATCCAACGGCCAGCTCGTGCCATTGAGTACGGTCGTCCCCATGGGAGAACGGTCAATTCGCGCATAGGCCTCACGAATACGCTGCGCATCTCTATCCAGGCCCGCCGCATGACCCAGCAAATAATGGCCGTAGCTATTGGGCTGCGCCGCGACGCCGTTCGTATAGTTGGGCACGACGGTATCGGCATGTTTGGCCGCCAAATTCACCAGCGTTGTCGAAGTAGCATTCAACTGATCGGCCAGCTCCAGCAGTTTGTCGCGCAGAATCGCACTGCGAAAAGTGGCATGCATATCCTGGCTGGATCGCCCGGCATGCAACAGCGTGATGTCCTGCCCTGCTGCCTTGATCAAGAGTGGCTCAAACGTAATCACCGTCGAGGGCCGTTTCGCGCCGGGTTGATTACCGTCGTTGATGACCTGGGCAACACCTGCAGCCAGGCGAGCACCCAGGGCTTTGTCCAACAGCCCCTCGTCGGTATTGATCACTGCCGTCGCTTTGTTGATTTCTCCCAGCCAGAAAAACGGATCACGTGCGGGCGCCGCAGCGGCAGCTTTATTGGTCGCTACAGCATCCGCAGTTTTGGCAGGCACCGGCTGCTGTGCCCAGGCACCGGCGTTGGCCAACGAAAAGATAAACGCAACACTCAGGATAGCGGGTGTATGTCTCATGGCATTCTCGTTATAGGTGGGGTATCCGTCCGTATGGGGCCGGACCACCAGTGTACCGAGTGTGCAGCAAATGTGGATTTCTCGGCCCAAACGTGGCTTTTCCCGCTTCATGGTGCAAAATTTCGCTTTATGCCCATCTTTCCACGCCCGACTATGAAGCTCGGCATCACCTCCAAGTTGTTTCTGGCAGTACTCGCCTCGTGCGCGATCGTGCTGCTGATCAACAACTTTGCCTCGCGCATCAGTTTCCAGCGCGGCTTTCTGGGCTATCTGAACGAACAAGGCGAAAGCCGCATGTTGTCGGTCATACCACGCATCGCCCAAGCCTATCAGGCCCATGGCAGCTGGGACTTTCTACGCACCGACGACCTGCAGCCCTGGTTTGAATTCATGCGTCCCGATCCCATGCCGGATCAGACCCGGCTCGCCCCTCCAGTGTCCGATCAAACAGGTGCCGTCCTGCGCTTTGCACTATTGGATCGCGATTATTCATTCATCGTTGGCAACCCCGATGCCAATCGCAGCTCTATCCTGCGTCCTGTCACCGTAAACGGAAACACGGTGGGATGGATGGCGCTCGTGCCCTTTCAACAAGCCGTTTCCGCAGGCGATGTACGTTTCTACGAGTCGCAACTGCAGATGTGGTGGCTGATTGGCCTGTTCTCCGTATTGACAGCAGCGTTGCTCGCCTGGCTGTTGTCCAGAGCGTTACTGCAACGCGTTCACGGCCTGGCCGCGGCCACCCATCGCCTGGCCGCAGGAGACTACACCACCCGGGTACGGCGCATGGCCAAAGACGAACTGGGCGGCTTGGCGCGCAACTTCAATCAATTGGCCAACACCTTGGAACATACCGAGCAAGCACGGCGTCATTTCATGGCTGACATTTCACATGAATTACGTACCCCGCTGGCCGTCATGCGCGCCGAAGTCGAGGCGATCCAGGACGGTATCCGGCCCATGACACCGGCCTCGCTGTTGCCCTTGGAACAACAGATCCAGCAACTGGGCAAACTCGTCAATGACCTGCATGACCTGTCGCTCACGGATATCGGCGCGCTGACGTATCGCCGTGTTCCCCTGTCGCTGGCCACTTTGCTGGAGGCCACATTGCTGTCCATGCAAAGCCGTTTTGAAAGCGCCGGCCTGACATTACGGTGGCACATTGACCCCGATCTGGAGCGCGTCGAAGGCGATGAGCGCCGGCTGCAACAACTGTTTGGCAATCTGCTCGAAAACGCCCTGCGCTACACGGACGCCGGTGGCGTCGTCGAGGTCCAATGCACCACACAAGATGGCCAGATCAAAGTCGTTTTTCAAGACAGCGCGCCCGGCGTCGATGCCGACAAACTCCCCCGCCTGTTCGAGCGCTTTTATCGGGTAGAGGCCTCGCGCAACCGTGCCAGCGGCGGCAGCGGCCTGGGCCTGGCAATTTGCCGCAATATCGTCCAGGCACACGAAGGCAGCATCGAGGCGTCCGCCTCGCCGCGGGGCGGGCTGCGCATCACCATTCATATCCCGACATTGGCCTGATCGCTACCATGTCCCAAAACCTGATTCTGATTGTCGAAGACGAACCGCAACTCTCCGCCGTCTTGCGCGACTATCTGTTGGCTGCAGGCTACCAATGCCATCAGGTCTATGACGGCGCCGAGGTCGTCAAAGCCTATCAACAGCATCGTCCTGACCTGGTGTTATTGGACTTGATGCTACCCAACCGCGACGGTATCGACATCTGCCGGGATCTGCGCGCCATCTCCGACACACCCGTCATCATGGTCACCGCGCGGGTCGAGGAAATCGATCGTCTCTTGGGCCTGGAGGTCGGTGCAGACGACTACATCTGCAAGCCATTCAGCCCCCGTGAAGTCGTCGCTCGCGTCAATACGGTACTGCGGCGCTATCAACGCAAGCCGTCGTCGAGCGCGACACCGGGATTGGCGATAGATGACTCGGCGCTGCGCGCCAGCGCAAACGGCCAGGACCTGGGCTTGACGCAAGTAGAATTCCGTTTGCTGCGCACCCTGGCCGCGGAGCCCGGACGGGTGTATTCACGCGATCAACTGATGAACCACCTGTACATGGATCACCGCGTGGTGACCGACCGTACTGTCGACAGCCACGTCAAAAACCTGCGGCGCAAGCTTGCTCAGGCCGGTGCAGAAGATTGGGTACAGTCCATCTACGGCGTAGGCTACCGTTTTGAGTCTTGATCGGCTTGATCGTCATCGTCATCGATATCGCCGATCTCCACCGCATTCGGCACCTCGCCCCAGCGCGGCATATTGGGCATGTCCAAGCCAAAACAATCCAGCGCGCGTCCCAACGATTGATCCACAATGTCCTCGATGGACTTGGGATTCGTATAAAACGCCGGGACAGGGGGATGGATGATCGCCCCCATCTCCGTTGCCGTCAGCATATTACGCAGATGACCTGCATGCAGCGGCGCCTCGCGCACCATCATCACCAGGGTACGGCGCTCTTTCAGCACCACGTCGGCTGCGCGCGTCAGCAGCGACGTCGTCACACCGGTAGCGACCTCGGCCAAACTGCGTACCGAACACGGGGCAATCAGCATGCCCATCGTGCGAAATGACCCGCTGGCAATTGCCGCCCCTACATCATTAATGGGATACACGACATCTGCCAGGGCGTGCAAATCACGCCGGCTCAGCTGAGTTTCGTATTCGCGCGTCATTTCCCCGGCCCGCGACACCACCAGGTGCGTCTCGATGCCCAGTTCGCGCAATACTTGTAACGCGCGAATGCCATAAATCACCCCGGTCGCACCGGTAATGCCCACAATCAGGCGGCGGGGGGGATCAGACTGCTTCATTATTGGAGGGGCCTTGAGGAAAACGAGCTTGCGCACGGACTAATCCAGATACTTTACCGTATTTGAGTTCGCCGCCTCAGCCTAGTCCTTCGTCACCCCGGCACTCTGCACCACGGCGCGCCAGCGATCGGACTCCTGCGCGATAAATTGCCCGAATGCCTCTGGGCTGCCTTTTACAGGCACCGATCCCAGCTGCGCCAGACGTTGCCGGGTTTCCGGTTCGTCCAGAATGAGGTTCACCTGTTGATTCAAATATGACACGATGGGCTTGGCCACCCCTGCCGGCGCCAACAATCCATACCAGACCGGCGCGTTGAACTGCGGATACCCCGCCTGGGCAAACGTGGGCACGCCAGGCAATGCCTCCAGCGGCTGATCGCCCGTCACCGCCAGTACCTTCACCTTGCCGCCTGCGGCTTGTGGCACTGCTGAGGGTGCGGTGTCGAACATGGCCTGTATCTGCCCGCCAATCAGATCCACCATCGCAGGCCCACTACCTTTGTAGGGCACATGCTGCATATCGAGCGCGTTCTGCGATGCAAACAGATATCCGGCCAAATGCACCGAGGTCCCCGCACCGCCAGAGCCGTAGTTGACTTCGCCAGGATGTTGTCTGGCATACGTGGCAAACGCCTTGACGTCCTTGAAAGGACTGGCCGCGCTGACCAAAAGCACTGTCGGCGAGTTCGCGATATGGGCAACGGGAGTGAAGTCCTTCGCCACGTCATAACGCAGCTTGGGATAAAGGAACGGATTGATAGACAAAGTCACCTGGCCGAACAACAACGTATAGCCATCGGCCGCCGCACGTGCAGCGAACTCGTTGCCGATATTGGTGCCCGCACCGGGACGATTTTCCACAATCACGCTGGCGCCTATCCTGTCGTTCAAACGCGAGGCGATATAACGCGCGATATTGTCGCTGCCGCCTCCCGGAGAAAACGGCACGACCACCGTCACCGGGCGTGCCGGATAACCGTCTGGCCCATTACCCGCCATCGCCACAACAGGCGCAACCATCCCCAGTGCAGCACATAATGCCGCACGCAAACGTGCAATATTCATCGGTGTCTCCTCGCTCGGCCGACAGGTGACTCGAACGTCCACCTTGCCGGCGATACGCTTAGTTCAGATTCACAACTGTTTGGCCACTGCGGCGCCAAACGCTCGAGTCCCTATGCTGCCGCCGATATCCGGCGTACGCGTAGCCGGATCGTCCAACACCCGATCAACGGCGGTATGAATCGCCTGCCCGGCCTTTGCGTAGTTTTCCAATTGGCGATGCTCGCCCACCCAATCCAACAGCATCGCCACCGACAGAATCATGGACGTAGGATTGGCCTTGTCCTGCCCCTGAATGTCGGGCGCCGAGCCATGTTGAGCCTGTGCACAACACAGCTCATCGCCTGCCATGACCGAACCCGCCAGGCCCAGGCTGCCCGACAGCTCACTGGCCAGATCGGAGAGGATATCCCCATAGAAATTCTCGGCCACCAACACGTCAAAGCGCTCCGGCGATTTCACCAGATGCGCGGTCGAAGCATCGACCAGCAGATCATCCAATACGACCTCAGGAAACTCCGCTGCGACGTTGCGCACGCACTCCAGGAACAACCCGTCCGTCATATGAAAGCTGTTTGCCTTGTGGATAGCCGTCACTTTTTTTCGGCGTTTCATCGCCAGTTCGAACGCGCGGCGAGCGATACGCTCGCTGCAATGACGCGTGATCTTGCGTACGGACAATGCCATATCGGGCGACGGCATCATTTCGCCCCAACCGCGCGCCATATTCCTATCCGGATAGAAACCCTCGGTCGCCTCGCGCATGATCACCAGATCCATCTGGCGGCCCGCGCGCATATTGCTGGGGATGCTGTCACGCGTGCGTGCCGGGCGAACGTTGGCGTACAGATCCAGGCCCACGCGAAACGCCCCTGAAATATTGCGCCCGCCCTTTTCCGGCGCAGGATAATCCGCATGCGATTGCGTGCCCAGAATAATGCCATCGTAGGCGCGCGCGCCCTGCAGCACCTCTTCGCGCAGCGTTGTGCCATGCTTTTCCAGGCTGACAAAGCCCACATCCTCGTACACGAAAGAGAGGTCCAGGCCATAGCGCTGATCCGCGGCCTTGAGCACGTTGACCGAGGCTTCGACAATTTCGGGCCCGATACCATCACCGGGCAGCACCAAGAATTTCATCTTCCTATCCTAAAAATAACCACTGATTTGTCGTGCTTGCAGCGTCATGCGCAACGCCCCCCTGAACGACCCAGGCACCGCGACCATTCACGCCGCCCAGGGCGGTCCCAGGCAATTAGCCTTGGCGGCCATGCTCCGCCGCAATGGGCCGAGTTTCGCCACTGTCCACCAATGTGCGAGTGGCATTCTGCGAGCCGTAAATCCACAGAATCTTCATGGGCTCGGTCTGCGACGCGTTACGAAATCGATGCGGTACCCCTGGCGGAATAAAGGTGACGTCCTGCGCCTTGACGGCGAATTCCTCGCCATCGATGTCAAAGATCGCACTGCCCTCGACCAGCATCACACTTTCCTCGCAGTTGTGATGATGAAAGGGAATCTGCGCCCCGCCCTGGAACTCGGTGTAGCCGGTAATGAACGCGGTCGCACCGACGCCGCGCGTGACCAGCGGCGTCGTACTCGCGCCACCTCCCCGGTCATGTTTTTGAACGGTTTCCGGCTGGATCAGCACCGCGTTGGAGTTTGTCTTGATCATGAGTACATTCCTTTAAAAACTGCCCGTGCATAACGCTCACCTGCACAGACACATAGCCAAATCAAATTTCAAAACCATAGAGACGCGCGGGGTTGTCGACCATCAACGCGTTGAACTGCTGCGTGTCCGAGACCCACTCGCGTAGCAACGCAAGCGTGGCCGCCACGTCCACCTTTCGAAACGGCTCGATCTCCGTCACGGCGCCCTTGCGCTGGCCATTACCGCCGGTATGCGGCCAATCGGATGCCCATACCAGGCGATCCGGCGCGATCTCCAGGCACTGGTGCACCATGGGCGCCAAGTCGGCGTACTCGGCCACCTGCGACACCCGATATGGCGCCGAGAGCTTCATCCACACATGATGGCAGGGCAATAGCGAGGCCAGCGTCTTCATTGATGCTGCGCCGCCGCCAAAATGATCCAGTACGACAGGCACTTTCGCGTTCCGCAACACCGGCGCCAACACAGCCAACGTATCGCTATCGACGTGCAATTGCACATGCCAACCACGCCCGCTGATCCGATCTGCTGCCGCCTGGAAATCCTGAATCAACACCGACGGATCCATGCCGGCATGCACATGAAAATTCAAACGCACGCCTCTCACCCCCAAGTCCTGCAACGCATCCAGCTCCGATTCGGACACGGCGGCGGGATCCACGACTGCAACGCCACGAGCCCGCTCCACGCCCAACGTTCGCAATGCCTCGCACATGGCGCGGTTGTCCAGTCCGTAGCAACTAGGCTGCACCAGCACCGTTCGCTCAATGCCCAACGAGGACTGCCACTGCCGTAACGCCTGGAGCGGTGCTGCCGCGGGGGTATAAGCCCTGCCGGCGTCATAGGGATAGCGCTCGGGGCAAAACACATGCGCGTGGCAATCACAGGCATGGGCTGGCAAAACGGTCACAACAGAGGACATGTGAACTGCCTGATCAGGGGAGGTTTCTCGGCTGAGCGCCCCGGGGGGCATCGACCTTGGAAACGATCGATTGGTCTTTTGTTAATATAAAGTACCATTCATTCAAATCCCGGCGCAAGCAAATTTTGAAACCGAACCATCGCCCCGGCCGAACCCGGCGTCATCAACGTGCGCCTCTCGCTGACGCTGAGATACGATAGGCAGGCATTCCCTTTCCATTGAGCGCATGTCCCAATCCCTTCAGTCTCAACTCGCCACCGATATCCTTCAGCGGATCAATGCCCAGTCGATGCCGGCAGGGACACGTTTGTCCGAACGCAGTCTGGCCAAAGCACTGCGGGTGTCTCGATCCCCGGTGCGCACCGCGCTGCGGCAATTAGCCGACCAAGCCCTGATCGATCCCCATCCCGACGGCGGATTCGTCGTTGGTGCAGGCGCGCTCCAGGTCAAACCCGCGGCCCTGATCAGCACGTCCGACCAGGAAGACCTCTACCTTCGCATTGCGCAGGAACGGCTCGATGGCAAGCTGCCCGCCCGAGTCTCTGAAAATGAATTGATGCGCCGCTACGACGTCACGCGCAGCCAGCTCACCGACATCCTGCGCCGCATTTCAAACGAGGGTTGGATGGAACGGCTGCCTGGCCACGGCTGGGCCTTTACCGAGGTCATGACGTCGTCAGTCGCTTATGCTGACAGCTATCGATATCGCATCCTGGTCGAGCCGGCCGCGATTCTGGAACCCACGTTCCGCATCGACGACGCTGGGCTGAAACAATGCCGCCAGGAGCAACAAGCCCTGGTCAACGGCGAGGTGCATCATGTATCGCCGGCGCAGATTTTCGACGCCAACACACGGCTGCACGAAACCATTGCGGCGTGCTGCGGCAACACTTTTATTCTGGATTCACTACGACGCATCAACCGCGTTCGCCGGCTGATGGAATACCGTAAAGCCGTGGACCGGCAACAGGCGTTGCGCCGTTGCGAGGAACACTTGGTATTGATTGATCTGCTGCTGGCGGGGCAACTGGAAAAAGCCTCCACCATGATGCTTACGCATCTGCGGGATGCTGCCCGCGAAAAGCGGGCAGTGGTATCGGCGTAACGCAAACCCTTTAAACGTGGATGCCCGCGACCTGGACCAGTTTCTTCCAGCGTTGGCTTTCCTGCGCCATAAAGGCAGCCGTCTCTGCCTGAGACATCTTTGGCATGAGCGGAGTGCCCTGGCGTTCGAAATTTTCCACCAGCTGCTTGTTATCCCGCGCAGCCTCGAAAGCCTGCCCTAAGCGGTCCACGATGCTTTGCGGCGTTCCCGTCGGTGCCCACAGTCCGTTCCACGTCACAATCGTGAAGTCTTTCTTCAAGAGCTCGCTCAGCGTCGGAATATCGAGCGCCACAGAGAGCCGCTCACCATTGGTCGTGGCTATCGCCCGCAAACGCCCGGACTGCACCATGGGCCCCACCACGGACCACGGATCCACCGCATACGTGAGCCGCCCGCCGATGACATCCGCCATCACCCCTTGAGAGCCTTGCTTGTACGGCACATGCAACAGATCGGGATATCCCAGTTCCGTCGCCAGGCTCTTGCAGATGATATGGCTGGAAGTCCCCACACCGTTCGAGGCATAGCTGTCAGTTTGGGGATTTGCCTTGATATGCGCGGCCAGATCATCCAGGTTGTGTATCTTGCTCTCGGCCGAGACCACCACAAACACCGGCACGCTGATCGTGACCGCAATAGGGGCAAAATCCCGCGCAGGATCATAAGGCAGATCGGCATACACGAACGGCGCGATGACATACGGTGTCGCCGCGCTATACAACAGGGAATAACCATCCGGATCGGCGCGTGCGATGACATTGGCGCCCAGATTGCCGCCTGCACCTGCACGGTTTTCGACCACCACGGACGCGCCCTTGATGGCTTTCGACACAACCTCGGCATAAACGCGCGCGGCGATATCAGTACTGCTGCCTGCTGAAAATGGCACCACGAATTTGATCGGACGGTCTGGATAATTCGCTGCATTGGCAGGCCCGGCCAAGGCCAGCCTTTCGCCTCCTAGCAGCGCAGGTGCTGCGGCAAGTGTGCCCAAAAATGCTCTTCGGCTATAACGCATCGTTGTATTCCCCTTGTTGACGTGATCACTGCTTAAAAGCCGAGCTGCCGCCCCATGGCGGCAGCGGCCATTCAATACAGAATGCTGGGTTGCAAGCGCCGTCCGTCTATCAAGCGCTCATACGAAAAATCATCCAACGCGATCTCGGCACGCCCATGCACCATCAATTGCGCCAGACTTCGTCCCGCCCCCAACGACGAGCTGAAACCATGGCCGCTAAAGCCCGTACATAGAAACAAGCCCGGCAGACGCGAGACATCCGAAATGATGGGAATGCCATCCGGCGTGTTGTCGATGACGCCGCCCCATGCCTGATCAATCAGATTCGGCCCCATGCCCGAAAACAAAGCGGCCGCGTCCTCGTAGGCACTTCTGACCAGATTCATATCGGGCTTCGGGTCGAGAATCCGATGACGGGTATAGGGCGACTGGTTCAAATAGAAATAGCGAAACTCGTCCCATAGCTGGGCAAAGAACTTTCGCCCCAGCGAAACGTTGACGTTCGCTTTTCTGGCTTGATACAGCGACCGGAACGTCATCCCGTAGCGCAGCAGATCGGGCACCACATGCATGGTGCCGCGTCCACTCTTGGCCAGAGTCAGGCCGCCATCCTCCCGGTCACGGAATGAGAACTGCGTCGCACGCGCAGGCGAGCGGCCGCCGGTGTCGAACTGCAGACTCTTCGATGCCGACGAGTGCACCTGCAGGATCGGCAAACGCAGCCTATGCTTTCGGCAGAACATGGAGGACCATGCCCCGCCGGCCAAGACCACCTGCTTCGCCCGCACAACGCCCTTTTCTGTCTGGACGCCCGCAATACGGCCGCCGTCGATCAGCAACTCATTGACCGCACACTGCTGAACGATTTTTGCGCCCTGCTCCTGCGTATGCTGGGCTAACAACGGGATCGCCCGAGATGGCTCGGCATAGCCATCCCTTTCGGTACAGATCCCTCCTATCCAGGCGGATTTTCCCCAGGCATGCGTGGCGTTGGCTTCGCGCGCACTCAACATCTTCGACGGGACACCGCGCGCAGACGCCGTGCCGTGCCATCGTTCCCAGGTCTGCAACTCCTTGGGGTTATCCGTGACGAACACCACGCCAGTCTCGCGAAATCCCACATCTGCGCCCGTCTCGGTTTTCAGATGACGCCACAGATCCACACTCAGCTTGGCCATCTCCAACTCGCGGATATCCCGCCCGAGCGTGCGGCACCAGCCCCAATTTCGACTGCTCTGTTCCGCCGCGACCCATCCCTTCTCGATCACAGCGACGCTGGCGCCTAATCGCGTCAGCTCATAGGCCGTCGCGATCCCCGCCGCACCCGCTCCGATCACCACGACATCTGCCGATGGCGGTGGTGACTGAGCCGTATCTACCCGCAAAAGCGCTTGCTTCAGTTGTTGCATGACAATAGCTGCCTGATAGAGTTCTTAGTCGCTCAGACATCACGCGTCTGCGGCTTGCAATTGGGGATAGGCCTTCTGCATCTGCTCGAAGATCTCGTCGATCAGTTCAGGCCGTGTGTCGCTTGCGTCTTGCCGCACTCGCTGGTCCACCGCGTCAAAGATCTTTATCTTGAGAAAGTGCCGCCAGATCGGCGCCACACCTGCCAGATGCTGAGTCAGCTTTGCATAGCGGGCCGGCGTCCACACCGAATCGAACGCCGTTCTGCCATCGCCATAGTCATAGTGCGCGCCGCTCGGAGTCTGACCTGCGGATAGCTGAGCGCGCAGCGCTTTGGTTTCGTCGCGGCGGACTTCGTCACCGTCGATCACCACGCCGTACTGTTCGCGAGCATTGTCGACCGACACATAACCGCAGCGCACATCGTGCAGCACTTGCTGAGGATCACGTTCAAAGGGCGAGCCATAACCACCACCTCCGCAGCCATCCAATCGAATCACATCACCAGGTTGACATTGAATGAAATCGTTGACGCCCAGATCCTCTTCGTGCGGCGTGCCAGGATTGCGCGTAAATTTCGACACCGTACCGGCCTTACCCCCCAGCACGCCCCAGGACGCAAAGCGCGAGCGATCACGATTGCGTGCCGTGACCGCCGAGTTGGGCGTAAAGACCTGAAACTCCATCGAGGTCCCCAGTCCTCCGCGATACTTTCCGGGCCCGCCGCTGTCAGGGACCATGCCGTAGCGGGTAATCCGAATCGGCACCTCGGTCTCATTGATCTCTACCGGCGTATTACGCAAGAACGCCACAATCGCGCCCGACGCATCGACCCCATCGCTCCAGGGATCACCGCCCGCGCCGCCGCCTACAGGTCCAATAGCAGCAATGATGTTCTTGCCCGAGCGATCTGTGGTTTTGACGTTCACAATGCTCATGCCGCCAGCCGGAGACGCAGGCAAACGATCCGGCACAACCTGCGAAAACACACCCATCGTGGCGTATTGCACGACTTTGCACGTCAAACTGCGCATTCCCACAGCGGCGGGAGGCAAAGGATTGACCACCGACCCTTCCGGCAAAATGCAACGGGCGACGCGCAACATCCCTGCATTGAGCAGGATGTCCGGATTCAAGGAATACAGCACGTAGTTCAGGCCGACCAAGGCCAACACATGACGCTCTTTGCCGCCGGTAGGCATGTTCAGCGATGAGTTCAACTGCGGGTCGCTGCCCGAAAAATCGAATTCCAGACTGCCATCCTGGATACGCAGCGTGATCGCAACGCGCAAAGGCTTGCCGTTCAACGAATCTTCGTCCGCATACTCCGCAAAGAAGTATTCGCCATCAGGCATGGATCGCACGATGGCGCGCGCCTGTTCCTCGGAATAATCCAGCATGGCTTCTACGCCATCCTGGAATGTCTCCAACCCGAATCGCTCGATGATCTCGAGAATGCGCCGCTCGCCGGTCATCAGCATGGCGATCTGCGCCTGCAAATCGCCGCGATTCTGTTCGGGCGAACGCACGTTGATTTCCATCAAGCGCATCAACTCATTATTGAGCTCGCCACGGCGCACGATCTTGGTCGGCGGAAAACGGATGCCTTCTTGCTGCACCTCGGTCAGGGTACGCGA
This sequence comes from Bordetella tumbae, assembly GCF_054780995.1. Classification (NCBI taxonomy): domain Bacteria; kingdom Pseudomonadati; phylum Pseudomonadota; class Betaproteobacteria; order Burkholderiales; family Alcaligenaceae; genus Bordetella; species Bordetella tumbae. Next base: position 208,390 of record NZ_BAAGVG010000010.1, read on the forward strand.
CAACGAGGCAGGAACGGCGCCCCCCATATCGGTATTGTGGATATGCCCCCCGACAAAGCACACAATTTTGCCCTGGTAATACACGGGCTTCCACATCATGATGTCGGGCGTGTGCGTCGCGACAAAGCCACTGTAGGCATCGTTCGTCATGCAGATATCGCCCGGCTCGTAGCCTTCGATCATCTGGATCACGCTGCCGAAATCCAGGCCGGGGTACCAGGTGGCTCCCAAAGTCTTGGGCGACGCAAACGTCTGTCCCGCCAGGTTCATGATCGTGCAGGAGAAGTCCTCCGTTTCCTTCACAAATGCCGAATGGGCCGTACGCATCAAGGTATGCGCCATGCTTTCAGCGGCCGCTACGCAGTAGTTGGCAAAAATCTGCAGTACCGTTTTATCGAAATTCATTTGATCCTCGCCCGATTCAGTTCAGTTCAAGCGCTGTAAGCTCGAGATTCCCGTAGACATCCACGTGGGCGTCAAAACCAGGCAGCACGCAGGTCGTGCAATCGTCTTGCGCCACGATCGCCGGTCCGCTGAACCTCTGGCCGGCCAGCAATTTGTCCCGGCGATAAAGCGGCACATCCCGATACTCGCCTTCCATCCAGACTTGCAAGGTAGATTCGGATATCGGCGTTCCTGAGCCTTTGGCGATATGACGCAATTCCGGTTTAGGCGTTCTATACGTAATCACCAGGCGTATCGCGACGACCTGAACGCCGGCGCTCACATCACCATGCCCGTATAGACGCTCGTGCTCTTGGTGAAAAGCATGGCTCAATTTATCGATCTGACCTTGCTCCAGCCATTCACGCTGAATAGGCGTATCGATCTCGAACGACTGGCCGCGATATCGCATATCCGCAGAGACATCGATCTCGGCGCCGCTATCGCTGCCGACCTCAGCCACCAACCATTCACGCGCCCGAGCCTCCAGCTCGCCGACTGCCGCTGCCAGTCCAGGCAGCGTCCCCGAATTCAGATCGCAATACGTGGTCTGAACAAAATCGTTCTTCACATCGGCAATCAAACCGCCTAACGCGCTCAACACCCCTGGCGTCGTAGGCACCAGCAGTTTCTGCACCTTGAGCGCCTTTGCCAGATAGCAGGCCAGCATCGGCCCCGCCCCACCGAAAGGCATCAGGTTAAACACTCGCGGGTCGATACCGAATCGCGAGATCACTCGGCTGACTCCCGCATACATGCTCGATACGGACACGTTGACGATGGCCTCGGCAGTGCGCAGCACATCCGTTCCCAAACGCTCGGCCAATGGCGCAATTGCCCGGCGCGCGGCATCGACATCGACTTTGACGGCGTTGTAGCCCAGTTGCTGCGAGCCGATCACGCCCATCACGGCAAACGCGTCCGTAATGGTGGGTTGTGTCCCGCCTTTGCCATAGCACACAGGTCCCGGTGTGGAGCCCGCGCTTTGGGGGCCTACCTTCAACACGCCCAGATCGTCGACCCAGGCAATGGAGCCGCCGCCATCGCCCACAGACGATACGGAAACCGAAGGAATATGAATCTGAAAATCGCCGATGTATTCGCCCGTCGCGAACTGCGGCTTGCCATCCACGATCAACGCGATATCCGCGGTGGTCCCGCCTATATCCAGGCTCATGCAGTTCGGGATATTGCACAGTTTGGCGATATACGCAGCGCCAATGACCCCAGACGCCGTGCCGGACAGAATCATCTGGACGCAGTTCGCCTTGCCATGTTCTGCGCTCATGACGCCGCCATTGGACTTCGTCACTTTCAGGTCAACAGGAACACCGCTCTCGCGCAAGGCCGCCTGCAGGCTTTCCAGATAATGCGACACGCGCGGCTGCACATAACCGCCGATCACCGCCGTCAACGTACGCTCGTATTCCCGGATGATCGGCCAGACTTCGTGCGAGCACGACACAAACATTCCCGGCAGCGCACGCTGCAAAATCGCCTTGACCTCGAGTTCGTGGACGGGATTACGATAGGCATGCAACAGGGATATCACGATCCCTTCGCAGCCCGCCTCGCGCAAGGACTCTGCCACGGCCAGCACGCTGGCCTCATCGACGGGCGACACCACGCGTCCATCCGCGGACATCCGCTCGTCGACCCCAAAAACCCGGTCACGGGAAATCAGCGGCACGGGACGTTTGGACATCAGGTGGTACATGTCCGGGATCTTCAGGCGGCCGATATCCAGCACGTCCTCGAAATTGCGCGTCGTGATCAGCGCCAGCTTCAGCCCACGGCGCTGCACCACCGCATTCACCCCCACGGTCGTGCCGTGCGTGAAATACGACACCTGTGCGGGGTCGAGGGCATACCGCGCTTTCAACTGCTCAATACCGGCCAACACCTCGCTGCCTGGCGCGTCGGGGCGGGAAAACACTTTCAGGGTCAGGATGGTCCGCGTCGACTCATCCAACACGGCGAAATCCGCAAAGGATCCACCGATATCCACGCCTATCCGAAGGCTCATTGGGCACTCCTCAAAATTGGGGGTCAGGTCTGTGCAGCCCCCCGATCTGCTGCATCAATGTGCCCATGGTAGGCACTCACCACCCATATGACTAATTGAATTATCATCAGATGTCATGCAAAAATGATATGACCCATGCTGAACTTCCGCCAGATCGAAACTTTCCGCGCTGTCATGCTGACCCGGTCCATGACGCAGGCGGCCAAAGACCTGAACACAACCCAGCCCAACGTCAGCCGAGTCATCGCCCAATTGGAAAGCCGTATCGGTTTGCGTCTGTTCGAACGCATCGCGGGCAAACTCATCCCCACACGGGAAGGCGAGGTTTTCTTTCGCGATGTCGAATTGACATTCGCAGGCTTGCGCAGCCTGGAACGGTCTGCAGCGACATTGCGTACGCGCGGGACCGGGCATTTGCGTATTTCGGCCGTTCCGTCTCCCGCCTTGGTGACCGTCCCCGAGGCCATCCGCTTGTTCGCAGAGAAATTTCCCGACGTCACGGTGTCGCTGCATGTGGCGGACTCCATCACGGTCTGCCAATGGACTGCTGCTGGCTATAGCGACATTGGTGTCGCGTCCGACATTTTCAGCAACCCGGGCATTGGCCATCATGTAGCCAGCAAATCACTGGGCGTCTGCATCGTCTCGACCAAACACCCCCTGGCCACGAAACGCCGTCCCTTGACGCCCAAGGATCTGGCGGGCGAACGATTCCTTTCGCTGTCACCCAACGACGCCATGCGCAAGGTGATCGACGCCGTATTCGCCGCGGCAGGCGATCAGCGGCGACTATCCTACGAGTCGCATTTTGCCGCCGCGATCTGTCACATGGTGGATCTGAACCTGGGCGTCAGCATCGCCAATCCCGATGTCGCCGATAGTTTCCGATCTCTGAACATCGCGATCAAACCGTTTGCGCCGGATATCGTGTTTTCAACGTATCTCGTGTATCCCTCGGGGAATCCGCTCAGTCTGCTGGCCAAGACATTCTGCGAGTGCTATCAGACCGTAGCGACGCGCCGGCGATTGCTGAGGGATTCGCCGTGAGCAGCCACTGGCGGCGGTCAGCGGGTAGGATGGGAGAATGAGTGCTATTGGACGTCGAAGCGGGGCAGTGACCGTGTTGGCGCTTCACGTGACTGGTCGGCCGCCTGCGCGTCCGACACCGCTTCGCTCACCTCGTCCGCGCCTTCGCGCTGCCTTCGGTATCCACTCGCTCAGCCACGAGGCGCGCCAACACGGTCACTGCCCCGCTTCGACTCGCAGCATCTCTGATTCCCTCGCCGCTGGCACGAGCGGTCTACGTAGGCTTCGTAGGCGATGATTTCTGCAAAAACGAAGATCTTGCAGGGCGGCTATTCATTGGCGCCTACGGGCGCGCCAATGAATAGCGTTCGTGATCGGCATGCAACGGCTTGGCATCGGAGATGAACAGAAGATCTCTCGAGCGACGATTTCGTCATACCTAGAGATGAGCTACGCATCATCGCCACATGCATCAACGCTAGCCAAGCAGATCTTCCAAACTGGCACCACGCCACCCCGCCGCATGCCCGGACCGATAGCTATTCGCGCGTGTGCAGGGCACGCGCGAATAGCAGCCCTGCAAGATCTTCCTCTTTGCCAACACGGTCGCAGAAAAATGCCAAGCAAGAGACTCGTGCCAGCGATGTGACGAGCTTGAATTACTGCGAGTCGAGCCGAGGCAATCGGGCCGTGAGGGCGCCTCAAAGCCGAGTGGAGCGGATGCTGAAGGTAGGCCCGAAGGGGCCGGACGAAGCGAGCGAACACGGTGTCCGGCCCCCGCGGGCCGGACCGGCTTTGTGAAGCCCTCACGGCCCGATTGCCTCGGCTCGACGTCCATAAACACTCCAACCTCATCCACACCGAAACCTCCAACCACGACTATTCCGCCACACGCCTTAAACGCTTACCTAGCCCAAAGCCTGCGCCGCCAAGGCATAAGTATGAAACTTCCCATCGCCCGCAGCAGGCGTACCGCAGATCATCCGCGTACCCGTATCGACCCGCACCAGCCCTGCCGTAGCCAGCCAGTTGGCAATACCTATCTCAGGCGGAATATCGATACGTACGAATCGACCCGCGCAAACAGCCAGCCAATGCGCAATCAACACTCGCGCCGCCTTTTCGTCAACGGCAACAACGGGCCCGATCAATTCTCCACGCCCAAACGTGCGCAGCGTCGAAAACCCGATGATCTCGCCATGATCCTGCAACACCACGCCTTGCCCTTGCTCCAGCAACGCCTGCACCAGTGCGCGGCGCGACATGCCCGACGCGCGCCGATCCAGCTCGGCCAGGACATCCAGGTCATCATGTACAGCGGGTCGCAGCGACCAGCCTGCCGGTAACGTCTCTTGCTGCTTATCTATCGCCACGCCCTGATGCTGGCTGATCTGCCCCACCGGCTGAAACCCATGCCGGGCGTACACCCCCGCACCGTGCGGCGTCGCATGCAATAGCGCGGCAGGTGCCGACACAGCATTCAATAGGCCCGCCACCAAACGGCTCGCAATGCCCCGCCCCCGATAGGTCTCGGAAACGATGATCATCCCCAACGTGGCGCACGATCCAAAATCCCAATGCATGGCCACGCCAATCAGTTGAACACCATCGAGCACCGCCACTCCGTTGCCTAGCGGATAAATGAATTGCCAATCCTCCAGACGGTGCGGCCACCGGGCGGCTTGCGACAATCCCCACGCCTGCGCCAGATCCTCCGGCCGTAGCGCCCGCAACACCAGTCCATCCCACGCGGGGTCTTCGATAGATTCAGATTGCTCTTGCACAATGCGCCCCCAATTCGAAATGGGCAATTTTTTGCACGGAAACTGCCACATATTGCGACAGTCGATACATCATCATACCCGCGCCAGCCTCCAGGCCGACCGCACCGCGGCCTCCCTATTTCCTGCACATTCGTTAGCTAGCATGGCTCATCATTTGACTCATTGCGGGTGTCGCATGTCCCATCGTTTCCTCTCAGCCGTTCCCCGAACCGCGCGCTACAGCCTGCTGGCCTGCGCCCTGGCTCTCGTATTGAGCGCCTGCCAGGACGAAACACCAGCGCCCCTACCCGTGTCGGAAGTCGGCGTGCAACGCGTCACCACGCAACGGCTCGCGATGGAACAATACCTGCCGGGCCGTACCGTCGCCTATATGGAATCGGACGTACGCCCGCAAGTCGGCGGGATCATTCAAAAGCGCCTGTTCACCGAAGGCCAGGAAGTCAAAGAAGGCCAGGTGCTCTACCAGATCGATCCCAAAACCTACCAGGCCAGCTACGACAGCGCCAAAGCGGATCTCGTCCAGGCCGAGGCCGTTGTCATGGCGGCCAAACCCAAGGCGGAGCGTTATCGCAAGCTGGTCGCCATCGACGCCGTCAGCAAACAAGACAGCGACGATGCATTGGCGACGCTGCGTCAGAACGAAGCCGCCGTCGTCTCCGCCAAAGCGGCATTGCAAACCGCCAAAATCAATCTGGACTACACCCAGGTCACAGCGCCCATCAGCGGCCGCATCGGCACCTCGACCTACACGCCTGGCGCATTGGTCACGGCCAGTCAAGAAACAGCCCTGACAACGATTCAGCAACTGGATCCCATCTACGTCGACGTCACGCAAACCAGCGCGCAAATGCTGGCGCTGCGCAAACAGATCGATAGCGGTGCGCTAAAAGCCGTCAACGGCAAGGCCGAAGTCAAAATCCAACTGGAGGACGGCAGCCTCTACGATCGCACCGGCACACTCGAATTCGTCGGAACCTCGGTCAACACCAGCACTGGCAGCGTGACCCTGCGCGCCGTGGTGCCCAATCCGGATTTCCTGCTGCTGCCCGGTACGTATGTTCGCGCGGTATTGCCCATGGCCATCAATGACACTGCGATCCTGGTGCCGCAAAGCGCCGTCACGCGCAACACCAAGGGGGAAGCCGTAGTGAAACTGGTCGGAGACGACAACAAAATCATCGAACGCATTGTGCAAACCGGCAATGCGATCAAAGACCAATGGGTCGTTACCAGCGGCCTGCAGGCCGGCGAACGCCTGGTGATCGATGGCGGCAGCAAAGTCATGGCGGGCCAGGAGGTCGCCGTCGAGGAACTCAAGACGGCCAGCAAGGCCACTCAACCGAACGCGGCTAGTGCCCCGACTCCGCCATCGACCGCAAAGGCAGAGTAAGGAATCACCATGGCTCGCTTCTTCATTGACCGACCCATCTTTGCCTGGGTAATTGCCATCGTTATCACGCTGGCTGGCGCATTGTCGATCTTTACCCTGCCCATCGAGCAATACCCCGATATCGCCCCGCCCTCCATCTCGATACGCGCGACCTACACCGGCGCCTCGGCAGAGACGACCGAAAACTCGGTCACACAGGTGATCGAACAAAACATGACGGGCCTGGACAATCTGCTGTACATGTCCTCCAGCAGCACCTCATCGGGCAGCTCGGAAATCACCCTGACGTTTGCCTCCGGCACCAACCCCGACACGGCCCAAGTACAGGTGCAAAACAAGCTGCAGCAGGCGCAATCCATGTTGCCGGACAGCGTGCAAAGCACCGGCGTCACCGTCACCAAGTCATCAGGCAACATGTTTCTGGTGCTGGCGTTCACTTCTGAAAACGGCAGCATGGATGGTACAGACCTGGCCGACTACATGGTCTCTACCATCCAGGACCCGGTCAGCCGAGTCTCTGGCGTGGGCAACGTGCGCGTCATGGGGTCGGAATACTCCATGCGTATCTGGCTGGACCCCGAAAAATTGCGCACCTATTCTCTGATGCCCTCGGATGTCACGAGTGCCATAGAGAACCAGAACGCCGACGTATCCTCGGGCTCGCTGGGCGCGGTTCCTGCCGTCGAAGGCCAGGCGCTCACTGCGACCGTCAACTCTCGCAGCCGCCTGAAAACGGCCGATCAGTTCAAAGACATCGTCATCAAATCCGAAACCAGTGGTGCAGTCGTCCATCTCTCGGATGTTGCGCGCGTAGAACTAGGCACCGAAGACTACTCCATCATCAGTAAATTCAACGGCAAGCCTGCCTCCGGTATCGGGATCGAACTCGCTTCGGGCGCCAATGCACTGGATGTTTCCGAGGCCGTCGATGCCAAGCTGCAAGAGTTGCAACCCTTTTTCCCTAGCGGCTTGCAGTACCACGTCGCCTATAGCACGACGCCTTTCGTCAAAATCTCGATTCAAGAAGTCGTGACCACCCTGTTCGAAGCCATCGTGCTGGTGGTGGCCATCATGTACCTGTTCCTGCAGAACTGGCGCGTGACCTTGATCCCCGCTATTGCGGTGCCTGTCGTGTTGATGGGTACTTTCGGAATCCTGGCCCTGCTCGGATACTCTATCAACACCTTGTCCATGTTCGCCATGGTGTTGGCCATCGGGCTGTTGGTAGACGATGCCATCGTGGTCGTCGAAAACGTCGAACGCATCATGAGCGAAGAAGGCCTCAGCCCACGCGAAGCCACGCGCAAATCCATGGGACAGATCACGGGCGCACTCGTCGGTATCGCATTGGTGCTCACTGCCGTCTTCTTGCCCATGGCGTTCTTCGGTGGCTCTACCGGCGCCATTTATCGTCAGTTTTCCGTGACCATTGCCTCGGCCATGATCCTGTCGGTGCTGGTTGCGATGACCCTCACCCCGGCCCTCTGCGCCACGATGCTCACGCCGATCGAAAAAGGCGGCCATGTCAGCCGCAAAGGCCTGTTGGGACGTTTTTTCCAGTGGTTCAACACGCTCTTCGATCGCACCGGCAAGCGCTATCACCAGGGTGTCGGTTTCATGACCAACCATCGCAAATCGGGGGGCATCATTTATCTGGCGATCTTGATCGTCGCGGGTGGCCTGTTCTGGCATTTGCCCACGTCATTCCTGCCCGAAGAAGACCAGGGCATGCTGATGGTCATGGTGAAATTGCCTTCGGGGGCCACGCAGCAACAGACGCTGAAAGTCATGGACGAAGTCGCTGACTACATCAAAGAACAACCGGAAACCGCATCCATCATGTCTGTAGCGGGATTCAGCACCGGCGGCAGCGGACAAAACTCAGGAATGGGCTTCGTCCGCCTGAAAGACTGGGACGAGCGCGACGCAGACGCCAATACGGTCGGCATGCGCATCAGCATGGCGATGGCAAAACGGTTCCGCGACGCTCAGATCTTTGCCATGACTCCCTCTGGTATTCCTGGGCTGGGCCAGAGTGCGGGCTTTACGATGGAACTGCAAGACCTCGGCGGCGCTGGCCATGAGGCGCTAGTCCAGGCACGCGAACAGCTCCTCGCGCTGGCGGCCAAAAACGACAAACTCGACTCTGTACGTTACCAGGCACTGGAAGACGCCCCCACCTTTGACGTCAAGATCGACGACGCCAAAGCAGGCGCCCTCGGCCTGTCGCAAAGCGACATCAACAGCACACTGGCCACCGCCGTGGGCAGCACCTACGTCAACGACTTCGTCAATCGCGGACGCATCAAGAAGGTCTACGTCCAGGGCGAGGCAGAAGCCCGCATGCTGCCGGATGACATCGGCCGCTGGTCGGTACGCAACAGCGGCGACGATATGGTGCCGTTCTCGGCGTTTTCCAGCAGCAGTTGGGGATACGCGCCCGCCTCGCTATCGCGATTCAACGGCTCAGCCTCCATGGAAATTACCGGTCAGCCGGCGTCCGGTGTCAGCTCCGGTACCGCCATGGCGGAAATGGCCACGCTCGTTAAGCAACTACCGTCAGGTTTCGGGTACTCCTGGTCAGGCCTGTCGTATCAAGAACAACAATCGGGATCGCAGGCGCCGCTGCTGTATGCCGTGTCGCTGTTGTTCGTATTCCTGTGCTTGGCCGCTCTGTACGAAAGCTGGTCCATTCCCTTTTCCGTGATGCTGGCCGTTCCCATCGGTGTCGTAGGCGCGCTATTGCTGACCAGCCTGCGTGGCCTGAGCAATGACGTGTATTTCCAGGTGGGTTTGTTGGCCACAGTGGGCCTGGCCGCAAAGAACGGCATCCTGATCGTCGAATTCGCAAAAGAACTCGAAGAGCAAGGCAAATCGCTGATCGCAGCAACGCTGGAGGCTGCCCAACAACGCCTGCGTCCCATCCTCATGACCTCACTGGCATTCATGCTCGGCGTGCTGCCGCTGGTCATCAGCACGGGCGCAGGCTCGGGCGGCCGCCACTCGCTGGGTACCGGCGTACTGGGCGGCACGCTGGCGTCCACCGTGCTGGGTATTTTCTTTGTTCCGCTCTTCTACGTAGTGGTGCGTACCTTGTTCCCAGGCAAACCCAAATCGGCTGACGCCTCGGCCCCCACCCAGCACGGCGACACCGCCAACCATGACGAGGTCACCCCATGAAGTCCTTGACCCTGAAACTGATCCCCGTCGTGTGCGCACTCGCATTGAGCGGCTGCGTCAGCATGGCTCCGGATTATGAACGTCCGGCATCGCCGGTACCCACGCAGTTTCGCAGCGCTACGGCTGGCGTCGCCGACGCCACACCGGTCGCGGACCTGGACTGGCGCAAAGTCTTTCTCGATGCGCGCCTGCAAAAAGTCATCGCCACAGCATTGGATAACAACCGCGACCTGCGCGTCGCGGTGCTAAACATCGAAAAAGCGCGCGCCACCTATCGCATCCAACGATCCGATCTGTTCCCCTCGGTGCAAGCATCCGGCAGCTACAACGCGGCACGCACCAGCGCCGCCAGCACAGGCACAGGCAGTTCACAAGTCGGCCGCAGCGTCAGCGCCGAAGTCGGATTCAGCAGTTGGGAACTGGATCTCTTTGGACGCATCCGCAGCCTGACCGACGAGGCGCTGGAAACCTATCTCGCGACCGAGCAAACGCAACGCAGCACGCGCATGAGCCTGGTCGCCGAGGTCGCAGGCGACTGGCTCACGATAGCCGCGTATCGAGAGCAATTGGCATTAGCCAAGGAAACATTGGAAAGCCAACGCGCCACCTTGAAACTCACAGAGAGCAAACACGCGCTGGGCATCGCGTCCGGCGTCGACTTATCCGAAGTCCAAGGCAGTGTAGAAAGCGCCCGCGCCGATGTCGCCAGCTACACCACCTCATTGGAGCAAGCGCGCAACGCCTTGGATCTGGTCGTTGGCTCGCCCGTGAGTGACGATCTGCTGCCAGTGCCTACCGACAACGAAGCCGTCGCGCTCGCGCCCCTGCCTGCCAACCTGTCGTCCGATGTGCTGTTGCAACGCCCCGATGTGCTGTACGCAGAACACACATTAAAAGCGGCAAACGCCGATATCGGCGCAGCGCGGGCCGCGTTTTTTCCCACGATTTCGTTGACCGCTGCGACGGGACGCAGCAGCGACGCGCTGTCCAGCCTGTTTGACGCCGGCACCCGCACCTGGTCGTTCGTGCCCAGCATTTCCATCCCGATCTTTAACGCTGGATCGCTGCGAGCCTCGCTGGATTCCGCCAAGATTCAAAAAGAAGTCACCGTGGCCGAATATGAAAAAGCCATCCAGACTGCCTTCAGCGAAGTCGCCGACGCCCTGGTCGCCCGCAACAACATCGATGAGCAACTCGATGCGCAACGTGCCCAGGTCGCGGCAAATCAACGCAGCTACACGCTTGCCGATGCACTGTATCGCAATGGCGTAGACAGCTATTTGGAAACCTTGGTCTCTCAACGCACGCTGTACAGCGCGCAGCAAACATTGATCACGTTGCAGCTTAACGAAGCCGTCAACCGCGTCACGCTCTACAAGGTGCTGGGCGGTGGTGCGGACGCGATATCGACTGTGGCTAACGCGTCCCAAACGCCTTAAAAAAAGTCTCCAACGCCAGATTGGCCCAGCGCTTGCGCTGGGCCGCGGTCGCTGGGCGATCGGACAGCAGCAGACTTTGCAGCTGAATGTGGCCGCGGACCAGGCTGAAAAACACCGCAGCGGCCTCTTTGCTGGTCATGGTGCCCAGATCCAATTCCTTGGCTTGCACCGCCCGCTCCAGATGTTCGGCTACGATCGTGCAATAGACCTTGGGGCCTTTCTCATAAAAAGTGCGTGCCAGCTCGGGAAAACGGATCGCTTCCGCTGCCGCCACGCGGAACAAGGCCAAGCCCGACGGCGCCAATCCAAAATCCAGGTACGCATTTGCCATTTCGGCCAACACTGCCTGGATTCCTCCTGACATCGACCGTCCTGCTCTGAGCGCGTCCATGTGCATGGCGCATTGCCGTTCGATCACCGCCGCAAACAAGGCCTCTTTTGTGGGGTAGTGTGCATAAACCGTAGCCTTGGACACACCCGCGGCCTGTTGAATCATGTCCGTCGTCGCCGCGGAAAAACCGTGCGTCAAAAAAACATCGCGCGCCGCATCAAGGACCGCCAATGCCTTACCCGTCGGGCAAGGGGACGACTCTGAGAGCTTGGAATCACTACCGGAACCGGACTGTGCACCGCTTGCCACGCGTGCAGCCCCAGAGCTCCTGGGCTGACCCGCTGTGGATTCGGATGGGTGATCGGTCTTTTTCATTTGGGTGTGTGTACCGTTCGGTTCAAAAATAGTTGACCTGTCTCTGAGCAGAGAATACCATACTGTACCGAGAGGTTTAGTTTAATTCACAAAAGTCTTCGTACGGCTCATCCCATGTCTATCGTCACCTATTTCGGCAGCCGCGCGGCGCCCATCCTGGCCCTGGCGCTGCTTGCTGGCTGCGCCGTTGGCCCGGATTTCCAGGTCCCGCAGGCGGCGCTTGACGGCATGCAACTCCAGCCCAAGGAGGGGCAAGCTCAACAGGCACTATCGGCGGACCCCGTGCCCCGTGATTGGTGGCGCATGCTGAACGATCCCGTGCTGGACAGCCTGATCGCTCGCGCCTGGGAGGGCAACCTCGACGTACAAGCTGCCGCGCTGCGCGTACAGCAGAGCCGCGCGCGATCCGGCATCGTCATGTCCAATCTGTTTCCGCGCATCGGGCTGGACGCCAGCGTGACCCGCCAGGCACTCAGTGAAAACGGGCCGATGGTCGCTCTCGGATCCCCCACGGCCGCCACCGACCTGTGGCAAGCAGGTTTTGATGCCAGTTGGGAGATCGATATCTGGGGCCGGCTGCGCCGGCAACGCGAGCAATCCCTCGCCTCGCTCGAGGCTTCGGTCTACGAAGAGCGCGGCGTACAAGTGTCCTTGTCCGCCGAAATCGCCCGGCAATATCTCGCGCTGCGTGGCGTGCAAACGCGCCTGGCCATTGCGCTGCAAAACCAGGATATCGCGACCCATCTCGTGAAGCTGACGCAGAGCCGTCAGAAAAACGGCGTCGCGACGCGTTTCGACATCGCCTCGTCCCTATCCCAACAAGCGTCCGTCGACGCGTTGATTCCACAATTGCGCGATGAGGAGAATGTCTTGCTCAATGCGCTGGCGCTGCTGGTGGGCGAACCGCCTCGCAGCCTGGATGCGCAATTGGAACAAGCCCACGCGCTGCCCAATGCATCGGTACAGCTGCCGGTAGGATTGCCCTCTGAACTGGCCCTGCGCCGTCCCGACATCCAACGCGCCCAGGCCAATCTGCACGCAGCCACTGCCGCGATCGGCGTGGCCAAGGCCGATTTCTATCCTCGTATTTCTCTCATCGGCAGCTTTGGCACACAGGCTTTTGAACGTGATGACCTGGGCTTGTGGAGCTCTACCAATTTCTCTATCGGTCCGGCCATTCATTTGCCGATTTTCGAGGGAGGCCGCCTGACGCGCACGTTGGAATTAACCGAGCTGAAACAGAAAGAGGCCGCCGTTACCTATCGCCAGACCGTGCTGCAAGCCTGGCATGAAGTCGACAATGCCTTCAACGCCCTCGTCGCGCAACAACAGCGTCAGACCGCCTTGCAGCGCGCCATGACCGAAAGCCGAGAGGCGCTGAGCGCCGCAGAAAGCGCCTACCGTGCCGGGGCGACAGATTACGTCACGGTACTGACGGCTCAGCGTAATCTCCTGGCCAGCGAATTGGAGCTCAGCAACGCCACCACAGGCAGTGCCGTGGCGATCGTCTATCTCTACAAGGCCCTGGGAGGCGGCTGGGCGCCACAGGCTGAGGCCGAGGGGCAGTCATGACCCCGACAACGGTCCCCCTCGATATTGCGTCAACGACCAACGCTCCCGCTGCGGCCCACCCGCCCGGAGCGGCCAACGCAGCGACATCGACCAGCACGCCGGCAATCACCGACACCGCGCCTCCTGCTGACACGCCCGCAATCGCCAACACTTCCTCCTCAAGCAACACCGCGGCAACTGCCAGCCATAACGCCAACGCGCTCACGCCACGCCTGATTGCTGGATTGACCGGCATATTCCTGGCCGCCATGATCGCGGGCATCAACAATCGGGTGGGCTCATTGGCTCTGGCCGATCTGCGCGGCGCCAGCGGCTTTGGCCTGGACGATGGATCCTGGATCACCACCGTCTATAGCGCAGGCGAACTGCTCGCCATGCCGATCGCCGGCTGGTTTGCGATCACGCTCAGTTTGCGCCGCTTTCATCTGATGATGCTGGGCACCTGCAGCGCAATCGCCTGCGTGCTGCCGTTCGTGCATGACATGGGCTTGCTATTGATCCTGCGTGCTCTGCAAGGCTTGACCGCCGGTGCCTTGATCCCTTTGTTGATGATGGCCGCCCTACGATTCCTGCCGCCATCGATCCGGCTATATGCGCTGGCGCTGTACTCGATGACAGCGACCTTCGCGCCCAATGTGTCTACGTGGTTGGCCGGACTATGGACCGACCAATTGCTCGATTTGCGGATGGTGTATTGGCAAGTCATTCCCGCAGGCCTGATCGCCGGACTATTAGTCTCCTGGGGCGTACCGCAAGACATGCCCAAACCCGAGCGCTTTGGCCAGGCGAACTGGTTCGGGTTGATTTTCGGTGCCCTCGGCTTGGCGCTCGTGGCCGTCGGCCTGGATCAGGGAAACCGGCTCGAATGGTTTGCTTCCCCGCTGATCAGCACCTGCCTCGTCGTAGGCCTGCTGCTGGTCGCATACTACTTGTTTACGGAATGGCACCATCCCGCACCGTTCATCAAACTGCAGTTGTTGAGCCGGCGCAACCTGGGATTGGGCTTCACGATTTTCTTTTCCCTGTTGGTCATTTTCCTGTCCGGCTCCTTGCTGCCCTCCCTGCACCTGGGCCATACATGGGACTATCGCGCGCAGCAAAGCGCTCCCATCGGCCTGATGATCGGGCTGCCTCAGCTCATCGTCGCTCCCGCCGTGTCGTTGCTGCTGTATCGCAAATGGGTAGACGCCCGAGCCGTCATGGCCCTGGGGCTGGCATGTCTGTCCTTGTCCTGCATGATGGGCGCGCACCTGACCTCCGAATGGATGTGGACGGAATTCATCTGGGCGCAGAGCCTGCAAGCCATCGGCCAACCGTTGGCGGTCGTGGCGTTGCTGTTTCTATCGACCAGCGTGGTTCAACCCATGGAAGGTCCCTATGTCTCGGGCATGGTCAATCTGTTGCGTGCCTTGGGAACATTGGCGGGCTCCGCAGCAATCAGCCGGTTAATCGAACTGCGCACGCGCTTTCATAGCGAAATGCTGCTGGATCATGCCGCTCGGGCGCAGGCTCCGGCACCGGCTGATTTGGCATCCACTATCGCAGGCCAGGCTGCTGTGCTGTCCATCGCCGACGCTTATTGGGCGTTGGCCGCCTTCGCGGCCATCCTGATCCCGTTGGTCTTCGCCCTCCAATACATCCCCTCGCCGACCGCGGCGATGCATCCGAAACACTGATTCAAAGCACTGAGAACCATCATGGCATTGAGCAAAAAAACCAAACTCGTATCAGGCGGAATATTGATTGCCGCTGCCGTCATCGCGGCCATCGTGATCAATCGTCCCGAGGCGTCCGCCTCGTCTCAATCAACGGACGATGCCTATATCCGAGCCGATATCACTTCAGTCGCCCCTCAGGTTGCGGGCCTGGTCACCCACGTCCTGGTCGAAGAAAACGAGACCGTCAAAACCGGCCAATTACTCGCGCGCATTGACGATCGCGATTACGAACTGGCGGTGCGCAGTGCCAGGGCCACACTCGCCAGTGCACAAGCCAGTGCCGACGCATTAAAAGCACAAGCCACCGTGCAGCAATCGGTCATCCACCAAGCCAGCGCCACATTAGACGCCGACCAAGCCAATCTCAAACTGGCTCGCGCCGATTTCAATCGCTACAGCAACCTGGCCGCAGATGGTTCGGGCACCATACAAGCTCGCCAGCAGGCTTTGGCCCGTCTGCGCGTACAAGAAGCCCAGCACGAGAAAAACCGCGCCATTCACCAAGCCGAAACCGAGCGTCTGACCATTTTGCAGGCCGATCTGCAACGCGCGGCCGCTGCCGTCGAACAAGCCAAAGCGGCCGTCGCGCAAGCCGAGCTCAACTTGTCCTATACCCATATCGTGGCCCCGATCTCAGGCGTGATCGGCCACAAAAATCTCCGAGTCGGTAATTTCGCCAAAATCGGAGAAGCGCTCGTCACCGTTGTTCCGTTGGCAGACATCTACGTGGAAGCCAACTTCCGCGAAACTCAGTTGGCAAAAATGCGCGCAGGCCAGCCTGTCATCCTGACTGTCGACGCGCTGCCCGGACAAACATTTTCCGGCAAAGTGCAAAGCGTCGGTCCCGCCAGCGGCGTCAGCTATTCCGCCATTGCCCCCCACAACGCGACAGGTAACTTCACCAAAATCGTGCAACGCCTGCCCGTGCGCATTGCGCTGGATCCTGACCAAGAAAACACCAGCCTGCTGCGCGTAGGCATGTCGGTACAACCCGAAGTCGACGTCAGCCGCTCAGACTCAGGATCGTGATCCGAGTCCTCCGGGGCATGAGTTTGCCGCGGCCGGGCAGGCGTGGCGGGTGGGCCTGTTGGGAGCTGCCGAGTCCGTGCATGATCGGCGGGGGAAGTCCGGGGGCCATGTTTGAGCGAAGCGAGTTTGGCCCCCGGCCCGCCGATCATGCACGGACGTAGGCCGAGCCCCCGTTCAGGGGGCGAGTCAGCGGACCAGGCCCACCCGCCACGCCTGCCCGGCCGTGGCAAACGTCTCAAGAACCCGTCCCGCCTCCACCAAGCCACACCTTCGACCTGCACCTTCCAAAAAATACATCACACCGCCGATACAGCCCCACCCTGCCCCTGTCCATCCAACACCGGCGGCGCCGTCACAATCGACGTCAACGCCGGCTCGGCGACCTGCAATGCCGCCAGATTCGGACGCGGGCGACGCAGCGCCTCGATGCGCGAGAACGCCTGCTCCATCGCGTACGATGCTCCCAGCACCTCGCGATCGCCGCGGAACGGCCCCACGATCTGCAAACCGAACGGCATGCCATGTCCGTCCAGCCCGCAAGGCAAGGACAAGGCAGGATGCGTGGTCAAGGTCACCACATACGTCAGCGCCAGCCAACGGTAGTAGTTTTCCTGCTTTTCCCCATTGATCGTATCCGCATACAGGCTCGTCCACGGGAACGGCGACACCGGCGTAGTCGGCGACAGGATCAGATCATAGTCGGCGTAGATCTCCTGGAAACGCTTCAGGATACGCGTCTGCTCGGCTTGCGCCCACGCACTGTCCTTCAGGCTCATCGCCGCGCCCATCTCATAATTCGCACGGGGATTGGGGCCCAAGCTAGCAGGGTCCCGCTCATACGCCTCACGCATCCCCGCTACAAACGCCTCGGCGCGCAACACATCAAAACAACGATGCGCCTCGCCCAGATCCAACTCGATCGGCTCGCAGGCCGCGAACAAATGCTTCATCGCCGCGATCTTTGTACGGAACGTAGCGCGAATACCATCATCCACCGCGCACACGCCGAAATCCTCGGTATACGCAACGCGCAACGAGCCCAGGTCGACCGACTCGGGGCGCAGGAACGACAGCGGATCCAGCGGATAGCTCAAGGGATCGCCCGCATCCATACCCGCCGAGGCCGCCATTTGCAGGCAAGCCTCTTCGACGGTGCGCCCCATCGGTCCCACGACTGAAATCGGCGTCCAGCCCAGCAACTTGCGCACACTGGGCACCACGCCGGGCGAGGGGCGGAATCCCACCACACCGCACTTGGCGGCGGGAATACGCAATGATCCCCCCGTGTCCGATCCCGTGCACACCGGCAACATATCGCATGCCAGTGCCGCAGCGGACCCGCCCGAGGACCCACCCGCATTCAAATTCGGATTGAATGGATTCCCCGTCGCACCCCATACAACGTTGCGCGAGTTCGCGCCCGCCCCCATCTCGGGCACGTTGGTCTTGGCTGTCACGATAGCGCCCGCACGGCGCAAACGCGCCACCAGCTCGACATCGTGCTCTGGCACATGATCCCGATAAATCGGCGAGCCAAACGTCGTCAGCAATCCCGCTGTGGGCTCCAGGTCTTTCACACCCATCGGCAGACCATGCAACAAGCCCAGCATGTCCCCCGCCATCACCGCACGCTCGGCGGCGCGGGCTTCTTCGCGCGCACGCGCATAGGCTTTGGCCGTCACCGCATTGACGTACGGGTTCACCGCTTCGATACGGGCGATGCAGGCCTCCAGCAACTCGACCGGTGACAACTGTCGCGCGCCGATCATTTGCCGCAGCGTAACGGCCGAAAGAGAAACCAGGGAATCATCCAGTGCCATGAGAAAACCTTAATCAAGCTTGATGTGAGCGCGCTCTGCAATGTCGCGCATGATCGGCAATTCTTTTTGAATCAGTGCCTCGCCGTCCGCGGCACTGCCGTAGTCCGGTTCGAACCCCTGGGCCTCCAGATTCTTCTGAACCTCGGGATTCGCCACCGCGGTCTGCAGTGCCGCCTCCAATTTGGTCTTGACCGCTGCCGGCAAGCCACGCGGCGCAACCACCATGAACCACGTATCCATCTCGGGCCCAGCATACCCCTGTTCTACAAACGTAGGAAGGTCTGGAAAAAACTTGGAACGTTTAGGGCTGGACAAAGCAATCGCCCGCACCGTGCCTTGCTTGACCTGCGGAATCGCCGCGGACACCGTATCGAAGGTAAATGGAATCTGCCCGCCAATCAGATCCGTCATCGCCGGCGCACTGCCTTTATAGGGAATATGCGCCATCTGCAATCCAGCCTCGGCCAAAAACGCCTCGCCGACAAACTGGGACGTGGTTCCTGTGCCATACGAACCATAAGGCGGCTGCTTGTTCGCGGGGTCTTTCACATACGCTACGAACTCTTTCAGGTTATGCACCGGCACCTTGGGATTCGCCAACAATACCAGGCCTGTGCGCCCCACAATGCCCAACGGCTCGAAACTCTTGACCGGATCGTAGGGCATGTTGGTGCGAATCGCAGGATTGACCGTGAACGTCGTGCCAGAGCTGACCAACAAGGTGTACCCATCCGGCGCGGCCTTGGTCACATAGCTGGCGCCAATCACCGTACCCGCACCGCCCTTGTTTTCCACCACGACGCTCTGGCCCAGCACATCGCCCAGTGCCTTGGCCATGACGCGGCCCATCGTATCAGTAGAGCCGCCCGGCGGGAATGGCACCACCAGCGTGATAGGACGAGACGGATAGGGCTCTTGCGCCACCGCTGATGTCATTCCTACTGCCATGCAAGACATGGCGAGACTCATCGCCAGTAAAGCTTTTTTCATCCATTGCTCCGATAGTGAATCAACGACGATTCAGGAAACGTGCATACTCTTCGTCAGGCACAAACAGCCCGCCGGTCGTCCACACCAGGTGTGTCGATTGCGGCATCTGCGCCAACAAGCCGTGTTCGGCCAGATAGGCATGGCCCGTAGCGCTCAGGCAGATATGCCGAGGACCGCTGAAGCCTGCCGCAGCGGAAGGCTCAATCCGTATGCCCTCGGTATCGTGCAACCGAATCAGATCGTCAAACAAGGTCTGATCCGCCACCGTATAGACTCCCGACAACATGCCTCCCACTGCGCCGTACGCCAGTTCAGACGCACGGGGCACGGCCAATCCATCAGCCTCGGTACGATTATGCAGGCCCACGTCATACACCGAAGGCGCTGCCGGCAGGCCGGGCAATTGGCCATGGCCCGCCATCATCCGCACCAGAAAACACGGCGATTGCACGGGCTCGGCAAAGAAGCAATGCACATGCTCGCCCAGCACCTGGCGCAAACCATAAGCAATGCCGCCAGGCGCACCGCCTACACCACAAGGCAGATAAACGAATAAGGGATGCTGCGCATCCACGAGAATCTGCGCAGCATCAAGCTGTGCACGCAAATGCAGCGCTGCAGCGGCATACCCCATGAACAGCGAGGCCGAACGTTCGTCATCGACAAAATAGCCGTGAGGATCGGCCTGTACCTGCGCCCGGCCTGCTGCAACAGCGCGCTCGTAATCGCCGCTATGCTCTACGACCTCGACGCCACGCGCCTGCAGGCGGGCTTTTTTCCAGGCCTTTGCGTCCGCAGACATATGTACTGCGGCACAAAATCCCAACGCAGACGCCATCACACCGATCGACAACCCCAGATTGCCGGTGGACCCCACCGCGACTTGATAACGGGCGAAGCATGCCCGCGCGGCGGGCGTGGCCAATTTCCGGTAATCATCCCCAGATTGAATCAGCCCCTCGCGCAATGCCACGGACTCGGCGAATTCCAGCACTTCGTGAATGCCGCCGCGCGCCTTGATCGATCCGGCCACCGGCAACGCATGATCTGCCTTGAGCCACAATCGCCCCTGCGTCTCGGGCAAACCCAACGCCATCTGCATTTTCGGCGTACGCAACAACGGCGACTCGATCGCTCCCTCGCTATCGCGCAACTCGGGAAAGAGCTCCGCCAGCAATGGCGCAAATCGATCAAACCGCGCCTGCGCAGCCGCGATCTGATCCTTCGTCAATCCGGTATCTGCGGGCGCGTCCACACGGCAATCCGCAGGCCCGGGACGTAGCCACAGCACAGGTTCTGCATTACGCAGCGTTTGCAAAAACTCAGGCGTCACAACATTCGATGGCATAACCGGTACTCACTGCGCCTGAATATTGGCGCGCTTGGCGATTTCCGCAAAACGCGGAGTTTCTTCTGCAATGGTCTTGCGCAATGAGTCCGCAGACTCGAATGCGGCATCAACGCCGGCCGTGCGCAACTGATCCAGCGTGGCGGGATCTTTCAGCGCAGCTTCCATCGCCTGGCTCAACGTGTGCTGCACGTCTTCGGGCAGGCCTTTCGGGCCGAACAAAGCGATCCACGTATCCACGTTAAAACCAGGATACCCGCTTTCCGCCAACGTAGGCACATCAGGCAAGAAGCTCGATCGCTTTGCCGTTGTCACGGCCAGCGCCTTGATTTTTCCTGCCTTTACCTGCGGCATGGCAGCCACCACCGTATCGAACATCACCGGGACCTGGCCGCCAATCAAATCCGTCATCCCAGGCGCGCTGCCCTTATAGGGGATGTGCATCATCTTGATGCCCGCTGCGTCTTGAAACTGCTCGGCCACAAAATGCGATACCGTCCCGATGCCGAATGATGCATAGGCGATACTGTCCGGCTTGGCCTTTGCAGCGCTCACCAGATCAGCCAGATTGGAGTACGGTGTTTTCGGGTTCGCCACGATCGCCATGGCCGTTCGCCCGAGAACACCCAAGGGCACGAAATCCTCTTTGGGCGAATAAGGCAACGACGGATAAATCGCGGGATTGATGGTGAATGTCGTCCCGGAACTCAGCAGCAACGTATAACCATCCGGGCTCGCTTTAGCGACAAACTGCGCACCGAGAATCGTGCCCGCTCCCGCCTTGTTTTCCACGACGACCGTCTGCTTCAATGCGTCGCTCATCGCCTTGGCCAGAATACGGCCGGCCACATCGCCAGCGCCGCCTGGCGAATAGGGGATAATCAACTGAATGGGCCGCTCGGGATATGCCGCCACGCTGACGGAGGTGGCAGCCATCGCAGCCACGCCAATGGCCAAAGCGCCACACATCGTTGATAAGGTCTTCATGGTTTCCCCTTGTGCTTGATGAGCCGCCTGTCGACGGGCTTCTTTAAGAATCAACGCAGACGCGCCGGTGCAATGATTTCGGCTTGTACGCCGTGGGCCAACAACGTATCGGGTACCGGCTGATTCAACAGCAGTGCCGCAGCCAACTCGGATACCCCGGCAGCCGATTGAATACCGTAGCCGCCTTGCGCAGCCAACCAGAAAAATCCGGGCACTGCATCATCCCACCCGACGACCAGATCGCCATCGCGCACAAACGAACGCAGCCCGGCCCATGTATGACGCGGGCGTCGAATGGTGAGAGTGGTGGCCTCTTCGATGTGATAGATGCCTGTCGCCACATCCAGTTCCTCGGGCATGACGTCGTGGGCGGCCACCGGATCGGCATTCGCTGGCGAACCCAGCAGTTGCCCTGCATCCGGTTTGAAATAAAACTGCTCGTCCAGATCAGACACCGTAGGCCACTGCGAACAATCCACACCCTCTGGACCCGCAAAGGTAAATGCCGTACGTCGGCGGGGCTCCAAGCCGATGGGCTGCACGCCGAAACGAGCCGCCACGTGATCCGCCCATGCACCCGCGGCATTGACCACGTGCGCCGCACGCACTGTCTGCCCGTCGCTCAGCGTCAAGGTCCAATACCCCCCATCCCGCACCGCGGAGGCCACCTCGGCCTGGCAACGCAGCACGCCGCCCTGCTGACGCATGGCCTTCAGGAATCCTTGATGCAATCCGTGTACATCCAGATCCTGCGCCTCGGGCTCGAACATCGCACCGATCAAGCGGTCCGCGCGTAAACACGGCACCCGCGACATCGCATCATCGACGCTGATGAGACTGACGTTGGGTGCGGCCTTGACGGTCTCCTCGTAGACTTGTTGCAGCAATGCTTCCTGGCCGGTCTTTCCCAGGTACAGACACCCGCGCGGCGACAAAATGGGGTGCTCGGTGAATCCCTCGGGCGGCTGCTCGTAAAACGCCCGGCTGGCGCGCGTCAATGCCTGGATCTGCGGCGTCCCGTAGGCCTCCATGAACATGGCAGCCGAACGGCCGGTGGAATGGTAGCCAGGCTGCTCTTCTCGCTCCAGCACCACCACACGGGCGCGGCCGGACAAGCGATAAGCCACCGAGGCTCCGGCGATTCCGCCGCCGATCACGGCAAAGTCAAACACATCAGAGTCGTTCATAGGGATACGGCGCTTCTTAAATTCTCATTTAAGAGAATTCTCTTATGTGACAAAATTACCGTCAATCAGTAGTTACCTTATACGGTGCCGGAGGGGTTTTGCGTAGCATGTAGCGCCACTCACCATCCCATCTGCACTCCCAAGTAGCCCTGCCCAGCAGGCGTTGCACATTTTCGAGGTATCGCGTTGACTCAGCCTTCTGCTCCCTCTTCGCCGGATACGGCGCGCGCACGCATGGGTCAACAGTTGCGCGCCGCCCGCAAAGCCTGTGCCCTGACACTAAAGCAGCTGTCGGCCGTATCCGGCGTGGCACTGTCCACCCTGTCCAAGATGGAGCTGGGCCAGGTTTCCGTCAGCTACGAGAAATTCACCGCCGTCGCGCGTGCGCTGAACATCGACATTTCTCAGTTACTGTCTGACCCGGATGCACATCCCGGCACTGTCCCCACGCAAGCCTCCACGACCCAGTCGCCCGACTACGACACGGGCAACTACAGCTATCGATTGCTCGCCGGCGACTATCCGCAGCGCACCATGACTCCCATGTACGGGCGCATCATGGCTCGCAGTGTCGAGGATTTCGACGGCTTTATCCGACACGCGGGTCAGGAATTCATCGTAGTCTTATCCGGCAAAATCCGTATTTGCTTCGAGTCGGGTGAGAACCTGACGCTCAGCAAACATGAATCCGCCTATTTCGACAGCGGACAGGGCCATCTCTATTTATCGTTGAGCGCACGCGACGCGGAAATCATGGTGGTGATGACGTCAGCTTGATCGTACTGTCAATTTGTACGTATCTTCAAATGTGAGGTTAGTGTGTTTATTGGACGTCGAGCCGAGGCAATCGGGCCGTGAGGGCTTCACAAAGCCGGTCCGGCGCGCGGGCGCCGGACACCGTGTTCACTTGCTTCGTCCGGCCCCTACGGGCCTACCTTCAGCTTCCGCTCCACTCGGCTTTGAGGCGCCCTCACGGCCCGATTGCCTCGGCTCGACTCGCAGTAATTCAAGCTCGTCACATCGCTGGCACGAGTCTCTTGCTTGGCATTTTTCTGCGACCGTGTTGGCAAAGAGGAAGATCTTGCAGGGCTGCTATTCGCGCGTGCCCTGCACACGCGCGAATAGCGATCGGTCCGGGCATGCGACGGGGGGCGTGGTGCTTGGTTGGAAGATCTGCTTGGCTAGAGTTAATGCATGCGAAGATGCGTCGCACATCTTTGGATATCGCGAAGTCGTGGTACGAACAGTCGTCTGCTGATCTATGAGAAATCATCGCTCGAGAGATCGTCTGTTTATCGCTGACGCCAAAGCCTTCGCATGCAGATCGCGAACGCTATTCATTGGCGCGCCCGTAGGCGCCAATGAATAGCCGCCCTGCAAGATCTTCGTCCTCGCAAGAGCCAGTTCCTACGAAGCCTACGTAGACCACCCGTGCCAGCGGCGAGGGAATCAGAAATGCTGTGAGTCGAAGCGGGGCAGTGACCGTGTTGGCGCGCCTCGGAGTCGAGCGAGGGAAACCGAAGGAGCGTAGCGACGAGGTTGACGAAGCGGTGTCGGCCGCGCAGGCGGCCGACCGACTCCGTGAAGCGCCAACACGGTCACTGCCCCGATTCGACGTCCAATAGCACTCATACCCCGTCACAAAACAACATCATTCCCCCCCGAACTACTTAGCCGCCCAAACGACGCAACCTACACCACATCAGGCACCGGCCCCACATATCGCCCACGCGGGCGTATCACTTGTGCCACGCTCAATTGTTCCATGCAGTGCGCCAACAGCCCCACACTGCGCGACGTGGCATACAAGCCAAAAGCCGCATCCGCAGGCAGACGATGGTGCGACACCAGCACCGCCAAGGCTGCATCGATATTGGGATGCAGGCCCGTGAGCGCAGTCACCTTTTCAATGAATCGCGAGATCTGCTCCGGCGGTTCAAATGCAGCCAGCAGCGCCGTTGCGCGTGGATCGCCATCAGGATAGAGATGATGACCGAATCCCGCCAAAGGCAACCCCGTGGATAGATAATGAGCGATGACACTGTCCTCGCCGACCCGTTCTACTTCGTTGAACAAGGCCTGCACACGCCCCGACGCATCGCCATGCAACGGGCCTGACAGCGTCATTAACCCGGCCAGCAGACACGCAGGTAGCGAGGCACCCGCCGAGGCGGCAATGCGCGTGGCAAATGCTGAACTCGTCAATTCGTGATCGGCGATCAACACCATCGCCTTCCGCAGCAGATCAGCGACATGAGCAGGCTGATCCCACGCCTGCGCAAAACGCAGATGGATCGGATCTCGGCCGGACTGCGCACCAAACGCATTGGCCAAGAGCCCAACCAACTGTTGCCCTTCGTTTTGCAGGATATGAATCAGGCGCCCGTGAGTCGAATGCCCTGTCGCGGCCAAGTTGGCCAGCAGACCAAAGGCCGCCGCCCGTCCGGGCTTGCCAGTGGGAGGGCGGAGCGCAGACGAAAAATCGACAGGCTGCGCCGCATCCCATAGCAACTTGGCGGTTTCTTCCAGAGTCGCCGAGCGCGCCAACTCGATCGCATCCTTGCCCCGGTAATACAAGCGCTGACGCAAAAACGTCGATATCGCCGTCGGAATACTGGGCTCTGCCCCAAACAAGGTATTCGTCGCCAATGTCTCGTGTTTGCGCCCCGCCTGCTTGCGTTTGACCAAGGCAGCAACGTCCTCAGCACGATACAGGCTGCGGCGCGTATCAACCGGGTCGGTCATGACCTCAATCTTGCCTCGGCTGACGTAGGCATAGATGGTCTGTGGGCGCACGCCGAGCAGATTGCACGCCTCGTCCATCGAAATCCAGGAACCCATGATCCACTTTGAAACGAATATATATGTTGATTTTATATATCAATATTGCCTTATTAATCAATCATTAAATACGATGCATACATCCTTCGCTTAATCCCGCGTGAACCAGGCCCCTTTTTGAAGAGACTCCACATGAAGCCGCAGGTCCTGCAACTGAATCCGATCCTGATCCCTGAAATCAACGAGCAACTCGATTCGCTATACGAGATGCACAGATATTTCGAAATCGCGGACCAGAAGGTATGGTTGCAACAACACGGATCGGCGATCCAGGCAGTGATCACTGGGGGACACACCGGGATTTCCCGCGAGATGCTCGAGCAGTTGCCTGACGTCAAGGTCGTGGCGATCAACGGCGTGGGCACAGATGCAGTTGATCTGGCTTACTGTCGCGGCCGAGGCCTGGCAGTTACCGCCACGCTGGGCGCACTGACCGAAGATGTCGCCGACCTCGCAATCGGCTTGCTGATTGCGGCATGCCGCAATCTGTGCGCGGTAGATCGATTCGTTCGCGATGGACAATGGGAACAACATCCCCAACCTAGTGCTATCCCGCTCGCCCGCCGATTCAGCGGCATGCACGTCGGCATCGTGGGCATGGGCCGAGTGGGACGCGCGGTCGCTACGCGCGTGGCGGCCTTTGGCTGCCCTATTTTTTATACCGACCTGCGCCCCATGGACGACGTCGCCCATCAATTTGTGCCAGACCTCGTCGACCTCGCACGCGAGGTAGATGCGCTCGTGCTCTGCGCGGCAGCCGATAAAGCAGAAGGCATTGTCAACGCGCCGGTTCTCGAAGCCCTCGGCCCGCAAGGCTTTCTCGTTAACGTGGCCCGTGGACGCCTCGTCAACGAAACCGACCTGACCGCAGCGCTGGCCGCCGGCCGCATAGCAGGCGTCGGCCTGGATGTGTTTGTGGATGAGCCGCGCGTTCCCCTGACATTGCGTCAATCTGATCGTGCGACATTGCAGGCGCATCGCGCCAGCGCGACCTGGGAAACACGGCGCGCCATGGCCGACATGGTGCTCGCCAGTGTGGCTCAGGCACTCGCTGGCGAACGCCCCGCGATGAGTTTGACGACTTGAGCGTGAACCGGAGCCGGTGATGATGGAACTCGTTTTTCCAGCGATGATGCCGACGACCGTATCGGTATCAGGCAATGATGCTCGCTTTCCCGTGTCCCGCGTGTTCTGTATCGGCCGCAACTATCGCTGGACGGCAGATGAACCGGCCCCCACCGAGATGCCAGCCTGGTTCATGAAACCTGCAACCGCCGTCATGCCCGCGCATGGGGTCCTGCCTTACCCGCCCGAGACGACAGCGTTCTGCCACGAAATCGAATTGGTCGCCGCCATCGGCAAAGGCGGCCGGAACATCGACCCGGCAGACGCGGAATCACAGCATGTCTGGGGCTATGCCGTCGGCCTGGACATGACACGGCGGGACCTGCAGCAGCAGGCCAAACGCGTCGGCGGCCCGTGGGAGCCCTCCAAGGCCTTTGATCATTCGGCCCCCTGCACGCCCATCGTTCCGGCATCCGTCTGTGGTCACCCTCGACAGGGCGCGCTGTGGCTGGCCGTCAACGGCGTAGAGCGTCAGCGCGCAGATATATCCGGCCTGTCATGGTCCGTCCCGGCACTTATCGCCATGTTGTCCCGATCTGTCGAACTCATGCCGGGCGACCTGATTTATACCGGCACCCCCGTGGGCGTGAGCACGCTGCAACCCGGCGACCGGATTACCGCGGGCATTACGGGCATCGGCGAGCTCGCCATGACCGTTGGCCCCGCCGAATCGTGATTTCTTTTATTTCGCTCAATAACCCTTGAACTCAGGAGCAGTCCCCTTGAACACCAGCACTACCCCAAAAATCGCTCTGGTCACTGGCGCAGGCAGCGGTATTGGCCGCGTCACGGCGTTGGGCTTGCTTGAGGACGGTTGGACAGTCGTCGTAACAGGCCGTCGGCCTGAACCGCTGCACAAACTCGTCGACGAAGCCGCCTCCAAGGGACAAACGGCGCTGGCCGTTCCCGCCGACGTCACGGACCCCGACAGTGTCCAGGCACTGTTCGACACCATCGAAAAAACCTACGGCCGTCTGGACATGGTGTTCAACAACGCCGGCGTCAATGCCCCCGCGGTGCCGATGGACGAGCTGCCTTTAGAAAAATGGTTCAGTTGCATCAACACCAACGTCACGGGCGTGTTTCTCTGCGCCCGCGCCGCTTTTGGGCTGATGCGCCGCCAATCCCCGCAAGGCGGACGCATCATCAACAACGGCTCGATCTCGGCACACACACCGCGTCCGTTCACCGCCCCCTACACCGCCAGCAAACACGCCGTGACCGGCCTGACCAAAGCCCTGGCGCTGGATGGCCGTGCCTACAACATCGTCGCGAGCCAGATCGATATCGGCAACGCGCTGACCGAATTATCCGAACGCATGACGCGCGGCGTGCTGCAAGCCAATGGCACCACCGCACCGGAACCAATGATGGACGCCACCCATGTAGCCAATGCGGTCCGTCACGTAGCCGCCCTGCCGTTGGACGCCAATATCCTGACCCTGACCGTCATGGCCAGCAATATGCCTTACGTCGGCCGCGGCTGAGGCACATCCCGCGCGTAGGCCGTTGCATGCCTCACGTGCTTTATGAGAGTTGAGTAACAACCCGAGGAGACACCATGCAGTTCACCAATATGTTCAAAGCGCTGGCAATCTCAGCCAGCTTGGCCATCGCACCCAGCCTCGTTTCCGCGCAGGCTGCATATCCCAACCATCCCATCAAGATCATCGTTCCCGCGCCTCCCGGCGGCGGCATCGATCTGATCGCTCGCGTCGTCGGTGAAAAGCTCACTGCATCGCTGGGACAAGCCGTCGTCGTCGACAACCGTCCCGGTGCCTCGAACAACCTGGGCACGGAATTGCTGGCAAACTCCAAGCCTGATGGCTACACCATCGGCATCGTGGGCGGCAGCCACAATATCAACAAGTTCCTGTTCAAAGACCTGGGCTGGGATCCGCAAAAGAGCTTCGAGCCCATTGTTTACTCTCACGTCATTCCACTGGTCTTCGCGATCTACCCCAAGCTGCCCGCCAAGACCTTGCCTGAGCTCGTGGCATGGATGAAAGCCAATCCCGACGAAGCCAAAGTCGCGACCTCCGGCCGTGGCAGCGCACAGGAAATGGCGGCGGAAATGTTCAAAATGGCCAGCGGTGCGCCCATGCTGCTCGTACCCTACAAGGGTTCGTCGGCCGCGCATCCCGATTTGCTGGCCGGCCGCACCGCGCTGTACATCGACACGCTCAGCGCCATTCAGGAACAAGTGAAATCCGGCAAAGTCCGCGCCGTAGGCATCTCGACGCTACAACGCAGCAAAGCCTTGCCGGACGTACCGACGGCGGATGAGCAAGGTTTCAAGGGCTATAACGCCAACACCAACGGAGGCTTTCTTGCTCCAGCCGGCACGCCCAAAGAGATCATCAACAAGCTCAACACCGCCATCAATGACGCGCTCAAAATGCCTGACGTACGCGCCAAACTCGCAGCCGCAGGTATCGAGGTCCAAGGCGGCACGCCGCAAGACTACGCCAACCTGATCCAGTCGGACCTGGATAAATGGGGCAAAGTCATCAAGGCAGCCGGGATTCAAGCCGATTGAACCGGGCACAATGAGCGCCAGCCGCGAGACATTGCTGCAGGCGCTCATCGCGCAGCCTCTGGACGAAGCCTCATCGACGCCCGTTGCGTCGGGCGTTCAGAAGCCCTCCAGCACGATCTTTCCGCGAGAGCGGCCGCTCTCGATCAACGTATGTGCCCGGCGCAGATTCTCTGCGTTGATCTGACCCAGATGCCCCCCGAGCGTAGTACGCAATGTGCCTTCATCGATCAGTCTCGCCACGTTGGTCAGGATCTCGTGTTGACGCACCATGTCCGGCGTTTCGAACAGGGCGCGCGTGAACATCAGCTCCCAGTGAAACGAGATGGCCTTGCGTTTGAGCGGCATGACATCCAGCGTCTCTGGGTCGTCGATCACGCCCAGCTTGCCCTGCGGCGCCAAGGCTTCGATCAATTGCGGATAATGGCTGCCCGTGTGCGTCAGACTCGCCACGTAACGCACTTGAGGCACACCGATGGCTCGCAACCCCTCTAACAGCGGCTGCGTATGATCAATCACATCATGCGCACCCAGATCACGGATCCATTGGGTTGTCTCTGGCCTCGAAGCGGTGCCGATGACCCGCAATCGGGTCAACTTCGCGGCGAGCTGCGTCAATATCGAGCCAACGCCGCCTGCTGCGCCCACGATCAATAACGCATCGCCGTCACCGCCGCCTTCCTCGACACCCAGCCGGTCGAACAATAGCTCCCAGGCCGTCAACGAGGTCAGTGGCAGTGCTGCCGCAGCGTCGTCCGCGAGAGTGCGAGGTTTTTCGGCAGCGATACGCTCGTCAACCAAGCCATATTCGGCGTACGAGCCAGGCCGTGCGATAGAGCCCGCGTAATAGACTTCGTCACCCGGCTGAAACAAAGACACCTCGCTCCCGATGGCTTCGACCACGCCCACGGCATCCCAGCCCAGAATACGCGGCTGATCGGTCGGCGCGCCGGCACGCACTTTGGTATCGACCGGGTTGACCGCAATCGCCCGGATCTTGACCAGCAAATCACGAGGGCCCGGTGTGGGCTGAGGCAGATCCGTTTCGAACAGGGATTTCGGATCGCTGGCCGGCAAACCGTGCTGGGTATACACAATAGCTTTCATGATGATTGTTCCGGATCAGAAGTCAAATCAAGCCGGCGGCGGGGAAACCACCGTCAGCGCATGAAGGGATATTCCACCATTTTCATTTCCCGAAAAAGTAGGAAAATCCAACAGGACTTTTAATATTTTCAAGAAAATGATCAAAATCGATGATCTCGAGCTATTTGTGAGATCGGCCGCACTGGGCAGCTTTTCCAGTGCCGCGCGCGAATCGTCTCTGACGCCTAACCAAGTCAGCACCGCGATCCAGCGCCTGGAAGACGAACTGGAAATACGCCTGTTCGCCCGCTCGACGCGCAGCCTGAAACTCACAGACGAAGGCGCCAAGTACCTGCCCTACGCGGAAGAGGCCCTGTCGATGTTACGCGAAGGGCATGAACGGCTGCACGGGGAACGCCAGACATTACAAGGCACGCTACGCCTGGCGCTGCCCTCGGACCTGGGACGAAATGTGCTGCTGCCCTGGATCACCGAGTTTCGGCAAGCCCATCCCAAACTGGTTCTCAAGCTATTCCTGTCCGATCATGTAGCAGACATTTTTCGCGACCCCATCGACATTGCCATCCGCTATGGACAACCCGACAACGCCAGTTATGTCGCCTTGCCCCTGGCCAGCAACAATCGACGCGTGCTGGTCGCCTCCCCCTCGTATATCGCTCGTCATGGCCGTCCAACGACACTGGACGATGTGATGCAACACAAATGCCTGACCTACTTTTTGAACAGCAAGGCCTATGACAGATGGATATTCCCCGCGGCTGGCGTGCGGCGGCAGATCACCGTCAAGGGAGACTTGCTTTGCGACGATGGGGATATCGCACGGCGCTGGGCCGTTGAAGGACATGGTATTGCCTACAAATCATGGCTTGATGTCTGCAACGACGTCACAGCTGGCCGGCTCAAGATCCTGGTTC
The DNA here is from genome assembly GCF_054780995.1 of Bordetella tumbae. Classification (NCBI taxonomy): domain Bacteria; kingdom Pseudomonadati; phylum Pseudomonadota; class Betaproteobacteria; order Burkholderiales; family Alcaligenaceae; genus Bordetella; species Bordetella tumbae. Next base: position 239,559 of record NZ_BAAGVG010000010.1, read on the forward strand.
CCGATCAACCTGGCGAGGCCGCGCCGCTCAGCCTGATTTGCCCGCATCGCAGGCAATTTTCCCCTGCAGTACGGGACCTGCATGCGATGCTCGCAGCGCGACTCGAAACGATGACGAAGCTGCTGCAAAAATATGTGAAATAGCACATGTATTTGCTGTCTCCTGTTGTCCGCATTGCGCGTGAAATGCGAGCGAAAAATCGGCATCTGCTACCATCGCCCCCTTTGCCACGGAAGACAGGGAACATCGATTAATGACTCAATATCTACGCATCAAACCCATTTTGGCCGCTGTCGGCGTCGCGATCGGGACAGTAATGAGCGTCAGTGCTCATGCACAGTCTCCCACCTGCGAACTCGACAGACCGATGAAATTCGGCGGAATGAATTGGGAATCGAATCAGATATTGGTCAACGTCGAACGCTACATTGTCGAACACGGCTATGGCTGCCAGACCCAAGTCGAACAGGGCGACACCTTGCCCATGTTTGCCGCGCTACAACGCGGTGATGTCGATATCAATAGCGAAATCTGGATCACCCAGATGCAAGAGCCCTGGGACGAAGCCATCGCCGCAGGCAAAATCAAAGCCGTCGGCACTGTCTTTACCGGGACCGATGGCTGGTACGTGCCTCGCTACACGGCCGAAAAATTCCCGCAGCTGCGCAACGCCACCGACCTCAAGGGCCTGCATGAGGCCTTCATCGACAATGAGGATCCCGGTAAAGGGCGCATCTACGGCTGCGCGGCGGGCTGGACCTGCGGCACCATCAATGCCAATCTGCTGAAGGCCTTCAACCTGCAAGACGAATACCTGGTGTACTCACCCGGCAACGCTGCCGCGCAGCGCGCCGCGATCACCTCGGCCTATAAACGCAAGAAAGACATTGTGTTCTATTACTGGACACCCACCTCGCTCGTCGGCTCGCTGGATCTCGTCAAGCTGAAAATGCCGCCTGTGGATGAGAAAGCCTTGGCATGCATCACCGACCCGAAATGCGAAAGCCCTCAACCCACGGGCCTGGCCGAGTATCCCGTCGTGACAGCGGTCAACAGCCAATTTGCGCAGCGCGCACCGCAATTGACCGCCTTTCTCGCCAAGGTCAACGTACCCGAAGAAAAGCTGACGGCCACATTGGGACACATGGAGAACGAGGGCCTGGAACTCGAAGAAGCCTCTCTCTATTTCTTGCAGACCTACCCGGATATCTGGACAAAATGGGTGCCGGCTGACGTCGCGCAACGCGTACAAGGCAAGCTATCGAGCTCATAAGGCGTAGAGAGCGCTGGCATACGGGCGAGGGATGAATGTTTCCGCACTGCGACACGCTCGCCCGTCTTCGCCTATGACACCTGCCCATTAGCATGTAAGATTTCCCCAAATATTTTCACACTGGGGCGCTGAAGACCATGGGTAAGCTGGTTCTATTGCTGTTGGGTTTGGACTATTTGCACAAACGCGCAAGAGCCCTTGTCATCACCGGTTATCTATTGGTATTGGTGGGGGTGGTCGTCCTGATCGATGCCACGGATGGTGTCGCCTACTTCCCGCTAGAGCTCTTTGCCCTATTGTTCATCATCGACGGCGTCTCCACTCTGCTCATTGCGCAATCCGGCGTGGGCGGCCAACGTGTGTTGCGCTACGCCAAGGGCATTTTCGTATTATTAGCCGGCATCTTGGTATTGGCTGGCCATCATCACGGCCATTTTGTCCTGTCGATGATTTTCGGCCTGCTGTTCCTGGCGGACGGGCTGATGCAGAGCATCTCTGCCTATGTCGTGCGATATCGCCGATGGCGTTATGTGCTCGCCTCGGGCATTGCCGAAATCCTGCTTGCGATTTTCTTTTTCCAGCCCTATCCCACGCATTATGTAGGCACTGTTCCGTACTGCATCGCGCTGTTCCTGATCTTTGCCGGTTTGAAACTCGTGGCCTTGGCTCGCCGTGTCCGCAGCCTGAAATCCAATCCGGCTCTGGCGACAAACGCCCACCCCGATTTCATGCCGACCAAGGTCGCCAATCCCAGGCCCACTACCTATGACGGCCCGCCGGCAGACTCGGACCATGCCCTGACGGTGCACATTTGGACTCCCTCCGGATCCGCGAAGTCGGAAACCCGGAACTATCTTTTGGTAAATCGCTATATCGCCGCCGTTGACGTCAACGGCGTGGTATCCACCGGCCATGCGGCGCTGGAATCTCCCGAAGGCGTATACGTCAGTCTCTATCCCGCTCAGGAAATCGATCACTCTCCCGAGCAATTCGGCAATCTGCTGCGCGCAACAGACGCCAACAACGTTCCTGGCACGTTCCAGCCGGACTATGCCACCGAATCCAAGGCCTGGTGCCCATCCACCGTTCAAGTCCGCATACGTAACTACGATCCCGCCAAGCTGCAGGCGTTCTGGGACGAGTACCGGCAAAACACCACCTATAACCTGACATACCGTAATTGCTCGACTTCCGTTGCGAGAGCGCTGGAGGCTGCAGTAGACGGGGCCGTGGGGTACTTGCATGGTCCCAACGCCGGATGGCCCGTCCTGCTGCGCCTGCTGATCACCCCGGAACTCTGGGTAGCAGCCCAGATCCGCAAGCGCGCGGTGACGATGGCCTGGACGCCAGGCCTGATACTGGACTACGCGCGAGCCGTGAGCATGCTGGCCGACCCGCGCCCGTTTGGATGGTGGAAAGTCTCGCAGTCAGCAATTCGAAAGATCGCTGCCATGCGAGCCGGCTGGCGCGCCCAGGATCGCGAAGCCACCTCGCACCATACAGAAACACCAGCCTCTCGCGAGACGCCGTGAGCATCCATGGCCACCTCGGCGCCCGCTGACCGCTCGGCGCCTCACACAAAAATCCTGCCGTGAAACGGAAAACAAAAACCATGCTCTTACACACAGTGATTGTGCTCGCGGTGTTGGCCGTAGCATTCTGGGGAGCGCTTGCGCTGTGGTTTCAGGCACCCGTGCGCATTATTTTCGTTGCTGTATGGACCGTGCTGGCGATCGCTGCGATCGTGGGCGTAATACGGGGAACCTATCTCCCCCTCGCCCTGTTCGCAGCCGCATGGATTGTGATGCAGGCATGGTGGTGGCTGGGCGTGCGCCCATCGAATACGCGGGAATGGATGCCAGAGGTCGCCGAGCAAACTCACGGATCCGTCAACGGCAATCTGGCCACGCTGCACAACGTACGCAATTTCGAATGGCGCTCCAGGACCGACTACGACCCGCGTTGGGAAACACGCACCTATGACCTGAGCAAGCTGCAATCCGTCGATATGGCGTTGTCATACTGGGGCCGCCCGGCCATTGCCCACACCATGGTGTCGTTTGGCTTCTCTGATGGGCAATATGTGATCTTCTCTGTCGAGATCCGCCGCAAGCAGGGCGATAAATTCTCAGAAATCGGAGGATTTTTCCGTCAATATGAATTGGCGGTACTCGCCTCTACCGAAGAAGACAGCCTGCGCGTGCGCACCAACGTACGCGGCGAGGAAGGCTACCTATATCGAATACAAATGCCCCCGGATGCCGCCCGGGCGCTGTTCCTGTCGTACCTGGACACGGCCAACCAACTGCAAGACCACCCTCGTTTCTACAATACCGTCACGGCCAACTGCACCACCATCATCTATCAGCTGGCCAAACAGATCGTACCTGGCCTGCCCCTGGATCGCCGGCTATTGCTATCCGGTTATCTCCCCGAATACATGTACGAACTGGACGCGCTGTCCGGGGCCGATAGTGTCGAGGCCTATCGACGCGCCGGTCACTACACTCAGCGCGCGCTGGCCAACCAGGACATCGCGAATTTCTCGCAGGAAATTCGAAAAGGCGTCCCGGGAATTGCCGAGCCAGCACCGCACTGACACCACGCCAGTATCCGCTACGACCGCCGCCGCAACGTAATTTCCGTGATTTCCGAGGGGCGCCCGATACGCTGCGGAAAGCCGGGCCACAGGCCAGCGCCATTGCTCACATACAACGACATGCCATCGACATCGTAAAGACCTGACACGAATCCGGCATTAAAACGCGCCACGAGCAAATCGAAACCACGAATATGGCCGCCGTGGGTGTGGCCTGACAGTTGCAGGTCCACACCTTGTGCGCGATTATTTCTGGCATTGCCGGGGCGATGATCCATCAGAATGACAGGCGCGCCTTGCGGTCTGCCCACCAAAGCCTTGACCACATCGGGGCCGATCTGGCCATGACGCGGACCGACCAGATCAGGCACGCCCGCGATGACCAGCTCGCCGGCCCCCGCACGGATCAATGTGTGCTCATTTTCCAGGACCGTAATTCCCAACTCACGAAAGGTCCCGATCCACTGCGAAAAGGCGGCGTAGTATTCGTGATTCCCCGCGACGGCGTACACACCGTCTCTGGCGGACAAGCGCCCCAAGGGCGGAACATCATTGCGACGCGTCTGCGGCGTGCCATCCACCAGATCCCCGGAAATCAAGATAAGATCGGGATTCAATGCATTCGCCTCATCCACCACAGCATCCACCCAGGGACGATGCAGAAGACGGCTGATGTGCAAATCGGTCAGATGGACAATACGATAGCCATCAAACTCCGACGCCAATCCTGCGACGGATAGTTCAAATTTGCGCACATCCGGCACGCGGACGGCCTGCGATGTCCCCCACGCACCTAGCGCCAGAGCCGATACCGCCATGAAATGGGGCAGTCTGCGTCCAGCCAGCAAACGCTTTCCGACAGGCCTGGAAACCAGATACAGCACCCCGCCAAGCACATCCTTGATCAGCAGGAAACATGCCAGCAGGATCAACGCACCATAACCGACACCCAACCCGATGATGAGCCAACGCGGACTTTCCGGCGACGCCATGGTTCCGGCGAACTGGCTGACCAACCATTGATGTTCAGCCACGATCAAGACCGCCATTGTCAACACGGCCTTTGCCATGAGGCCTAGCCTCAGTTGCCATACATAACGCCACGCCACGTAAAAACCGATCAGACCCGCTGCCAATAGGAACACTTGCGTCTATCCCGTAGAAAAGTGAGCAATCCAAGAGCCGAACTGCCCGAGGCAGGCGAGTCTACAAGACAATCTCAGTCGCTCGACTGACCGGCGACTGACAGTTTTGTCAGAAAAGCCCAAAGTCCCCATCGCGGGAGCACAGCGTGGTGCCGACCTGGTATGGCCCCCCGCCGGGAATCAACTCGATATCGATTTTCTTGACATCTCTGTCAGCTTTCTGACCATGAATCGTCAGTTTGATGTCACCGCTCTGACAGCGGCGCCGCTCTACAGTGACACCCATCGGCAACTGGGCTGTGGCCCTTGATCGTTGCTTACATCAATGCTGCCGCGCAATTTCATTGCGTATATCCGTCATCGACCTCAAAAAGGGCTAATGTCATGGAACGAACCGGATCAGGTCTCGACTTTAACTTCAACGACATTGCGGTCTTCGTACAAGTTGCGAAACAACGCAGCATCTCCCGCACCGCGGAGCAGACAGGCATGCCCGCATCGACCGTATCACGCCGTCTGAGCATGCTGGAGGAACGCCTGGGCGTACAGCTCCTGTCGCGCACCACAAGGCGTATCCTGCTGACGGAGGCGGGAAAACTCTATTACGAACACTGCCATCAGCTCATTGAGCAGGCGCAGGACGCACAAGACCTATTGCTGGACCATGGCGCGCAGCCACGCGGCACTCTCAAGGTATTGTTGCCGGACATGCTGGACGCCATTGAACTGCCCGCGTTCATTCCACAGTTTGCGCGCGCCTGGCCTGAATTGCAGTTTCGCTATGACTATCACCACGGCCTCCAATGGGAACAGCATCGCGATTTCGACGTCGCCTTGCGCTGGGGGACACAGATCAATAGCGATCTCGTCGCACGCAGCGTCGCTCAGATCGACTTTGGCCTTTATGCGTCTGAACACTATCTCAAAAAACGAGGGATGCCCAAACATCCCAGTGAATTGACGCTGCATGACTGCGTTTATGCGGACCTATGTAAAGAGCTCGTCAGTTGGGCCTTTCGCAGCGCTGGACAGCCGCTCGTCATCGAGCCCCAAAGCCGTCTCGGTCTCAGCGACATGAACCTGGCACATCGCCTCGCATGCGAAGGCGCAGGTATTGTGGCCTTGCCACTCTCGACAAAGATCGACGAATCATTGATACCAGTTCTGCCCACGTGGCGGCTTGCTCCGATCACGCTATATGCCATGTATTCGAGCCGCACGCCGCCCGCCCGTGTCCGGGTTTTCATCGATGCGCTGATCGAGCACGCCAATGCGCGGCATACAGGCGTCCCGAAATCGAGATTTTCCATGAAACATGTGCCAAGCCCGTCTCAACCGGATCACCATCTCGTCAGCAAGTCAGCGCTCCGGCACATAGATCATGCGCCCATCATCTAGACGGTACGTAACGCCCGCCCGCGCTCCCTGCCCTTGTCCGACTTCGCCGCTTGACTCATATCGAGTCAACTCCTGACCTTCTTTGATTGTGATACGCATATCCGACTGACCAGGATTTTCGACCACGACGACCTTGTCTTGTGAAAACGGGCTCAATGGGTTCTCGGCAATCACCACCATCAGCACGCCAATGATCACCAGGAACAAGTCAATCAGATTGACGACTGACAACATGGGATCATTGGCTTCGTCATCATCCAGGAAGCGCATCACAACCCTCCCTTGTCTTGGCGCTGGCGCTCGAGGTCGCGTAGATCCTGCAATAACCAACGCCGGCGTATCGTCAGGATAAAGAAGCAGATACTCGCTGCCAACAACGCCAGGATGACAGCGGAGAACGCAGCGACCATATTGCGGCCCACGGTTGCGCCGTCGTTATTGCCCAGCGCCAGCAATGCCGGCCCCATGGGAATCATGGTGGCAATCAGTCCCAGCATCGGCGCAGAGCGTGACACAATCCGCAGCCATTCCAGTTGCCTCATGATCCACAGCTCAATGTCGTCGCTGGTCATCCCACCGCCCTTCCCGTGTGTTGCCCTAGCGGCAAACACAAACAACGCACGAGGATAAGAGGACCGCCGCCGCTGCCAGGCCTCGACGGCAAACGCTCCCAACATGAACAAGGCATAACCCAAAGCCACAGCGATCAACAGCATCACCGGGGCCAAAAAAACACGCGACACGGCATATAGCAGCGTTTCGATTTCTGCAAAAAAAGACATAAACCCTCTGAGACGATGTGTTATCGCATAGCGCGGCTGAGATGCCGGCTACGCAATCCCTGACGCAATGCACCGCTACCGAGCAAAATCAGCATCAGCATCAATACCCACCGGGACGAAACGTCCTCGGAAACCGCAGCGGGCTCGACGGGCTCCAGGACTTGCCCCTGAACAGGCTGCGGCGACTCTGCAGCTGGCGAGTCGGGCTGGCTCGGTGTTGTCTCGGGAACAGCATTCGATGCAGCGCGTGCGTCCAGACCGAACCCCTGGGCCATATCCGCAATGTACTGTCGTGTCACCGCGGCGCCGGTATCGACCTCAAACTGCTGCGCCAACTCCTGCCAACGTTCTGCCAACGCCCGGCGCGTCTGCTCCGAAGCGTCCCAGTACCCTTTTCGAATCGCTTCTGCCATACGCTCCAGCACCTGGGCCTGTGCCGTCGGATTGTGTTGTTCGAACCATTCCCGGGTTCCCAGCGCTCGCGTATCGCTGACGTAGGTATCGAACAGCGCCTGCCACTGATCGTCACGCACCGTACTGGCATCCGCTGCCTGCCAGCCAAAGAGGTTGTTCGTCACGTTCAGTACCTGCAACGTGCCGGAATATCCCTCTTTCTGCATGGCCTCTATCCATAGCGGGTTCAAGTAACGCTCGCGCAACTCGGCAGACAAAAAGCGGGCGAGCCCCGTCGTCCGGATCTGACCATCGCGCAGGTCGGAGATCATCAATTGAGGCGCCTGCCCGTCGAGATGACGGATCGCAGCCGATAGTCCCCCCAGAAACTCGAACGGGTGATCCGTGGACAGCACGCCATGCACGGTCGACGAACGTGACATGATGACTGCCTGTGTGCCTCGCAACTGTGCGGCAAACACATTGGCTTGTGCCGGACTCTCGCCCCAACCCTTGGCGCCATAGGCATATTGGCTGCTGAGCAAGAACTGTTTCCCCAGCGCCGCGTCATCGTCCCATTGAGTCGAGTCCAGCGCCAGATGCGGCACACCCGTTCCGTACTCGCCGGGCGCATTGCTGAAAATGCGATAACGGGCTGCCACGGCTGCTGCATCAGCAGACAGGCCCGCCTCGTTCAGCGCGGCGGCAGTACGCTGATTGTTGAGTGCAATCGGATTACCGGGCTCGTTCAACGCGGCCAGCCTTGTCATTGCGTCATCCAGCAGGCGCATGAAACTGTCGAACTGATCGCGATACACCCCTGTGACCTGCACCACCACGTCAACCCTGGGACGGCCCAACTCGGCTGCGGGGATGATGTCCAATGAAACAACCCTTCCACCACTATCCCAAACCGGCCGCAAGCCCAGTGCATGCAAAACCTGCGCCTCGGTCACACCCAGATGCCGAGTCGCCTCGGACGCCCATAGACTGAACGCGAGCTTTTGCGGCCAGGCCCCCGCATGTTCATGTTGAAAAGCCTGGACCAGTTGTTCAAAGGCAGTGGCCGCTGCTTCATAGGCGGCCTGTGTTGGTATCTTGTCGGCCTCGAAAGCGTACAAATTTCGACCACTGCGTACGTCGGGATTACGTATGGGATCACCCCCCGCACCCGGAACAACAAAGCGGCCTGCCAGACCGGCCAATAACATGTCGTTCTCTTGCGTGTCTTGCAGATGCGCATCCAGCTCGCGAGCGCGCTGCTCGAATGCCACCAACGAGGATGGCACCCCATCTCCAGCGGGGCTCAGCATCTGTGCCACAGCGCGATAAGCGGGACTATTCTGCAAGCCTTGTGGTGCACCTGCAAATTGTTCGTTCTGGTCGATATCCAGGGCGTCGTACAACGGCCGGCCCAATTGCTGCATCACCGTGCTGACACGATGCTCGGCCTGTGGTGCCTGGCCGAACGTGTGCAACCCCAAGGGCACGGCACGGCGGGCCAGTTCATGCAGATGATCATGCAACTGCTGCAGAAAGCCACCGAAGTCCTGTTCGGCCTGTTGCGCAGTCCATCCCAGATCGTCGTTCAGATGGTCCGCAACCGCTGCACTGCGAATCTGGTGGCTGACTTGCTCACGCACCGCCCCGTCGTCGAGTTGCTGGTACTCGTGAATCCATTGATGCAAATCACGCAATTGATCGTACAAGCCCGCAGGTGCAAAAGGCGGCGTCTGATGACTGACAATGACAGCACGTCCGCGGCGTTTAGCCTGAATAGCCTCGCTCACGTTGTCCTGGATGTATGGATAAAACACAGGCAGACTGCCCACACTGAGCCACGGATAATCAGTCGCTGCCAATCCTCGATCCTTGCCGGGCAACCATTCCTGTGTGCCATGCGTGCCCAGATGAATCAGTGCATGTGCGGCATACTGCTGCTGCAAATACAGATAGGCTGCCATATAGAGATGGTCAGGGGCACTGCTCAGGTCATGATAGTGATCCCCTGCGCCAAAGGCCCGCGGCATTTGCGGCATCACCACCAAATGCCCGAGCTCCCACCGCGGAATCACAAAATAGCGCTTGCCCTTTATTTCCCTCACCGCCTGATGCTGTGCGGGAACGCCTGCTCGCCGCAACTCGTCTTGGCGCGCAACCGGCAACGCCGACAGCCACTGTTCATAATCCTCCAATGGGTAGAGCGCTGCCAGATTGTCATCCAGCAGCGACTCTAGCGGCACCGTGCCATATAACGCGCCCAGCATGCGCTGCGCCGTTTCAATGACTTCGGTTTCAACAACCGGTTTTCCCAGGGCATACCCTCGTGCAGCCAACGCCGCCTGGATAGACACAATGCTTCTGGGAATATTCAAATGCGAAGCGCCCAGATTCTTTTCACCAACGGGATAGTTCCAGAACATCAACGCCAGTTTTTTCTGTGGTTCTGGTGTGCGGCGCAACGCGACAAGGCTATGCAACTTGCCCATCAAGGCATCGACTTGTGCAGGCAGCAGATCACTGACCCCTGCGGTGCTCGCGGACAATACGAGCGGGTCGCTGATTCCCCAGCCCTCGGGACCAGCCAAAAACACCGCCGTCGTGCGCGAACCGATACCGCTAGCCGCATCTGGCCACGCGCTCGCCTCCCCTTCGCGAAATCGCAGCGTCTGTAGAACAGGCACATCGAGAGCCAGAAAATCCCGGCTGCGCGCCGCGCCATTTTGCAGATGAGTCAGATTGACCAGGGCATCGATGTTGCCCTTTTTCAATGCCCCGGCCAACCCGGCCGGGTTCTGACTATCGAACCAAAAGACCATCGGCAGCATGCCCTCGGCCTCGCTGCGCCGTATCAACTGGTCCACCTCGCGGGTAAGCAGATCGGCGACTACCCCTTGATGAATGAGGAAGGCAATGCGCCCCCTGGAAGACAAGTCGCCAACAGGCTTGGACATCGCGGCCTGCCTGACGGAGGTGTACCAGTGCAGGTATGCATCGATATTGTCGAACACGTGCGGCGCATCCGGGTGATAAAACCCAGTAGCAGGTAGGCGCACGGGGGGATCCAACAGCGGCAACGACGGCTCGGCGCTCTCGCTCAGCGCCTTGGCCAACGCAAAGAAATGACCGAAATTCTCTGCTCCGCCAGCCGCATAAAGCGCTGCCATCGCCTTGCCGTACTGCGGCGGAAGTTGCTCCCAGACAGGCTTGCCTGCGCCGATGATCAGACGAGGGCGAACGGCGCTTGGCGGCAGTGCTTGCAAGTGCCGCTGTACGGCATCTCGGTCATTGGGCCTGGGAACATCCCATATCAGCAATGTTGCCTGTTCAATGGCACGCTTAAGCACGTCGAGGGGAGTCTGCTCGACATTCAGATGCTGCAACGTCAAGGATTGCTGTGTAGCGAGCGGCTGCAAACGCTGAAACTTCTCTGCGGAAACAAACCCCGTATGCAGCACCTGTATTACGGTCTTGTCTTGCGCGACGGACAGCGTCGGCAACATTGCCGCACACACCACCAAAGTCAGCCAACGCCACCAGGCGCGATGATATAAGCAGGCCATCAGAATCTCGCCGTCAGACCGGCAAAGTAGCGCCGTCCCTCATCGGCACGGCCGTAGATGTCGGCATCGTCATTGGCGAGCCGCTCATCGGTCAGGTTTTCAATACCTGCATGCAGGCTCAGATGGCTATTGACGTCATAATCCACGTACCAATGCAACAAGGTATAGCCCGGGCGATCGCTTTCCGTCGCAGAGCGATATTGCGAACCGATATATTCCGTCCGCACCCGTGTATCCAGCCTGTCCGTCACCGCCCAGGTCAACGTCGCGTTGGCGCGATGCCTGGAACGATCTGCCAAACGTTCGCCGGTCGTGCGATCCTGGGCATCGAGGTACGTATAGTTGGCATCCAGGCGTACGTTGCGCAGCACGTCGACCCCGGCAGTCAACTCCAGCCCCTGCAGTCTCGCTTTAGAAACGTTCTCGTACTCGAGACACACTCGTCCTGGTACGTAGCAAGTCGGCTGCCGTACCGTCTCGATCAAGTTTCGCACGTCGTTATGAAACAGCGTCACGCCGGCAGACCAGCGCGGCTGCTCATATGACAGCCCAAGCTCATACGAACGGTTGGTTTCCGGTTGCAGCTGCGGGTTGCCGCGAACGACTCCTCGTCCGCCCATGGCCGCCCGGGACTCGTAGTCCGGTGACAATTGCTTGAGCGTAGGCGCCTTGAACCCTTGGCCAAAACCTGCTTTTACCGTCCATGCCGAGGTCGGGCGAAACATCAAGTAGGCCCGAGGGCTGGACTCCCAACCAAAGTCCTCGTGGTGGTCAAAACGGCTGCTCAGCACCAATTCCCATTGTTCACTGAAGAGGATTTCGTCTTGGGCAAAAAACGCGTAATGATCCAAGGACGCCACGCCGCGCTGATTGACAGATGGGTCCTCCAATCGTTCGCGCCGCGTTTCGGCGCCGATGGTCAGCTTGTGCATCTGGCCTAGCGCAAAACCCACGCGCCCATCCAACACCGTATCGGTGAAACGATTGGGACCTGTCGCATCGCCACCGTCGCTGCGCCATGCGTGGCGATCGAGCGTCGAACGATACAACCGGATCTGGCTATCGCCCCAGCTCCAGTCGCCCGTATGAGAGATCGCATATCGACGACGATTGACTTTATTCTCCGACTCGTAGATCGAGTTGTCGGTATTGCTGCGATAGGCCTCCAGGTCTTCGTGCCCCGCATCAACCGACACATCAATGCGTTGCCGGGAATCGGGCGTCCAGCTCAGGCCCACATGCCCGGACGTCGCGCGCCGTTCGTCCAATGCCGTCAACGCCGTATTGCCGGCATCGTGCAGCGGTGCTCGGCGATTGAATTCACCCCACAGATTCAACCCCAGCGTTCCCGGCACGATGGGACCGCCCAGATAGAAGCCGCTCTTGTACTGATTGCCATCCAGACCATGGTCATTCAAGACCGCGTAACTGCTGAACGAGCCCTGCCATTCGTCGGTAGCTTTGCGGGTAATGACATTGACCACGCCCCCCAACGCCTCGGAACCGTACAACGAGGACATGGGGCCTCGCACCACCTCCACCCGTTCGATCGCCTCGGTCGGCACCCAGCCGAGCTCGAAATCGGAATGAGAGATGGCTGAAGCCGAGGCGTTGATACGCTGTCCATCGACCAGCATCAGTGTGTGTTCTGCGCTCATGCCACGAATCGAGATGCCCCGGCGCCCCAGGCCGGCGTCTTCCAATCCCACTCCGACAGTATCTTGCACGGCGTCAGCCAGATCCAGGACGGGCTGTCTGCGCAACGCCTGGCCGTCGATCACGGTCACGCTCGCTGGCGCCTCTGCCTCACTGCGTTCCCACGCGGTTGCCGTCACCACGACTGGTGACAGCGTAGACGGATGCGCCGCCTGACCTGGTTGACGCCGCTCGGCATCCTCGTCTTCCGCCCATGCCGCCCCGCTCACGGTGGCCAGGACGATCAAACAACTGGCTGCGACGTCGCGGCCTGCATTCAATTTGCACATCGGTATTGGATTTCATTGCGCCGCGTCTGCCAGCCCAGCGTTTGGGCTTTGATGAATACCGATCACGGCCGATTCGAAAAAACGATATGTTATATCATAACAAAATTGGATGCGAAATCGGCCTCTGGAACCGAGCCCGCGCTGTATGAAAAGCGGCAGCACCCAGAACTGATATGCTGCACAGATCTGTTCTGTGAAAAGCGCCCATGCAGACCGTCAGCACCCACGATACGTTTATCCCTACCCCTGGCGGCCGTCTGTTCGCCCGCAACTGGATACCCGGCATATCTGGCGACGGTCACACGCCGATTGTCTTGCAGCATGACTCACTGGGATGTGTGGAGCTGTGGCGGGACTTCCCCGAACAACTGGCCATCGCCACCGGCCGTCCGGTCATTGCCTATGACCGCCTGGGCTTTGGTCGCTCGGATCCGCATCCGGGTACGGTAGGTGTTGACTTGGTCGACGAGGAAGCACACGGAGATTTTCGTACGGTGCTCGACGCCTTGGGCGTTGACCGATTCATTACCTTTGGCCACAGCATAGGCGGCGGGATGAGCATTGCCTGTGCTGCCTTGTATCCCGACGCTTGTGCTGCCTTGATTACGGAATCCGCGCAGGTCTATGCCGAAGCCCATACCTTGGAAGGCATCCGGCAAGCCAAGATCGCGTTTGCAGAGCCAGGGCAATTGGAACGGTTAAAGAAATACCATGGCGACAAAGCAGCCTGGGTGCTGGGCGCCTGGACAGAAACATGGCTATCGCCTGCCTTTGCCGACTGGAGTCTGGACAACCATCTGAGCAAAGTGCGCTGCCCCGTATTGAGCCTGCACGGCGACAATGACGAATACGGCTCACTGGAACATATGCACCGTATTCACGCGCTGACGGGATCCACGACCGCGATTATGCAAGGGTGCGGGCACCTGCCCCACCGGGACAAACCGCAAGCCGTGATAGCGATCATTCGCGACTGGCTGCAAACGGCGAACATTCCCGGATAGCTCGCCGGTCATTTCCCCGCGCTCGCCAAGCCAAAGGAAAAACCTATACGCGCATAGGAAAGCGGTATTTGAATTGACATCATCCCGTCTCTAGCATCTGCGTAAACCTGCTTTATACAAAAACGCATAAATGCATTGACTCAAGGGAAACCGATGTTCAAGTTCCGCTCAGCCCGCCGGGCCCGTCTCCTCTGCTCCTTCTTGGCCGCGGCTGCGCCCTTTCTCGGGTCGGCTGCACAGGCCGCCCAACAGGCGTATCCCGATCATCCCGTCAGATTGGTCGTGCCCCAATCAGCGGGCTCAGGTGGCGATGTCGTGGCACGTCTGCTTGGAGAAAAACTGGGAGCCCAGCTCGGCGCGTCCATCGTGGTCGAAAACAAGCCCGGCGCCAACGGCATCGTCGCCATGTCTTACGTCGCGAAATCCCCTGCTGACGGCTACACGCTGCTGCTGACGGGCGTATCGCAGATGAGCTTCAATCCCGCGCTGTATAAGTCGCTGCCCTACGACCCGTACAAGGACTTCACCTATATCTCGCCGGTCGTCGATACCCCATTTGTCCTGGTAGCAGGGAAAAACAGCCCGTACAAGACGCTTTCACAACTGCTGTCCGCAGCCAAGGCTGCCCCCGACACCGTGACATTTGCCAGTGCCGGTGCGGGCAACTCGACGCACTTGTCCACGGAGATGATTGCTGCAGGTGCGGGTATCAAACTCAAACATATTCCCTATAAGGGATCGGGTCCGGCATTGAACGCCGTAATTGGCGGTCAAGTGGACCTCATGACCAGCGTAGTCGGCTCGGCCTTGCCGCAAATTCAGGGCGGCAATGTCATTCCTCTAGCCGTGCTGGCCGGGCAACGCGCCAGCGACTTGCCTGACGTTCCCACCCTCAAAGAAGCCGGGATTGAAGTCCCCCCCATGCCCGGCTGGTTCGCGATCGTCGGCCCGGTAGGACTGGATCAAGCCGTGGTCGACAAATTGAATGCCGCCATTCAAGCCGCTATTGCCGATCCCGTGATCAACAAGAAGCTGAAGGATCTGTACTTTATTCCGCTGTCCGGCACGGCCGACGACATCCGAAAACAGGCTCAGGCCGATGCCAAGGTGTGGGGGGACTTCATCTCTCGTACCGGCATTCAAGTTGAGTGAACCACTTCTGCATTGCAGAGTTGGCGCTCGGTGGCACTCTGCGGATTACGTCCGGGCTGCGCGATGACCGGCATCCGCCAGCCAGGCCACACCCGCCCAACGTTTGGTCTGCACCAGATTGCGTGCGACCTCGATGAGCATCCGATGAATATGCGTGCAAACACCGCTTTTCTCAGCTGACAAGGACATGCATACCGAAACCCTGCGATTAAAGCCCTGATCAGCGATCGGAGTGAACGCCACCTGACCGGCGTCGGCCTCGGGTCCGACCGCGGCCGATGCCGGTAACACTGTCCATCCCCGGCCTGCACGAGCCAGCGCGAGCAGCACGGATACTGCACTGGTTTCAGCTACCAGATTCGCAGAGAGCGCCTGTTCGGCAAAGGCACGAGCTGCCAGCACACGTATCGAGTTGGGAAAACTCGGCAACACCAGCGGCAATTCCGCCATTTGCTGCAGCGTAATCGCCTCGACACCCAAATCCGGGCCGACGAGATAGAGGCTCTCCATCAACAACGGCGTTGTCGTCATCCGGGTGGGCTGCGGTTGCACGTCCATTGCCACGGCAATATCCATCCGGTGCAGAGACACTGCCACAGCCAAATCGGCGCTGCTGCCCTCGATGATTTCAAGCAACACTTCCGGATAATGCTCTGCTACCGCCTCGATCAGCGGCAACGCCAGTACACGCGATGTGCTGGTGGGCAACCCGATAGTGACATGCCCGGCGGGCGTATCCCTGCCGTGTTTGAGCGCGGACTTGGCCTCTTCGACCTGCCGCAGCACCATTTTGGCGTGCCGGTACAGCAGTTTGCCCGCATCCGTAGCGCGCACGCCTGCCGGCCCTCGCAACAACAACTGTGTTTCGAGCTCATTCTCCAAATTGGCCACATGCTGGCTCAACGACGGCTGCGCGATATGCAAGGTTTCAGCCGCTGCGGTGATGCTCTCCAGTTCAACAATGCGCGTGAAATATCTGAGTTGTCGCAGATCCATCGGAATTTCCTATTTCAGGATCCCATCATACTCAACGATGACGCCCCCAATCACCGTTTTCGAAGATTCGCCCTCTATATCATGCAGTTACCCGATCAGCAGCAAACATCATTTTTTCCTATGCCAGCATCGAGATTGCATATTGGCGTCACAAAAGAGCCCTGCCTAATATGAGGGCAAAGCCGCGATGGCCGGCTCGTCATTGCGGCCTCGTTTCACGAGCAGCCAACAGGATATTCGATGCAGCCCTACACCAAGAACGAAGACCTCGCCTGGGTCGTCCCTCCCCAAGCCTATGCCGATGCACGGCCCGCCGATTACCGGCTGTCCACGCCTCAGTCTCGTTATCTGACCATGCGCGATGGCTGCCGCTTGGCTGTCGATATCTATATTCCGGAAAACAACTCAGCAGCTCCTGACGATCGAGCGCCGGCGCGTTTTCCGACCATCGTGCTTTTCACGCCCTACTATCGACGCTTCAAGCTAAAAGCCGGCGGCAGCGGCGAATGCGCACCGAATACCGCTAAATTTCGGGATTACTTCGTGCCGCGCGGCTATGCCGTCGTCGTCATTGACGTACGAGGCACGGGTGCCAGTTTTGGGACACGCGATAGCTTTCGATCGCCGCGCGAACGCGATGACAGCTACGAAGTCGTCGACTGGATTGCTGTCCAGCCGTGGTCCAATGGCGTGGTCGGCGCCACGGGGATTTCGTACCTAGGCGCGGCGTCGGACTTTCTCGCCAGCACTCGCCATCCGTCGGTAAAAGCCATAGCGCCGTTGTTTTCTGTCTGGGATACCTACACCGACAATTATTTCCCCGGTGGGATTCAACTCAAAGCCCTGACGCAGAGCTATGACGACTTGATGGTGGCGCTCGACCACGATCGCCGCGATATGCTGCATCGGTTCGTCTACTATGCGAACCCCGATTTTGAAGGACCGCAACCAGTTGATGAAGACCCAGACGGCGTGTTGTTGCAGGAAGCGATCCATCAGCATTTGGGCAATTTCCGCCAGACTGAATTCATGCCCGAATTCCGTTTTCGCGAAGACCCCCTGCCCTACGACCCTACGTTCAGTTCTGCCACCTTCAGCCCCTACAGCCTGGCGGCACAGATTCCCGAGGACGTGGCGGTGCTCTCCGTCTCGGGTTGGATGGATGGAGGCGGCTATATGAATGGCGCGATTTCCCGCTACCTGACCCTGTCAAAGAATCCCCGGCATCTGTTGCTGGGTCCTTGGGACCACGGAGCCCGTATCGACATTTCTCCGTGGCGCACCACCCAGATGGCGGATTTCCCGTGGCTCGCGGAAATCTTGCGGTTCTTTGACCATTACCTGCTCGGTATGCAGACTGGCCAGGAAAGCGAGGATCCTATTCACTACTACGCACTGCATGCAGAACAGTGGCGTGGCGCAGCAGAATGGCCTCCGTACCAGGAGTCGGAAACGCGCACGAGCTACCTGCGCCCGAACAACACCCTGGACGCTACTGCGCTGGCCACACCCTCGCACCGTGACTACCAAGTCGATTTTTCGATCGGCACAGGCGCGGGCACACGCTACGAGCGCATCGCAGCGATCAATAGCACCGAGTACTACCCCGACTGGCAAGGCCGCACAGACGCGATGTGCAGCTTTACGTCTGAACCGTTGGCGGTGCAGACTGAGTTGGCAGGCCATGTCGTAGCGGACCTCTGGATCAGTAGCAGCGAACCTGACGCAGCACTTTTTGTTTACCTGACCGAGATCGAAGCCGATGGAACAGAACGCTATGTCACGGAAGGCATTTTGCGCCTGCTGCATCGCAAAGTATCGCCCTGCCCGGCCGGCTACCGGACGACATGGCCGTTCCGATCTTTCCGCAAGGACGATGCCTCGCCCGTAATCCCAGGTCAGTTCGAACAAATCGCCCTGCCTCTGTTGCCAACGGCATGGCGTTTTTCCGCAGGCAGCCGTATCCGCCTGTCGATCGCAGGCGCAGACAAAGATCATTGCGGACAAGTCCCTCATGGCAGGCCGCCTTTGCTGAAAATCGGAACTGGCGGGAACCATGGATCGCGGGTGAGCTTGCCTTTGCGCGAAGTGAAGTAAGTCCACTCCGCGCAGCCAGCATGAATGGGGTGCCGCTCGGTGTTGCACGCCCTGGGTCGGTCCGCTCCGTCTGATCAAGCACTGAGCAGCATGTAATCGGTACACTTGCGTTATTAAAAGAACGCTCGCGGATCCGAATACGATGTTTCCTCCCCATGACCTTCGGCGTATGCTGGTTGCCTGGCTTTATGCAGCGGCCCTGGTGCACTTGCTCGCCGGTCTCACCCTGACATGGGCAGGCCACACTGGGCTGCTTGATGAATATGTCCACCATATCGGACATGCGTTCTGGGATGCCGCACCACCCGCACCCGCGTATACGCAGCAAATCTGGTGGCTGGCCTTGTTCGGCGCGACACTGCAAAGCTATTCGCTTTATATGCTGGGACTGGTTCATATCGGCAACCGCTACAAGATCCCAGCGATCTGGGGCTGGATGATGATAGGCATCGCGGTCTGGGCTCCTCAGGATATCTGGATATCGCTGCAGGCGGGCATCTGGTCGCACCTGTGGGTCGACAGTTTTGCGCTATTGGTGTTGCTGCCCCCATTGTTTTGGCTGTACAGGCTGGATAAACGTGCAGAACTGACTACCGGCGCCCTTGATGTGACACCGGCTGGCGGTCCCTCCTGATGTCCGGCACCAACCTGACGTCCCGCCTCAAACAGCAATCGCACATCAACTGCATTTCATCTGATCATGCTTGAATTCTCGCCACTAGACTGGGCCCTCACGCTGCTGATCGCACAAGCGATTCTCGGCGCCCTGGACACCGTTTACCATCACGAATTGACGGTGGCGCTGCCCTATCGGTACGGCGCGCGGCTGGAGCTATCGATTCATGCCATGCGCTCTTGTTTTTACGGCGTCCTGTTTCTAGGCATGGCGCATTTCGCGTTTCAGGGCACGTGGGCCGTCGCGATTGCATTGCTGTTCTTCCTCGAAATCTGCCTGACGCTGTGGGATTTCGTGGTCGAGGATCGCACTCGAAAACTGCCCGCGATCGAACGCATCATGCATACCGTGCTGGCGATTAACGCGGGGGCATTTTTTGCCCTGTACGGGGCACAGCTGATGCAGTGGTATCAACTGCCCACTGCACTGGCGGCGGCCGATTACGGCTGGCGAGGCTGGATACTGACGCTTTTCGCGATAGGCGTCACGGCCTCCGGCATCCGCGACGGCATCGCGGCATTTCGCCTGCAACGCAAAGGCGCACCGCCCAATCCATTCATCGGTATCTCACATCGAAACGTCTTGATCACCGGCGGCACGGGGTTCATCGGAGAATACCTGGTCAATCAATTACTCGACGCCGGCCATGCCGTCACCGTGTTCACGCGTGATCCATTAAAGGCTGCATACTTATTCGATGGCCGCGCACGCTGCGTGCGCACCATTAACGCCTTGAGCCACAAGGAAGTCTTTGACGTCATCATCAACCTGGCGGGCGCCCCCATTGCCGGCGGCCCCTGGAGCGCCAGGCGCAAAGCGAAATTGCTGGCTAGCCGGGTCAACACTACCGAGGCCTTGATCGCCTGGTTGAACAAGGCACTGCACAAACCCGGACTCTGGATACAAGCATCGGCCATCGGGTTTTACGGCGTCCGCGATGCCAATGAAAGCCTTGATGAAAACGCCACGGCGGGCCAAGGTTTCATGGCCGAACTATGCGTGCGCTGGGAAGAGTCCGCGCAGCCTGTTCAGGCGCTCGGCATTCGGCAGGTCGTCATGCGCCTGGGCGTCGTATTCGGCCCGGGCGGGGCCTTGCTGCCGCTGCTGTTGCCGTTCCGGCTGGGATTCGGCGGCCGCATGGGCGACGGAAAACAGATCATGAGCTGGGTCCACCGCGAGGATGTTATCCAGATCATGGCCCGCGCCTTTAACGATACAACTCTGAGTGGCACCTACAACGTCGTAGCCCCCGATGCCCTGCCCCAGGCAGAGTTCGCGGCCAAGGCCGGCAAGATCCTCAAGCGCCCCGTTTGGCTGCATGTGCCTGCCGCCCCCGTACGGGCAGCAGCAGGCGAAATGGCTCAGCTGTTCTTTGATGGCCAGCGCGTCGTTCCCGTCCGGCTCACGCAGGCGGGATATACCTTCCGTTATCCGACAGTGGATAGCGCACTGCGCGACGTCGCCTAGCATCGCCCGCTCATGAGCAGCAAACCGATCCTGTATTTGTTAGCGGGCAATGGCGGCGCGGCGGACTGGTGGGATGATGCGCTGCCTCACTTCACGCAGTACCAAGCCGTGCCGTTGGAGCTGCCGGGTTTTGGCGACAACCCAGCGCCTCCCTGCGATGACCTGGCGGCATACGCCCGAGCCTTGCTCGACGCAACAGAGCGAGGCAGCGCCATCATGGCCGTCGGCGTCAACGCGCTGCTGGTGCTGCATGCCTTGCAACGGCAACCGGGCCATTTCAGCCGCAGCGTATTGCTCGCACCCGTCGGCGCGTTTTTGTGGCAACGGCGGCTGCCTGCGCTCATGTCCCCACGGCCACTACGCAAAGCCATCCATTGGTTGTTGTCGAACAAACCCACGCTGTTCGCAAAGAAATTTTCCAATCAGAGGTGGACTCCCCAGCAATACGCACGCATGGGCCGCGGATACGCACGCTGCCGCGCCTTTATCCCGTATTGGGATTTGGTGCGCGCCGACACGGCGCTGCCTTTGCTGGAATGGATTACCGATCCGATCGAACTGATCTGGGGCGATCAAGACAATGTATTGGGCATTGCACAGGCTGCCGCATGGTCTGCGATCCTGGCTCGTGCAGATCTGACCATCAGCCTGAAGCCTGGCTGGGGTCATTATCCCTGGATCGATGCGCCTGCAGAATTCGTATCGTGGTTGGAATCCGGCGAACGCGGTTTTGTCGCGCATACCAAGGGCGGACGCCTGCGTTTGGCAGCGCTGGCAGGACAAGCTGTGCCGCCAGCGCTATCACTCAATGATCCATACGACGAACGACTGCAGCCATTCCTGTTGAGTCAGCCCGACGCGGCCTGGGCAGTGCGTTCCTCCAGTTATGGAGAGGATCAAGCCGATGCGGCCAATGCGGGGATGCATCACACCTTTCTACGCGAACGCGCCGGCGATGTGCCTGCGCGTATCGCAGAGCTCACCGCCTCAGGCATTGAAGAGGTCGTCGTCCAACGCTTCATCACGCCTGTCATATCCGGCATCGCGTTTGTACGCCACCTATCCGTGGAACTGGAATGGGTAGAAGGACATCTGGAATCTCTGGCCGATGGCCGCGTCACGCCGCATCGCGCGATTCTTTCTCGCATGACGGCATCGTGGCGCGAAGGTGAATTTGCGCCATCGCATGGTCTGACGGCCGACATGCTGTGGGCATTCCTGCAAAAGGTACTGCGAACTTTTCATTACGTCGCGGGCGACGTCGAGTGGGCATGGGATGGCACTGAACTCTGGTTATTGCAATACCGCCCGATCAGCGACTATGGCTGGCGACGGCACTTGACTTCGGCCAACATTGCCGAAATTCTGCCACCGCAGCCCAGTCGATTCGTCGAGTACGCCCAACGCCGTGCGGCAGCGAGTATCCCCGCCATCATGGCGCGCTGGGACCCACGCGTCCTGCAAGACAACGAACCGTTCACCTCGGTGTATGGCGGTGCGTCTTACATCAACAACGACCTTTTTTTGGCCCGCTTGGCAGATTGGGGCGTTTCCTCCCAGAACTATGCTGACGAAGTCGGCGGCGCCACACCCATCCTGCCCTGGCGGCCACTGCGGTTACTGCGTTCCTTGCCCCTGTTCCTGCGCATGCAACGCATCGCCCGCCGGCATTTATTGACGCTGGAAAATGGATTGCGGCGCTTTGACCAAGAGCTCTCGATGCTGATGGCTCAAGACGCGAATGGCCAACAATTGGCTGACTGGTTCACGCGGTTTTACGTGTTTGTCGTCCAAGGCAATCTGTGTATCGCAACAGCTTTGGCCAGCAGCGGCGGCAGCATGCTGGGACGTCCACCGACCGCCTACGACAACCTCGACAACAGCCCGCACCGGCTGCCGTGGGAAACCGACCCCGCAACGCCGCGCCCCCCTGCTATTGATTTACCGTTGCAGGCCTTTCCCCATTGGTCCGCCAGCATTTCACTCGCTCATTCGATGGGTCTACCCGGCCTGCGAGGTTATTACCTGCAGGTCCGCGAGTGGTACCGCGACAACCTGATGCGCCTGTTTTTCAAGCTGCATCATACGATGCCCGCAGCCGACGGCGCATACTGGTTCGCGGCACATCCCGACATCCGTACCCGCAACGGGAGTTTCTGGCAGAACGGCAGCGACGGCACGGAACAAGCCGTGGGTTTCATGATCTACCCAGGACGCGCCCAGGGCATACTCGGTCAAGACATCCTGCTCGAAGAAACGCTGGACCCCGGCCGACACGCCGACTACCAGGCAGCCCAAGCCGTCATTGCCCGCATGGGCGGGCGCCTGTCTCACGGCTCGACGCTCTTGCGCGAACTGCGCAAACCCTCGGCAGTCCTGCCGCAGGTAGACATGACGTGGTTGGGCCGAAAAGTCCTGTATCAAGACGGCGAACTCTCATTGATTGAATAAATAAAGGCATCGGCCCGACGAGTTTGCGTTCAGCCACCTGTCAGACCCGACAGGTGCGTCAACTTGGCATGGAGAGAATTCCTAATCGAGAGTATATTTTGCGACTTATTCTCATTCCAAATTTTCTCTTCGCATGAATTCCCTGCGTTTGTCCGATCTTGCCTTGCACGACCGTGCCGTCGTCGAGCAAGTTCTCGACACCTGTCCCTCTGACCCCATTTCGGCACGATTACGCGATCTGGGGTTTGTAAGCGGCGAGCCTTTACGATTGACCGCAAAGGGCCCGTTTGGCGGCAACCCGCTGCTCATTGCCATCGGCACGACGCGATTTGCCTTGCGCCGTAACGAAGCCGAGCGTGTCATTGTTCGTCGCGAGGCGGCACATGACTGACTCCGCAATGCGCATCGCGCTGGTCGGCAACCCGAATGCCGGCAAAACCGCACTATTCAACCGCCTGACCGGCGCACGTCAGAAAGTTGCCAACTATGCAGGCGTCACGGTGGATCGCAAAGAAGGCCGTCTGTCCACGCCTGGCGGCC
Source organism: Bordetella tumbae (assembly GCF_054780995.1). NCBI lineage: Bacteria > Pseudomonadati > Pseudomonadota > Betaproteobacteria > Burkholderiales > Alcaligenaceae > Bordetella > Bordetella tumbae. Next base: position 263,080 of record NZ_BAAGVG010000010.1, read on the forward strand.
GCGCCGTACGCGTACTCGATCTGCCCGGCACGTATAGCTTTGAATCTGCCAGCGCCGACGAGGCCATCACGCTGGCCGTGCTCAGCGGACGCTATCGCGGTGAGGCTGTGCCCGAAGCAATCGTATTCGTGATGGACGCCACCAACCTGCGGCTGCACTTGCGCCTGTTGCTCGAAGTCCGCCGCTTGGGATTACCCACCATTGTCGCGCTCAACATGGTCGACCAGGCCAAACGCCTGGGCATCAGTATCGATGTCCCGCAGTTGTCGCAGCGCCTGGGAATGCCAGTTGTTGAAACCGTAGCGGTACGCCGAGACGGCACCCAGGCCTTGATCGCGCAATTGGAGCTCGGCATTCCACCCGTCTCGCCTCATCGCGACTCCGGTGATCTGCACGCGGATGTACGCGCCATCATGGCCGACGTCGTGCGCCTGCCGACGGACACCAAGACACTGGACGACCATATCGACCGCTGGACGCTGCACCCGGTATGCGGCTTGCTGATTCTCGCGTTAGTCATGTTCCTGACTTTCCAGGCCGTGTATGCGATAGGCAAGCCGATGACCGACGCCATTGCCGACAGTATGGAATGGCTGGGCCAGACGTTGACAGCCTCAATGGGCGACGGCCCGCTCAAAGGGCTGCTCCAGGAAGGCATCTTTGGCGGGTTGGGCAGCCTGCTCGGGTTCCTGCCGCAGATCTTGACGCTGTTCTTTTTCATTTTGGTCCTGGAGGAATCCGGCTACCTGCCGCGTGCCGCCTTTCTGCTGGATCGCGCCATGCTGGCCGTCGGCCTGAGCGGCCGCTCTTTTATTCCGTTGTTATCCAGCTTTGCCTGCGCCATTCCCAGCATCATCGGTACACGCAGCATCCCTGATCGCAGGGACCGCCTCGTCACCATCCTGGTCGCGCCTCTCATGACGTGCTCCGCACGGCTGCCGGTCTATGCCCTGCTGATCAGCGCATTCATCCCGCATCGCCTGTTGTTCGGTGTCTTTAACCTGCAGGGCGCCGTCCTATTCGCACTCTATGCGGGCGGGATTCTCGCCGCGCTAGCTGTCGCCTACGTTGGCAAACTGCTGCGGCGGCGTAATCAAGAAACGGCCCTGCTCATGGAACTGCCACCCTATCGCCTGCCCAAATGGCGCGATATCGGCATCGGTCTCTGGGAACGCATCTGGATATTCCTCAAACGGCTCACGGGCGTCATGCTGGCACTGACCATTGTGATGTGGTTCATTGCCAGTTTTCCCAGCGCCCCTGCCGATGCCACGAATCCGGCCATTGAATACAGCCTCGCCGGGATATTGGGCCAATGGATACAGCCGCTATTCGCGCCGCTGGGATTTAATTGGCAAATCACACTGGCCCTCATTCCTGCATTTGCCGCGCGTGAATCCGCCGTCGCGACCTTGGCGACGGTGTACAGCGTCGCCGAGGGCCAGGACGCGATGTTGGGCAGCATGCTCGCCGGTAATTTCTCTGTCGCATCGGCGCTCTCTCTCATGGTGTGGTTCGCTTTCGCGCCGCAATGCATGTCTACGTTAGCCATCATCAAACGCGAAACCGGGAACTGGCGCATCGTCGTACTGTCTTTTGCGTATATGTTCGTGCTGGCCTATATCGCGGCCTTTGTGACTTATCGTTTGGCGATGGCCTGGTTGTGATAATGACTGCAAAACACGCATTGGATCGCCGTATTCGCATGAACCGCGCGCTTTATCTTTATCCGAGTTGGCCATGAATCCCAATAGTCCGCTCTGGCAAACCCTCGTAATGCTGATCGTGCTCGCCGCCAGCATCATCGGGCTCATCCTGCACTTCGTGCCCAGCCTGAAAGGGCGTATACGCAATGGGCTGGGAAATTTGCTGAGCCAGACGTACATGCCCAAAGCCGCACAGCAGTACGCCGCACGACATCTGGTTGTAAAACAAAGCTCGGCATGCGGTTGCTGCTCTGGTTGCAGCAGCTCTCCTCCGCCTGCTGCGACTATTTCTTTGCATCCACGTCGCAGGGGCGAGGTGCCTTCAGCCCGCCCGGACGCCAAACCGGCGCCCTGACGGGGTTGAACTCTTCACTTGCCCCATAAGCCAGGCGCGTCTGCTCGCCCAAGGCCCGGCGAGGCCCTGGCCGGCTTGCGCGCTACTGTGCCAGCTTGAGCCCGCGCTCCTTCACCATAGCCTCGATGGATTGCCGCTGGTCCGCGATGAACGATGCGAACGCGGGGCCGTTTTGCGTGTTCAGCCCGATACCCAGCCCCTGTAGTTGTTTCTGCACTTCCGGATCTTGCGCAGCGCGCTGCAGTTCCTGCGCCAGCCTGTCCACGATAGGCTGCGGCGTGCCCTTTGGTGCGAACACGCCATGCCATGACACGAAGCGATAGCCCGGCACGCCGGCTTCGGACAGCGTGGGCGTATCGGGGAAAGCCGGCGAGCGGTCCGCCGTCACCGCGAGCAGGTCCAGCTTCCCGGACTTCACCAGCGGCGTGGCTGCTCCGTCGATCATTGCGTCCACCTGCCCCGACACCACATCCGTCAGCGCGGGCGCGCTGCCTTTGTACGGAATCGGCAGCATGTCCAGCCCCGTGGCACCGCGCAGCATTTCCATGGCCAGTTGGCTGGGCGTACCGTTGCCGCCCGTGGCGTATGCCATCTGGCCGGGATGCGCCTTGGCATGCGCGATGAAATCCTGGACCGACTTGAACTTGTATTTCGGGTTGATGACCAGCAGCAACGAAATGCTGGTCAGGCGCGATACGGGCGCGAAATCTGCCTGCGCGTCGTAGGAAAGGTTGGGCATCGACAGATGGTTGATGGCATGCGTGGCGATGTCGCCCAGCAGCAGCGTGTAGCCGTCGGGGTCGGCCTTGGCCGCCAGTGCCGCGCCGATGGATCCGCCCGCGCCCGGCCGGTTGTCCACGATGACGGACTGGTGCAGGGCATCGCCCAGCTTGCGTGCAAAGATCCGCCCGATCACGTCCGAGTTGCCGCCGGCGGGGTACGGCACGACCAGTCGTATCGGCTTGTCCGTCGGCCACTGCGCGGCGCGCGCGAAACTCGATGCCATCGCCAAGGCCGAGCAGATCGCCAGCATGCCGGCAGCCACCGCTTTTAATCGATTCATGATGTCTGTCTCCATTGTCATTATTTTGGCCGTACCGCCGCAGCGGGCACCGCTATCCCGGCGAACCTACCGTTCGCGTCGGGTCGCTTAGCGGCGGCTGCGGATAATGCAGGCCGCGCTGGCCGCCAAACGCGCGGTCGGCGCTGCCGCGTGCCGGGTCCGCCGCAACGCCCACCAGGCGTCCGTCCCTGATCCATGTGTCGTCCACGCCCCATGCCTCGCGCACCAGCACCTGCTCCAGGCGCCGCCGCACCTCGGCGTAGCCGGATACGCCCGCCAGGTCGCGGCATTCGTACGGGTCTTCCTGGAGGTCGAACAACTGCAGCACGTTGCCCGCGGGATACCAGATCAGCTTGTGACGCCCGTCATGCGCCATGCGGGTCGCGAGTACGTTTTCCTTGCACTCGCCGTACAGAAAGTCGCGCCGCTGCGCGCCCACCATCGGGATGCCTTCGACCGTTTCGGGTACGGGCAAGCCGGCCAGCGACAACAGCGTGGGCATCACATCCTGCAGGCCCACCAAGCGGTGATCGACGTGTCCCGCCGCCACGCGCGCGTCGCGGGCGGTATCGACCAGGATCATCGGCACTTGCGCCGAACCTTCGTAGAACAGGCGTTTGGCCCATAGCCCGAACGCACCCAGCATGTCGCCATGGTCGCCGGTGACCATGATGATGGTGTCGTCCAGCAGGTTCTCTTCGCGCAGCGTGCCGATCAGCACCCGCAACTGGTGATCGATGTGCGTACAGAGCGCATAGAACGCGCGCCTTATGGCCTGCAGGTCCGGGTCGGAGCTGCGGATGGGCCAGTGGTCGCGGATGCTTTGCAGCGCGGGGGGCAACGCGCCCTGGTCCCAGTCGGCTTGCGGAGGCAGATCGATACGTTCGCGCTCGTACAGGTCCAGATAGCCGGCCAGCGGAACCAGCGGCGGATGGGGATGCGTGTAAGACACGTGCCAGAAGCCCGGGCGGCGCGGGTCACGCCGCTTGATCATTTTGGCGGCTTCGCGCGTGGTCCAGTTGGTGACATGCAGTTTCTCGGCAAGATGCCAGGGCCGGTATATGTAATCGTTGTTGTTCATGCCGTGCAGGTATTGCTCGCCAGCGGCGCCCTGCTCGGCCAGGAACATGTCATAGTCATCCACCGCACCCAGTTGCGGCCGCCCTTCCTCGGCTAGCAGGATGTCGTCAAAGCCGATCCGGTCGCGCTGCGGGTACAGGTGCATCTTGCCCACGGCATAAGCCTGATAGCCTCCATCGCGAAACGACTGTGCAAGCGTGGGCAGTGCGGGCATTTCCTGCGCGGGAGCGAAGTTGCGGTCGCCGTGCTTGCGGGGCGACGTGCCGGTCATGATCGTGCGGCGCGCGGGGATGCAGATGGGACACTCCGAATACGCACGCGGGTATCGCGTGCCCAGGCGCGCCAGTTGGTCGAGCGTAGGAGTCTGAATGACAGGATGGCCGGCGCTGCCCAGCAAAGCGCCGGGCCACTGGTCCACCATGACGAGTAATACGTTTGGACGAGGCATATGTTTCCTGGATGCGGCATGCCACCGCGAGGCCGGGCCTCTGGATGGCCGGCGAATCCCGCGGGAGCATGTGAATGGCCTAGTCTAGGTGGCCGTTCTTCCGTCCACAAGGGGTATGCCAGGAAGATCAGATATACTTTTTTAGTTATATCAGCCAGGAGTGGCGATGGCGCTTTCGATCGATCAATGGCGTCTGTTCGTCCAGATCGCGGACCATGGCAGCCTGACCAAAGTGGCCACCATGCGCGGCGTCGCGCAATCTGCGATCAGCCGGCAGCTATCGGCCATGGAAAGGCAATGCGGTGGCCGCTTGTTCCACCGCACCGGACGCGGCGTCGCGCTGACGGAGTCCGGCCAGCAACTGTATCCGCGCGTGCTGGCCTGGCTCGAAGAGGCCGACGCTCTGGGCAGCGACGCCGCTCGCGCAGTGGACCAGCCTGCCGGCCTGGTGCGGGTAGGCGTGCTGTCATCCATCAGCCACGAATGCCTCTCGCACGCCTACGACCAGGTCCGTCGCCTGCATCCGCACATACGGCTGCGCATCCGCGACGGGGTGGGCAGCGCAGTAGGCGAATGGCTGGACAATGGCGACATCGACATCGGCATCCTGATGCGCAGCGGCCGCGACAACCGCCGTCGTGAAAGCATCCTGTTCACCGCGCGGCATCTGCTGGTGGGCGCGCCGGGCGATCCGGCGACTCGCAGCACAACGGTGCCTTTCGCCAGCCTGCAGGGGCTGCCGCTGATACTGGCCGGGGCGCCCAGCGCCTTCCGGCGGCAGATGGATCAAATGGCCCGCCGCATGGGCGTGACGCTGAACATAGCGCTGGAATGCGATTCACTGCAGATCCAGAAACACATGGTGCTGCGCAACGGACTGTACGCCGTGCTGGCCGAACATGCGGTCACGCGCGAATGCGCGAACGGCGAACTGCAGGGCTCGCTGATCGTAAAGCCCTCGTTGACGCGCAGCATTACGCTGGCCATGTCGGAGGTGCGCCCGATGACGCTGGCTTGCCGCGAGGTAGCGCATATCCTGCGAAACAGCCTGGAAAAGCTCGGCCAGCCCTAGGCGGCAGCGGCTACCGGCGCATGTTCCTGCAATAACGCCGCAAACGCATCCAGCGCCCGCGAAACCGTATCGCTGCGCCAAACCAACCACGTCGGCAACACCGAAAACGCGCCATGCATAGGCCAGGCAGTCACCGACGTATACCCCGGCATGCTTTCCAGCATCGCTCGGGGCATGATCGCAAGGCCGCCACCCGCACTGACACACGCCAACATACTGTGATACGACTCCAGCTCCCGCACTTTACCGGGAATGGCTTTGTCAGCTGCGAACCATTTTTCGAAATGATGGCGATATGAGCAGTTTTGACGAAACACATAGATCGCCTCGCCAGCCGCATCGCGGCCACGGCGAATCGGTGCGTGCTGAATGGGCGCAATGACGACCATTTCCTCCTCAAAGACGGGGACACCTCTGAGCGCAGGATGATTGATCGGACCATCGACAAGCGCCGCCACCAGACGGCCGTCCAACACCCCATCGATCATCGGCCCAGACGGCCCGGTAGCCAGATCCAGCTCCACCTTGGGATAACGGCCATTGAACTCAGCCAGCACAGCAGGGATACGAACCGCCGCCGTGCTTTCCAATGCACCGATAGGAAACCAGCCCGCAGGCTCCGTGCCGGAAACCGCCGTACGCGCCTCCTCGACCAAGCCGAGAATTCGCTGTGCATAGTCCAGAAAATTATGCCCCGTGGCCGACAAACGCAGCCGATTGTTCTCGCGGATGAACAGGTCCACCCCCAAGTCCGACTCCAGTTGTTTGAGCCGGGTGGTCAGGTTAGAGGGCACACGGTGCACCGCCTCAGACGCCGCGGCAATGCTCTTGTGCGCCGCAACGGCACAGAAAATCTCCAGCTGAACCAAATCCATCGGTTTCCCCTCTCCGCAGACATTCTCGATTCGAGAAAGAAACGATTATAAATATTCAGTTTTATAAACTCCATCCGCCGCGTATTCTGCCGGAAGTCGAATTCCTTGGAGACCGCTCTCATGGCCAGCAACACGCACGCAATATCCCTGAACCCGGCTACCGGCGAACAAATCGGCGCCTACGCCTTTGGATCCGCTGCCGACCTGGAAACGGTGCTTTCCCAAAGCGCCAAGGCCTATACCAGCTGGCGCCGCACGCCTCTGGATGTGCGCAGCGCCGCGCTGGCCCGGCTAGGACAGGCCTTGCGTGCGGACACTGATCGTTTGGCAGGCATGATCACTGCCGAAATGGGCAAGCCTATTACCCAGGCACGCGGCGAAATCACCAAATGCGCCGGGTTATGCGACTGGTATGCAGAGCACGGCCCCGCCATGCTGGCCAGCGAGCCCACCCAGATTGAAAACGACAAGGCCAGGATTGAATATCGCCCGCTGGGCCCGATTCTGGCCGTAATGCCGTGGAACTTCCCGATTTGGCAGGTGATTCGCAGCGTCGTACCTGCACTGCTGGCGGGTAACACCTACATCCTGAAGCATGCCCCCAACGTCATGGGCAGCGCGTATTTGCTGCGCGAAGCGTTCGGCCGTGCGGATTTCCCGCAAGGCGTGTTCGAAGTCGTCAACGTGCAGAACGACCTCGTCTCACAGGCGATTGCCGACGACCGCATCGCCGCCATCACGTTGACCGGCAGCGTCCGGGCTGGCTCGGCGATCGGCTCGCAAGCCGGCTCTGCCCTGAAAAAATGCGTGCTTGAACTAGGTGGTTCGGATGCATTCATCGTCTTGGCCGATGCCGATCTGGACGAAGCCATCCGCGCCGCCGTCGTCGGCCGCTTTCAAAACACGGGACAAGTTTGTGCAGCCGCCAAACGTTTCATCGTCGAAGACAGTGTTGCGGACGCCTTTACAGAAGGCGTTGTCGCCGGCACCAAAGCACTGGTCATCGGCGACCCCACTGACCCGTCGACCTATATCGGCCCCATGGCCCGTTACGATCTGCGGAACGAACTCGATGCGCAAGTACAACGCACACTGTCAGAGGGCGCGAAACTGCTTGTGGGCGGACAGAAGATCGATGGCCCGGGCAACTACTATCAACCAACTGTGTTGGCAGATATCGTCCCTGGCATGACCTCGTTCCGTGAAGAAATCTTCGGTCCCGTGGCATCCATCATTCGCGCCGCCGATGCCCGCAATGCCCTGGAACTGGCCAACAACAGCCAATTCGGCCTGACCGCCAGCGTCTTTACCAAGGATCTCGCAGCGGCACAGCAGATCGCGGCCGATCTGGAAGTCGGCGGCGTATTCATCAATGGCTACAGCGCCAGCGATGTCCGCGTCGGATTCGGCGGCGTCAAGAAAAGCGGCTTTGGCCGGGAACTGTCCCACTTTGGCGTGAGAGAGTTCTGCAACGCACAGACTGTGTGGTTCGATCGCAAGTAATCCATGGCGAGCTGCAGCCGCTGCGCAATGCGCAGCGGCGTGCTGCCATCAACCTGCGCTGGCGCCCGACGCTTTCACGACCTTGCCCCAGCGATCGATTTCAGTCTGCAAAAAGCCCTGAAACTCGGCTGGCGTGCCGCCCTGGGCCACCAGGCCCTCATCCAGCAAACGACGTTTGATCGCTGCGTCATTCATGATCTGCGCGACGGCTTTCGACAACTGTTCAGTACGAGCCGCATCCACCCCCGCCGGCCCCAGCAAACCATACCAGGCACTGAAGTCATAACCCGGCAAAGTATCGGCAATAGGCGGAATATCGGGGTATTCGCTCATACGCTGAGCACTGCTGATACCCAAAGGCTTTAGTGCCTTTGATGTCAACTGGCCTTTAGCCAAGGCCGCTCCGGCAAACATCATGCTGACTTGACCGCCCAACACATCGGTCATCGCCGGCGCCGTGCCTTTATAGGGCACCAGCAGCAGATCTATCTCCGCTTGCATCTTGATTACCTCGGCCCCAAGATGACCTGCAGAGCCGATTCCCGGCAATGCCATACTCAATTTTCCCGGCTCGGCTTTTGCCAGCGCGATCAGTTCAGCAACATTATTCGCCGCAATAGAAGGATGCGCCAGCAAGATCGATGGCGCATCGGCAACATGAGATACCGGCGTGAAATCTTTGATCGGATCGAACGGCAAATTGGGATACAACGTCGCGTTGATCGCATGGCTGGTGTAGCACATCAGCAGCGAACGGCCATCAGGGGCGGATCGTGCGATCTCTTGCGCCGCGATATTACCGCCTGCGCCCGGGCGGTTTTCCACCACAAACGTTTCGCCTAATACGCGTCCCAGCTCTGCCGCCAATACACGTGCGACCGTATCGGTGCCACCGCCTGGGGTGGCGCCGACAATGACGCGAGTAGTGGGTGTTTGCGCCTTGGCCATTCCTGATGCTGCCAACGCACAGGCGCCGAACATTCCCATGAATGTTCTTCTTTGCATAGATGTCTCCGTCCATCCTATTTGGTGTCTGCCCGTAGTCTAGCTATAGACGGTAGATTCAGAATAGCGAAGTTATTTGACTTGTTTGCTAAGAGTTTTTGATCAACTTCTGATATTCCGTACAGGCCATGGCCATCGCCTCGCGTACCACCGCCAACGGCCGGCTATCGTCATCCGCCTTGCGGCTCACCATGGAAAGCTGCAATACCGGGGCGGCCTTACCCAAACGGAATACGCGCGCGGGATAACTATGCAAGACGGCGGAATCGGGCCTCTGCACCACCGATATGCCCAAGCCAGAACTCACCATCGCCACAATCGCCGCCGCGTTATCGAATTCCAGCGTACTGCGCACGTCACCGATCTGAGTATTGACGTACTGTGCCGCCATGGTGCCAGACACGGTCTTGCGGTCGTAACGTATCCACTCCAATTGGCGAAACAGTGTGGGAATCGGCGTGTCAGGGGTATCGGGCGGCGTAATCAGCACCAATTCCCGGCGCAACATCGGCGTCCACGACATACGGCCCGCTTTGGCGCCGGAGGGCTCGGCCACCAAGGCGGCATCAATCTCGCCCGCCTTGACTGCCGCTGTCAAACCGCTGCTGCGGCCCCGGATAGGCACAACGTCCAGCTTGGGATGCCGGGCACGTATAAAGCGCAACATGCCTGGCAACACGATGGGCTGCATGGACTCGATAACGCCCACTCGCACAACGCCCTCGATGGCGAGCACCGTACCAGAGCGCAATGCATCCAGCCCCTTTAGTGCGTCACGCACGGTATCGGCGACCTCATGCGCCAACTGGGTAGGCCGTACCTGCAACCCCGAACGATCAAAAAGCGGCTTGCCCAGGTAACCCTCGAGCTGCTTCATCTGCATGCTCACCGCACTGGGCGTGATATTCATCAGTCTCGCGCCCCCCACAAAGGTGCCTGTCTGCAGCACGGCTTCCAGCGTGGCAAAGGTCTCGATCTTCATCAAATTCTCTTATGAAATTCTTCAAATAACATCGCTATTCTAAACGAAGCGGCGTCCTTACACTGGCGGTTAGTGGTCCTCTGACATTCTTATCCATTACGGAGACGTACATGCACGCCATCGATTCCGCCATGCGCCCACAGCCTTGGACAGCTGAACAAGTACGCCAGGACGACTCCTGGATTTTGCGCCTGACCGACGAGCAAGTCGACGGCGTCCAGGCAGCATTGGCACATGCCAAACGCCTGGACAAACCCCTGCTCGCGATGGAACAGGCCGATTTCCCGCTATCGGCCGCCGCTCAGGCTGCCCTGCACCAAGCCATCGATATGACGCAGCGCCGTTGGGGCATGTGCTTGCTGAAAGGTTTTCCCGTCAATGACTGGAGCGAGGACGACACGCGCCTGGCCTATTGGGGCCTGGCGTTATACATGGGCGTGGGCCGCACGCAGAACCGCGCCAGCCAGTTCATCAACGATGTACGTGACGCCGGCGGCGAATACAAGGTCAAAGGCGGCCGTGGCTACAACACCAATGCGGGCCTGGATTTTCACCAAGATTCCTGCGACGTCGTAGCACTGCTTTGCCGCCGCACCGCCAAATCGGGTGGCACCAGCAAAGTCGTCAACTCAATTGCGCTGCGCGATGAGGTCCTCAAACGCCGCCCCGACCTGATTGCCGCGCTGCAAACCCCGTATTTCCACAGCTATCAGGGCACTCAAGACCCCACCCAACCGCCCTACTATCAGTTGCCCATTCTCGGCTCGCAACCGGAATATTTCTCCGCGCGCACCAATCGCAAAAACATCGTTGCCGCGCAACGCGATTTCCCGGAGATCCCGCGCCTGACCACCGCACAGACCGAGGCCCTGGACCTGCTGGATGAACTCATGCCCAGCGAGCGCTTCTGCTACTCGATGGAACTTGAGCGTGGCGACATGCAGTTGCTGAACAACTACGTGACGCTGCATTCACGCACGCCGTTCGAGGATTACGAAGAACCCGACCTCAAGCGTCATCTGCTGCGTTTGTGGCTGGCCGTCCCCGGCTCGCAACCCCTGCCTGAGGACTGGGCGACGTACTACGGCGACGTTCGTGCGGGTGCAGTACGCGGTGGCGTCCGCGGCAGCTCCATTACTGAAGAGTTCCTCGCCTACGAAAAGCGCCAGGCCGCAGCGTTGAACATGCCCTTCGAAACATGGCGTCCCAAGATCACCAAAGAACAAATGGAAACCATCGTCGCCGATTTGGCTGCTCAATCCAACGACACCGTTACTGCAGGGAACGCCGCATGAACCAGATCAACTTGCGCGAACGCCTCGTACAAGGCCCCGCGATCTTGGCCCCCGGCGTCTACGATCCATTGACCGCGCTGATCGCCGAACAAGCCGGTTTCGACGCCCTGTATTTGTCAGGCGGAGCCGTCGCCTATACTCAGCTGGGCCGATCCGATGTCGGCTTGACCACCGCCACGGAAACCGCCGATGTCCTGGCGCGCATCACCGACCGCGTGCAACTGCCCGTCATCGTCGACGGTGATACCGGTTACGGCAATGCGCTCAATACGCAGCGCACCGTCCGCGTTTTCGAGCGTGCCGGTGCCGCCATGATTCAACTGGAAGACCAGACATTTCCAAAGCGTTGCGGCCACCTGGAAAACAAAACTTTGGTTTCCACGCAGGAAATGTGCGGCAAACTGCGCGCGGCCCTGGATGCGCGCCATTCATCCGACACACTCATTCTGGCCCGTACCGACGCCGTGGCCGTCGAGGGCCTGGATGCCGCAATGGAGCGTGCCGATGCCTATCTGGCATGCGGTGTCGATGCGCTATTTATCGAGGCCGTTGTCTCCGCTGACGATATGGACCGGGTCTGCGGCAAGTACGCCACTCGTATCCCCCTGCTGGCCAACATGGTCGAAGGCGGAAAAACGCCGGTGGGCAGCGTGGACGAATTGTCTGCACGCGGCTATCGCATCGTGATCTATCCCGGTGGCACGGCGCGTTTTGTGTCGCGCCAATTGCAGCGCTACATGGCCAGCCTGAAAACCCACGGGACAACCCGCCCCTTGTGGGACGAGATGAATAATTTCGACGCGCTCAATGGCCTGATAGGTACACCCGAGCTATTGGAGCTGGGGCGTAAATACGAAGCCTGATAACGCACGCAACGCGCGTTGAGAAGCGATGCGTACAACACGACGCACCCCAATGCGATCATTGCGTTGCAGTTCCACGGCCAGAGCCTGGCCGTGGAATCAATTCGGTTTTTCGTCAAATCCCGGATAGCCGTCGATATAAGCACGCCCCGAACAACGAACCATGGCGACACAACTGGAAGTGCCCCGCTTGGTATTGCACGTCGCACGGGCTTCGTTTCGTGCAACGACGGGATCGGGGTTAAGCAGCGTGAAACTCGTCCCACGGCCCTTGACGCCCTTCTCCCAGGCCAATCCAACGCAGCTATCGGTGTAGGTCAGCAGTTTCGTGCAGCCTTTGCACTCCTCCCATTCGAGCAGCGTTTTAACGGCTTCCTCTTCGCTGGGATAGTCGTCTGCATATTGCAAACCACCGGTTTCTGTTTCCGTAATGGCGCCCCAATAGCCGCGCTGATCCAGCTTGGCTGACAAGGCCTCCAGCTGAGCCGACGTCGCCTTTGCCGCTGCCTGATTATGCTCAGGGCTATAGCCCGGCCCTACGCAAACAGGCAGCATAGCCAGCTTGCACTTGCCCGGCGGACTCTCGGCGGTACAACGGCGGATGGCCTGTTTGGCGGCGATTTCAGGAGACGCGCTATAACCCGGAAACAGCCGTCCTCCCGTATCGCGTGCCCATGTCGAACAACTGTCGGCAAACCAATTCAGCGCCTGGCATTTTTTGCCGCCGGCACGCTTGCATTCGGCCACCGCGGCAGCCTGCGCCTCCTCAGAGCTTGTCTCGGGCAATGCCCAATACAGCTTTTCGAATTTCTCGTCCGTGGACGTCGCACCGTAGAACCTTTCAGTTTCCCCATGAACCGGCGAGAGCGCCAATACCGAGAACAGCGCAAGCACGGTGCCGGCAGCGCGTATGAGGGGCAAGCAACGGGAGAGCAAATGGATAGGCATCTTCAGGGGTTCAGGTATCAAGGCGTACTACGCCATGGCGGCATGCAGGCAAGCAGTCACTGGCACACCATGGCTCTGTCACAAATCGGCACGATCTTAGCAAAGCCCCTCAGACTTTCTGACACGAGATGTCACGCAGGTCTGCATATTACGTAACAATTTTTATTTAATACGAGGGAAAACGATTTCCATCTTCGGTAAAAATATCGGCGTTTCTGCACCCTGCAGAAAAAAGACGACGTAAACGAAACAAGCTGAACGTCACGAAACGAAACAAAATGCGCCACCCCAAAATTCGTATTCCGCCCCATAACGGCAAACGCTGTGGCATTGTGCGCGGAACCCCGATACGTCACATCCAGACATCACAACATCATTTAGGTCTGCACATGTCCCGCTGTTCCCGACTGGGCATTTTTGCCGCACTGCTGGCCACGCTGGGCCTGAGCGCTTGCGCCCCTATGCCGTCTGGCGGCAGCTCTTCGCTGCCCTCGCTGAGCGGATTGCTACAAGGCGATTTTTCCCTATCCCCCAGCGTGAACATTGCCCGAAATATGAAAGGCCGCTCTATCGATGACGCGATTGCCGCCTTGGGCGAGCCATCCAAACAGCGCCCCGTCGGCAACACCATGGAATTGGAGTGGTCGGATTACCAGGCTCAGCCCTATCAAGCATGGGTCTCTGACGGCAGCAGCCAGCAAGTGGTCGGCATGATCCCCGGCTCCAGGGGCGGAGCCGCGACACCTGTTTTCCAACAGACCAACTACGGCCACTACGAAAACCGCACATCGGTCTACGAATGCACGGTCCTGCTACGCATGCAAGACAGCGTCATTGTCGATACCAGCGTACAAGGCAACGTATGCCCCGAATTCATCTCGGCATTGCGCAAATGGGCCGGTGAGAAAGAGGCTCGCAATTACATGGACTGATCGCCGCTGACATGATCGGCGTTTAGAATCCGGCAAATCCATCCAGGTTGAATCGACAAGACCCGCCATGCACACGATCTCTTTTCACTTTTGCATTGGAAAAAAAAGAATGCAGCGTCTGGTTTTTCTTACGCTCGGCCTCGCCCTGAGTGCCTCTGCCGTCATGGCGGCGCCCGACACCACACAACAAAAAGAACCTGCACCGGCCGCAACGGCTGCCGCAGCCAGCGCTACTGCACTCGCTCCCGTGCAAAAAACCGAAATCCGCGACCAGACTGCCTATGAACGCCTGATGCACAACAGCGGCGTCACCCTGCAATGGCTCTGGTCCGACGAACGGGGTCATCTGGTCGCAACGGATAAAAACGATGTCGTCAGCATCGCAGGCACACAAGAAAACGCCGAAGGCGCGCTCGACATTACAGGCGATATCGTCTCGATCGACAAAGACCGCTTTCTCTTTCGCGGCACCATCCTGATCGTGGACGCACCGGATCAAGGACGCCGTTGCGAGCGCACCGGCGATTTTGAATTCAAAGCCACAGGCAAACGCCGCTACTGGCGCTTGCAGCAAATGCAGACCTGCGATCACCTGACTGATTACGTCGATATCTATTATTGAGGCGCCAATACTGCCAGCGACGCAATCACCGCCGCCAGGACGCGCACGCCCTCGCCAATAGCATTCAAGTCCAAGCTCGCATAGCCCATGATCAACCCCGCAGGCCGAGAGGCCTTCGGTGACGCGCGCGCGGCATATAACGGGGAAACCGGATAAACACCCAACCCCTTGTCGCGCGCTGCAGCCACCAAAGCGGCTTCATCCTGACAGCGCAAAGACGGCAGCCATAACACCACATGCAGCCCTGCCGCTGTTCCCACTACCTGCACATCAGGCGGCAAACACGTCCCCACCGCATCCAGCAATGCCGACCTTCGGCGTTCGTTTGCACGGCGCATGCGGCGCACGTGACGCTCGTATGCGCCGCTCTCTATCAACGACGCCAGCACACGTTGTTCCAGCACAGGAGCATGACGATCAACCAATTGCTTGGCTTGACGAAAAACATGCACCAACTCAGCAGGCAACACCAAGTAGCCCAGCCGCAACTGCGGCGACAAAGCCTTGGAAAACGTACCGACGTAAATCACTCGGCCATCAGGATCCATGGCGTGCAACGCATCGATCGGACGCTGGCCATAACGAAACTCACCATCGTAGTCGTCTTCGATCAGCCAGGCCTGATGCTGTTGTGCCCATTGCAACAGCTCCATACGCCGGCCCACAGGCAACACGCCTCCTAGCGGAAACTGATGCGACGGCGTCACATATGCCAGCCGCACGCGATCATCCATAGGCAACCGAGCCGTATCCAGCCCGTGCTCATCCACCGGTATCGCCAAAGGCTTGGCCCCTGTCGCCTCAAAACAGCGCCGTGCCATCAAATAGCCTGGGTCCTCAAATACGAATTTATCTCCGGGATTCAACAGCAACCGCGCACAGAGATCAATAGCCTGCTGGGAACCATGCACCATCATGATCTGCTCGACGTCACAGGCCAGCCCGCGCGCACGCCTCAAATATCCTTGAATGGCATGCCTCAATGCCGCATCCCCCTCGGGGGCGATGTAGCACAGGCTGTCCTGCTGCCGCAGCAATTCCGCCAAATAAGCCCGACGCCAGGCCAATGCCGGAAAATCCCTCGACGCCAACGCGCCATATCGAAAATCAATCGCCGGTGCGGACACCGGACGCTGCAAGTCGGCCATGGCCACCCGGCGCCCAAAATCCGACAACACCGCCTCGGGCGATGCGGGCTGTGCGCGCCCTCGAGGCAAGGAAGCGGCCTGGGCCAATGGTACGGCGACCCGGGCAGCGCGGCCGGCCGCCGTCACCAGAAACCCCTCCGCCGCGAGCTGCTCGTAGGCCGCCGTCACCGTCGTACGTGACACCCCCTGCTCTATCGCCAACGCACGCGTAGACGGCAGCCGGGCTCCCGGCACAAACGCACCGTCCACGATTTGAGCCCGCAACCACGCATAGAGACGCCGTCCCGCTCCTGTAGGCCCCGCTCCCGTACTAGAAACAGCATCAAACTGGCTCATTTAAATTACCAAAAACTGGATCTTCTTATTGTGCCAGTTTCACGCAGAATAGCGTCATCTCCTGCCAACCATGCTATGCACCTGTCAAATCGCCATGTATATCCCCTCCCATTTTGCTGAAACCCGCCCGGAAACCCTGCATCGCATCATTCGCGAACATCCGCTGGGCATCCTGATCACGCATGGGAACAATGGACTGGATGCCAATCACATTCCCTTCGAACTGGACCCTGCTTCCGGCACAAACGGGCGACTGTCCGCCCACGTCGCACGCGCAAATCCGGTCTGGCAAACCTGTCCGGCCGGGTCCGAAGTCCTAGTCGTCTTTCGGGGCGCCGAGGGCTACATCTCGCCGAACTGGTACCCCAGCAAGCACGAGGCGCACCGCCAAGTCCCCACCTGGAATTACGAGGTCGTACACGCTCATGGCATTCTCACCATCCACGACGACGAACGCTTCGTGCGCCGCATCGTTGCGCGTCTGACCAAAACACACGAGGCGTCCGAACCCAAGCCATGGAAAATGGGCGACTCCGAGCCTGCATTCATCAATGAAATGCTGCAACACATCGTAGGCATAGAAATCGAGATCACATCGCTAGTCGGCAAGCGTAAACTCAGCCAAAACAAAGACATCCGCGATCGACTGGGCGCCGTCGATGCCCTGCAGGAACGTGGCGCGGCTGAGTTGTCAGCCTCGATGCGGCACCCCGATTAAACCGCCGCGAAAAAACACGACCAATCAACGCTGGACACTCCCTGATAAGTACCATTAAATACGACAGCCTTCTGATCTTTTGCACGCACTGATATCCGTAGCGCACAATTTGCGACTATAGAGAATGCGGTCAAAGTGGAACTTTTGCCGGCTCCGCTGACTCAGAGGTGAACGTTAGATGTGGATGTCCTGCCTTGCCCTTTGGCTTCCCTGACGTAGCGAAGCCACGCTCCCCTATAAAACGAAAGCCCCTCCCGAGGAAAGCTTCATGTTTCAAACAACAAAAAGCGTGCGTACCGCGGCCATCGTCGCGGCTTTATTCACTACTCCGTTAGCCGCCAGCAGCGTCAGCGTCTTTGCGCAACCTGCACCACAACAAGCCGCTGCACCGCAACCCCAGAGCGCAGCCCCCCAGTGGCCCCGCACGCTGGAATTTCATGGCACGCGCTACGAGGTCTACCAACCCCAAATCGATACCTGGACCGGCAATCGCATCACAGGCCGCATGGCCATCGCGATGGGCCCGAGTAATGGCCAACCAACATACGGGGTAGCGGATTTCAGTGCCGACGCCAATACCGACAAAGCCAACGACGAAGTCCACCTGACGCAATTGCAGATCACGCGTGTCCAGGTCCCTACCGCGCCGGACAAAGCACAAGCCATACGGGACCAGTTCAGCTCGCGCCTGCCGGTTGAGTTGACGCTGCGCCTGAGCGAACTGCAACTGAGCTATGCCGCCTCCAAGCAGCTATCGAGCCTGAAGGCCATGCCGGTCAAAAATACGCCACCGCGCATCTTCGTCGAAAACGCGCCCACCGTATTGATACTGGTCGATGGCGACCCCGTCCTGAAACCCGTCGCGCACGCCGATGGCTGGCAACGCGTCGTCAATAGCCGGGCCTTGATTTTGCGTGCCACAAATGGCGACTATCACGTCAACGCAGCGGGCTATTGGTACACCTCGCGTTCATTATCCGATGGCTGGCGCAGCGAACCCCCATCGCAAGGCCTGCTCACCGTCGCCGCAACCGCTGCACAACAGGCACCCGTCGATCCCATGCTCGCAAAAGGCGCGGCACGCCCTCCCGCCGCGCCTGGTTTGATCGTGTCTTCCAAACCTGCAGAACTGGTCCTGATCCGGGGCCAGGCACAGATGCGCCCCGTGCAGGGCACCAACCTGCTGTCCGTCAACAACGCCGATCATGCTTTGTTCATGCAGCCGGCAGACAACCGCTATTACCTGCTCGTGTCGGGACGCTGGTTCAGCGCCTCGACATTGAACGGCACGTGGAGCTATGTTCCCGGCAACAAACTGAGCGCCGACTTTGCGCGTATCGACGTACATGATCCACAGGCTGGCGTGCTCGCCTCGGTGCCCGGCACACCGCAAGCCAAAGAAGCCCTCATTGCCTCGACCATCCCTCAGACCGCGACCGTATCGCGCACCAAGGCCACGCTGCATGTGGACTACGTCGGTGGCACACCGAATTTCGACCGCGTCGCCGGCACGCAATTGCGTTATGCCGTCAACACGTCTGTGCCGGTGATTCAAGTCACCAGCAACGAGTACTACGCCTTGTCCCAAGCGGTATGGTTCACCTCCAGTTCACCGCAAGGTCCCTGGCGCGTCGCGGCTTCCGTACCGGCGGCGGTCTACACCATCCCTCCTGAATCGCCTCTGCATTACGTCACATACGTGCACATCTATGGTTCCACGCCGGACACTGTCGTCGTCGGCTATACCCCCGGTTACTTGGGCATGATCGCCGGCCCCGATGGCACGGTGGTCTATGGCACGGGCTACACCTATCCTCCCGTCATTGTGAACAACAGCTGGGTCGGCTATCCGCCCACCTATGGCTATGACGCCGCACTGGGCACTGCCGCGGGGTTTGCCTTCGGCTTCGCCATGGCCGACATGTGGGGGCCCGAACCCTATTGGGGACCGTACGGCGGTTTCCCGTACTCTCGCGGCGTGGACATCAATACGGTCAACGTGTACGGCGGCTGGGGACACGGCACCGTCACCCGCAGCGTGGGCTATAACAACTGGACCGGCAACGAATGGCGCACTGCGCATGCCGACGGCTATAACGCCGCCACCGGCAGCCACTTTGAGGGATCACGCGGTGCCGATTACAACGCCTACACCGGCAATGCCGCCGCGGGACAGCGCGACGCCTACAGGAACAACTCGACCGGCGTCTCAGGCGCCAGCCGCTCGGGTGTCGTCGAAAACGACGATGGCCAGTGGCGCGCCGGCCGGCAAAGCGTGCGCAACAATGCCAATACCGGACGCACCGTTGTCTCCAGCACCACGGCCAACGGCCAGGCCGGCGATGGCGCAGACAACGTGGATCGCCGCGGCGTCGCGCATGACAGCCACACCGGCAACTCCGTCGCATGGAACAACGGTCACGTCTACGGCGATGCCAACGGCCATGTCTACCAGCATTCCGCTGACGGTGGCTGGCAGACACACACCTCGTCAGGCTGGCAACCGGTCCAGCGCAGCGATTTTTCGTCCGGCAATGTGTCGAACTATCTGAATGACCAGCGCCAGGCTCGCGACTGGAGCGATGACCGATTCAACGCCATGCGCGGCGACTCAGACTTCGCAGGACGCTTTGGCGGAGGTGACCGTTTTGGTGAAGGACGTTTCGGGGGATTCGGAGGTGGCCGAGGCTGGCGTCGGTGAGCCCCTGGATATCTTCGATGTTCGATTCAGCACGGGATGGTGACGACACCGCCCCGTGCGATTGCCAGTCGTTCACAAGCCTTTGATCTTCACAAATCCAGCAACAGCAATCGCCCCGACAAGGGCGCAGTGCCCAAAGCATCAATAGACACGCGATGCCGTTCGGTCGTGATCGCCAATTGTGCCGCGCCGTCCGGACGTTGAATCATGGCCAAGTCGGTCGGACATGGCACAGGCAGACCCACCACGCGATCCAGCTGGCCATCCCGCGTCAAGCGAATCACTGACCAGCCATCAGCCAGTGCAGTCCAGATGCCGCCTTGCGCATCGAATGCCAGCCCACTGACTCGGCCTGACCCTCGCGGCAAACTCGTCAACCGGCGAACGGCGTTCTCGCCGGGCCGCAGCATCACAATCGATCCAGAGCCCTGCAAGGCCGCATACAACGTTTTCTCGCCGGCATGCCAAGCCAAGCTTTGTACAGGCTCACCAATCCGCCAGCGCACGTCCAACGTACCATCGGCACGCAATAATCCTATCGCCGCCCCTGATTCCGGCAGACCGCATGCAACCCAAATAGCCTGCTCTTCGCCATTGCACAGTGCCAGCACCGAACCATTGACCCATGACACTAATGCCGCCGCCGTTCCATCAGCACCGACCCGCTGCACCCCAGACCCATGCACGACGGTGACACCATCCCCATCATGGACCAAACCAATGATGGGGGCCTCCACGCGGCAGATTTCCCGATCCTCGCCGTTCTCATACAAGCGTAGCGATGGGGCGAGCACATCTGCCCACCACAGCTTCCGTCCGTCATCCGATGAAATCGGATGTGCTCCATGAAACGCCCATCTACCCGGCACCGCGGTGACAGACGCTTCGGCATCCGCGTTCGTGTCAGCCGCCTGCGTCTGTAATTGCGCGCCCACTCGCCGTGCTGCCTCCGCCACCTCAGGGCCCAGCAGTTCCAGACGTTCCCGGGTCAAACGATACGCCGGCCCCGCGACACTGATCGCACCCCGCACCTGACCTGCACTGTCGATGACCGGCGCACCCACGCAGCGCACACCGAGCACGATTTCCTCATCATCGATGGCATATCCACGCGCACGGGTAATACCTAACTCCGCATGCAGTCGACGGCGATCGGTAATCGTCAACGGCGTCAACGCTTTGAGTACGGCATCCCGAACGAAACTCTCACGTTCCGCATCCGGCATCGCCGACAGAATCGCTTTGCCCTGGCTCGTGCAGTGCACAGGCTTGCGCTCACCCAGCGCTGCCGCAGAGCGCTGGCTATGCGCGCCATCGCAGCGCTCCAGCGAAATCACTTCCCGCCCGTCCAGCGCGGCCAGATAGGTAGTTTCTCCCGTCAAATCGCGCAACAGCCGCAATTCATACGCGGCAGCTGCCACCAGGTCCGGCATGGCATAGGCCTGACGCGCCATTTCAAAACAACGGAACCCCAGGCAATACACCTTGCGCAATGGGTCCCGCCGCAATAGACCGCGCGCGACCAGCGTCGCCAGCAAGCGATACACCGTCGTACGCGGCAATGCCAGGCGGTCGGCCAACTCGCTTTGCCCCAATCCCTCTGGTGCCGTGCCTACTGCATCCAACACATCCAGCGCTTTCTCGAGGGCGCCGGTGCCCTCGCCTGTAGAGGTGGCCATGGTTTGTCTCAAATGGTGGTACTGGACCCGCCATCGCCGCCAGCGGGTATCGGTCAAGCCATTCTATTTCACCTCAAAGCTCACTAGGATGAACCCATGTGCACCCTCAACACCATGCACCCCTTCAATCCCACCATGTGAGACAGACATCATGAAAGACGTGCCAGCGCCCTTGACTAACATTCCTCAACGCGCTCCGGCCCCGTATGTGCCCGATTCGGTGCTCGATCGTCTGGCCAAGGCAACCAGCGGTTCATTGACCACTCAGCTCTATATCAAAGGCATCCGGCAACCGGTATTGCATGGCTTGCGCCCCTTGAATAAAAAGATCAAACCCTTTGCGGGCCGCGCCTACACGATGCGTTTCATTCCCGCTCGCGAAGACGTGGATTTCTACGGCAATCTGACGACCTCTCCCAATGCCGACAACCTGCAATGGGTAGGCGTAGAACAAGTCGAGCCCGGCCATGTACTAGTCATCGACAGCAATCAGGACGGCCGTGCGGCATCCATGGGAAATATGCTGATCACCCGCATGATGATGCGCGGCGCGCGCGGTGTCGTCACTGATGGCACCTTTCGCGATGGCACCGAGCTGAGCAACATGGATTTCCCGATCTGGAGCACAGGCGTCACCGCCACGACACGATTGAGCTATCACCATGTCGCGGACCTGCAAGTCCCGATCGGGTGCGCAGGCGTGGCCATCTACCCTGGCGACGTTATCCACGGCGATGGTGACAACATCACAGTCATCCCCGCTCACATGGCCGAGGAAATGGCGGACCTCTGCGAAAAGCGTGACGACATCGAAGCGTATCTCGCGCTCAGAGTACAGGCCGGTGAACCACTATGGGGACTGTATCCGCCTGGTGACGCCACACGCGAACAGTACAAGCAATGGATTGCCGCAGGCCGCCCAGCAATCGCCCCCGCCCAGCCTGCACGTCGCTGATTGCACCGAGGAACCATCATGTCCGAATCCTTCACTCCCGAATACTACGCCGCACTCATTCGACGCTACTTTGACGCCTGCAACGCAGCAGACTACGATGCGCTCGTGGATTGCTTCACGCCGGATGCCGTGCACTACTTCCCCGCCGGATTACCGGAAGTCCCTTGGCGCAGCGCTGACACGATTGCCCGCAAATGGGTATGGTGCGTCGAGACATTGGGCTCGCAATGGACCATCGAACGCATCATCGTCAGCCATGATACGCCCGAGGCTATGATCGAGTGGACGCACTGGAAAAACAAGCAGGGCACGGCCTTGAGAGGCGCGGAGTGGTATGACTTCGATCCGCAGACAGGCAAGATCTCTGAAATTCGCGCCTACTATGCCTCGCCTGCCGATCCCAAAACCCCCATTAACGAACTCGTGGATTTCGATTATTCGGGCCGAGGCTATCACCTGAAAAGTGCAACGAGGGCAGGCGAATGATCCGTCACATCGTACTCTTTCGCCGCCGCACCGACGTCGCTCCAGACGCGCAACGCGAAGCCGAACTGGCGGCACGCATGACGGCTCTCGGTGCAGACATTCCTGCCATTCAGTTCTGGCGCGTCGCGGCCAACGAATTCGAACGCCCCATCAGCTGGGACTACGTGCTCGAATCGGAAGTCGCAGATGCTGAGGCTCTCGACGCCTATCTATTCCATCCGTTGCATCAGGCTTTAGTCGCAGACTTAAAGCCCTATTTCGAATGGGCGGCGGTGGACTATACGGTTTAGACATCCTCTGGCCGGGAATCATGAGTGCTATTGGACGTCGAAGCGGGGCAGTGACCGTGTTGGCGCTTCACGGAGTCGGTCGGCCGCCTG
>NZ_BAAGVG010000011.1:0-452189 GCF_054780995.1 Bordetella tumbae
TGGGCCGAGTCGCGGCGATAGGCCCGGCGGGGCTTTTACACGCCGACCTCCTGCGCCAAAAGAACTCCACTCCACGCATGCCACAGACTACAACCGTGACGGAAAAAATGCCCCTACGGCTGCGCCTTCGTCTTGCAGCCCCCCTCCTGAGGAGACGCTTTCACCGTGGCAGGCATCGGTGCCACGGCATTATGCATGCAAACGGGGTCAGGCCTGGACGACCACCGTCGAAGACACGCGCTTGGCCTTTTCCCGAGCCGCATCCACGTCATCGGCAACCGCCAATGCCACGCCCATGCGACGTTTGACAAAAGACTCCGGCTTGCCGAATAGCCGCAGATCGGTACCCGGCTCGGCCAGCGCCTGGGCAACATTATGGAACGTCACTCCCTTGGTCTCGACACCTCCGTAAATGACGCTGCTGGCCCCGGGTTGACGCAGTGACGTATCGACCGGCAAACCCAGCAAGGCGCGCGCGTGCAGTTCGAATTCGCTTTGCACCTGCGAAATCATGGTTACCATCCCGGTGTCATGCGGCCGGGGGCTGACCTCGGAAAACCAGACCTCATCGCCCGCCACAAACAGCTCGACGCCAAAGACCCCCATGCCGCCCAGATCCCCTGTGATGGCGCGGGCGATGTCGCGGGCGCGCTCCAGCGCAGCCGGTGACATCGGATGCGGTTGCCAGCTCTCCACATAATCGCCGTCCACTTGATGATGGCCGATCGGATCGCAGAAATACGTTTCGATAGTGCCATCGGCGGCTCGCGCACGTACGGTCAGCAACGTGATTTCATAATCGAACTTGATGAACCCCTCGACAATGATCCGGCCCGCCCCGACACGCCCCCCTTCCTGGGAATACTGCCAGGCAGCGGCAATTTCGTCCGGCCCGTGAATCACCGACTGCCCCTTGCCCGACGAGGACATCACCGGCTTGACCACGCAGGGATAGCCGATACCGCCCTCGATGGCCTCGCGCAGCGCCGGCTCGGTGTCGACAAAGCGATAGGGCGAAGTCGGCAATTTCAGCGTTTCCGCCGCCAGGCGGCGGATGCCCTCGCGATTCATCGTCAGTTGCGCCGCCCGCGCAGTCGGGGTAACGCGCATAGCGCCAGCAGCCTCCAACGCCACCAACACATCGGTCGCAATCGCCTCGATCTCGGGTACCACCACATCGGGATGTTCTTGTTCAATCACGCGTCGCAAGGCCTCGGGATCCGTCATGGTGACCACATGTGCACGATGTGCGACCTGATGTCCCGGCGCATCGGCATAGCGATCGACAGCAATGACCTCGACACCAAGCCGCTGCAACGCAACGATGACTTCCTTGCCGAGTTCGCCGCTACCCAGCAGCATGACGCGGGTAGCCGAAGGGGACAAGGGCGTGCCCAGCACGGGCGCGGGAAACGAGGACATGATGAGAAACCTGTCTAAGTGAAAAAACGAGTAAAAACGAAATTTTGCCGCGCCAGCATGCCATAGCCCCCGACCGGCGGCAACTGACCATACTGCGATTAAAATCCGCTCATGACCGATCATCCCACCCTATCGCCTGACACGGCACTCAATTCGGCACGCCGCACGCTGCAAATCGAGGCCCAGGCCATCATCGACCTGTCCGCCCGGCTGGACGGCGACTTTACGCGCGTCGTGGAACTGCTCCTGGCCTGTCGCGGCCGGGTTGTCGTCAGCGGCATCGGCAAGACTGGCCATATCGCCCGCAAAATCGCCGCCACCTTCGCCTCGACCGGAACACCCGCGTTTTTTGTCCATGCGGCCGAGGCCATACACGGCGACCTGGGCATGATCACCCGCGATGACGTCCTGATCGCGGTGTCACACTCCGGCTCGGGCCAGGAATTGCTCACCATCCTGCCCGTTGCGCGCCGCATGGGCGCCCGCCTGGTCGCCATCACGGGCAACCCGGCGTCCGAATTGGCGCAATTGGCAGATCTGCACCTGGACACCAGCGTGGCCCAAGAGGCCTGCCCGCTGAATCTGGCCCCCACGGCCAGCACCACGACCGCCCTGGCTTTGGGCGACGCATTGGCTGTCGCCTGCCTGGAAGCTCGAGGTTTCGGCCCCGAGGACTTTGCCCGCTCGCATCCCGGCGGCACCCTGGGCCGCCGTTTGCTGACTCACGTACGCGACGTCATGCGCGATGGCGCAGCCCTGCCCCTGGTCGCGGAGGACGCCAAGCTGTTCACCGCCCTCGAAGAAATGTCCGCAAAAGGCATGGGCATGACCATCGTGTTAGATTCGTCGAGCAAACCGGTCGGAATCTTCACCGACGGCGACTTGCGTCGCCTCATCGAACGCCATGGCGACATCCGCAATCTGACCGTCGCCCAAGGCATGACCCGGATGCCGCGCAGCATAGGCCCCGATGCGCTGGCCGTCGATGCCGCCCGCCTGATGGACGAGCAGCGGCTCAACCAGATGCTGGTTGTCGACGCCGATGGGGCCTTGCTGGGCGCTTTGCATATGCACGATCTGATGGCAGCCAAGGTAGTATGAACATGAATATCCCTCGCTCTTCGCCTCACCCCGCCGAAGCCCTGGTGCTGGCCCGCATTGCGCCAGCCGTGCGTGAACGCGCCGCCGCCGTGCGCTTGATGGTCTTTGACGTGGACGGCGTACTGACCGACGGCAGCCTGTACTACGGCGAAAACGGCGAAGCACTCAAACGTTTCAATACCCTGGACGGCCATGGCCTGCGCCTGCTCACCGAGGGTGGCCTGAAAATCGCGCTCGTTACCGGCCGTTCGGGCCCTATCGTGAGCCGTCGCGCAGCCGAGCTCGGCATTGCCGATGTCATGCAAGGTATCCGCGACAAAGCCGCTGCCCTGACAGAACTTGCCCAGCGGCATGCCGTCGCGCTCAACCAGACCGGGTTCATGGGCGATGACATCATCGACCTCCCGGCCATGCAGCGCGCCGGCTTTGCCGCCAGCGTGCCCAACGCCCCCGGCTATATCACTCAGGCAGCGCATTGGGTCGCCTCGCAGCCCGGCGGCAGCGGTGCCGTACGCGAATGCTGCGACCTGCTGCTGGCCTCGCAGGGCCGGCTCGGACCCTTCATGATGGCGCCGGGCCTGCTGGGCGCGGGCGCCATCCAATAACTCATCGGCCAGGCATGAAAGAGCGACTTCCCGCACTGATAGCATTATTGTTGTTGATTGCACTGGTGGCCTGCACCTGGTGGGCCGCCGACTACGCGCAACGCGCCATTCCCGTCGATCCCCCACGCCGCCTGACGCACGAAATGGACTCCTGGGCACGCGATTTTGTCATGCTGCGCACGAATCCCGAGGGCAAACCCATTAATCGCATGGAAGGCAAATACGCCGAACACTTTCCCGACGACGATTCGTACCATGTCACCGCCCCGCGTGCGGTTGGCCAGCAGGAGGCCAACCCCATCACTGTCGGCACGGCCAATACCGCCGTCATGGAAAAGGGCGGCGAACGCATCGTCATGAACGGCCAGGCCCACTTGCACCGTCAGCAGGATGCTCAAAACGATGCACTTGACGTACGCAGCGAACAGCTCATCATCTTGCCTGATGAGGATGTCATTTATACCGATCTGCCTGCCGTCGTCCTCAAAGGCAATTCGCGCATGAGCGGCACTGGCATGCACTACAACAACAAGACCCGGCAACTCCAGGTCTCCGCGTCGACCGACGTCGAGATTTCCGGTTCCGAAACACGTGGCCGTACTCGAAACGGCGCCAACCAGAACTGACCCATGACAGACAGAACTTCTCCCCATGTCACGCCCTCGGCTTGCCGCCACCGCGTGGCACGCGCCGGCGCCTTGCTCCTGACAACGCTGTTGGTGGGCATGGGCGGCATCGCTCACGCGCAACAGCAAGGCGATTCGGCCGAAGACCCCAGCACCCTGATTTTGTCGGACACGCTGCACTATGACGATCTCAAGCGCCAAAGCGTGTTCACGGGTAATGTGGTGCTCACGCGCGGGCTCATGAAACTGACAGCCGACAAGCTCGAGGTCAATGAGGACGAGGCGGGCAACCAGCACGGTACAGCCATTGCGAACAAGGGCAAAATCGTCACGATCCGCCAAGAGCGTCCCGAGACCTTTGACGTCATCGAAGGCACGGGCCTGCGCGCCGAATACGACAGCAACAAAAGTCAGTTCGACCTGATAGGCCAGGCCGTGGTGATCCGCTATATCTGCGGCAAACAGTTCGACACGATCCGCGGCGAACGGGTACGCTACAACGAAAAAACCGGCGTTTACCAAGCGCAAGGTGGCGCCAACTCTTCTGCCCCTGGAGGCCGCGTGCGCTCAGTCGTCGAGCCGCGCTCCAAGGCCGATGCGGCAGTGGCCGAATGCCGTGCCAAGGGCAACAAAAAGGCCAAACAAACTAATGGCTAATTCTTCTTCGTCTCTCAGTACCGCTGCAATGACTGATCCTCGCACCCCGTCTCCGTCGCCCGCCACTGCAGGAGTCAAGCAAGGCAGCCTGCGGGCCACGGGCCTGCGCAAGGTCTACAACGGCCGCACCGTCGTGCAAGACGTCTCGCTATCCGTCGTCAGCGGCGAAGTGGTGGGTCTGCTGGGTCCCAACGGCGCCGGCAAGACGACCAGTTTCTACATGATCGTCGGTCTGGTACCTGCCGACTCAGGCCGTATCGAAATCGATGGCTCGCCCATCACCTCCATGCCGATTCACAAGCGGGCTCGCATGGGGTTGTCGTACTTGCCTCAGGACGCATCGGTATTCCGGCGCCTGACGGTCGAACAAAACATCCGGGCGGTTCTGGAATTACAAATCACTGCAGAGGGCAAAACCCTCGCCGAACCGCAAATCAAAGAACAGCTCGAAACGCTGCTCGACGAACTGCAGATCGGTCACATCCGCGGCAGCGCTGCCATTTCCTTGTCCGGTGGCGAGCGCCGCCGTGTAGAGATCGCGCGCGCCCTGGCCACGCGGCCGCGTTTCATTCTGCTGGATGAGCCTTTTGCGGGGGTCGATCCGATCGCCGTGATCGAGATTCAGCGCATCGTTCGTTTTCTGAAAGGCCGCGGGATCGGCGTTCTGATCACTGATCACAACGTACGTGAAACGCTGGGTATTTGCGACCGCGCCTACATCATCAGCGAGGGCAAAGTCCTCACCGACGGCCAACCTGACGAAATCGTGGGCGACCCTGCAGTACGCCGCGTTTACCTGGGTGAGCATTTCCGGATGTAAGCAAAATAATTGCTGCGAACCCGACTTGTTTTACCCGACAGAGTCTATACACTAGTACTAACAGAGTTCCATTTCATCTTTCCTACAGGAGACCCTTTTATTCACTTTCCCGCGCGATAAGCGCACCTGTAATGCCCTCGCCGCACCTTCGGCTTGCTGCTCCCCCGAGGGAGCGCGTTTGCCCACGGACGGCCTGACGGCAAACTTCTCTTTGATATAGAAGGAGAGCGCACTATGAACCTGAGCATCTGCGGTCGTCATCTCGACGTCACCCCGGCCATCCGGGAATATGTCATGAACAAACTGGCGCGAGTGCTGCGGCATTTCGATCACGTGATCGATACCCAGGTTATGCTCTCAGTAGAGCCCCTGCGGCATAGAGCCGAAATCACGATGAGACTGCGTGGCAAAGACATCCATTGCGAAGCCGTGGATGAAAACCTCTATGCAGCGATCGACCTTCTGGCCGACAAGATCGACCGTCAAGTCCTGAAACACAAAGACAAGGTGCAAAGCCATACGGCTGAATCCGTCAAAAGACAGACGGACTTTAGCGCGCCGCCTTCCCCATGAGGCCTCTGTAGCACGACGGGCCCGCTTATAAAGCGACCTAGCCCAATCCCAGATCCGCTCGACGGATCATGCTGACACCGGTGTCCCGCAGGATGAGAGATCCCGCCGGGGCATCGGCAAGTTACTCCCCCTCCCCCCTCGAAAGCCCTCGTCACCGGTTTATTCCCCGGACTCGACTCGTCCCCCTTTTCATTCTTGCCCCGAACCGACTATGCTTTCGGATTCAAACAGGCGAGCGACCGCAGCGACTTTGCCGCCGGGCCGCCCCCAAGGCAAAAAGCTCCCCTCGGAGGGCAGCAAGCCGAGGGCGCAGCGTGGAGGCTTTTTTGCACTGCGGCATAAAACCCTATAATGACCCGCATGAATCATTTGTCGCGCATCCTACCCGCCGGCAACGTTGTGCTCGATATGGCCGTTACCAGCAAGAAACGAGCATTCGAGCAGGCCGGGCTACTCTTTGAAAACCATCACGGTCTGGCCCGAACAGTCGTGTTCGACAGCCTGTTTGCCCGCGAACGCCTGGGGTCTACCGCCCTGGGCCAGGGCGTGGCCGTGCCTCATGGCCGCGTCAAGGGG
Source organism: Bordetella tumbae (assembly GCF_054780995.1). NCBI lineage: Bacteria > Pseudomonadati > Pseudomonadota > Betaproteobacteria > Burkholderiales > Alcaligenaceae > Bordetella > Bordetella tumbae. The sequence continues at coordinate 6,381 of NZ_BAAGVG010000011.1, forward strand.
CTGGAGACGCCGTTGGCCGCTTTCGTGCGGCTGGCTCAGCCTATTCCGTTCGATGCCCCCGACGGCGAACCGGTCGCCATGCTGATGTGTCTGCTCGTGCCTGAAACGGCGACTCAACAGCATCTGGACATTCTGGCCGAGTTAGCCCAGCTCATGTCCAACAAAGCCCTGCGCGAGGCCTTGGCCACGGAAACCGATCCGGCCGAAGTCCACCGCATGCTGACCACCGGCCAACGCTGATATCGCGGGACAAAGCCATGCTGACGGTGCAGGAACTGATCGACGACAACGTCGGTGATATTCCCCTCAACTGGATCGCGGGCCAAAATGCGGCCCAACGGGCGATTCCTGACGATGGCATGGCGGCCGCCGACCTGGTCGGCCACCTGAACCTCATCCACCCCTCCCGCGTCCAGGTCTTTGGCCAAGAGGAAATCGCCTACTACCAGCGCATCGACCGGCGCCGCCGCACCCATCTCATGGACGAGCTCTTGCTCGGTGGCGTGCCGGCCATTTTGCTGGCCGATGGCCTGACGCCAACGCAGGATCTGATCGACCAATGCGAACAGCATCAGGTCCCCCTGCTATCGACGCCGGTCGCCGCCGCTCAACTGATCGATCTGCTGCGCATCTACCTCAGCAAAAAACTCGCACCCACGACCACCGTACATGGAGTCTTCATGGACGTGCTGGGCCTGGGGGTGCTCATCACCGGCGAGTCGGGGCTGGGCAAAAGCGAATTGGCGCTGGAATTGATCTCTCGCGGACACGGCCTGGTCGCCGATGATGCCGTGGAGTTTTCGCGTATTGCGCCGAACATGATCGAGGGCCATTGCCCGCCTCTGCTGCAAAACATGCTCGAGGTACGCGGACTCGGATTGCTGGATATCCGCACCATTTTTGGCGAGACCTCCGTTCGCCGCAAAATGCGCCTGAAGCTCATCGTGCATTTGGTGCGTGCGACTGCTCAAGACAAATTCGAGCGCCTGCCCTTGCAAGACATCACGCAGGACATGCTGGGCCTGCCCGTGCGCAAAGTTATGCTGCAAGTGGCTGCCGGCCGCAATCTGGCCGTGCTGGTCGAGGCCGCCGTGCGCAATACCATCCTGAAACTGCGCGGCATCGACACGCTGGGCGAGTTCATGGAACGCCAGGCCATGGCGATCCTGCAAAGCAGCAAGTAAACGCACTCAGCTCAACGCGAGGCATCCCGCACACGCTTGACCTCGAACGCCGTCACCGCGCTGGCCCGGTTGTCCCAACTGAATCGGATAAACGAGACCAGCGCGGCAATATCAGTGTCCCCCAGGACCTGACCAAAGGGCGGCATGCCATGTGGCCGCGGGTTAGCTGCCGTCGCCGGCGCAAAGGCGCCATCCAGCACCAGACGAATCGCATTGACCGGTGACGGCGCAGTCACCGTGGGGTTACCCGCTAATGGCGGCCAGGCCAGGCCACTGCCTTGGCCCTGCTCTTGATGGCATTGTGCGCAATACTGGGCATACAACTTTCCGCCACGGTCCATGACCGCGGTCGAGGGCTGAGCGGCCACGTCGGACTGGCCATTGGACACGGGACCGCTTTGCGCGACCGGCAAGGACTTCAGATACGTCCCCATGGCTAAAGCGTCGTCCTCGCTCAGATATTGCGAACTGCCCAGCACCACTTCGGCCATGGGCCCGCTGGCTGTCGAGTGCGGCGCCATTCCTGTGCGCAATAACGTTGCGATGTCTTGGGCGTCCCATTTTCCCAACCCCCTCACCGGGTCGGCGGTCAGCGCAGGGGCATACCAATCCAACCCCGCGATCATGCCTCCGGCCAACCCGTCTGCAGCCTGCGTCGCCCCCAGGCTGTTGCGCGGCGCATGGCATGCGGCGCAGTGTCCCAACCCCTCGACCAGATAGCGGCCACGATTCCATTGAACAGATTGCCCCTCGTCCACCGGCAACACGCCTGGCTCGAAATACAAAGCGCGCCAAAATGCCAACAAGCCCCTTTGATCGTAGGGGAATTTCAGCTCATGGGCTCGACTGGGCTGGCTGGAAGGCGCCACTGTGCGCAAGAACGCGAACAAAGCGTCCGAATCCGCACGCGACACCCGGGTGTATTCCGTATAAGGAAAGGCGGGATACAACAGGCTCCCGTCCTTGGACTTGCCGTTGTGCAGGGCTTGCCAAAAATCGTCAGCAGTCCAACCGCCAATACCGGCTTGCGAGTCTGGCGTAATGTTCGGACCATACAAGGTGCCGAACGGCGTGGGAATGGGCGTGCCGCCTGCGTAGGCTTGGCCGCCAGGCACCGTATGACACCCCATACAGTTACCGAGCCTGGCCAGGTAGCGCCCCTGCTCAACCAGCTGTTGTCCCTCGGCAGTCCCTCCCGCGCCGGCCTGCACAACGGCCGGACTCGGCGCCGTGTCATCACGGGTACCCATCCAGTACAAGACACCCACGGCTGCCAGGCACGCCACGAACAAAGTCAGCAGACCATATTGAATAATGCGTTTCATGCCGGCCCCTCAGCGTTGCGCCTGACTGCCACATTCGGCAGGCAAGGTCGCGGCCCCTGCGGGGTCGGGTTGGTATGGCTCGACTACCGGACGCGAGGACAACCATGCCGACAGTGCACCAATATCCTCCGGGGTGAGTTTCTGGGCGACGTCGGCCATGCAATCCGGTACGGCCGCGCGACGCAGTCCGTTTTTCCAGCCGCCGATCTGCGCCCCGATATAGTCACGCGGCAAGCCCAGCAGACCAGGAATCGCGGGCGAATGCCCGCTGAGCGCCGCACCATGACAGGCAACGCACGCAGGCAGTCCGCGAGCGGGATCTCCCTGCATGGCCAGCACGCGGCCGTGCTCCAACATGTCGGCCGACACTGCCGGCCGAACAGGAGGCGGATACGGCACATGCTGGTCCGCAAAATAGGCGGCAATTTCGCGCAAATAATCGTCCGGCAATCCCGCCAGCAAGTGGGTCATGGGCCGATATAGCCTTAAACCGTCACGAAAATTCAACAACTGATGGTAAAGATAATCGCTGGGCTTGCCGGCCAACCGGGGGTAATAGCCATCGGCTCCTGCTTTGCCCTGCTCGCCGTGACACGCGGTACAGGCAGCGACGCGCGCCCGCATGGTGTCCGGCTGCAAAATGTCTTTGTCCGGCGCGGTAGATTGCGCTGAGACCGGCGACAGGACGCTTATCGCCATCAGAGCCAGGCCGAACGCCCAGCGCAAAGACCATCCAACTCGATACCTACAGGAGAATGCTGACATGGAAGATGCTGACATTGATTGCTGCGAAGGAAATAAATCAGGACAATGAACGGCCGGCACGACATGGCGGCCTCATCTTACGCTGCCAAGTCCGATAGGTACAGGAAGCTCGTACGGTTCCCGCGGGCTACTGACTACATCACAACGCATCCCGTACGGAACGGGTAGCCAAAATCATGCAACAATCAGGGTCATGTTAAGAGTCGTCCTCATTACCGGAATATCTGGCTCAGGCAAGTCGGTGGCATTGCGCATGCTCGAAGACACCGGCTACACCTGCATTGACAATCTGCCGGTGCGCTTCTTAAGCGAGTTCATCTCCAGCGCGCGCGATGAAAATCTGGAGCGGGTCGCTATTGCCATCGACGTCCGTTCGCCCGGAGAGCTGGCGGAGCTGCCTGACGTGGTCACCGCGCTGCGCGCCATGGGCACGTCGTTGCGTGTCATTTTCCTGGATGCCAACACACAGACACTGGTCCAGCGTTATTCCGAGTCTCGCCGCCGCCACCCGCTGACAGACCGTCTGTCGCGGGGCGGTCAAGCCCCCACGCTGCTCGATGCGATCTCGCTCGAGCGTGATCTGCTGGCGCCCTTGCGCGAGCAGGAGCATGTCATTGACACCTCGGGCCTGACGCCAGGCCAACTGCGTTCGTGGATCGCCGATCTGATTCAGGACGATCGGCCGCCGCTGGTGCTGACGTTCGAGTCTTTTGCTTATAAACGCGGCGTGCCCAACGATGCTGACCTGGTATTTGATGCACGCTGTTTGCCCAATCCCTACTATGACCGCAATTTGCGCCCCCTGACGGGCCGCGACGAACCGGTCGCCACGTGGCTGGCGAGCTTTGACGTTGTCGGACAGATGATCGACGACATTACGGGCTATTTGCGGCGCTGGTTGCCGCAGTACACGCAAGATACACGCAATTATCTGACGGTCGCGGTCGGTTGCACCGGTGGCCAACACCGTTCAGTCTACGTCGTCGAGCAGTTGGCCAAACGCTTTGCCGACCACGACCCATTGTTGATACGCCACCGCGCCCAGTTACCGGACGAACACACGTGATCCGCACCCGCCAACTCCTGACACCCCTTGTGGTCAGCCTGGCCGTGATCATCGCAGGCTGTTCGTCCACGGGCACCCGGAAGGCCGGTGGGTATTACAAAGACGATGGGCCTGGTAGAGATGTGCCTGCTGAAGTCGACACGACGCCGGATGCGATCCCGCGTATCGAGCCGCTGGCCAGCGGGGCCAACCGTCCGTACACCGTGTTGGGCAAACGCTATGTGCCGATCACGAATCCCGACCAGCCCTACAAGGCGCGCGGTGTGGCTTCCTGGTATGGCAAGAAGTTTCACGGCAACAGCACCTCGATTGGCGAGTCTTATGACATGTACGCGATGACGGCGGCGCATCCCACGATGCCGCTGCCCAGTTATGCGCGCGTGACCAGCAGCGTCAATGGCCGCACGATCATCGTCCGGGTCAATGATCGAGGCCCGTTTCATCGCGGCCGCATCATGGATCTGTCGTATACCGCGGCGCATAAGCTGGGCTTGATCGGCGGCGGCAGCGGCGAGGTGACGGTGGAACGCATTCTGCCCGAAGAGATCCGTCTGGCGCAGTCGCGGGGGACGGTGGTGACAGCTAATGGCGAGGCGGCGCCTACCGCCGGAACAGAGGCGGTCACGCCCACACCGCTGCCGGCGTCGACACTGACGATGACGGAATTGGAGCCCACGCCAGTGGCGTCGATGACGACTGCCGCTCCTGCGCCTGCAGGGGCAGGAGCCGCTATTGCGAGCGCAGCCAATACGCCGATGCCGGCTGCGGCTCCGACCGCAGGGGTTTATCTGCAAATGGGCGCTTTCAGTCAGCCTGCGAATGCGCAGGCGCTGGTGCGGCGGGTCAATAGTCAGTTGGATTCTTCGGCAGGGAATGTCCCCGCGGTCGTGCAGCAGAATGGCTCGTTGTATCGGGTACGGTTGGGGCCTTATACCGATCGGGCTACGGCGTTGAATGTCGCGCAGCAGGTGGCGGACCGGACGGGGATTTTGCCTAGTTTGGCGACTTATTGAGGTTGATTACGGCATCACCAGGGCAAGTCTAGCTGCCCGTTGTCTACACGGCGCACGCGGGGATGGTGGCCCAGGTAGCGGTGGCCCTCATGTTTGAGCAGGGCTTGTTTGCGTTCCAGGCCGCCGCCGAATCCGGTGAGCGAGGTGTCGCGGCCGATGATGCGGTGACAGGGAATAAAGATCGAGATCGGGTTGCGGCCGATGGCCTGGGCGGCGGCGCGGACAGATTTGGGCTTGCCGATGGACAACGCGAGATCGCTATAGCTGTTGGTCGTGCCAAAAGGAAGCGCCAATAAGGCTTGCCAGACGGCCTGTTGGAACGGCGTACCCTGCGGGGCAAGCAGCACGTCGAATTCGCGGCGTTCGCCCGCAAACCACTCGGCCAGCTCTGTTTGGGCTTGGCAAAGTATCGGGTGTTCGGCGTGCTTTTGCCATGTGTCCGAGTAGGCCGGCAGGTCCCATTGGTCCAGAAACCAGGCGCCGCTCAATGCGGGGAAATCATCGTTGGCACTGGACAGTGATGCTGCGGCGAGGCGCATTGGGCCCAAGGGTGTCTCGGTGTCCAGATAAATCACGCGCTGTTCGGCAGTAGGGAGTTTCATGCGTCTGCCTTGCGAGCTAATGCCAGCGCGTACAAGACGTCTCGCGGCTGGCCGGTGACTTTTGCGGCGACCTTTGCGGTGTCGCGCACGGATAATGTCTCGAGCAGAGCGTCGAGTAATACGAGGGTCGCAGGATCGTCGGGGCCGGACTCGTCATGTCCGGAGGACGGTGCCGCGTGTACGATCAATACGAATTCGCCTTGGGCCCGGTGAGAGTCTTCGGCAAACCAGTCGGCGGCTTGCGCCAGTGGCAGGGTGACGATCTGCTCGAAACGCTTGGTCAATTCGCGAGCGATCGTCAGTTCCCGCTGTCCGCCGCATACTTCGAGCAAATCAGCCAGCATGGCCGTCAGCCGATGTGGCGACTCGAACATCACTACCGGAGCAGGCAAGGCGCACCACGAGCGCAGCCAACGCTGCCGCGCGACGGCCTTGTGCGGCGCAAAGCCCGCGAAGGCATAGGCAGGATTTTCATCGGAGGTCACGCCGCTGCCCATCAGGGCCGTGATAACAGCACTGGGTCCGGGCACGGGCACCACGGCATAGCCCGCGGCACGCACAGCACGCACCACGCGCGCACCTGGGTCGCTGACCGCGGGAGCTCCCGCATCGGAGATGAGCGCGACCCGTTGGCCCTGCTCCAGACGGTGGCAAATGTCCTGAGCGGCAGCGGCCTCGTTATGGCGATGGGCTGCCATCAGCGGCGTGGAGATTCCCCAGGCGTCCAGCAAACTGCGGCTGGAACGCGTGTCTTCGGCGGCGATCACATCCGCCTGCGCCAGAGCTTGCCAGGCGCGCAGTCCCAAGTCACCCAGGTTGCCGATCGGGGTGGCCACGACGTACAAGGCGGCCTCGGGCCAGTATTGGCCAGTCACGCGCTCGGCCATGCGGCTCCAGGCATCGCCTGCCTGCGCCAATGGGACATTTTGATTCATTCGGGACACCACCAAACAGCAAAGTATGTCAGTGTAGCCGCCCCGACACGACGAGGGCATCCGACCCCATGCCTGATCCTTTTCTGGATATTGCCTATGCTCGCGCCCAGCAGGCGCAGCAGCGTCAGCTCAAGCGGCGTCGTGCCGCCGCCCGGCGAGCGGCTCGAGCGCCCACACCAGACGGCGATTTTGAGCGCGAACCATCGGTATCCCCAACGCAACGCGTGGGCGCTGCACATGAAGACCGGGCGTTGCAACGGCTCATTGATGCTGGGCTGATTCCTTTAGCGCGAAATCTCCAGTGCCGCGCCGGCGAAATCGACCTCGTCATGCGGGACGGCGACATGCTGGTCTTTGTGGAGGTCCGCGCCCGGGCCAGTAATCGCTACGGCGGCGCCGCGGCCAGCGTCGGCCCCGAGAAACGCGCGCGCCTCATTCGCAGTGCAACATTGCTGCTGCCCGGTCTGGCACGCCGATACTGGCAGGGCCGTACCCCGGTCGCCCGCTTTGACGTGGTCGCCTTTGACGGCGATGAGATTGAATGGCTGCGGGCGGCATTCAGCCTGTGAAAGGCGGATAGTTTTGGTGACACATGTATCTCTCCTGCAAACGCCAAATGTGCCTCGCCCAATCGCCCTGAGTTTGCCGGTCTGCTCGCCCAGGCCAATACCGACGTGACACATCGTGAGCCCACCCCGCTGCCCCTAGGCGCGTCCGCCGCGCCCTCTGCGACCATGAGATAATGCGCGCATGGATATGACCTCTAGAATGACGTCGCACTTTCGCGACGCCATGGCTGCCTGTGAAGAAAGCATGCACGCGCTATCGGCCCCGTTGGCCAGCGCGGTCGATATGCTATTTGCCGCGCTGGCCAACAATGGCAAGATTCTGGCTTGCGGCAATGGCGGCTCGGCGGCAGACGCCCAGCATTTCATTGCTGAGCTGGTCGGCCGCTTCGAACGCGAGCGGCTGCCGCTGGCAGGCATCGCCCTGAACACCGATACCGCCATTCTGACCGCTGTCGGCAACGATTACGGCTTTGAGGAAATCTACGAACGCCAAGTCAGCGCGCTCGGGCAACCGGGTGACGTGCTGGTCGCGATTTCCACCAGTGGCAATTCCGCCAACGTGATCCGTGCCATGGAGGCCGCTCACGACCGCGAAATGACCATTATCGTCCTGACAGGCAAGGGCGGCGGGGTCATGAGTGAACTATTGACCGAACACGACGTCAATTTATGTGTGCCTCATGACCGCACCATGCGCATCCAGGAGATTCACTCCCTGCTGTTGCATGCGCTCTGTGACGGTATCGATGCCTTACTTCTCGGAGACACCGAATAATGTTGGACACTCAAAAGGTTGCTCGCCCCCTGCTTCTGGCAGCCATGATCGCCACTGCGGCGGTTTCCCTCTCGGCCTGCGCTCCACTGATCGTGGGCGGCGCAGCGGCCACGACGGCGGTCGTCATCACGGACCGGCGCACCTCTGGCGCTCAGCTCGAGGACAAAAACATCGAGTTCAAGGCCGAAAAGCAGATCGGCGACAAGCTGGGCAGCGCTGCCCGGGTCAATGCGCTCTCATACAACAATGTGCTGCTGCTGACGGGCGACGTCCCCTCTGCAGAGGCCAAGACCCAGGCCACGTCCATTGCCCAGAGCATCCAGCACGTCAAGAAAGTGGTCAATCAGCTCAATATCGGGCCCGCTGCGCCGTTCAGCACCCGCTCCAACGACACCTGGCTGACGTCCAAAGTCAAAACCCAGCTGATCAACACCAAGTATGTACCGTCTGCCACGATTGACATCACGACAGATCGTGGCGTGGTGTACATGATGGGTCTGGTCACCGAAGCCGAAGGCGACTACGCCGCCAACGCCGCCTCGACCGTCAGCGGTGTGACCAAAGTCGTGAAGATCTTCGAAACGATCAGCCGCGAAGAAGCCATGCGCCTGTCCGGGCAGAGCGACTCCAAATCGAGCACTACGTCGTCATCCAGCACCTCGTCGCAAACCAAAGCGCCCATCGAATCCGGCAGTGGCAACGCCACCAACGGTGTCGAGCTCATGCCGATCAAATAGGCCTGCAGATTAATCCGGCCGCCTTGCGGCTACGCCCTTTTCTCCCCGGAATGAATGCCGCGGTTTCTCGAGGCACAAGATGAAGAAAATCGTTCTCTCCCTGGCCGTCCTGGTGGCGGCTGGCATCGGCGCCTGGTTCGTGTGGCGCCCTGCCCCGACCGCGCCCGATGTCGCCTTCACAACGATCGAAGGCAAGACATTCAGCATGCAAGACCTGCGCGGCAAGGTCGTGCTGGTGAAATTCTGGGCCACGAGTTGCGTCACCTGCGTCAAGCAAATGCCGGGCGCCATCGAGACGTACAAGAAATACGCCCCCAAAGGCTATGAGGCTGTGGCCGTGGCCATGAGCTACGACCCGCCCAATTACGTGTTGAATTACGCCGAAACGCGCAAGCTGCCCTTCCCCGTGACGCTGGACACCAAAGGGGAGCTTGCGCGCGCTTTTGGCGACGTCAAGCTCACCCCCACGGCCTTCCTGATCGACAAGGAAGGCCACATCATCAAACGCTATCTCGGCGACTACGATATGGCGGAATTTCACGCCACACTGGAAAAAGCGCTGGCGACTGGCTGATCGCAGCGATCAGTATCGCAACTGGGCCTCTTTGCCACCCGAGGCCGCCTGAGCCAGCGCCTTGGTAATGATGCTGGTCGACACATTGGCGAAATACCGGGCTCCCAAAGCGCCGTACTTTTCCTCATCGGCGGGTGTCAGTGCGATGATGCCCGGACATTTCCCTGCCGTGGCAATCGCCTTCAGGCCCCGCTCGATGGCCTGTTGCACAGGTGCGGCATTCCAATCGCTGCCGTGTCCCATGGCATGGGCCAGATCGTTTGGCCCGATAAATACCGCGTCCACGCCATCTACCGCGGCGATCTCTCCTGCGACGGCAATGGCCTCTGGGGTTTCAATCATGGCAATGAATCCTATGCCATCGTTGCTGCGCTGCGTGTGCCCGGCCCCGCCAAATGCGCCGTAGCCTGCAGCGCGCGTACTGAATGCGCTGCCGCGCCGGCCCACCGGCGGGTAGTGAATCATGTCCGCCAGACGCTGAGCCTGCGCCACGCTCTCGACCATGGGTACCTGCACCGCACTGGCTCCCATATCCAGAATGCGCGGCAAGTCCGGCTCAAAGCAGCGCACGATGGGCACGATGCCGGTAGCGCGCGCCGCGCGCAGCATGTGTTCCGTCACCCCGAAATCCGCACTGCCGTGCTCGTTGTCCAGAATGATGAAATCAAAGCCCGCATAGGCGCACATCTCAACGATGGCCGGACTGGGCAGGCCGTTGAATAGACCTCGCAGAGGCTTGCCACTGCGCAGCATGTCGGGTAACCGCCCGTCCAAGGGATAACGTGCATCAGTCATTACTGTCTCCGAATACAGCGACGTGTGATCAATCGGCCTGAATACCTGCATCCTTGATCACTTTGCCCCATTTTTCAATCTCACTGCGCTGGAATTGCGAAAATGCAGCCGAATCCCGGCCGTCGGGCGCGACGCCCAGCGTCATCAGTTTGGCATGCACTTGCGGTGTCTTCACAATTTCCGCTATCTCGCGCGCCAACCGGTCTACGACGGGCGCGGGCGTGCCTGCAGGTGCGAAGATACCCTGCCAGGACTGCATTTCAAAGCCGGGCAGCCCGAGTTCGGCCAACGGTTTGACCCCAGGCAAATCCGCCAAGGGCTGCGCTGAGGTAACGCCCAACACCTTGACGCGTTTCGCATCGATCATGGGACGTGCTGCGGCGACGGTCTCAAACACCATATCGATTTGCCCGCCGATCAAATCCACCATGGCCTGCGACCCGCCCTTGTAGATGATCTGACGCAGGCGAGTGTCCGAGATGGACTGGAACAACTGGCCAGATAAATGCTGCGAAGTCCCTGCGCCCGCGGTGCCGTAAGTCAGACTGTCTGGCTGTGCACGCGCAGCATCGATGATCTGCTGTACCGAGTTGAAAGGACTGTCGGCGCGCACCACCAAGGCGTTGCTGACCATACCCACCAGCGCAACCGGCGTAAAATCCTTCACCGGATCATAGCCGGGCGACTTGATGAAAAACGGATTGACGGCATGTGTCGTAATAGTGCCGCCGACCACGGTGTAGCCATCCGGCTCGGCACGGGCCGCCTGTTGCGTACCGACCAGCCCTGACACACCTGGTTTGTTCTCGACAATCACCGACTGCCCCAGCCGCGCACTCAATTGTTCAGCCATCAATCTGGCCACGCCATCAGATACCCCGCCTGGCGAGAACGGCACAATGTATCGAATGCTTTTGGTAGGCCAGGCGGCGTCATTCGCTTGGGCCTGAGCCATCGGAACAACGCTCCCCATGGCGGCTACAGCAATCAAGGTGCGAATGAAAAAGCCCCCGCGTTGCGCCTTCGGCTTGCTGCTCCCCAAGCGAGCGTTTGTGTTTTGGGACGGTCCGGTAACAAAAAAACGACTGATCATGTTGTCTCCTGCAAATCATTGTCGGCGTGCTCAATACACGCCGTTAAAGGTTGTTGTCTTTCGGTTTCGATCTGACGGTCGCGCGCTCTATGAGGTCACAAGGCACCACCACGTCACGCGGCCGCAATTCGGCCTGCATCTGTTCACGCAGCAGATTGACGGTGGCATCGACCATGGGTTCGACCTGTTGTCGCACGGTGGTCAATTGATACGCTCCCCAAGCCGCCTGCGGGACATCGTCAAACCCGACCACAGCGACGTCCTCGGGAATACGCAGACCGAACTCCTGGCGCAGCACGTCCAAGGCGGCAATGGCCATGTGATCATTGCCCACGAACAAGGCATCGGGACGAGCATCGTCCGCAAACATGCGACGCACCGCGGCCTGCGCGAGGTCAAAGTTGTAATGCCCCACCTCGCGGCAACTGACATCGTGTCCCAGTTGCCGCAACGTATCGCGATAGCCGCGCTCCCGCTCAATGCTGGTTGACGAATCCTCCAGCCCGGCGAGATAGCCGAAGCGACGATATCCACGTTCGACCAGCAACCGCGCGACCTTGGCACCGCCCGCATAATTGTCCGAGGTCACCGAGCTGCTGGCATGCCGAGCCAGCCCACCCAGAATGGACACCCGGTTGAACTGCACCACCGGCACCCCGACCTCAGCGCAACTCTGCGCGACGTTAGACGACAGCATGGCCGAGGCCATCACGATGCCATCGACTTGATATTGCAGAATTTCCGCCAACACGCCGTCCGCGGCCTCATCGACCTCGGCAATGAACATCAAGACGTGATAGCCCTCTTTCTGCAATTTCTGCGAAAGCTTTTCGATCACCAATGGATAAAACTGGTTTTCGAGATAGCTCATCACCAGCGCCACGATACGGCTGCGGCGCGTAATCAGACTGCGTGCCAGGGCATTGGGCCGATAGCCCAGCCTCTGCGCCGCGGCCAGCACCTTGCGCCGCGTTTCCTCTGACACGCTGGCCCCGGGGGTAAAGGTGCGGCTCACCGCGGACTGGGACACTTGCGCCAGATCCGCGACATCCTGGGCACGAGGTGCAGTTTTCATGCGGCTGTCCATCCGGCATCCAACATCAACGCACTGCCTGTCATCAGACTGGACGCGTCACTGGCCAGAAAGACGATTGCTCCCATCACCTCTTCCAGCCGGCCGACACGTCCCAATGCGTTACGCGCACAGATCCAATCCCGAAAACCGGGCTCCTGCAGCATGCCTGCGGTCATCGGCGTTTCAATGAACGTCGGACATACCGTGTTCACACGGATATTCGCGCCACCCAGCTCCCACGCCAGCGCACGCGTCATCCCTTCCAGCGCATGTTTACTGGCGCAGTACAAGGTCCGGCGCGGGCTCCCCACATGTCCCATCTGCGATGAGACATTGATGATCGACCCCGCCAGCCCTGCTTTCAATAAGCGGCGCGCGACTGCACGGCTGGTATAAAAGGCAGCCTTTACATTGAGATCGAGCACGGCGTCGATGTCCTCGACGGATTGTTCGACCAAAGGCTTGGGGCGATTCATCCCGGCGTTGTTCACCAGGATATCGAAGGGCTCACCCTGTTCGACGGCATGGTCCACCGCAGCAGCGTCCGTCACGTCCAGCACCAAGGGTGCGCAGGCGATGCCCTCGGCGTGCAGCGCCTCACACACCTGCATCAACTCGGGCTCACGCCGCGCCGCCACCGTCACGTGCGCACCGGCGCGGCCGAGCGCGGCGGCGGCCGCCAACCCGATCCCGCCGCTGCCACCGGTCACCAATGCACGACGCCCGTCCAAGCGAAAATCGGGGCCTTTAGGCAAAGCAATCATGCGCTCGCCTCGGCGTCGACCGGTTGATACCACGGCAAATCGGGACGATTACCATAGCGGCGCACGCGGATGTTGGCCTGCTCGCCGTGTCCGGCGAAATTTTCCATATGGCACAAGCGTGAGCAATACGCCCCCATGGCTGCGCTGGCCTCGTCCGTCAACACGCGTTGATAGGTGCAGGTTTTCAGGAACTTGCCTACCCACAAGCCGCCCGTATAACGCGCATTGCGATTGGTCGGCAGCGTGTGATTGGTGCCGATCACTTTGTCGCCAAAACTCACATTGGTGCGCGGGCCGAGGAACAGCGCGCCGTAATTGGTCATGTTGTTAAGGAAATAGTCCGGATCCCGTGTCATGACCTGCACGTGCTCGGAAGCAATCTCATCAGCGACCTGCAGCATCTCTTCATAACTGTCGCAGACGATGACCTCGCCACAATCCGCCCATGAGACCGTAGCAATGCCCGCCGTTGGCAGAATCGCCAATTGACGCTCAATTTCGGCCAGCGTGTCGCGTGCCAGTTGCTCGCTGTTTGTCAGCAACACCGCCGGCGAGGTCGGTCCGTGTTCCGCCTGACCCAGCAGATCAACGGCACACAATTCGCCATCAACGCTGTCATCGGCAATCACCAGGGTTTCCGTAGGGCCCGCAAACAGATCGATGCCTACACGGCCATACAGTTGGCGCTTGGCCTCGGCCACAAACATATTGCCGGGCCCGACCAGCATATCCACAGGTGCCACACTCGGTGTCCCGACCGCCATGGCCACCACCGCCTGCACACCGCCCAGCACCAGGATCTCGTCCGCACCAGCCATGTCCATGGCCGTCACGATGGCGGGATGCGGCTGACCTTGATAGGGCGGCGCCGTCGACACGATGCGTTTTACGCCTGCGACCTTTGCAGTCAGCACGCTCATGTGCGCCGAAGCGAGCAGCGGATACTTGCCGCCGGGGATATAACATCCGACGGCATTCATCGGCACATGCTTGTGGCCCAGCACCACTCCCGGATACGTTTCAACCTCAACCTCGCGCATGGAGTCGCGCTGTATCTGAGCGAAATTGCGCACCTGCGTTTGCGCGAACGCGATGTCCTCGATTTCCCGATCGGACAGCTGCTTGCGGGCCGCCTCGATTTCGGCACGCGACAAGCGGAAATCCGCGGGATCCCATTGGTCGAACTTGCGGCTGTACTCCCGTACCGCCTCATCGCCACGCGCCTCGATGTCTCGGATGATGCCTTCGACAGTCGCTCGGACTTTGGCGTCGTCATCCGTTTTTACGGCAGCGGTCCTGCCACGCTTCAAATAGCGAATCATGTTTGCATCCCTGCAAAGGTCAGTGAATCCATAAAGTGGCTGCACTTTCGACGCCTTGCATACGTATGCAAATAAGGGAAAACCCGCAATCTAAGACCATAACAACACAAAAAAAACCGAACCGGAATCCCGGTTCGGTTTTTTACCGCTGAGCCATTCCAAGCTCACCCCGAGGGATGAGCCCAGCTCTCAGATCTGGCTTAAAACGCCGGCACCACCGCGCCCTTGTATTTTTCCTCGATGAATTTCTTCACTGCGGGAGTGTGCAACGCATTGACCAGTTTCTTGATGGCCGGGGCGTCCTTGTTGTCTTCGCGAGTGGCCACGATATTCGCGTAGGGCGAATCCGCCCCCTCGATAAACAGGGCATCCTTGGTCGGCACCAGGCCGGCTTCCAGCGCGTAATTGGTATTGATCAGCGCCAGCGCCACATCATCCAGCGCGCGCGGCAAAATGGCCGCCTCGAGTTCGCGGAACTGCAATTTTTTGGGATTTTCGGCAATATCCAGCGGAGTCGCCGTGATATTGGTCGGATCTTTCAGCTTGATCACCCCTTGTTTTTGCAGCAGCAACAAGGCGCGGCCGCTGTTGGACGGGTCATTGGGGATCGCCACCGTCGCGCCCGAGGGCAAATCAGCCACCGATTTCAGCTTGCGCGAGTAACCGCCAAAGGGCTCGACGTGCACCAGGCCAACTGCCACGAGCTTCGCACCGCGATCCTTGTTAAAGGTATCCAGATATGGCTGATGCTGGAAAAAATTGGCGTCCAACTCTTTATCAGCCAACTGCAGATTGGGCTGCACATAGTCGCTGAACACCTTGATGTCCAATTCCACGCCTTCTTTGGCCAGCTCGGGTTTGACGACCTCCAGAATCTCGGCGTGCGGCACCTGTGTCGCACCCACCACCAGCTTTTCAGCATGAGCGGCGCCAGCCAGGAAAAATGCAGAGGCCACCAGGGCCGTCCGGACAAAGGGGAAGCGCATAAATAACCTCGTAAAGTAAACAATCACTGGCCTCGTGAGCCGTGGCCGTTGCAAAAACGCCCTCAATTTACCTGAATAGCGGTTATTTGTCGGGCATAACAACATAGGTTTTGGATATATGACATACGCGCGGTCTACAATCTGCCGTATGCTTGCCCTGGCAGCGCCGATCTCTACGCGCCGGCGCAGGCATTTTCATTTTTTCTGACCTTTTGACTGAGTTTTTCTGCCATGACCGACACCCCCGATCCTGCCGTCGTTTCGTCGCCTGCTCTAAAGGCGGCTGTTCTTTCCGAAGCGCTGCCGTATATACGACGATTCCATGGCAAGACCATCGTGGTGAAGTACGGCGGCAACGCCATGACCGAAGAGCGCCTGCAACGCAGCTTCGCCCACGATGTGGTGCTGCTCAAGCTGGTCGGCCTGAACCCTGTCGTCGTGCACGGCGGCGGCCCGCAAATCGACGATGCCCTGCGCCGCGTCGGTAAACAAGGCACTTTCATCCAAGGCATGCGTGTCACCGACGCCGAGACGATGGAAGTCGTCGAATGGGTGCTGGGCGGCCAGGTCCAACAAGACATCGTCATGATGATCAACGAAGCAGGCGGCAAAGCCGTCGGTCTGACCGGTAAAGACGGCATGTTGATCCAGGCCAAAAAGAAGCTGATGGCCAACAAGGAAAACCCCGCCGAGCCGCTGGACATCGGTTTTGTCGGCGACATCACGCAGGTCGAGCCCGCGGTGGTCAAGGCCCTGCAGGACGATCAGTTCATTCCGGTGATTTCGCCCATTGGCTACGGCGAGGACGGTACCGCCTACAACATCAATGCAGATGTGGTGGCGGGCAAAATGGCCGAGGTCCTGGGTGCAGAAAAACTGCTGATGATGACCAACACCCCGGGCGTGCTGGACAAGGCCGGCAAACTGCTGCGCACCTTGTCGGCCCAGACCATCGACGAGTTGTTCGCCGACGGCACCATCTCTGGCGGCATGCTGCCCAAGATTTCGTCATCGCTGGATGCCGCGAAAAATGGCGTGAATTCCGTCCACATCGTCGATGGCCGGGTACCCCACTGCCTGTTGTTGGAGATCCTGACCAACGAAGGCGTCGGCACCATGATCAGCTCGCATTGATGCGAGCACAGCGCTATCTGTTGCGGCCCGCGGCGCGTCAGCGCCGCTCGCGCCGCATGGCCACGGGCGTGTCCGAACGCCTGTGGTTGTTCGACCTGGACAACACGCTGCACGATTGCTCACACGCCATCTTTCCGCGTATCGATCATGGCATGACCCGAGCGGTCGCCGAATCGCTCAATGTCGATATCGACACGGCCAATCAATTGCGCTCGAAATATTGGCGGCGCTATGGGGCGACCGTCATTGGTATGGTGCGCCATCACGGCATCGATCCCCATGCGTTCCTGCGCCTGAGTCATGACTTTGAGGTGGGTCCGTTGATCCGTGCGGAGACGGGTCTGGCGGGCAAGCTGCGTCAGTTGCCTGGCCGCAAGGTCCTGCTCACCAACGCGCCCTTTCACTACGCGCGCGACGTGCTGAGGCACTTGGGTATCTTGCGGCATTTCGACAGCATGTGGGCCATTGAGCACATGCGTTTGCATGGCGAGTTTCGTCCCAAGCCGTCTGCCGCCTTGCTACGGTATGTCCTGGCACACGAGGGTGTGCCCGCGGCACGAGCGGTCCTGGTCGAAGACACATTGCCCAATCTGCGTGGCGCTCGCCAGGTCGGATTGCGAACCGTCCATGTCTATCACACGGGCACGCCTTTCGCCCGCCGCAACAGTCAACGTCCGAGCTATGTCGACTTGCGGGTAAACTCGGTCAGTGATTTACTGCTCCGTCGCCGTCCGCTGCGAGTGGTTTAGCGGGCATTCATTCTTTTCCTTGATTCAGACCAACTGTAGTCAGCCATGGCCAGCAAACCCGGCGAGCGCAAGACCCAGATCCTGCAAACCCTGGCAGAAATGCTAGAGCAACCGCACGCGGCGCGTATCACTACGGCCGCATTGGCGGCGCGCATGCAGGTATCCGAAGCGGCGTTGTATCGACATTTTGCGAGCAAGGCGCAGATGTTCGAAGGACTGATCGAGTTCATCGAGGTCAGCCTGTTTACGCTGGTCAATCAGATCGCCGCCGCCGAGCCGCATGGTGTGGGACAGGCGCGCAAGACGGTGTCGATGCTGCTGGCGTTTTCAGAACGCAATAAGGGCATGACGCGCGTGCTGACGGGGGATGCGCTGGTGACTGAGGATAATCGGCTGCAGGAGCGGATCAATCACATCAATGATCGGATTGAGGCATCGCTGAAGCAGTCGCTGCGCGTTGCGGTGACTAATGGGGATCTACCGGTTGATACGGATATCAGTGCTCGGGCTAGTTTGCTGACGCATCTCGTATTGGGGAGGTGGTTGCGGTATGCGCAGAGTGGGTGGAGGGTGGTGCCTACTGGCCATTTGGATGAGCATTTGAGGGTGATGTTGTAGGGGGTGTGGCGGTTTTAGTGCTATTGGCGTCGATGCGGGGCAGTGGCCGCGTGGGGGCTTCACGTTGGCGGTCCGGCGCGCGGGCGCCGGACACCGCGTTCGTTCGTCTCGTCCGCGCCTTCGCGCTCCCTTCGACATCCACTCCGCTCGCCAACGAGGCGCCCCCACGCGGCCACTGCCCCGCATCGACTCGCAGTAACTC
Source organism: Bordetella tumbae (assembly GCF_054780995.1). Classification (NCBI taxonomy): domain Bacteria; kingdom Pseudomonadati; phylum Pseudomonadota; class Betaproteobacteria; order Burkholderiales; family Alcaligenaceae; genus Bordetella; species Bordetella tumbae. The sequence goes on from NZ_BAAGVG010000011.1 coordinate 24,664, forward strand.
AAACTCATCACATCGCTGGCACGGCTTTCTTGCTTGGCATTTTTCTGAATCAGCCTGGGTGAAGAGAAGAATCTTGCAGGGCTGCGATGAGCGGGTGCCCTGCACACCCGCTCATCGCGTTCGGGATCTGCATGCACAGTCTGTGGCACCGTTGCCAAACAAAAGATCTCTCGAGTCACATTGACGTAATGCCACGCATGGCACTCGTTGTAGCGCCATCATGGTGAGCGCAAATCACGTCCGCAGCGATGAACTCTGACCCAGAGTACAAGCATGCCATGGATACGCCGCCGGAAAAAGTGCCCTACGCATCATCGCCGCAAGCCTCACTCGCGGCCAAGCAGATCCTCCAACCAGGCACCACGCCAACCCCGCCGCATGCCCGGACCGATCGCTTGAGGTGGGCGCGCAGGGCGCGCGCCGAAAGCAGCACCGCAAGATCTTCTTCTTTGCCAACGCGGCTGCGAAAAAACGCCAAGCACGAGAGCCGTGCCGGCGATGCAGAGAATTCTAGTTGCCGCTAGTCGAGCCGAGGCAATCGGCCCGGCCGGGCGCCTCAAAGTCGAGTGGAGCGGACGCTGAAGGTAGGCCCGTAGGGGCCGGACGAAGCGAGCGAACACGATGTCCGGCGCCCGCGCGCCGGACCGACTTTGTGAAGCCCGGCCGGGCCGATTGCCTCGGCTCGACGACCAAAAGAACTCCCTCCTTCGCACAATACACCTTTACTCCGCCAACGCCTTCATCTCCGCATACAAATCCGCCTTCCCCTCAAACCCAATCCCCGGCAATTCCGGCAACGTCACGATACTATCCTTGACCTGCACCCCATCCGGAAACCCCCCATAGGGTTGGAACAAATCCGGATAAGACTCATTGCCCCCCAGTCCAAGCCCCGCCGCGATAGCAAGCGACATTTGATGACCACCGTGGGGAATGCAACGCGAAGCCGACCAGCCGTTTTCTTTCAGCATATCCAACGTGCGCAGATACTCCACCAGCCCGTAGCTCAAGGCGCAGTCGAATTGCAGCCAATCACGGTCTGGGCGCATGCCACCATAGCGGATGAGGTTGCGCGCGTCCTGCATGGAGAACAGGTTTTCGCCTGTGGCCATCGGCCCTGCATAATGATTCGCCAGCTCAGCCTGTAATGCATAGTCCAGCGGATCGCCAGCCTCTTCGTACCAGAACAGATCGTATTGAGACAGCGCCTTGGCATATTCCACCGCCGTCTTTAAATCGAATCGACCGTTGGCATCCACCGCCAGACGCTGACCTGGTCCCAGCAGTTTCAATACCGCCTCGATTCGCTCGCAATCCTCGGCCAATGATGCCCCGCCGATTTTCTTTTTCACCACGGAATAACCGCGATCCAGATAGCTTTGCATTTCGCGGCGCAGCCCGTCCAAACCCTGCCCCGGCCAGTAATAGCCTCCGGCCGCGTAAACGAAGACGTCGCGATTCGGCGTGCCATTGCCATAGCGCTCGGCCAGTAGTTGATAGAGGGGCTTGCCTTCGATTTTGGCGACAGCATCCCAGACTGCCATATCGATGGTGCCCACCGCCACCGAACGCTCGCCGTGACCGCCAGGTTTCTCGTTGGTCATCAACGTGGCCCAGATTTTGTGGGCATCCAGATTGTCGCGCTCATCGTCGAGCAGACTGGCTGGGTCGGCTTGCAATACGCGTGGCGCGAAACGCTCGCGGATCAGGCCGCCTTGGCCATAGCGTCCGTTGGAATTGAATCCATAACCAATCACCGGCTTGCCATCCCGAATAACATCGGTCACGACCGCAACCAGGCTGAGCGTCATCTTCGAAAAATCGATGTAGGCGTTGCGAATATTGGATTTAATCGGACGAGTCGATTCACGGATGTCGACGATCTTCATGAGCTGGTCTCCGGTCATTGATGAGATATGGTTCGCGCCGATGTCCCGGCGATCGATGCGGCGTATTATCGAGGTCGTGCGGCGAGCTTGCCCAATGCTGTTTTTTTCTGTTTTCATGCTTTGTCGGCATAGCTTTTGATAGCCCGCTGCATCCTTGGAGCACCCCCATGAATCTGTCCTGGCTGGAAGACTTCCTCGCATTGGCTGCCAGTGGTAATTTTTCACGCGCAGCCGAAGACCGCCACATGACGCAGCCGGCATTCAGCCGGCGGATCCGTGCGCTCGAGCAATGGTTGGGCGTGGAGCTGTTTGATCGCAGCACGCACCCAGTCACGTTGACCGAGACAGGAGCCTGGTTCCGCACGACCGCGCAGGAAATCCTGGGGCGTGTCGCGCGCGTGCCTGACGAGGCTCGTGCCGTAGCCTCGGCGGGCTCAGCCACCTTGCGCTTTGCCGCCACGCATGCGCTTTCGCTGACGTTCTTGCCGCAATGGCTGCGAGGGCTGGAGTCGCGCACATCCATCGGGCCCATTCAATTGGTGTCCGACATGCTGCAGCAATGCGAAGCCTGGATGCAGCAAGGCCGGGTACAGTTTCTGATATGCCACACGCATGCGCAGGCACCCAGCCGCCTGGATACCCCTGACTATCGATCGCTGAAAATCGGTACTGATACGTTGATCCCGGTGTGTGCGCCCGATCGTGCCGGCCGTCCGCGCCATGCCTTGTCCACCCATGCGCGCAAGGCCATTCCCATGTTGGCCTACAACACCGAATCCGGCCTCGGCCGCCTGATCCGCGCCTTGCTGGGCCCCGCGCTGCAACGCGCCCGGGTAGAACCCGTTTTCACGGCCCACCTGGCTGCCGTGCTGAAAAACATGGCGCTCGATGGACGAGGGGTGACATGGCTGCCACAAAGCCTGATCGCAACTGATCTGCAAGAGGGCCGGCTGGTCGAGGCGGGAAATGCGGACTGGCAGGTCATTGCCGATATCTGCCTGTTCCGCCCCAACAGCACACTCACCCCTGCCGCCGAAGCGTTCTGGCTCGCTGCGCAAACTGCACACCGCGCGTGAGGCCGCCTCGCCGTTCAACTGGCGTTCAGGGAACTATTCAACAATATCCCCTCTAAATTTCCATGAGTGGCGGTATAGGGCTAATCCGACACCGCACGCTCGCAACAGGACACATCGCGAAAAGAAACCGATGCTGCGCCTTTGGCTTGCCGCCCCCACGCTGCACCCTCGGCTTGCTGCCAAACGCGTTGTTTTTGCGACGGCCCTGCGACAAAAAAGAACTCACGGCAAGGCAGGCGTTTCTCATGGATCTGGATTGGCATCAGCAGCTGGGCAGCAGTCTGCTTTGGCTGACATACAGCTTTCTCATCGCAGGCAGCGTCTCGGCCATTTCGATTTTTATTTTGGCGCGCACCACGACCTGGGGTCGGCAGTTCTGGCGCCTGACTTGGCCATATCTCGATCCGAGACGCAGTTATAAACCACTGTTCAGCCTGGCATTGCAGCTGTTTCTAGCATTAGCCGCGGTACGCATGACCGTGTTGTTTTCGTACTGGTACCAAGGGTTTTACAACGCCCTCCAGGCACTCAATGCCAAAGCATTCTGGCTCATGCTGGGCATATTCGGCGTCCTGGCCACGGTACACGTCGCACGGGCGTTGATCGATTATTACGTGGGCCAGGCGTTTGAGATTCACTGGCGCGTCTGGCTCAACGAGCGCCTGACACAAGACTGGCTGGCGGGCAGCGCCTATTATCGCGGCCAATTCCTCGATCAGCCCGTCGACAACCCCGACCAACGCATCGAACTGGACATCGCGGCATTCATCAGCGGATCGCGCAGTCTGGCATTCGGTGCGATCAGCGCCATCGTGTCGCTGGTCGCATTCACCCAGATTCTCTGGAATCTATCCGGGCCCTGGTCCGTGGGCAGCATCGAGATCCCCCGCGCCATGGTCATGCTGGTCTACCTGTATGTCATCGTGGCCACGCTGCTGGCATTCAAGATCGGACATCCCCTGATCCGTTTGAATTTCCTGGCCGAACGCCTCACCGCAAACTTTCGCTATGCCCTCGTACGGCTGCGCGAAAACGCAGAGAACATCGCTTTTTATCAAGGTGCCGCCGTTGAACAGCAAACCCTGGGCGCGCGCTTTGCCGCCTATATCAGCAATCAATGGGCGCTGATCCGCCGCACTTTGAAATTCAGTGGCTTGAATCTCGCCGTCAGCCAGATCGCCGTAGTGTTTCCGTTCATTTTGCAAGCGCCTCGTTTTTTCAGTGGTGCCATCAAGCTCGGCGATGTCATGCAAACCTCGCAAGCCTTCGGCCAGGTTCAGGATTCGCTATCGTTCTTTCGCACGTCGTACGACACGTTTGCGCAGTACCGCGCCACGCTCAGCCGGCTGGATGGATTTCAAGAGGCCAACCAACACGCCCGCGCATTGCCGCATGTGCAAACCCAACCGCTAGCCGATGCGCTGCACATCGAAAACATGAGCGTCTATCGCCCGGACGATCGTGATCACCCTTTGCTGCGTGACTTGCATCTGCGGCTATCACCCGGCGAAGCCCTGCTGATCAAAGGTCCATCCGGCAGCGGCAAGACCACCCTATTACGCGCGCTCGCCGGCCTGTGGCCTCATGCAGAGGGCCAGGTACAGCGCCCCACACAAGCCCAGGCGCTGTTCCTGTCGCAACGCCCCTATCTGCCGCTCGGCGATCTACGTACGGCATTGGCCTATCCCGCCACCGCCACTGCGGCCGACGATACACGCCTCGTCGTAGCATTGAGACACACGCAACTCGCACATCTGATCACGGCACTGGACCAGACCAACGATTGGTCGCGCGTGCTCTCACTCGGCGAACAACAACGATTGGCCTTTGCACGCGTCTTGTTCAATCAACCCGCCATCGTTTTTCTGGACGAAGCGACCTCTGCCACCGATGAGGGGCTGGAACATACGCTCTATACGCTGCTGCGCTCCGAGCTGCCCGGCAGCATGCTCGTGAGCGTCGGACATCGCAGCACGCTAGATGTATTTCACAGCCAGGTCCTGCGATTGGATGGCCACGGGGGCTGGCGATTATTTGCAGCAGATCGCGCCGGCATTCACGTCGCCAGTGGCACCCCTGGCACCGACGCCGACCGAGTTCCGGGCAACGGTGCCGTGGTCTGCGGATAATAGGTGTGCACCAAGGACAGTTTCACCTGATCACTGCTGTTTTGCCGCGCCGCGTGCAAGGTACGGCAATGAAAAAACACGACGTCGCCGGGCTGCAGTTCCGGACAGACGGCACGCGCGATCCAGTTTTGATTTTCCGGCAGGTCCGAGCGAAAGAATTTCTGCTCGTCGAACTGTGATGCTGAAAACGAGGCTGCATGCGATCCAGGCAGAAAGAACAGCCCGCCGTTGTCGGCCGTCTCCTGCCCTAAGGCGAGCCACGTCGACACCAGGTCGTCGTCCGAAAACGACCAATAGCGGATGTCTTGATGCCAGCCCGTCAGGCTGCCATAGGCGGGATGCTTGGTCATCACGCAATTGTGATGCACCTTGGACAGCACGGGCGTGTCGGCAAAATAGGTATGCAGCCACTCGGCTACTGCGGGCGACGTAGCCCAGGCTTGAAACAAAGGTCCCCGGTCATACGCATTGAGCAGCCGGCGCGCCGTCGCGCCGCCCTGCGCCTGGCGCGAGGACGGAGCACCAGGATACTGCACATCGGCCTCGTATTCCAGAGGCTCGATCGCCTCGGTCAATTGACGCTGCGCCTCGGCTCGTATGGCTTTTACCGTATCCGGTGACGCCAGTTGGCGAGCCACGACAAATCCTTGATCGCGCAAAGTGGCGACTTGCTCCGCCACGGATGATGCAGACATTTTTTCCTCTACAGAAACGCCGGGCCGTCCCAAGTTTCTTGCCTCTGGTCAGAGGCGGGCTGAGCGCAGCCCGGTCTTGGGGGCGCCCAGTAATACCGACGTAACTACGTCGATATAAATGTCATCATATCGCTTTACGCACGCTCGTCGCGCTGAAGCTCTGGATCAATGTGGTCATTATTCAACTGACCGCCCTCGCGCTCGCGCTGGACATTACGCACCCATTCGCGCCACACGGCGACCAGCAGTGCCATCAGCACCGGTCCGACGAAGAGGCCCACGATACCCATGGTTTTCACGCCGCCGATCAGCCCGAAGAACGTCGGCAGAAACGGTAATTTGACCGGCCCGCCCACGAGCCGCGGACGCAGGGTCTTGTCGACGATGAACAGCTCGACTGTGCCCCAGACAAACAAGGCAATGCCCGCCACCAGATGCCCCGAGCCCACCAGATACAAGGACACGAGAGTAAATGACAACGGCGCGCCACCGGGAATCAAGGCCATAAAGCCCGTCACAACGCCCAACAGCACAGGAGACGGTACACCGGCAACCCAATACGCCAACCCCAGCACGACGCCTTCGCCCACGGCGATCAGGCTCATCCCCGTCACGGTGGAACCGACGGTCGCCGGCACGACCCGGGAAAACCGCAGCCAACGCGAGGGCAAGATACGCTCGCCCAGGATATCCAACTGACCGATCATGCGATCGCCGTCCTTGTAAACAAAGAACAGGGTAATCAACATGAACACCACGTTGAGCAGCAGCTGAAACGCGTTGCCGGTGGCGGACAACACCATACGGTAGATGTTGCCCAGATGCTCGCCGCTGACCATTTCGACGAGGGTTCCTAACGCATGGGGCTCGCCCAGATAGGTCCGCCAATAATCGGACAGCCGGTCGCCAAAAATCGGCATCGACGAGATCCAGACGGGCACCGACACCCCGTGGCGGTTGGCCGCCAGTGCCCAGGCGATGAAATTACTGGCCTCCTGCACGGCATAGGACAGCGCCAGCGTCAACGGCACGATCAGCACCAGAATCACGCCTACCAGCGCCAGCGAGGCCGCCAGCATGGTGCGGCCGCCGCAGGCATCCACGATGCGCTGAAATAATGGCCATGTCGCCAAGCCGATGATCAGCGCCGCCAGGGCGGGCACCAAAAATCCACTCAAAAAATAGACGCCGGCCAGCAACACCAGCAAAAGTAGCCAGCGGGCAATCAAATACGCGGGAAGAACGGGCTGCTGCATAGAGTGGGCCAATGAGGCGTAAAGGCAACCGCCCAAATATACAGTACGCACACGTATGGCATGCCCTGCGCGTCCGCAGCGCCCGCCGTAACCTGAGCGGGGCCAGCACAACCCTCCCGGCCACCGGCCCCGCGCGCGCCGTACAGCCGCGCCCGTGGCCCCTGGCTCACCGTCGTTACATCACATACTCGGCCTCGGCCATTTCGCCGCGTCGGGGAGCCCGCAAGGCGGCCTCGGACAGCTCGGCACATTGGACGTCGTGGCAGCTCTCGGTGCCATCGCCGCCTCGCAGCAACGGACAGCGCGAGAACAGCTCCGCCACCCAGTCCGAGAATACCCGCACCTTCGGCGACAGTTGACGGCTTTGGGGGTAAAGCAAGGAAATCGGCAAGGGCCGGGGTTTCCACCGCGGCAGCACCTCGATCAGCTCGCCGGTCTGCACATGCGGCAGGGCGATGAAACGCGCCGTCTGAATCAGACCAACACCTTGCCTGGCCAACGTCATATGGGCGTTCCAGTCATTCACCGACACCGCACCCGGCATATCGATTTCGCGCACCTCGCCATCGACCACAAAATCCCAGGCGTAATCGCGGCCCGAGCGGTTGGCGAAATAATTCACCGCCTTGTGGTGCTTCAGATCGTCGAAAGAATGAGGCACGCCGTGGCGTTCCAGATAAGACGGCGCCGCGCAGGTCAAGAATTGAAACGAACCGATCCGGCGCGCCACCAGCGTGGAGTCCTCGAGTTCGCCCCCGCGGATCACGCAATCGACGGCCTCCTGGACGAGATCGACGCGGCGATCACTCATCCCCAAGACCAGTTCGATATCCGGATAACGCGTGTGAAACTCAGACAATGCCGGTAACAGGATCAACTGACCGACGCTGGCGGGCACATCGATGCGCAGCCGGCCTTGTGGCCGCACAGCGGCCTCATGAAAGCAGGCTTCGGTTTCCTCGACGTCGGCGAGGATGCGTTTACTGTGTTCGTAATAGGCCGCCCCGTCCGGGGTCAGACTGATGCGGCGCGTGGTGCGATTCAGCAATCGAACACCTAAATGGCGCTCCAGATTCTGAATGGTGGTGGTCACGGTCGTGCGAGGCAATCCCAGGGAATCAGCGGCCCGGGTAAAGCTATTGACCTCGACAACACGTGAGAAGACCTGCATGGCTTGAAAACGATCCATGGTCCTGTCCTGGTGGGTTGAGTAGTAGCAGTGTGCACAGCATACCGCGCTTTTTACTCTGATTGTTCGTTTTGCACAAACAGTGTTGACGAATCAGCTGTATTTATCCTGAATCGGAAAACATTCAGAATACACCTCATCTAAGTTGGCCGATAGCCTCTGACCCATTCGTACCGGGTCTGTGCCCAGCGGAATGCCTGCTCCCGCCGCTCTCGTCCCTCTCTCCCCATTAAGTTTAAGGAAACACCATGTCTGTTTCGCGTCCACGCATTGCCTTATTGGCGGTTTTCGTGGCCTTGCTGGCCGCGGGGGGTGGTTATTCCCTGTGGAACGACAAGTCCGGCACGGGAGCCGCCCAAGCCCAGAACGCACCGCCCGCCCCGTCAGTAGACGTGGCCCCGGCACTGGGTAAAACCATCATCGACTGGCAAGATTACTCCGGCCGGCTGGAAGCCATCGACCGGGTCGACATCCGGCCGCTCGTATCCGGCACACTGACTGCCGTGCATTTTAAAGACGGCAGCCTGGTCAACAAAGGCGATCCGCTCTTTACGATCGACCCGCGTCCCTATGCCGCCGAAGTGAACCGCGCCGCCGCTCAGCTCTCTGCCGCCCGCGCGAGAGTGGCCTTCACGGCATCCGAATTCGCACGCGGTAAACGGCTGCTGGCAGAAAACGCCATCGCCAAGCGGGATTTCGAATCCAAACGCAACGATGCCAACGAAGCAAGTGCCAACCTGCAGGCTGCCGAAGCCGCCCTGGATGCCGCGAAATTGAATCTGGGATATACCGAGATTGTCGCGCCCGTGGCGGGCCGGGTTTCCCGCGCGGAAATCACCGAGGGCAACGTCGTGGCCGCGGGTGCCAGCTCGGTGCCCCTGACGACGCTGGTATCGGTGTCGCAGATGTATGCATCCTTTGACGTCGACGAACAAGCCTATCTGAACTACGTGAGCCCGGCCCGCGTCACCGGCGCCTCGGTCCCGGTCCAGTTGGGCCTGGCCAACGAGGACGGCTATGCCCGCGAAGGCGTTGTGCAATCGGTGGACAACCGCATCAACACCACCTCGGGCACGATACGCGTCAGGGCCGTGTTCAACAACACGGATGGCCAACTCGTGCCGGGCATGTACGCCCGTATCCGCCTGGGCGGTACCGAGCCTCATCAAGCCGTGCTGATCGAAGAACGCGCCATCGGTACCGATCAGGACAAACGGTTTGTGCTCGTCGTAGACGACCAGGGCCGCACCGCATACCGGCAAGTCTCGTTAGGTGCGAGCCAGGGCAAACTGCGCGTGGTCACCAACGGTTTGCAACCGGGTGAACGCATCGTGGTCAATGGCCTGCAGCGCGTACGTCCCGGCGAGACCGTCGCGCCGAACCTCGTGTCGATGGATACGCCGCCGTCCAGCCCGCCGATCGCTACGACCGGCTCGGCAACGGCATCGACCGCAGAGCCGATAGCGGAGCCTGCCTCGGTGTCCGGGCCGGCTACGACACCGGCGTCGGCTGCAACACCGGCTCCCACTACGCCTGCCAAGCCCAAGACCACTGCCAGCCTGAACTGAAAAGCATTGTGCCCGCACCAGGAAATTCGCACCTGAATACATAAAAAAGGCTTTAGCCCACTTTCGCCGCCAGCACACGATGTTGTGTGCTGGCTAGACCCCGTGTTGCCTGAAGCCGCCATGCCCCTTGCAGGAAGCAAGCATGAATATCTCTAAATTCTTTATCGACCGGCCCATCTTCGCAGGTGTTCTATCGGTGCTCGTGTTGTTGGCGGGCCTGCTGGCCATGTTCCAGCTGCCTATCTCGGAATACCCCGAAGTCGTCCCCCCGTCAGTCGTGGTGCGCGCGCAATATCCAGGCGCCAACCCCGCCGTGATTGCCAACACAGTAGCCTCGCCGCTGGAAGAATCCATCAACGGCGTCGAAGACATGCTGTACATGCAGTCGCAAGCCAATAGCGATGGCAACCTGGCGGTGACGGTGTATTTCAAGCTGGGCGTGGATCCGGACAAGGCGCAGCAACTGGTGCAAAACCGTGTCTCGCAAGCCCTGCCTCGCCTGCCGCCGGATGTGCAGCGGCTGGGCGTCACCACCACCAAGAGTTCGCCGACGCTGACCCTGGTGGTGCATATGATTTCGCCCGACAACCGTTACGACAGCACCTACCTGCGCAACTACGCCATTCTGAACGTCAAGGATCGTCTGGCGCGGATCAGCGGTGTGGGCGAAGTCCAGATCTGGGGCTCGGGCAGCTACTCCATGCGCGTGTGGCTGGATCCGCAAAAGGTCGCACAACGTGATCTGACCGCGACCGACGTGGTCAACGCCATCCGCGAACAGAACGTACAAGTTGCTGCCGGTGTCATCGGCCAGTCCCCCACTGTGGGCGATGTGCCGATGCAATTCTCGGTCAATGCACAAGGCCGCCTGCAAAACGAAACTGAGTTCGGCAACATCATCCTGAAGTCATCACCCGATGGTGCCATCACGCGGCTGTCCGATGTCGCGCGTGTCGAACTGGGCGCTCAGGAATATGGATTGCGCGCGTTGCTGGACAACCAGTACGCCGTCGGGATGGGGATCATGCAATCGCCTGGCGCCAATGCGCTGGATGTCTCGGCGCAAGTACGCGAGACGATGAAGGAACTGTCGGCTGATTTCCCACCCTCGGTGGACTACCGCATCGAGTACGACCCCACACAGTTTGTGCGTGCCAGTATCAAGGCGGTGATCTCGACACTGCTGGAAGCCATCGCGCTGGTGGTGATCGTGGTGATCGTATTCTTGCAGACCTGGCGCGCGTCGCTGATTCCGCTATTGGCGGTGCCCGTCTCCATCATCGGGACCTTTTCCCTGCTGCTGGTGTTTGGCTACTCGATCAATGCCCTGTCATTATTTGGCATGGTGCTGGCCATCGGTATTGTGGTCGACGACGCCATCGTGGTGGTCGAAAACGTAGAGCGTAATATCGCCGCAGGTCTCACGCCACGAGAGGCGACTTATCGCGCCATGCGCGAAGTCAGCGGCCCCATCATCGCCATCGCGCTCACGCTGTGCGCGGTATTCGTACCGCTGGCCTTTATGACGGGGCTGACGGGTCAGTTCTACAAGCAATTCGCCATGACCATCGCCATCTCGACGGTGATCTCGGCCTTTAACTCGCTGACCCTGTCACCCGCACTCTCAGCCATCCTGCTGAAAGGGCATCACGACAAGCCCGACTGGCTCACGCGTGTCATGAACCGTCTGTTCGGACGATTCTTCAATGCGTTCAACCGATTCTTTTCACGCTCCTCGGATGCCTATGCCGTCGGCGTCACTGGCGTGATCCGCCGCAAAGCCGGTGCCATGGGCGTCTATGTGCTGCTGCTGGCGGCAACGGTGGGAATTTCACAGTTGGTCCCGGGTGGGTTCGTCCCGGCGCAAGACAAGCAGTACCTGATCGGTTTTACCCAACTGCCCAACGGCGCGTCGCTGGACCGTACCGACGACGTGATCCGCCGCATGACCGACATCGCCTTGAAAGAACCCGGCGTGGCAAGCGCCATCGCCTTTCCCGGCCTGTCGATCAACGGCTTTACCAATAGCTCCAGCGCCGGCATTGTGTTCGTGACGCTCAAGCCCTTTGAGGAACGCCATAGCGCAGACCTCTCGGGCGACGCCATCACCAACAACCTGAACGCCAAATTCGCTGCGATCAAAGACGCCTATATCGCCGTATTCCCGCCCCCGCCGGTGATGGGTCTGGGCACCATGGGCGGCTTCAAACTGCAGATCGAAGACCGCGCTGCTCTCGGCTACGCCGAGCTGGACAAAGCCACCCAGGCGTTCCTGGAAAAGGCGCGTCAAACGCCCGAGCTCGGCCCCACGTTCTCCAACTATCAGATCAACGTTCCGCAGTTGGACGTAGACCTCGATCGCGTCAAAGCCAAACAGTTGGGTGTCCCCGTCACCGATGTGTTCGATACGCTGCAGATCTATCTGGGGTCCATGTACGTCAACGACTTCAATCGTTTTGGCCGCGTATTCCAAGTACGAGCCCAGGCCGATGCACAGTTCCGTGCTCACCCGGATGACATCCTGCAATTGAAGACGCGCAGCGACACGGGCCAGATGATACCTCTGTCTGCAATGGTCAACGTGCACCAGACCTTTGGACCAGAGATGGTCGTGCGATACAACGGCTACACCGCTTCTGACATCAACGGCGGACCTGCACCCGGCTACTCGTCCAACCAGGCGCAAGACGCAGCCGAACGCATCGCGGCAGAGACCTTGCCACGCGGCATCAAGTTCGAATGGACCGACCTGACGTATCAACAGATCCTGGCGGGCAACGCTGGTGTCTGGGTGTTCCCCATCAGCGTGTTGCTGGTGTTCCTGGTGCTCGCTGCGTTGTACGAAAGCCTGACCCTGCCCCTGGCCGTCATCCTGATCGTCCCCATGAGCATCCTGGCCGCCCTGACAGGTGTCTGGCTGACCGGCGGCGACAACAACATCTTCACGCAGATCGGGTTGATGGTGCTGGTCGGCTTGTCCGCCAAGAACGCCATCTTGATCGTGGAGTTTGCACGCGAACTGGAGATGCAAGGCAGCACCCCGCTGCAGGCCGCGATCGAAGCCAGCCGCCTGCGCTTGCGCCCTATCCTGATGACGTCCATCGCCTTCATCATGGGCGTCGTGCCGTTGGTCATGTCCTCTGGCGCCGGCTCGGAAATGCGGCAAGCCATGGGTATCGCTGTGTTTTTCGGCATGCTGGGCGTGACCTTGTTCGGTCTGTTCCTGACCCCGGTGTTTTACGTCCTGCTGCGGACAATGAGCTCGCGCAAACTGCACTCGGCCTCGCATCACGAAGCCCCTGTGACGACGCACCCCGCGACCGATCACACGAGCCATTGAACATGACGGCACTCATGGATATCCGCTATTAAGAGAACACCTTCATGACACACTTATCGACACCGGCTTTCGCTGCAGAAAGCCTCATGACCCGGCCGCGAGTCGCAGCATCTCTGTCACAACAAAGTGATGCTCCTCGCTCCCAAACGACGCACGCTTTGCGGGCCGCAGCGCCCGCAGCAAAGGCTCGCGCAGCGCGCACCTTTCTGCCCAAAGTTTCCGGCCTGCTCGCCATGCTATTAGTGCTGGCTGGATGCGCGGTGGGACCTGACTATCAACGCCCTGACGTCACCACTCCCGCAGCCTACAAAGAGGCACCGACGCAGCAGCCCTTGCCGGCTCACGAAGCCGGCACCTGGCAGGCCGCTCAGCCCGCCGAGCAAACGCTGCGCGGCGAATGGTGGAAGCTGTTTGGTGACGACACGCTCAACGCCCTGGAACAGGAAGCCCAAAAATCCAACCAGGACCTGCAGGCCGCTGCCGCGCGTCTGAAACAGGCACGCGCCCTGCTGGGTGACGCCCGCTCGGAACTATTCCCCAGCGTGGACGTAGGCTTTGGCCCAACACGCCAACGTCCCTCGCCCGCATCGCAAGGCCTATCCGACAGCGCATCCACTGACGCCTCGACCTTATGGCGCGCCCAAGCCAACGTCGCCTACGAGGCCGACCTGTTCGGCCGTGTCGCCTCCACCGTAGATGCCGCCACCGCTGACGCACAACAAAGCGAAGCCCTCTATCGATCCGTACTGCTCGCTCTGCAAGCCGACGTCGCACAAGCCTATTTTCAAGTACGTGAACTAGACGCCGGACTGCGCCTGTATCGCCAGACCGTCACCTTGCGCGAAGAAACGCTGCAACTCATCCAGCGTCGTTACGATGCCGGCGACATCAGCGAACTGGATCTGGCCCGCGCACGCTCCGAGCTGGAATCCGCACGTGCAGAAACGCTCGGCTTCGAACGCCGCCGCACCACGGCCGAACACGCCTTGGCCGTCTTGTTAGGCAAAGCCCCGTCCGAATTCAGCCTGCCCGAACAACCGCTCACGCGCATCGCCGTCACCATTCCCGCCGGTCTGCCCTCGACCCTGCTGGAACGCCGTCCCGACATCGCCGCCGCAGAACGCGCCATGGCCGCCGCCAACTCCCGTATCGGCGCCGCTCAGGCAGCATTCTTCCCGAGGTTGAATATCACCGGCGGTGCAGGCTTTGAATCCGCAGAACTCGGCAACCTGTTCGAATGGTCAACGCGCACATTCATCCTGGGTCCGCTGGTTGGCGCCGCCCTGTCGCTGCCCATCTTCGACGGCGGCCGCCGCCAAGCTGGCCTGGACCGCGCACGCGCCGTCTACGAAGAAGACGTAGCCAACTATCGCCAAACCGTACTGACCGCATTCCGTGAAGTCGAAGACAACCTGGCCAACCTGCGCATCATGTCCGGCCAGATATCCGCCCAAGACGCCGCCCTGCAAGCCTCCGAACGCGCTGCCCGCATCTCGCACACGCAATACAACGAAGGCTCGATCAGCTACCTCGACGTCATCGAAGCTGATCGCACAGTGCTAGCCCAGCAACGCGTATCAGTGCAACTAGACGGCGAACGCGCACGATCAGCAGTCAACCTGGTACGCGCCCTAGGCGGCGGCTGGGACACCCCATTACCCCCAGAGCTCGCAGCCCGATGACCTGCCGTCCCATGCCACGAGGCCCAAGCACACAATTCGTCCCAGCAATGCAGCGAACTTGATTCATCGCGAGTCGAGGAGGGGCAGTGGCCGTGTGCGGGCGCCTCGTGATCGAGCGAGGGAAACCGAAGGAGCGCAGCGACGAGGTTGACGAAGCGGTGTCGGCCGCGCAGGCGGCCGACCGATCACGTGAAGCCCGCACACGGCCACTGCCCCTCCTCGACGCCAAAAGAACAACACCTCGCCATGCAAAAAGCCCCTTCAGCGCAACGTCATGGCAAAATCAATCCCCCTCTGATATTCCCGCTGCCACTCCCATGCTAATCCTGCTAGATCAAGACGGCGTCCTAGCTGACTTCGAGCACGGCTTTGTAACCGCTTGGCGCGAGCAATACCCCGACATCCCCCCCGTCGAATACCAAGACCGCACCTCTTTCTACATCCTGCAAAACTACCCCCCCGAACTACGCTCCCGCGCCGAAGCCATCTACACCGCCCCCGGCTTCATACGCAGTCTCCCGCCCGTCCCTGGCGCCATCGACGCCCTCAAAGAACTGCTGGCGTTAGGAATGGACGTCCGCATCTGCTCATCCCCCCTATCTCAATTCGAAAACTGCGTCGCGGAAAAGTACCTATGGGTAGAAAAGCACCTAGGCCGCGAGGCAACCAACCGTCTGATTTTGACGAAAGATAAAACCCTGGTCCAAGGCGACCTCCTCATCGACGACAAGCCCGAAATCACCGGCGCCGTCCGTCCGAAATGGAAACACATCCTGTACGACGCCCCGTACAACCAGCACATCACCGGCCGCCCCCGCCTCACCTGGGCAAACTGGCGCAACGTCCTCGCCGGCGAGCTCTATACCGCCGACGCCTGAGGCGATCCCGGCCGAGCACCGGCAGCAAATTCTTCAGCTATCCGTCACGGAAAACCGCTATGCTGCCATCTGCAGCACCGCCGACATTCCTGACACCAGATTGATGGGCCGCGCCCCCGACGGCCCACGCCCCAATCCGCGAAGGAGACGCAGCAATGAATCTGCACCGCCTGCTCAAACAACGCCAGGCCGACAACAAACCCTTGCGCGTCGCGCTCATCGGAGCCGGCAAGTTTGGCTCCATGTTTCTGAGCCAAGCCCGGCGTACCCCTGGCATTCAACTCGTCGCCGTCGCAGACCTGCAGCCCTCCCGGGCTCGCGCAGCGTTGACACGAGTAGGCTGGCCCCCCGACGCGCTGCACGCAGAGAGCCTGCCCGACGCGGCGCGATCACGCCGGGTCTATTTCAGCGACGATGCGCTGGAAGTGATCGCCAGTCCAGAGATACAGATCGTCATCGACGCCACGGGGCATGCCGCCGGAGGCATCGCACACGTGCTCGCCTGCTGCGAACACGGCAAACACATCATCATGGTCAACGTCGAGGCCGACGCCTTGGCCGGCCCGCTGCTGGCACGCCGCGCACGCGAAGCAGGCATCGTGTATTCACTGGCCTATGGCGATCAACCCGCCCTGATCTGCGATATGGTCGACTGGGCACGTGCAAGCGGCTTTGAAGTCATCGCCGCCGGCAAAGGCACCAAGTATTTGCCAGAGTTCCACACCTCCACCCCCGACACCGTATGGCCCTACTACGGATTCACCGATGAGATGGTGGCGGCGGGCGACTTCAACGCCCAGATGTTCAACAGCTTTCTGGACGGCACCAAGAGCGCTATCGAAATGGCGGCCGTTTCTAACGCCACTGGCCTGCTGCCAGCCCCATCGGGACTGCACTTCCCGCCTTGCGGCGTAGACGACCTGCCGCGCGTACTGCGCCCACGGGAAGAAGGCGGCATGCTGCACCACCGCGGTCAGGTCGAAGTCATCTCATCTCTGGAGCGCGATGGCCGCCCCGTATTTCGCGACCTGCGCTGGGGCGTCTATGTCACGCTGGCAGCCGATAGCGACTACGTCCGGCGCTGCTTCAAGGAATATGGCCTGCTGACCGATCCCAGCGGCAATTACGCAGCCATGTACAAACCCTACCACCTGATCGGCCTCGAGCTGGGCATCAGCGTGGCCAGCGTCGGATTACGTCACGAGCCGACCGGATCCCCAACCGGCTGGCACGGCGATGTCGTCGCGACCGCCAAACGCGACCTGGCAGTCGGCCAAGAACTCGACGGCGAAGGCGGCTATACCGTTTACGGCCGGCTGATGCCCGCTCGCGACTCCGTCGCGGACGGCTATCTGCCGCTAGGCCTCGCACACAAAGTCAAACTGAAAAACCCTGTCCGGCAATCACAACCCATCCGCTGGCACGACGTCGAATTCGACGACAAATCCGCCGCGGTGCAGTTCCGCCGGGAGATGGAACAGACATTTGCGTGATGCAGTATCGTTAACCGCATCGTCCATATCTCGCGGAGCACCAGGTGAACCTGAAACTGAACGGCAAAGTCACAGTAGTCACAGGCGGCAGCAAAGGCATAGGCCTGGCCGTCGCCAACGCATTTGCTGCCGAGGGCGCGTTCGTCGCCATCATCGCGCGCGACCCACAGGGACTCGAACAGGCTCGAGCTCAATTACAGGCGAGCGGACACAACGTCGCTACCTTTGCCGCAGACCTCTCTGACCCACAAGCCACCACCCAGACCATTACACGCATCGAGGCCGAGATCGGCCCGATCGACATTTTGATCAACAGCGCCGGCGCCGCCCGCCGCTACGAGCCCGAAGACCTGGACGCCGGCAAATGGCGCGCCGCCATGGATGCGAAATTTTTCCCCTACATCCATGTACAAGACGCCGTCCTCACCCGCATGCGCGAGCGTGCCGCCAGCCGCCCCGCAGGCGCCACTAACGGCATCGTCGTCAACATCATCGGCAACGGCGGCAAGCGCCCCACCAGCACCCATTTGGCCGGCGGCTCGGCCAACGCCGCCTTGATGCTGTCAACGGTAGGCCTGGCCGCCCATTACGCCCGCTACGGCATCCGCATCAACGGCATCAACCCCGGACCGACCTTCACGCAACGCGTCGAACAAGTCCTGGAACTCGACGCCCAACGCCAAGGCATCTCGCGCGACCAGGCCCTGGCCGACAGCCAGGCCCGCATCCCCCTGGGCCGCTACGGCAAAGCCGAAGAAGTCGCCGACGTCGCCCTATTCCTGGCCAGCCCACGTTCAGCCTATGTAGTAGGCGCCATCATCCCAGTGGATGGCGGTATGGCGTCGGTGATTTAGCAGCGATACAAAAATCAATGCCGTGCACATGCTTTCAAACATGTGCACGGCATCAAAAAATCGGCGCATCAGAAACCAGAACCCGCTCGAAAAATCCCCACAACCGGCATATACATTCTCGGTCAGCCGTTACTGCGAGTCCCGGCCGGTTGCCGTGGGCCGCGCCGGCCTTTTGAGGATCGGGCAGCCCCGCGTAGCGGGGCCGAGGCGCCTGGTCTTGCGCCGAGCCGATCCGATTAGGCCGGTGCGGCCCACGGCAACCGGCCGGGACGTCTCAAGAACCACGCCTGCCCAACAACATCAATGCATTAACGCATTAACGCATCAACAGCAGTATCAACGCTTCAACTGCGACACATCCCGCACCGCCCCACGATCCGCAGAAGTCGCCAACGCCGCATAAGCCTGCAACGCCTGCGACACCACCCGCTGACGATCCACAGGCTTCCACGCCTTGTCGCCACGCGCCTCCATAGCCGCACGACGCTTCGCAAGCTCGTCCTCGGCAATCGCCAGATGGATCTTGCGATTGGGAATATCGATCTCGATCGTATCGCCATCCTCGACCAGACCCACATTGCCACCCTCGGCCGCCTCAGGCGACGCGTGCCCGATCACCAACCCCGACGAACCGCCAGAGAAACGGCCATCCGTGAACAACGCGCAGGTCTTACCCAATCCCTTGGATTTGAGATAAGACGTCGGATACAGCATTTCCTGCATCCCCGGTCCACCCTTCGGGCCTTCGTAGCGAATCACCACGACATCGCCTGCCACCACCTTGTCGCCCAGAATGCCTTCCACCGCATCATCCTGGCTTTCAAAGACACGCGCGCGGCCCGTAAACACCCACTGAGACTCGTCCACGCCAGCCGTTTTGACAATGCAGCCCTTGGGTGCGAGATTGCCGTACAACACCGCCAGGCCGCCGTCTTTCGAATAAGCGTTGGCCTTGTCGCGGATGCAGCCCGATTTACGATCCAGATCCAGTGTCAGATAAGTCACGTCCTGACTGAATGCCACCGTCGTAGGAATGCCGCCAGGCGCTGCGCGATAGAACTTTTGCGCCGCCTCGCCAGCACCACCGTTGATATCCCATTGCTCGATCGCATTGCCCAGCGTGCCGCTGTGCACGTTGCCGCAGCTCAGATCCAGCAGATCCGCACGCGCCAACTCACCCAGAATACCCAGGATACCGCCGGCACGGTGCACGTCTTCGATGTGATACTTGTCCGTCGCAGGCGCCGCCTTGCACAGGCAGGGTACGTTACGCGAGATACGGTCGATATCGACCATATTGAAATCCACGCCGGCCTCTTGAGCCGCAGCCAGCAAGTGCAACACGGTATTGGTCGAACCGCCCATGGCGACGTCCAGCGTCATGGCATTCTGGAAGGCGCTCTTGGTCGCGATATTGCGCGGCAAAACCGACGCGTCGTCTTGCTCGTAATAGCGGCGGCACAGATCCACCACCAGACGGCCGGCCTGTTCGAACAAGCCCTTGCGCCAGGCGTGCGTGGCCACAATCGTGCCGTTGCCGGGCAGGGCCAAGCCGATCGCCTCGGTCAGGCAATTCATGGAATTGGCGGTAAACATACCCGAGCACGATCCGCAGGTCGGACAGGCACTGCGCTCGTATTGCTCGGCCTCGGCGTCAGTGATTTTGGGATCGGCGGCCTTGATCATGGCGTCGATCAGGTCGATCTTGGCAATGACTTTACCGTCGGTCGGCGACTTGATCTTGCCAGCCTCCATGGGGCCGCCAGATACGAAGACCACCGGGATATTCAACCGCATCGCGGCCATCAACATCCCCGGGGTGATTTTGTCGCAGTTCGAGATACACACCATGGCATCAGCGCAGTGCGCATTGACCATGTACTCGACCGAATCCGCGATCAACTCGCGCGAGGGCAGCGAATACAACATACCGCCGTGACCCATGGCGATACCGTCATCCACGGCGATGGTGTTGAACTCTTTGGCGACGCCACCGGCAGCCTCGATCTCTTTGGCGACCAGAGCGCCCAGATCGCGCAGGTGCACGTGGCCCGGCACAAACTGCGTAAACGAGTTCACTACCGCAATAATCGGTTTGCCAAAATCGCCGTCCTGCATACCGGTGGCGCGCCAGAGAGCGCGAGCGCCGGCCATGTTACGGCCGTGGGTGGAAGTACGGGAACGGTATTGCGGCATGGTGTTTCTCGGACGGGGAAAGTTCGCAAAGTTGTCAATAATACGCCGGATCGCCGGGAGGCTGCATTCAGCCGTGCCCCTGGCGCAACGCCAAAAGCGCCGTATGCAGCTGTGCCAGTCCGCGGTGCAGCGGCTTATCGCTGCGTAACACCACTGCCAGAGTGCGCGATAACCGGGGCGTCAAAGACCTGACTTGCAGGGCTGACTCGCGCCGTTTGGGAACCGCCAGCGCCGGCAAGATGGCGCATCCCAGGCCCGCCGCGACGAGCTCCTTCATGGCTTCGGTGCTGCCTAATTCCATTGTGGGCCGGGCCTGCACCCCTGCCATCTCGAACCAGTTGTCCACCAGTTCACGCGTACGGGCGCCCGGTTCGAACAGCACGACCGGTCGCTCGGCCAACGCCTGCGGCGTGATGGCGGCCGGGACCTTGTCTGTACCCGGGAAAATCGCCACGAACTCGTCCTCCAGCACCGGCGTCACCTGAAACATACGGCCTGACGCGGGCAAGGTCACCAAACCGATATCCAGGGTGTTCGCCTCAATGCCGCGCAACACATCCGCCGTATTTCCGGTGCTGGCCACGATTTCCAAGGCCGGAAACCGCCGCCGCAAATCCGCCAGCAGGGGCGGCAGCAAATACGTACACGCGGTCGCCCCCGTCCCCAAACGCACGCGGCCCACCACCTGGGCACTGTGCGCCTGCATGCTGCGCTCGGCCTGCTCGACGGCGGCATCAATCGCGCGGATGTGTGCCAGCAGATCCCGGCCTGCCGCCGTCGCTGTCACCCGCTTGCCGACGCGTTCGGCCAGGCGCAAGCCATAGCGGCGCTCCAGTTGGCGCACCTGCAGGCTCACTGCGGGCTGCGTCAGCCCATGCCTGTCTGCCGCAGCGGAAAAGCTGCCCAGCTCGATCACATCCAGAAAAATACGTAGATGATCCAGATTCAGGCCACGCATGGGTCGCTCTTGAAAAACATCGCCGCTCTTGAAAACCAAAGAATTTCTTATGCTTTGAATAATAAACCAAAGCTTTATTAATACTGGTTCCTGCCGCACACTGTACGTACCCCAACGGACTCATAATCCCTTGGTCCGCACAGTTCTTCCCGTACCCGAACATGACCGATTCCTCCGCCTTGATTCTGCGCGACAGCACCCCCGACGATGTGCCCGCGATCCAAGCCATCTACGCCCATCACGTCTCTCATGGCACCGCCTCGTTTGAACTCGACCCGCCCACGCTCACCGACATGCATGCCCGGCGCGAGGCGGTATTGGCCCAACGCCTGCCTTATCTGGTGGCCGAGCGCGATGGCGAAATCGTCGGCTATGCCTATGCGACACCCTACCGGCCCCGCCCGGCCTATCGCTACACAGTGGAGGACTCGGTGTATGTCAAACCCGGCATCGCCGGCCAAGGCATAGGGGGCCGATTGCTCGCCGAGTTGGTGGAGCGATGCACGGCCGGCGGCTGGCGGCAGATGCTGGCGGTCGTGGGCGACAGCCGCAACGCCGCCTCGCTGGCAGTGCATGCCCGCCAGGGTTTTCATCCAGTGGGTACGCTGCGATCGGTGGGCTACAAATTTGGACAATGGCGAGACACGGTCCTGATGCAGCGCGCTCTGGGCGACGGCGATCAGCGTGATCCAGAGATTGCACCATTAGATTGACATCATGGCACCCGTCATTGCTACCCGGGCCGTCATGTGCCTGGGCGTCACCCAGCTCATCAATTGGGGCGTGTCGTTTTACCTGATCAGCAATTTCGGGCCTGCCATGCAGGCCGATCTGGGCTGGAGCGCCGCGCGTCTGTTTGGCGGGTTTTCGCTGGCCATCATCGTGATGGCCCTCACCTCGCCTGCCGCTGGGCGCGCGATTGACCGTTGGGGTGGCCAACGCGTCATGCCCGTGGGCGCGATACTGACGGCGATAGGCTGCGCCCTGTTGTCGCTTTCCCATTCGACCCTGCCGTACTACGCAGCCTGGGTTGCACTGGGCATAGGCATGCGGCTATCGCTCTACGATGCCGCCTTCGCGACACTCGCGCGCATCGGCGGGCCGCAAGCCCGGCGGGCGATGTCGCAGATCACACTGTTCGGCGGGTTGGCCTCGACCGTCATGTGGCCCGTTGGCCAATGGCTGGCGCAACTGCTGGGCTGGCGCGGTGCGGTGCTGGTCTATGCGGGCCTGTCGCTGCTGACGCTGCCCTTGTATTGGATATTGCCTCGCGCTCGTTACACCGGTGATACCCACTCGACACAGCATGAGGGGCTGGCCCGTACTCGTGCCGACCAGCGTCTGGCGCAAAGCCTCTATGCCGTGATCACCATGCTGACCACTTTTCTGACAGCGGCCAACGCCACGCATATGATTGCGATGCTGACGGATCTGGGATTGCTGGCATCGGTGGTGGTGGGTATAGCCTCGCTGTGGGGAATCGGCCAGGTCAGCGCACGCCTGCTGGAATTGTTGTTCGGCGCGCGCCTGCCGCCACTGACCTTGAATCTGTTGACGACGATCGTCATGCCGTGGTGCTTTCTGGCCGGCCTGGCAGCCAGCCATCCTGTGGCGGCCGCTATCTATACCTGCCTGTATGGCGCATGCAATGGCCTGCTCACGATTACGCGCGGAACATTGCCCCTGGCCTTGTTCGACTATCGCATCTACGGCACGCTGGTCGGCCGCCTGCTGGTCCCCAGTTTTATATTGACCGCTGCGGCGCCCGTTGCCTACGCGCAGTTGATTGCCTGGCAGGGACCACGCGCTGCCATGACCGTCTCGCTGATACTATCGAGCGTGATTCTAGGGGCGTCTGTATGGCTGTATCTGCGCTTTGGACGCACGGCCCACCGCAGCCAGGCACGGCAGACCTGAGCACTGTCATGGTGCGCCTGGCATCGCAAAATCATCAGGCCTTTGCCGGCGTGACGTCCCCGACAGCGAGGGCCTTGCGCTTGGTTCCCGGCAACAGGATTACCGCGATTGCCGCGACCAGAGCAGCCGCCGCGAACACCATGAAATTCCACGAGAAACTCAACCCCGAGCCTGCCACGTAGCCCCCGACCATGGGCCCGGCCATCGCACCAACGCGAGCGAAACTCAGTGCCCAGCCTGTGGCGGCAGCACGGATATGCGCCGGATAATAGCCCGCGATGTAGCCCGTCAAAATCAACGATGCGGACACGCTGCCCACGCCCGCCAAGCCCACCAGCGTGTAGTTGATCACCAGCGAATTACCGAACAGCAACGCGCCGATCGCCGCCGCGCCTATCAGGTAAAACACGGCCACCGTACCGCGCACGCCCAGCTTGTCGGCCACACTGCCTAGAAACAAACCGCCCACTGCCGAAGTCAGGCTGAAAACCACCAGGAACAACAAGCTGGAGCCCAGGTCATAGCCGTTTTTACGCATGATCGAAGGCAGCCAGGTATTCAGGCCATAGACCAGCAGCAAACCCAAAAAGAGAGCGATCCAGAAACACGCCGTCGCGCGAATGTAGTCACGGGAGAAGATGATTTTGACCACCTCGCGCCACGACGTACGTGCCTGCGTTGACAAGCCGGCATCAGGCTGGCGCCACACGCCCTCGCCCTTTGCCGCCGCCAATGCCTGAGCCTCCTGGATACGGCCGCATCCCTGCAGATACTCGATCGACTCGGGCAACAGGCGCGCCATGAAGGGGACCAGGATCAATGGAACCACTCCCAATCCGATCACACCGCGCCAGCCCATGGAGGGCAACAACCACATCGCGATCAACGCAGCGCAAAGAATGCCAATCGAATACCCCGAGTACATCAGCCCATAGTTGAAGCTGCGGCGATGCACGGGCGAATACTCCACCGTCAATGCCGCTGCCACCGGGATCACACCGCCCAACCCCAGGCCGCCAATAAAGCGCATCACCCCAAAAAACCAAGGCGTCGGCGCCAACGCCGCGCCCACCATCGTCAAGGAAAATACCGAGACGCACAGCAGCAGCATGCGGCGCCGGCCCAGCATTTCGCTCAAGGTGCCCACCATGAAAGCGCCAAAGAACATCCCGACCAAGGCATAGCTGCTGAGCGCCCCCAACTCGAGCGGCGTCAGATTCCAGTTGCGGTCATCGGCCATCGACGGCAGCACGGCGCCCATGACGCCCACGTCGTATCCCTCGAACAGGATGGCCAGAAAACACACGAAAAGCACCGTATACGTCGTACGGGATGACGGATGCCAAGGCTGCGCGCCGGCGGCAGTATTCATGTCGAAAGTCCCTCTGAGGCTGGCTAAAGATCAGCGTTAGAACCACCTGAACACTTACCGCCACGACCACGACCTACATGCGCCGGCAAGATAGTTTAGGTTTAAACATATCAGCTTCAGCGGGGACATTGCAATCAGCGTCTTTACTAAGACGGTTTGCTTGACGCTTATCGCGCCTGCCAACGCTCCCAACCGGCTTTGCGCAACGCGCATGCGGGACACGTCCCGCAACCATAGCCCCAGGCATGGCGGGCGCCACGCTCACCCAGATAGCAGGTGTGGCTCTGCTCGACCACAATATCGACCAGCGCCTGGCCGCCGAGTTGCTGTGCCAGATCCCAGGTATCTGCCTTGTCGATCCACATCAATGGCGTTTCGATCGTCACGCGCGAGCCCAGGCCCAGGCCTAATGCGACCTGCTGCGCCTTGATCGTGTCATCACGGCAATCTGGATAGCCCGAAAAATCGGTTTCGCACATGCCGCCCACCAGTACGTCTAATTGACGGCGATAGCCCAATGCGGCAGCCAGCGTCAGGAACAGCAAATTGCGTCCAGGCACGAAGGTATTGGGCAAGCCGTTTTCCTGCATCTCGATGGCGCGGTCGCTGGTCATTGCCGTATCGCCGACCTGGCCCAACACCCGTAGATCCAACAAATGATCCTCGCCCAGACGTTGCGCCCAATCGGGAAACTGCGCCCGCAACTCACTCAACACACGCAGCCGCGCATCCAGCTCGATGCGATGGCGTTGCCCATAGTCGAACGCAACCGTCTCGACGTGGGCATAGCGATCCAACGCCCAGGCCAGACAAGTCGTGGAGTCCTGGCCGCCGGAAAACAGGACCAGTGCGCGTCGTTGATGATTTTGCATAAACACTTTCAAATTCGTTACCGGGCAAAGCGCCCGAGCAGAAACTGTACCGCAACACGTGGCGCAGCATGTATGACACCACGCGCCAACCAACGGCAACAGGATGAGCAAAATCAGCGCAACACCACGCCCAAATATCCCATTTCCAGAATAGGGTTATTTGCCACGGATGCTGCGTAAAATGATTTGCATCCATAGCCTCATTGTTTTTGCGATCGGCCCGAATTCTCAACTCACCCTTTGCCCGACGGATCACCTGCCTATGAAAGCCATCCGCCCGCAGTCTGATACTGCTGAACCCTTACGTCACGATATCCGATTGCTGGGGCGTTTGTTAGGTGAAGTCATCCAAGCCTGTGAGGGCGAACGGGTGTTCGACACGATCGAAACCCTGCGCCGCACAGCCGTACGCTTTCGGCGCGAGGGCAACAAGGCCGATGGCAAGCTGCTGGAACAACGGGTGAAACGGCTGCGCGGCAACGATCCGAACTCAGTGGCCCGGGCGTTCAGTTATTTCCTGCATTTGTCCAATATCGCCGAAGATCGCGACCAGAACCGCGCGCAACGCGAGCACGCCTTGGCCAGCGAGGCGCCGGCGCGTGGCAGCCTGCGCGAGGCCGTCAGCCTGTTGGAGGCGCAGGGCGTCAGCCCCGCTCACATCCGCCGTTTGCTGTCCGAGGCCTGCCTCATGCCTGTGCTGACAGCCCACCCGACCGAAGTGCAGCGCAAGAGCACTCTGGACGTGCACCGGGAAATCTCAACAGCGCTCATGCAGCGCGAGGGGCCGTTGACTGGCCAGGAGATCGCCGATCTGGACCTGGTCCTGCTGGGGCGTATCGCCACACTGTGGCAAACGCGCATGCTGCGTTACACACGGCTGACCGTGGCCGACGAGATCGAGAATGCCTTGTCGTACTACCGCAGCACGTTCCTGAACGTCATCCCGCGGGTGTACTCGGACCTGTCCCGCCTGCTGGCGCGCGACCCGGTCAAGCCCTTTGCCGCGCCACCGGCCCCGTTGGAGCCTTTTCTACGCATGGGCAGCTGGATCGGCGGCGATCGCGACGGCAATCCCAATGTCGATGCAAGCACGCTGGAACTCGCATTATTGCGACAGGCCACCGTGCTGTTTGAATACTATCTGCAAGAGGTCCATGCGCTGGGCGCAGAACTGTCGATCACCACGCTGCTGATCGATGCGGACTCGGACTTGCGGACTTTGGCCGATGCCGGCGGCGATGATTCGGCTCACCGCCGGGACGAGCCCTACCGCCGCGCGCTGGTAGGCATCTATGCCCGCCTGGCAGCGACGGCTCAGCAACTGACCGGCCGCGATCTGGCTCGCCGCGTCACCCATCCGGCGCCGCCATACAACGCACCGCGCGAGCTGGCCAACGATCTGGCCGTTATTGCTTCATCGCTGTCTGCCAACCACGGCGCGCCGATCGCCCGGCTGCATTTGAGCGGCTTGCAGCAGGCCGTCGAGGTCTTCGGGTTTCATCTGGCGACGGTCGATCTGCGTCAAAGCTCAGACGTGCATGAACGTGTGCTCACCGAACTGTTCACCCGTGCCGGCACACAGCACGATGGCAAGCCGGTCGATTACAGCCAACTCGACGAAGACGCACGCGTGGCGTTGCTGCGATCCGAATTGGCCCAGGCCCGGCCTCTGGCATCGCCCTGGATCACCTACAGCGAGGAAACGACGCGCGAGTTGGCCATTTTGCGCGCTGCCGCCGCAGGCCGCGCACGCTATGGCAAACAAGCGGTGCAGCAAACGATTGTGTCGCACACCGAGACCCTGAGCGACCTGCTCGAGGTCCTGGTGCTGCAAAAAGAAACCGGCTTGACGACGGCGCCCGATCAGAACATCGAGCCCCAGGATGGCCTGATGGTTGTCCCGTTATTCGAAACCATTCCTGACTTGGAACGCGGTCCCGAGATCATGGCGGCGTGGCTGGACCTGCCCGAGGTGCGAGAGCGCGTCAAACATGCGCAGAACGACACGCAGGAAGTCATGCTGGGCTATTCCGACAGCAACAAGGACGGCGGTTTTCTCACATCGAACTGGTCGCTCTATCAAGCCGAGCGCGCCCTGGTCGATGTGTTCAGCGCGCGCCGCGTGCGGCTGCGGCTCTTTCACGGGCGCGGCGGCTCGGTGGGCCGTGGCGGCGGCTCGAGCTTTGATGCCATCCTGGCACAGCCGCCGGGCACTGTCGCCGGGCAACTGCGCCTGACAGAACAAGGCGAGGTCATCCAGAGCAAATACAAGGACGCCGAGGTAGGCCGCTGGCACCTTGAACTGCTGGTGGCGGCCACGCTGGAGTCATCGCTGGCGCCTCGTGCCGCTGCCGCCAGTGCCGAAGACGCCCATATGGCGCACTACGGACCAGCCATGTCATTCATGTCGGACACGGCGCAACGCAGCTATCGCGGCCTCGTTTATGAAACACCCGGCTTTGCAGAGTATTTCTTTGCGACCACGCCGATTACGGAAATCGCCGGCCTGAACATCGGCTCTCGTCCTGCCTCGCGCAAACAAGGTCAGCACATCGATGAGCTGCGCGCCATTCCATGGGGGTTCTCATGGGCGCAATGCCGTCTCATGCTGACCGGCTGGTACGGCGTGGGCTCTGCCATCGAATCCTATCTCGAGACCGGCGCGACCGGCGCGCCTCGTTCGCGCCGTGCCCGGCTCGCTCAATTGCGAGAGATGGCGCGCGAATGGCCCGCGTTTCGTACCCTGCTCTCCAATATGGAGATGGTGCTGGCCAAATCGGATCTGGCCATCGCGGCGCGCTACGCACAACTGTTGCCCGCCCGCGCACTACGCGAACGCATTTTCAATCAGATCAGCACAGAGCATGGTCGTACTGTCTCCATGCTGCGTTTATTGACACAGCGGGAACTGCTGGCGGACAACCCGGCCCTGCAGGCCTCGCTGCGCGAACGCTTTGCCTACATCGATCCGCTGAATTATCTGCAGATCGATCTGATCCGCCGTTATCGTGCCGCGCAACAGGATGGTGCAATAGAACCCGACAAACGCGTGCGCAGTGCGATTCACCTGACCATCAACGGCATCTCGGCGGGGCTGCGCAACTCGGGATGATCGAAACGCGCCCCTAGCGTCAGCGAGGGCGAGCGCGCATCGATCCAGACAAACGCGCGAAGGACAGACATGCCGGCAGTCGTGCCGACTCGTCTGCCTTTCGCCCATCGCCTCAAGGTTGCACAGCAACCTCTAATGCACGCTCCAGCGAAACACGGATCATCTCGCCGTGCCCATATTGCGGGAAGGTCTCATAGGTAACATCGCCACCGCCCTTGCGCAGTCCATCCGCCATATCGCCGATGACGGCACGAGGGTTTTCAATAGGCGCACGGCCGGGCGTTGCACGCGGCAGATTCGGCATCGGCCGATTCGGATCGCGAGGCTTGGTGCCAACCAGAATCGCAATGCGTTTGCCCGCCGCCTGATTCGCGTCAAACGCGTGCCACTCCCGGACCAGCACGCCATCATTCCACCATGCCGACGGGTCTCCTACGATATAGCGTGCAAAGGTATTCGGCTGCGTATACAAGGTGTGCAAGGTGAACAACCCGCCATAGGAGTGGCCCCACAAGTATTCCTTTTGCGGATCCACTTTGACGCGCGACTGCACCAGAGGCTTGATGGACGCCTTGATGTATTCCAGAAAAATATCGGCACCGCCGCCGGCGCGTCCACGGTCGTCTTCTTGCTGCACGCGCTGGCCATTTTCATATGTGGGCGGCGTGTAGTCGAACGCGCGCGACACCACATCGTTGCGCGTGGGCACGTCATAACCAATCGCCACCAGCACAGGCGGATGCCCGCTGCGCGACAGCGCCGCCAAGTCCGCGTCTTTCAACGTCGCCATCGCAGCGTTGCCATCCAACATGTACAGCACGGAATAGCCTGCTGCCGGCACGGCGGCGCGAGGAATCGAAATCTCGATGCGGTAGTGCCGCTTGCCATCGGCCGAGTCGATCTGGTGCCGTTCAAACTGATACCACTCGGACGGATGGTCCACCACCGTCTCGCCCACCAACTGCGTGCCCGGCATTTGACCCGCAGCAGGAGTTTGCGCATGAGCGCAGGTTGTGCCCAGCAGGCAGCACAAAGACAGTATCGATAACTTCATAGACAACTCGTTCTGGCCGATGCAGGGCCACCAATCTAAATGAGAATAGCTAGCAATTCTAGCTTATGAAATTGTTGCCCCGCACCGGCGGCCTGCTCGACCCTTCTGATGATCGCCGTGCCCCTGACGATCCCGACCCATTGGCGTCCGCCCGAAATTCTTAGTACTATCCCTAAATAAATTCTATATACGCACAAATGTTCGTATATAGAACAACAATGATTCCTGGCCCGCGCCTGGAACAGTATTCGGATGAGACGTGCTCCGACGCGCCCATCACCGAGCGCGAGCCTTCCGGAGCCTTTCGACATGGATTTTCCTATCCAGAGCCTGGCCGTCGTCGGCGCAGGCGCCATGGGCAGCGGCATCGCTGCCCTGTTTGCAGCAAAAGGACTTGAGGTCGTCTTGATCGACCCCGTACCCGGCGCGCTCGAACGCGCGGCCGGTGTCATTGATCGACAACTCGGCGTCTACGCCCCCGAAGCGATCGCCGAAACACGGCGCCGCATTCGCATGGATCCCGGCCTCGAGGCCGCCTGCGCCTGCGACCTGGTCATCGAAGCGATTCCGGAAAAACTGGAGCTCAAGCGCGACACATTCGCTCGCCTGGACACGCTCTGCAAACCCGAAACGATCTTCGCGACGAATACCTCGGGCCTGTCGATCAACGCCATTGCCCAGGCCGTAACACGGCGAGATCGTTTTGTGGGCACGCACTTCTTTACCCCCGCCGATGTCATCCCTCTGGTCGAAGTCGTACGCAATGACGACACCTCGGCCGAAACCGTCGAGCGTGTGATGGCAACGCTGAGATTCGGCGGCAAACGCCCCGTCCTGGTCAATCGCGATATCCCGGGCTTTATCGCCAACCGCATTCAACACGCCCTCGCCCGCGAAGCCATCTCGCTGCTGGAACAAGGCATCGCCAGCGCCGAAGACATCGACGAAGTCGTGAAATGGAGCCTGGGCATCCGCCTGGCACTGTCCGGGCCGCTGGAGCAGCGCGACATGAACGGCATTGATGTCCATCATGCCATTGCGAGCTACCTGTACGCCGATCTGGAAAACCGCACCACGCCCTCGGCATTGCTCACAGAGAAAGTCACCTCCGGTCAACTCGGCGCCAAGACCGGCCAGGGTTTCTATGCCTGGCCGCCGGAGCGCCGCGAACAAGTACTGCGCGACAAAAGCGCAGCCCTGGGTGAATTAGTGGCCTGGCTGAACACACGACAAGCCCAGTAAAGGCTTGTCCCTCATATCGATTTATGTAATCCCGGCAGACCCTTGCATCCAGGACGCCCTGTAGCGCCTGATGATCGGTTCTGCCTTTAAGTACGCCTTACGGAGCGAGTTGGAGAGGCAGCATGAATAAATTAACGTCCTTTTTTACGGAGCTGATGCGCAAGTATCTGCCCGATCCTTTTGTGTTCGCCATCGCGCTGACGCTGTTGACGGTGCTGATGGCCATGGGCATCGAGGGTCAGAGCCTGGGCCAGATCACCCGTGAATGGGGCAAAGGATTCTGGAGCCTCTTGGCGTTCACGACGCAAATGGCCGTGATCCTGGCCATGGGCTACGTGCTGGCCACCGCGCCGCTCACCGATCGCCTGCTCAACCGTATCGTCAGCCATGTGCATCAGCCTCGCACAGCCATCATCGTGGCCACGCTGGTGGGCGGCATCGGCAGCTATCTGAACTGGGGCTTTGGCCTGGTCATCGGCGGTATCGTCGCCAAGAAACTGGCCTTGAAAGTCAAAGGCGTGCACTACCCCTTGATCATCGCCGCGGCCTATAGCGGCTTTACCATGTACGGCCTGGGCCTGTCTGCCAGCATCCCGGTGCTGGTTGCCACGCCCGGCCATCCCCTGGTCAATCAGATGGGTACGGTGCCGCTGTCGGAAACGATTTTCTCCGCGCCCATGCTGATCACGAGCTTGATCATCATCGTCACGCTGCCCTTGCTCAACGCCTGGCTGCATCCCCGCGCCGGCGAGAAAGTCGTCGAAGTCGATCCGGCCATCGACAAGTCGACCGAGCCCGCGCCAGGCAGCGACCTGATCGAACAAAACACCATTGCTTCCAAGCTCAACAACAGCCGCATCCTGAGCCTGTTGATCGGGTTGCTCGGCATGGCCTACGTCGTGTTTCACTTCGTAGACGGCGGCTCGCTGGACCTGAACCTGATCAACTTCTTTATCCTGTTTCTGGGTGTATTGCTGCTGGGCACGCCGGCCGCCTATGTGGCCAAACTGAATGACGGCATCAAGACGATCTCCGGCATCATTCTGCAGTATCCGTTCTACGCCGGCATCATGGCCATCATGGCGGGCTCGGGTCTGGTGAACACCATCTCGCACGTTTTTGTTGACGTGGCTACGCCGGGTACGCTGCCGTTCTGGGGCCTGATCAGTTCGTTCTTCATCAATTTCTTCGCGCCCTCGGGCGGTGGCCACTGGATGATCCAGGGCCCCTTCATGATCGACGCCGCCAAGGAAATCGGCAGCTCGATCAGCCAGACCTCGATGGCCGTCATGCTGGGGAACTCCTGGAACGACCTGGTTCAGCCGTTCTGGATTCTGCCGGCCTTGGCGCTGTCGAAACTGAAGCTGCGCGACGTGATGAGCTACACCGTGATCATGATGATCTGGGTCGGCATCATCGAGATCATCGCCGTGCTGAGCTGGGGCATTCTGACCCACTGACCGATCCGAGGAATCCACTATGAAACCCCAGGCTTATCTCGTCACCGGCGGCAGCGCCGGCATCGGCGCCGCTATTGTGCGGGCTCTGCTCGACGCTGGACACCGCGTCGTCAACATCGACTATCGCCTGCCCGATAGCGCGCCCGAGGGACTGGTATCGATCCAGGCCGATCTGACTGACGAAGCACAAACCAAAGCTGCCGCCGCTCAGGCCACGCGTGATCACGCCATCGTTGGCCTGGTCAACAACGCAGGCGCGACGCGCCCCGGCACCGCCGATACGGCCACGCTGGCGGACCTGGACTATGTCGTCGCGCTCCACCTGCGCACCGCAATGATTCTGGTACAGGCCGTATTACCCGACATGCGCGAGGCCGGCTTTGGCCGCATCGTCAATATGTCGTCGCGCGCTGCGCTGGGCAAGCCCGATCGCGTGGTGTACTCGGCCACCAAGGCTGGCCTGGTGGGCCTGACGCGCACGTTGGCCATGGAGTTGGGTGGCGACGGCATCACCGTCAATGCGATCGGCCCGGGCCCGATTGCCACTGACCTGTTCCGCAACAGCAATCCCGATGGCGCCCCGCAAACGCAGCGCATCATCAACAGCATTGTCGTCAAACGCCTCGGCACACCGGAAGACGTCGCGCGCGCTGCGATGTTCTTTCTATCGCCCGACAATGGCTTTGTGACCGGACAGATGCTGTATGTATGTGGCGGCACCACGCTCGGCGTCGCGCCGATCTGATTGATCAGCCACATGGCCGCCACCATGCCCAGCGACTCCACGTACGCGCGGACATCCCCCGATGCCGCGCTGCGCGAGAGATATCGCAGCGTCACGTACGTGGCGTTGCATCGCGACGCCGCACACGCGGCGACGCAGGGCCGTCCGACGTCCGCGCCTGCGCCTCGAACATTAACGGCGCCGCAGTGCCTGGTTGATCTGATCCGCGGCGTGACGCAATGGCGGCAAAAACGCCTCCAGCATGGCTTCGCGCGAGTATCGGTTTGCATGACCACTGACGTTCATCGCGCCAATCACGCGGCCCGTGCGATCCATGATGGGCACGGCCACCGATTGCAAACCGGGCTCGAGCTCTTGCACCACACAGGCATAGCCATCGGCACGGACTTGCGCCAGCATGCGTTTCAACTCGGCCAGGCTGGTGACCGTGTGCGCCGTATGCGCCCGAATATCGCTGGCCGCCAGTACCCGGTCTTGTTCCGCGGCAGGCAAGCCCGCCAGCAGCACACGGCCCATCGAGGTCACCCACGCGGGCAAGCGGCTGCCAACGGCCAGATTGATGCTCATGACCTTGTGCATGGACAGGCGCAGGATGTACACGATATCCGTGCCGTCGAGTACCGACACCGAACACGATTCGCGCGTCGCCTCGGCAACTTCCTCCATATAGGGCAAGGCCAAATCCCACAAGGGCGTGGCCGACAAATAGGAGTAGCCCAGCTCCAGGATGCGCGGCGTCAAGGAAAACTGACGTCCTTCGACAGCGACATAGCCCAGGTGCTCCAGGGTCAACAAGATACGGCGCGCGCCCGCGCGCGTCAGCCCACACGCCGCAGCAACCTCCGACAAGGTCATCTGCGGCCGCTGCGGCCCGAATGCCCTGATCACCGACAGCCCGCGTGCAAACGACTGCACATAGCTGTCACTGGGTTGTTGAGTGTTTTCCATATCTGTAACCCTGTCCGCGCAAATCCGGATATCCACCCCGTGAGACGTTTGGCGCTGCCGCCTTGACACCTCCCGGTCACCATGAAACGATGTTCTTCAAAAGAACGAAAGTTCTAATTAAGAACAAATTATGACACGCCCTTTTTATTGCGGACTCACCCCATGATCTCAAAGCTCGTTGCAAATGCGGCGGCCGCCTTGGCGGACGTACCTGACGGCGCCACCGTCATGATTGGAGGCTTCGGCACCGCCGGTCAGCCCATGGAACTGATCGATGCCCTGTTGGAACAGGGCGCCAAAGATCTCACCATCATCAACAACAACGCAGGCAACGGTACGACCGGCCTGGCGGCATTGCTGGCGGCCGGCCGTGTACGCAAAATCATTTGCTCGTTCCCGCGCCAATCGGACTCGCAAGTGTTTGACGGCCTGTATCGCAGCGGCAAGCTCGAGCTCGAACTGGTTCCGCAAGGCAACCTGGCCGAACGCATCCGCGCAGCAGGCGCCGGGATCGGCGCGTTCTTTACGCCCACTGGCTACGGCACGCCACTGGCCGAGGGCAAAGAGACCCGCGAAATCAACGGCCGCCACTATGTATTGGAATACCCCCTGCACGCCGACTACGCGCTGATCAAGGCCGAGCGCGGCGATCGCTGGGGCAACCTGATCTACCGTAAAACCGCACGTAATTTTGGCCCCATCATGGCCAGCGCCGCACGCATCGCCGTCGCTCAAGTCCGTGAAACCGTCGAACTCGGTGAACTCGACCCCGAGACCGTCGTCACCCCCGGCATCTTTGTTCAACGCGTCGTGAAAATCGCCCCGGCGGCCTAGGAGCAACAACAATGAGCACCAAACTGAACCGCGACCAGATTGCCGCCCGCGTTGCGCAAGACATTCCCGAAGGCGCCTACGTCAACCTCGGGATTGGCCTGCCCACGCTGGTCGCCAATCACCTGCCCACCGACCGCGAAGTCCTCCTGCACACCGAAAACGGCATGCTGGGCATGGGCCCCGCCCCCGCCAAAGGCGAAGAAGACTACGACCTCATCAATGCCGGCAAGCAACCCGTCACCGAGTTGCCGGGCTGCTCGTTCTTTCATCATGCCGATTCGTTCGCCATGATGCGCGGCGGCCATCTGGATATCTGCGTGCTCGGCGCTTTTCAGGTTTCGCAACACGGCGATCTGGCCAACTGGCACACCGGTGCACCGGATGCCATCCCCGCGGTGGGCGGCGCGATGGACTTGGCCATCGGCGCAAAAGACGTCTTTGTGATGATGGAATTACTCACCCGCGATGGCCAGAGCAAATTGGTTGCCGAGTGCACCTATCCGCTGACCGGCGTGCGCTGCGTCTCGCGTGTCTATACCGACGTGGCAGTCTTTGACATCCGCAATGGCGAGGTCAAAGTCATCGACATGTTCGGCGACATCACAGCCGACGAGCTGCTGCGCCTGACCGGCCTGCCTTTGAAATTCGCTCAATAAGTCAGCATCAAACGTTTTTAATTGGAGTCTGCCATGCTATTCATGGTCCAAATGCAAGTAAACCTGCCCGTAGACATGCCTGCCGAGCGCGCTGACAAACTCAAGGCCGACGAAAAAGCCCTGGCGCAACAGCTGCAACGCGATGGAAAATGGGTCAGCCTGTGGCGCGTCGTGGGCCGCTACGCCAACGTCAGCATTTTCGACGTCGAAAACAATGATGAGCTGCATCAACTGTTGTCGTCGCTGCCGTTGTTCCCGTACATGGATATTCAGGTCACGGCACTGGCGCGTCACCCCTCGGCCATCTAAATCCACCGACCACGGAGCCCCACATGCCTTACATCATCGAAACCTTCGACAAGCCGAACCATCAAACCGTGCGCCAGGCACACCGCCCGGCCCACCTGGAATACCTGGCGGCCAACAAAGCGCTGCTATTGGCTTGCGGCGCCAAGCTCAATGACGATGGCTCCGATGCAGGCGGTGGGCTCTATGTGGTCGATCTGGATACCCGTGCGGAAACCGAGGCCTTTATTGCGGCAGATCCATTTGCCCAGGCCGACCTGTTCGAACGCGTCACCATCACACGTTGGCGCAAAGCCTACGTCGGCGGCGAATTGATGCTGTAGTCCGCACGCATCGACTATTGCCCGACACGCTTTCCACAGCACCCAGGATTTTTCATATGTCTTACGCTGATCTCAGCCAGGCCCGCCTGTACTACGTCATCGACGGCCCTGCCGATGCGCCCGTGCTGGTGCTCTCCAACTCACTCGGCACATGTTCCGACATGTGGGCGCGCCAAATCCCGCAGTTGTCGCAACACTTTCGCGTGGTGCGCTACGACACGCGCGGCCACGGCAAATCATCCGTCCCAGCGGGCGAATATACGTTCTCGCAACTGGCGGGCGATGTCGCCGAACTGCTCGATCATCTGAATATCGAGCAGGCTAGCTTCTGCGGCCTGTCGATGGGTGGCCCCACCGGCCTGCAACTGGCACTGGATCATCCACAACGCGTGCGCAAGCTGGTGTTGTCCAACACGGCTGCCCGCATTGGCAGCGCCGAAGGCTGGACCAGCCGCATCGAGGCCGTCGCGCAAAATGGCCTGGAAAACATGGCGCCCGGTTTGGTCGAACGCTGGTTGACGGACGATTTCCGCGCCGCCCAGCCGGGCTTGACCCAAGTGCTGGTCGACATGCTGCGCCGTACCTCCAACGAAGGCTACAGCGCCAACTGCGCGGCCTTGCGTGATGCCGATCTGCGGGCGCGCCTGTCCGAGATCAAGGTTCCCACCCTGGTCATCGCCGGCACCCAGGACCCCGCGACGACGCCGGCAAACGGCCGCGAACTCCAGGCAGGTATCGC
This sequence comes from Bordetella tumbae, assembly GCF_054780995.1. Taxonomy (NCBI): domain Bacteria; kingdom Pseudomonadati; phylum Pseudomonadota; class Betaproteobacteria; order Burkholderiales; family Alcaligenaceae; genus Bordetella; species Bordetella tumbae. Next base: position 61,447 of record NZ_BAAGVG010000011.1, read on the forward strand.
AGGCGCTCAGTACGTGGAACTGAACACCTCGCACATTGCCAACTGGGAGCAACCGCAAGCCTACACGCGTGCGCTTGTCGACTTTCTCACGGCATAAACCAGTCAGGGAGGCATGTCTATGCAACGCTGGAAACAACGCCCCGAGGGCTCGAACTGGGGCGACTATGGCCCCGATGATCAACTGGGCCGGCTCAATCTGTTGACCGAAGCTCAGGTCCTCAAAGGCGCTCGCGAAATCCAGGCAGGCAAAACGTTCTGCCTGTCGCTGCCCCTGGATCTGCCCGGCGGCAACGTCCTGAACCCGCGGCGCCATCCGCCGCAGTTGAGCCCCACGCGATTGCAAGACACGCCTTACCTGAACTTTCCGCTGCGCAATCTGAACCCTGACGCGGTGGACGTCCTCAGCGACGACCAGGTGCTGCTGTCGATGCAGTACTCCACCCAATGGGATTCCCTGGCACACGTCGGCGCCCTGTTCGATGCGGACGGCGACGGCCGCGCCGAGCTCTGCTACTACAACGGCTACCGCGCCGGCGTAGACATCGTCGGGCCGGCCGACGGCGACCATGCCGGCTGCGGCTGCAACAGCGGCGGTCCTTCGGCAGCCCTGAAGCTCGGTATCGAAAACCTGGCGCAAAAAGGTATCCAAGGGCGCGGTGTGCTGGTCGATCTGGCCCGCCACTTCGGTACCGGACGCACCTTGATCGGCCATGCCGAGCTTATGCAAGTTTTACAGGCCGACAACATCACGATCGAATCCGGCGACATGCTGGTCCTGCGCACCGGCTACGCAGAAAAAATCATCGAGATGGCCGGCCAGCCCGACGCCGACGTGTTGCACACCTATGGTGCAGCCTTGGACGGCACCGATGCAGCGTTGCTGCAATGGATCACCGACAGCGGCATCACGGCCATCTGCGCCGATAACTATGCCGTCGAGGCCTATCCCGCCCGTGACCGCCAAGGCCCCCGCGCGATGCTGCCACTGCATCATCACTGCCTGTTCAAACTGGGCCTGCCCCTGGCAGAGCTGTGGTACCTGAAGGATCTGGCCGAATGGCTGCATAGCAACGGCCGGCACCGTTTCATGCTGACCGCGCCGCCGTTGCGGCTGCCGCACGCGGTCGGCTCACCGGTGACACCTGTCGCGACGGTATAGCAACCTCCCCGCGCCCGCCATTGGAGCATTGCAAATAGCAAACTCCTCACACAATCGGCCATTGCATCATCGGCGGGCCGCCCTTAACTTACGGCAAGAACCCAGCCGCTCCCGCGGCGAGGAGATTGCCATGAGAAAGTATCTCGCCTCCCTGCTGTTATCCCTGAGCAGCATCGGCGCTTCAGCACAGAGCAGCCTGCCGCACGGCGTATCGATCCAGGACCTGGGCGCCACTCGCCAAGCCGACGGCGTCTGGATCATTACCAGCACGGTCTCCAATCATCGTGATACCGCCATCACCGGCCTGTCGGTCACCTATGCGCTATACGACGCCCAGGGCAAGGAAATCGGCCGCGTCACAGGCCGCCGCGATACCCCTCTCGCCCCAGGCGACAGCTGGCAGTCCCAGACGCCGACCACGACGGATTTCACCCGTTTTAGCGCCAAGGAAATCCAGGCCCAATAACTGGGGACATGACTGACTGCAGGCTAGTTGTAAGCGTGCTGTGGGAAAATAACGGCGTGCGTGCGCCATAACAACAAGGATGTTCTATGTTCCCCAAACGACTTACTGACGGCTATCAGGCTTTTCTGGAGGGCCGCTTTCACAACGAACGCAAACGCTACGAAGACCTGGGCGAATCAGGCCAGAATCCCGAAATCCTGCTGATCGGCTGTTGTGATTCTCGAGTGTCACCCGAGGTCATCTTTGACGCCGGCCCCGGCGAGATGTTCGTCATCCGCAACGTGGCCAATCTGGTCCCCCCCTACGAGGGCGATGCCGAGTCCTCGTCCTATCACGGCACCAGTGCAGCCATCGAATTCGCCGTCAATGCGCTGAACGTCAAGCACATCGTCGTGCTCGGCCACGCCTCATGCGGCGGCGTGCGTGCGGTGTTCGATGATGCCGAACCGCTGACCAAGATCGACTTTGTCGGCAAATGGATGTCGCAGATCACACCCGTGGCCGATGCGCTGCCGCGCACCGGCGACCGCACCGTGGATGTCCAGCGTCTGGAATGGGCCGTGGTCGAACACAGCTTGCGCAACCTGCAGACCTTTCCGTCGATCCGCCGACGCGTCGAAGCCGGCAAAATCGAACTGCACGGCGCCTACTTTGGTGTCGCCACCGGCCTGTTGTTCCTGCGCGACCCTGAAAGCGGAAAGTTCGCCCCCTGCCAACCGCAAGCGTCTGGCACCACAGATTGACCCTATCAGTCCTCGGCCAGCTTCTATTCTTATAACAAAAATGACTTAGACAGCCGAGGATATCGCCTGTTACGGTTATGTACATAGCATGTAGCGGCGCCGCTTGGCGGCGCGCTTTTGCGTCCGCGACGTTTATTGTCATGCCTTAAGCGTCGTTTGTTGTCAGTGGTTCCATTACGCCCCAACGGGCGCCCCAATAGGGCAACTTGCCATGTATGTGTACGACCCTGTCGATCAACAGCTTGTAGAACAACGTGTCGCGCAGTTCACCGACCAGACGCAGCGTTTTCTTGATGGTCAGCTAACCGAAGACGATTTCCGCACCCTGCGCCTGCAAAACGGCCTGTACATTCAGCGTCATGCGCCGATGCTGCGCATCGCGATTCCGTACGGCCTGCTGGCCGCGCGCCAATTGCGCACGCTGGCTCATATTGCCCGCACCTGGGACCGTGGCTACGGCCACTTCAGCACGCGCCAGAATATACAGTTCAACTGGCCCAAACTCGAAGACGTGCCGACGATTCTGGCAGAACTGGCCAAGGTGCAAATGCACGCCATCCAGACCAGTGGCAATTGCATACGCAACACCACTTCCGATCATTTTGCGGGCGTTGCCCCCGACGAGTTGGTCAATCCGCTCGTATGGTGCGAGATCATTCGCCAATGGTCGACGCTGCATCCGGAGTTCGCATTTCTGCCGCGTAAATTCAAGATCGCCGTCAGTGGCGCCGAGGAAGACCGCGCCGCAGTCGGCGTGCACGACATCGGTCTGCAGGCTGTCGAACGCGATGGCGTACTCGGTTTCCGTGTCTGGGTCGGTGGCGGCCTGGGCCGTACTCCGATGGTGGGCCATCTGATCAATCCGTTTGTCGAATGGCAGCATCTGCTGACGTATCTGCAAGCGGCATTACGCGTCTACAACCTGCATGGCCGACGCGACAACAAGTACAAGGCGCGTATCAAAATTCTGGTCAAGGAACTCAAACCCGAGGTCTATGCCGAGCAGGTCGATGAGCAATGGCAACTCATCAAGGGCGGCCCCGATACGTTGACCCAGGAATACGTCGACACTATTGCGCAGCGCTTTACGTGGCCCGACTATGACCACGCTGTCGCGGGCGAGCCGGATCCCACCGAAATGCATGCCGCCGCACACCCCGCGTTTGCCCGCTGGCTGCAAAAGAACGTGCGTGACCACAAGGTCGCTGGCTATGCTGCCGTGACGCTGTCACTGAAGCCCACAGGTGTGCCACCTGGCGATATCACCGCCGACCAGATGGATGCCGTCGCCGATCTCTCCGAGCGTTATGGCTACGGCGAGGTTCGCGTCTCGCATGAGCAAAACCTGGTGCTGGCCGATGTGCGCCGCTCACAGCTGTTCTCTCTCTGGGAAGAACTGCGCGCGTTGAACATGGCTACGCCCAATATCGGGTTGCTGACCAACATCATCTCGTGCCCGGGCGGCGATTTCTGCGCCTTGGCCAATGCCGTGTCGATTCCGGTCGCCGAAGCCATTCAGGCGCGTTTTGACAATCTGGATTATCTGTTCGAAATCGGCGAGCTCGATCTGAATATCTCGGGCTGTATCAACGCCTGTGGCCATCACCACGTCGGCCATATCGGCATTCTGGGCGTCGATAAGAACGGCGAAGAGTGGTACCAGGTCACTTTGGGTGGACGCCAAAATGGCGCAGCCAAACCGTTGCCGGATCTGCAGTCCACACGGGGTGGCGGGGCAGCGATTGGCCGCATCATCGGGCCGTCGTTTGCTCGCGAGCAGGTGCCTGATGTCGTCGAGCGTTTGATCCAGACTTATCTGCGATTGCGTGACAGCGACGTGGAGCGTTTTATTGATGTCGTCGACCGCGTGGGTATCGCCCCGTTCAAGGACGACGTGTATTCCGATCCCGCCGTGGCCAAGGCCGCGCCGGCAGCTCGTGAGGTGGCTCATGTCTGATCTCATTTCTGCGGATGACAATGTTGCCCGCCTGATTCGCCACGGCCAATTGCAGGTTAACGATGGGCGTGTTTTTGCGCCGGCTGCTGAAGAGGCCGCTGGTGAGGACGCGCAGGCGACCGCTGCTGATGCGGCAGTTGCGTTGCCGGCGGATGAGCCGGGATGGATTGTTCCGTTGGCGCTCTGGACGGCGCAGCGCGATACGTTGCGTCAGCGGCAGCATCCGGTTGCGGTGCTATTGTCGCCTGCCTCTAAATTGCAGGAGTTGATTGGCGAAGATGGCCGTGTTGATGAGGCGGGTCTCGCATTTATTGCGATTGATTTTCCGATCTATACGGACGGGCGGGGTTATTCGCTGGCGCAGTTGTTGCGGACGCGTCATGGATGGCAGGGTGAATTGCGTGCGATCGGGGATGTGATGATCGATACGATTCACTATCAGGCGCGTGTGGGGTTTGATAGCTTTTTGGTCAAGCCTGGGCATGATCCTGAGAAGGCGTTGGCTGCGTTCAGGACGTTTACGGTGCACTACCAGAAGACTTATCCAAAGCCGCCGGTGTTGTTGGCTGCTTGAGTTCGATTTCCTCTCCCTCCGTGGTGACTCATGTCTGCTGATGACGGAGGTCGGCAGGTTTCGGACGCGGAAGGGTTGGTTTCGGTGAGGGTTTGAGATTCCTCTGGATGCGGCGCAGGGGTGCTTCCTGCCGAGCGGTTGAGTTTCTTCTGGACGTTGATGCGAGGCAGTGGCCGCGTTGGGGCTTCGCGGCGTCGGTCGGCCGCCTACGCGGCCGACACCGCTTCGTCAACCTCGTCGCTGCGCTCCTTCGGTTTCCCTCGCTCGACGCCGAGGCGCCCCAACGCGGCCACTGCCCCGCATCAACTCACAGCAACTTCAATCGTATGATCGCTGGGACGGGCTGCTTGCTTAGGCTTCGTGGGACACCGTTTTTTCAGAACCGAAGATCTTGCAGGGCTGCAATTTTGGTCGCCTACGGGCGCGACCAAAATCGCTATCGGACTGGCCCATGAGAAGGGTTGGCTCGGCTGCCACATCGTGCGCGAGTAAAGAGGGATCGCGCGGCTGTCGACATGAGATGTCAACCTGCCGGCCTCTGAGGACGGTCAAGCAATCAGGGCGCAGCGCCAGCACGCAATGAACCTTGGGCTGGCGCCACGGGATGCGCAGATAATCAGGCCGTTGCGCCGGACTGGTCCAGCAAGGTCTTCAACTCGCCGTTTTCGTTCATCTCGGTCATGATGTCCGAGCCACCGATGAATTCGCCGCTGACGTACAGCTGCGGGATGGTGGGCCAGTTGGAGTATTCCTTGATGCCCTGGCGGACTTCGTCATCCTCGAGCACGTTGACGGTGATCAGCTTCTTGACGCCACAGCCTTTCAGGATCTGAATGGCGCGACCGGAAAAGCCACATTGGGGAAACTGGGCCGTGCCCTTCATGAACAACACCACGGGGTGCTGGGTTACGGTGTCGCGGATGAATTCTTGTACGTCGCTCATGGTGATCTCACAAACATGTAAAACGGATGGATTGCCCCACGTCCTGAATACTGTGCCGCAAAACGATGTGGCGTGGGCTTTGGCCTCAGGGGATAGCTGGAAAGAAGTGGTACCTCATCGCAGCCCCTGATGCTGGCGCGGGGTTTCTCGAAAATTCGGATAAATCCATTATAGAGACCCGCCAGAAATTCGCTCGATTCCCGAAAGGTCGCGCAGACTGGTGACGTTCTTGAAGCCGGCATCCATCAGCAATTGCCGCACGGCCTGCGCCTGGTCCCAGCCGTGCTCCATCCACAGCTCGCCCCCCGGACGCAACCGGTCGACTGCGCCGTTCACGATGGTGGTCAAATCACGCAGGCCGTTGGCGCCGTCTGTCAATGCGCCACGAGGCTCAAACCGCAGATCGCCCTGCCCCAGGTGTTCGTCATCACGGGAAATATACGGCGGGTTGGAGACGATCAAGTCGTAGCGGGCGCGGGGCGGCAAGGCCTCATACCAACTGCCTTGCGCGAAGTCCACGCGCGCGGTCAAACGCGCGGCATTGCGCACGGCCATCTGCAACGCAGTCGCGCTGATATCCGTGGCAGTGACTGTGGCTTGCGGTGCTCCGAGCGCGATGGACACGGCAATCACGCCGCTGCCTGTGCCTAAATCCAGCACGGCGGATTCGGGACGATCGGCGAGCCAGGCCAGGGCCGTCTCAACCAATAGCTCCGTTTCTGGCCGTGGAATCAGCACGTCCGGCGTCACCGCGAAATCGTGTCCCATGAATTCGCGATGCCCCACCAGATATGCCATGGGTTCGCCAGCGAGCCGTCGCGTGACGAGAGTCTGATATTGCTGAGCCTGCCAGGACTCGATCGGATCGGTGTCGTGCGCCAGCATCCACGCGCGCGGTTTATGCAGCACGTGCTCGAGCAGCATGCGCACCTCCAGCCGCGGCAAGCGCGCGTCCCGCAACAGGGTTTGCAGGATGGGGCGGCTCACGTTAAACCTCGTCTCCCAGCGCCGCCAACAACTCGGCCTGGTGTTCGGCGATGAGTGTGCCGGTTAATTCTTCCAAATCGCCTTCCATGATTTGCTGCAGCTTGTACAACGTCAGGTTGATGCGGTGATCGGTCACACGACCTTGTGGGAAATTGTACGTGCGAATGCGCTCGGAACGATCTCCCGAGCCCACCAGGCTCTTGCGCTCTGCGGCCTCTTTGCTTTGGCGTTCACGCAATTCACGGTCTTTCAGGCGCGCGGCCAGTACCTGCATGGCCTTGTCTTTGTTGCGATGCTGCGAGCGGTCATCCTGACACTCCACTACCAGGCCCGTCGGCAAGTGCGTGATGCGCACGGCAGAATCGGTCTTGTTGATGTGCTGCCCACCAGCGCCGCTGGCGCGGAACGTGTCGATACGTAGATCAGAGGGATTGATGATGATCTCGCCCATCTCATCGGCCTCCGGCATCACCGCCACGGTGCATGCCGAGGTATGAATGCGGCCTTGGGCCTCGGTGGCGGGCACGCGTTGCACGCGATGCGCCCCCGACTCGAATTTCAGCCGTCCGTAGGCACCATCGCCGTCGATGCGTGCGATCACTTCCTTGTAGCCGCCCAGCTCTGAGGGGCTTTCCGACATCAGTTCGACGCGCCAGCCGCGTTGTTCGGCATAGCGTGAATACATGCGCAGCAGATCACCGGAAAATAGCGCGCTCTCGTCACCGCCCGTGCCCGCGCGGATTTCCAGGAACAAGCTGCGGCCGTCGTTGGGGTCACGCGGCAGCAGCAGCAACTGCAGCTCGCTTTCCAGGACTTCCAGACGATCCTTGGCCGTTTTGATTTCTTCCTCGGCCATGGACTTCAGGTCGGGATCGCTCAGCATGTCCTGCGCGGTCGCCAGATCGTCTTCCGTCCGTGCAAACTGCCCAAATGCCGATGCAACAGGCTCGAGCTCTGCGCGCTCGCGCGATAGTTTGCGAAAGCGTTCCATATCGGCAGCGGTTTCGGGTTCGGCCAACAGTGCGTCCACCTCGATGAGGCGGTGAGACAACTGTTCCAGCCGACTGCGCATGGAAGATTTCATATACGGATACCAAAGGGACAAAAGGGGATTAGCGAAACGCGGGCGCCCGAAAAGCGAACGCCCGCCGAGAGGCGGGCATTGCGGCAGCAGCGCTAACGGCGCGTATCACGACCCGGGAACAGGCGCGGCATCCAGGCGAGCAATTGCTTGCGCTCGTCGCCTTCGCTGCGGTTCAGTGCCGCCAACGGGCCGTGCAAGTATTTCTGAGTGAGGCCGTGTGCCAACTGCTCCAGCACGGCCTCGGGCGACTCGCCACGCGCCAACATGCGGCGGGCGCGGTCGAGCTCTGCGGCGCGCACGTCCTCGGCGGCCTGATGCAGGTCGCGGATCACGGGCACGACTTCGCGCGACTGCATCCAGTGCATAAAGCCCTGGACACGCGTTTCGATGATGGCCTCGGCTTGTACCACCGCAGCACGGCGGGCATCGGTACCGCTTTGTACCAGGCGGCCCAGGTCATCAACAGAATACAGATACACGTCATCGAGCCGGCCGACTTCGGGCTCGATATCGCGCGGCACCGCCAGATCGATCATCACCATCGGACGGTGACGGCGCTGGCGCGTCGCGCGCTCGACCAGCCCCAGACCCAATATGGGCAGGGAGCTGGCCGTACAGGAAACAATGACGTCGAATTCCGCCAGGCGATCGGGCAGATCGACGAGCTTCATCGTGCTGGCCGAGAATTTTCCGGCCAAGGCCTCGGCGCGCTCTGCCGTACGATTGGCCACCATCATGCTGCGCGGGCGCTGCGCCGCAAAGTGCGTCGCACACAGGTCGATCATCTCGCCTGCGCCGATAAACAGCGTGCGCGCCTGATCCAGATTGCCGAACACGCGTTCGGCCAGTCGCACCGCAGCCGCCGCCATCGATACCGAATGCGCGCCGATCTCGGTCTGCGACCGGACCTCTTTAGCAACGGAGAATGTGCGCTGGAACAGCTGATGCAGCAACGTGCCCAACGAGCCGGCCTCGCCGGCGGCACGCACCGCGTCTTTCATCTGCCCCAGAATCTGCGGCTCGCCCAGCACCATCGAATCGAGCCCGCTGGCCACACGGAACGCATGGCGCACGGCATCGTCCTGCTGGTGGCGATACAAGTGAGGACTGAGCGCCCCCGCCTCGAGGCGGTTATGGTCGGCCAGCCACACGGGCAAGTGCTCGGCTACGTGCGCGTCCGCCGCACAATAGACCTCGGTGCGATTACAGGTCGACAGAATCGCCGCCTCGCGCACCGCCCCGCCAAATGCCGACCGCAGGCCCTCTAATGCCGGCCGCACCAAATCGACGGGCATAGACACCCGTTCGCGCACCGCTACGGGCGCAGACGTGTGATTCAGACCGAACGCAAGAACAGCTACGGACATGGGATACAGAAATAAGCGCCGTCAGGCGGAGCACGACGCATTTGTAACATGAGGTAGATGAAAATTATACAGCCAAGGGTTATCCCTTAGTAAAGCTGATTTACACATGTTTTTTGTCGGTCTGGCACTTTTTTTGGGGATTCGCCTGCACAAGGTCAAAAAATTGTGTATAGTTGCGGACTTCGTTGGCCTGGTAGCTCAGTCGGTAGAGCAGCGGATTGAAAATCCGCGTGTCGGTGGTTCGATTCCGCCCCAGGCCACCAACGAATTCAAAGGGTTACGCAACTGCGTAGCCCTTTTTTATTGCCTAATGTGCGGCGTTTATGTGAGGCGCATCACATATACAGTAGTCGTGAGGCGCAGACTTCTGATAACCGTGGTCTTGCTTTCAACTACCTCGGACGCGCTTTAATCACTGGTGACCAAATCCAGCTTCGGCCGTGAAAGCTAATACGATTTCAGGGGTGGCTCCCTTTCGCAGTAACCTCAAAACCTGTTTCAATCGACCGGTATCGTCTGCTAAATAAGAGTCGGGAACGGAAATCTTGGTTCCGCCATACGTAGGAACGAGAAAACCCTCATCATCACGCTCGATCAATTGACGAGCAGCTTTGAGCTCACCCAGAATTGAATCAATGTGTTCCATGATCGCGCCTTGTTGTAATCGGGCTGTCTAGTGTACGGAAGGTCAGCATGTGCAGCCACTACCAGGGCATAAAAAAGCGCGAGCAGATGGAGAAATATTTCCGGGCTCACGGCATCCCTTTGCCAGCCGATTGGGACATGTGGCCGCGCCGGTATGGTGAGTTTGTGCGCAGACCACCAGAGTGGGATTCTAGCGATGAGGCGGTACCCGAGCGCGAAGTAGAGGTAGGCCGCTGGGGCATGATCCCGCCAGGAACGAAGCCAGACAAACTGGATGAGGCTGGTACGAAAAGTACATTCAATGCTCGATCCGAAACTGCCGATAAGCTCTGGACGTTTCGCGGCGCATGGCAGCGTGGACAACACTGCATCATCCCCGCTGAGGCAATCTACGAACCGGACTGGCGATCAGGCAAAGCTGTGCCGACGCGATTCACGAGAGCCGATGGCGCACCCATGGGCATCGCCGGACTCTGGGACCGATATAAGGATTCGGACGGCAACTGGCGGCTGAGCTACACCATGCTGACAATCAACGCCGACGCTCACCCACTATTCAAGCACTATCACCGCCCAGGCAAAGAAAAACGCATGGTCGTCATCCTGCCAGACGGCGCATATGGTGAATGGCTTGCCGCAGGTCCAGGCGAAACCCGGGATTTCCTGCTGCCCTACCCGGCGGACGCTCTGGTAGCTACGCCCGAACCAATTAAGTGATTTGCTGCTGAAGGGCGACTGCGCCTTCGAGTGAAGCCCTAGAGCCGCGGCACTCTCCGCCACTCCAAAGCTCAAATATCCACCCGCCATTCACGAAGACCCGGCATATGGTCCAGCCACCAGGACCCGACCAATAGTACTCATCGACCTGCTGCCAATCAGTTGCGCTCATTGGTGTCTCGATATTCGTGACGGATCGCCACTGTGGCACCGATTTTATGGCGCTATATACTGTTTATGCAAACAGTGTTTTCAGCCATGCCAGAATCGAAATATCCCCCAATGACTCGCGAGCAGTTGCGCGAAATCATGCAGCGCCGCCTAGGCGACCCAGACATCATGAAGCTGCTGCGTGAGGTCTCGCGATTGCGCGCCCATGCACGCCGGACCCTCTACGTCTACCAACAGTGGATTGTCGTGCGCACCCCTGCGGCTATCTCTTGCGCGGAAAGCCACTTCCGTGAGCTAAAGAAGGAACCATTTGCGCTGGAAGATGATGACGACGAACGGGCAAGATCCCATATTCCTGGGACCAAGTATTTCGTGCCTAAGCAGGTTAAATAGTCCGATCAACACGGGGTAACATGCGATGACCATGATCTACCCCATCCCTGAATCCCTACAAGACTCCCACGACGGCGACGAGTGGGCTATTGCTGCAATCCTGGACGGCCGGGTCGTGGCGCTACGCTATATCTCGGATATAGCGCCCCAGATCGCACTTGAGGCGCAGCCAATCACCGAATGGTTGTACAGCGATCCACTAGAGTTGCGTGAGCTGCAAGCACTGGGGCCAGTCGGCGTCGGGCTCGTTGGACCCGACGGCTTTGAGCTGCAATGGATTCAGGAGCCCGTTAAAAGCTTCAATCTATTGCGTTAAAAGTCCACCAAATAGAAACAAAATAGTACTGATAGAAAAATTACTACTTTATTGCTATTCACTTATCCGCTTTACACAGAGACAGCCACGTCTCGTTGTTGTCGCGGAGAAAGCGCCTCACCGGAGCGGGCGTAGCCTTTATCTGCTCGCTGTCGTCGAACCAGTACAGGTTGGCGTGCTCGCAGTAATCAGCGACGACCCTGACCGGCGGGCTTGCGCACCCAGCGCTCAAGATCAGCAGCGACAGCAGCATCATCCATAGAAGCCGTTTCATTGCGCACCTCTTGAACAATTTGGCGGGCTTCGTCCGCCTGTTTATTGATTTGGGTTTCTCGTTCCTGCCGTTCGATAGCTCGGCCCGTGCTTCGCCCGCGAACATAGACGGCGATCAGCGTCACGATGGCCGCGCCAATGGCAATCAGATAGCCCTTAAATCGCTCAATGATGGCTATCATTGCCACTCTCCCGTACGCATCTGCTTTGACAGCCGCTGCGCCCTGGCTGGAGTCTGACGAGCCCACAGACTGTTGAGCATGCCGTCTGCGGCTTTTGCATAGTCGTGGCGTGCGACCATCGCAAGAGTGTTTTTGAAGCCCAACAGACCATCCACGCCCATTTGAAACGCCATGTTCAACAAAACACCCTTGCGTGCTTCGTCTAGCGCTTCAAACCAGGGCAAACGCTTGCTAACTTCAACTGACACGCGCTTGATGTCATTGGCGAGCAGATAAGCCGCTTCATCAGGCGTTATCCCGCCCCCCTTCCGTTTATCAATCAATCGGCCTATCCCCAAGGTCCAGTATCCGAGGTGGTCCTGATAGGCGTGCAGTACTTCGCCTTCGTCACGACGCAGCTGAGTTGTGAGCTGGTCCTGTAGTGTCATGATCGCCTCCACCGTGACGCATTAATCATCATGTTGAGCAGAATGCAGCCCGCAAACACTGTCGTCGCTACGCTCGGCCACTGACCGAACAAGACTGGCTGCAAGCCGCACGTAACCGAACCGCCCACCATCAACGCATACCGCGCCCTGCGGGCTAGATCATGCTTGCCGACATGCGTGAGTCGGCAAATGCATGACCCGCAAATGGCGATGCAGATCGCCAAATTGATGATGGCCGTGATTTGATTTGTTTCCCAAGTCATTGCGGCCCCCCGCCTATTCGGCGTTCAAACACGCTACCTACGCGGGCAATAATCCAACGGCCTATGCGAGGCCAATCGTCGCCCACGCCCCCAACCAACAAAGCAATAGGGGCCAGCAACCACGACGTATCATCGCCACCGATCCAGCGGCCAACGATATCGGCCAGGCCCGCAGTGATAAGAACCGCCGTAGCATTGAGCCGCAGGAAGTACCAAACGGCTCCGAGCCTGGCCGTAGGGTCGCGCCGCCCTAACGACCACGCAGCCCCCACTGTTGAAGCAATGACAATGACGGCATACGGGCCGATGATCGCCGCCAACGTTGGTCCAAATAGCACCGACGCGACGGCTACAGCAACGTTGACCGGGTCTAAGTTATTCATCCGAATCCCATAAAAAAAGCCCACAAACGTGGGCATGATGAGTTTTTTGAAAGTTCAAACTAGTCGATGAACATTGACTTCATGTGTTTGTTGATACGCGCCAGATGTCCGGCGTTCTGCGGCCGAGAGAGATCAATCGTGGTGTGATAACCGACCGAAAGGAGGAAGCTCTCCAAAGTACCAAAATTCAACTTATTGAATTCATACATGCGGTTTAGTACCGAACCAGGATCTGCAAACGCGGTTGGACTCGAAGAAATCAAAGCTTCGTCCCGAAATAATTTCCCACCGAGATCATTCGAATAAGTGATTACATAGCGAGTAGGTACAGGATTCGACGTAACAGTGTCAGAAACCGGGAATGCTGTACCGTTCGCAATCACCAGCCGACCGGCAGTGTTCACAAGTATGCGGGGGTTGCCGGCAGTGCCGTTCGCCGATGTTAAAAAACCGAGTGTTGACGCTGCGGCACCAGCACGCATCATCACGAAAGCCATCGAGAATTCAGTGGCGGGAAACGGCGATGCACTCACATCGCCTAGCCGCAATACATTCACGCCACTCGGCAAATTGTTGGCTGATGCCAAGATATCAAAACACGGCGCCCCATTAGGGAACGCCCCAATCACAAGCGGGTTATCCACGAGCGCAGTTGGCATGAGTTGGCCTGTGGCTCGATTGATGGGCGACTTCCCATCATTAAAAATATAGCTGGGGTCAATAACTATTCCGAAATCAGGGAATTTTGCGATTGCCTGCGCGTCCGCTGATCTGACCAGTTTTGGCAGATCTGGGTTGTCAGTGACCACGCTCGGATATTGTTGGACTTGCATCATGATTGGTTTACCTTCTTAAATTCAAACGCGAGACAGGGTGACGGTTTCTACGAACGACGGGCAATAGCTACGAAGGCTCCGAAGCTCATCCGAGATGATCACAGTAGTCGGGTCGGTATCACACAGATCACCCGCACCACCGTTCAATACAATGCCCTCAGGCTTGTAATCTCGCGCATAGCGGACAACCAAATCCTCGGGACTTACGCTTTGGGGCAGGGTCAAAATTACGTTCTTGTACTCATCCAACGTAACGACAGGAACGCCAGCGTCCTCTCCCCCAGTCAACACCTTGTATCCGCTCTGCGCGGTGGTCTCAGTCAGCTGCAGAGGAAATCCACTGGCATGCGGAATGCGAATGCGAGTATCAGACTCATACACGGGCTTGCCTGGCATGATGAAGTTGGTCATCGGGCGGCTTAGAACTACGTCAGCCGAGGCGCGACCTAGATAGCAACCCAGTTGCTTGGAACCGATATTGCTCAGATGAGTGCCATCGCTGGCATAGTCGGCACGCGGCAAGTGATACAGCGGAGTAACCAACCTGAAGGTGTTAGGATAATTTCGGGCCAGCCACAAATAGGCCTTAGCAGGGTTACTCGCGTTGCCGGTGGCCCAGTTTTGATAAGTATGCATCGGCGGCGTCCACTTCTGACCAGTAACAGACTTGACGAAGGACACTTGATAAGCGTACAGAGCGAGAAAATAGTTACGCCATACGATCTCATCCATCCCGCCATCAGATTCGCCTTGTCCGTAATGCAGGACGGGAACGATGTACTCTTTCCCCATCTCTTCCGCACGCGCCTTTTGCTGTGTCACGTGATCGCGCCAAACAGCGATCCACGATGAGTTCTCATTTAGCTGCGTAATGCTATAACCGCCATGACCCGCCGTTGATGAGAAAACCGGCAATGCATTAGGGTCGATACCCCAATCTTTGATTTGGACGCTAAAAAAGTTCGCCGCGCCCGAACATGGAGTCTCGCCAGGATCTGGAGATCCGTTCCCAGCGATGTTTGACGTGTTTTCAATCAGCGGAATAGCCGCCTGCGTACCTGTTCCACCACCCGTTCCGCCTGGTCGAGTTGAGCGAGGACCTTGGCCAAACGTCCAATTGGAATATGGCTGATCCGTAGATAGCGGAGGAATCCCTCGGCACCCCATGTATAAGGATTGCCCATATAAGATCTGACCCAACATTTGAGTCAAGGGATTGAGAGGGAATTTGAGGTTCGCCTCAGAGTTTGCAGGTGTGGCCTCGCCCGACCAGTCGCCGACCTGGCTGAAGTTCGCAAAAATGTACTCGTTGCGATCAACAAACACAGACCCCATACCCTCTGTATCGGGGGCATTATGAAATTCATATTGAGTCTCGTCGCCGCTAGAAGCGGAGCCGTTGAACACAAACTCGCCGGACGTGGTTTTGGACTCGATCACGAAATCGGCCGAATCTGTACCCACGTATGCTTTGTCTGTAAAGAACTCCGGTACTGGGTACTCGTTAAAGAATTCGTACTGCTCAACTGGCTCCCCCACTAGAGCGCTATAGGTCTCCAGGGCATAATCCACTTCCTCTCGCGTTGCAGGCTGCGCGGCGGAATAGACCAATTGCCCATTCCTCCATACATAGTCACCGTTTATAGGGTTCTCAACCGTGTGACCTGGATCGTTCGTAACTTTTCCTGGAGTCTCGTCCATCTGCGCAGGAGGGCCTTGCATCGCAGCCAAAAGCTCGGCTTTAGTTGCGCGAAAGATCGTTCGATTTGCCGCAACCGCAGTTCTCGCCGCCTCTTCAGCTGTCTCTACAGCTGCCAATACAGTTCCCGGGTCTGCAAGCCGTTCAATTTCACCGTAGGTTTTTCGCACTCGCCCTAAGCGATCAACCCAATTCGGGTTGACCCGGTCGTTCATTGCGGTGTCGTAATTCTCAGCGTTGTCGAGCAAATCCTTCGGGTTGGTGCTCGGAACGGGGTTCCCAGTGTTATAGGTCGTCATACCGTCGCCCATAAAAAAAGCCCCTCGAAAGGGGCTTGTGTTGATGCAAGTTATCTAATTAATCGGGTGGGAACGCGTCGTCCGATGCGTACTCCCTCCCGTCGTAGTTCTCGGCTTTGACAGATACAGAGTCATTTCCCTTTGGGGAGATGTCGGTGATCCAAGCTGGAAAGCAGAATCTCTCCGACACACCTAGAAAGGCATGTGGCAGCTCCATCGTGAGCGTGACTGTGGGCCAGGGCTGGGGCAGCGGCACGATGACCTCAAAATCGCTATCGCCACGCTCCGCCGGATAAGGCCCAACAAACGTCCCGTCTGGGCGGCGGTACCCAAAGATGTGCGCCTTCCCATCCTCCCAGGTCATTGCGTCATTGAGGACGATCTTTGCTGAACCAGCAGGCGCGGCGCTTACATGGACGATCGGTGACGACTGTCCGAAGCCTGGGATATCGTCGAACAATGGCACATAGCTCTTGTATTCGCTGTTCAGCGCGTCAAGTTCCGTGGAAAAGTTGTAGGTCCATCGCCGGTAACGCAACCGTCTTCGATAACGCATTCCAATACGCCACGCAATCGTGCGGTCAGTCACGCCCTTGACGGTGATCTTTTCCACCTTGAAGAAGTTATCTCCCGGCAGGCCGCAGCGCACGACATCCTTTGCCCAAGTCTTCGAGTTGATAAACTCGACCTCGACCCCATCAGGATCGTTCGGCTGGCGAGACGCGAACTGACGCCTTAGAGGGCTGGTCATGTTCTGCGGCGAGTAGGATTGTTCGAACACCGTCCGAACTCCTTCGCGAATGGGCCTCACTTTCCCATCAGAAATCGTGAACTCGCCCATCCCTGCCTCGACCGCCAACTGAAGCGCCTCCTTCACTGTCGTCTCGTCAAAGACATAGTCCAGTGTTTCACCTCTCGAATACCAAACTGAATGCAGCTGTTGCAGCGCCTCCATATCGATTTGCTCGTCGGTATAGCCGATGGTCGTCAAGATGTACCGAAAGAATGCAGAAATCTGTCGTGTGGCCTGCGGCTCCGTCCAGGTGTTATCCGGGTTGAGCTGCGGCAGCAAGCGCTCTACGACCAGGTTGATTTGGTTTTCAGACTGGGCAGCTATCCGCCCTCCCGAACGCAACGAGACTGACATCGTCGTCCAATCGGGATAAACCGTCCGCGTCGGTATCCGAACCTTCAAGCCGTACCAGGTGCACTGATCGCGCACTTGGTTGTCGATGGCATTGGCAGTGATACGCCGCATCCGACACGACGGACGCATCGGATATGGAAGGTCAATCCGTTCCGTAAAGCCGATCTCGTCTAACGTGGCTTCTGTATAGGTCTTGGTAACGGTTGTCCGCACACCAGTTTCAATGTCGCGATATTGGAACTGAACGCTCACGCTGCGCGAAGAAGTCTTGGCATCGTCCTCTATGTAGGCGAGGCCGTTCTGATAGAAAACGTCATACTCAATTGTTGACGTCTTCTCTTCAGCAGGCGTCGCCACAAACTCGCCCGTCCATTCCCCGTAGGCTGCACCATCGCGATAGCGCACCTTCGCCCCAGCGACAGACAACGGGTCGCCTTCTGTCTGAAAGCGCCCCGGCGCGACTTGAAAAGCGTCTTCGCCTACCGCCGCATATATATTCCGAGATAAGTCGCTCCCAAAACGCAACACCACGGACGGCCCGGGAGGCAGAACGATAGGGTTGCCCGTGCCGACTTGCTCTAAACGAACGGTGTAGATGCCAAGCGTACCGCCCGGCGCTATCGACCGAATGCGGTAGACCTCAACGCTATCTATCGGGCCTAGGCCGATGATCGCATTGGGAGCAAGCAACGTATTCGGCAAATGATGGAACCATCCTGTGATTTCACTGATCTGGTATCCGGGCGCTGACTCTGTAGGCGGCACCGTGATGGTTACTACCTGGTATGGGACAGGGAACTCAACCTGCACATTCGACCCCGGCCCCCAACCACTCGGCCACCCCCCCTCCGTCCGCCGGATGTTGTCCCAGTCAAACACGTAGGCAGCGGGATCAACGTTATCCCGATTCGCGACGTTGGTCGAAAGAACGAGTCCTGGCGTGCCTGAAGAGGTTCCGCCGACTTCCTCAGTCTGGTGCCAATGTTCAGACGCGTAGTCGCCAGACAATTCAACTCCTGGCGGATATATCTGATAGGTCGCATCGTCGCCCAGCGTGTCGAACGGTGTGTCACCTATCTTGACATCCTGCCCATTGACACCATAAAGACCAGGCCCAATACAAACGAGAAACTGCACCCGCTGCGTACGCTGGTTTTCAAAGAATCGATGCGGCGGAACTAAGTAGTCGGGATACCGCTGATGCCTACCCGCTATTTCAGGGACCACCTGACCAAGCTTGGCCTGGTTGGCCTTCGCGTCAACAGTCTCAAGACGCTTACTCTGCTCCGCCGAATTGGAGCCTGAGACGTTCGTCTTCGGAGTAAGCCATCCAAAAACGGCATTGAAAATTTTCCCGATAATGCTGCCGATACTCTTGAACACTCCACCGCGTGGTAGCGCATAGACGCGCACGACCGTTTCCGGCGAAAGCACCTTTTCCCACAAGGCAGGCGGAATCTCTGCATCGTCGATCTTGACAACGACCGGCTGTGAGGTAACGCCTCGCCATTCAATCTTGTTGGCATCCAGGAATCCCGCGAAAGTATCACCGGTCCATTCGTTCGTTTCGAGCACCACTTCGGGCAAGAATGTGGAATACACCTCAATCCGCATAATAGACAACCTTTGTATAGCGCTCTTCGAATTTGCTCGGGCGAGTCAAGCAAGGCCCAGTGCCGATGTCGGTCTCTAGAATCCATTGCATGTTGTCCGCCTCGACAACCAGCCCCACATGCACGCACAACCCTGCCCGCCAGGCGGTAGCGATGGCACCAGGAACTCTTGGTGTGGGCCGTAGACCGTAAGCACCTGCTACCTCTCCACATGCCAACGTGATTTCCTGTAAGGCCCCTGGTTTAGCCGCCGGACACGACGGCAAAAGCGGCTTGTTAAACAGCTCAGCACGCGCATCCCGCGCCATACCCCAACAGTCATACTCATGCGGGCCGCGTCCACCTGCCACGTAACGCGTCAACAGATACCGATTGATCATGTAAACCTAATCCCCGGCGCAGTTTCCGCCGTGTATCTAGGGCGCGGCCACGCCGTGTTCAGAATGTCGTAGTACCCCGCTTCAAATTGCGCCTCGACATCCTCAAAAATGCCACCCCGTATAGTCATAACTGTCGGGGCGCGGGACGGCGCTGACTTATCGCTTTCCAGGTACTCCCGATAAATCAATTTGACTTCTATATCAGCCTCAAGTGCTTGGTCCACATAACGCTGAATGGCTCCGTCTATCGCAGGGACGCCGAAAGTCAGCGTCTGCACGCTCGTGGAGTTCTTAGCTGGCAGGGTGATGCTCAATGAGCCTGCCTCGAACCAAACCATTTCACCGTTAACGCCAAGCAGCTGATCCTCAAAACTGGCGCAGATCCGAATCCATCGCTCTGGCAGCTGTATTTCAAGCGTCGGAATGATGAGTTCGTTCGTAGGCGCGGAGGCGTAGACAACAGATAAGATTGTCATGCTCTAGGCCACTTTTGGTTCATTGCAATATCAAAGATGCTTGCCCCAGTAATGAACTCGGGGAAGTTCCCCCAACCCGGAGGCAACAAAGGACGGCTCCAGACCTCCAATTCAGCCGAGATACGCCACGATGAAAGACCGACAAGTTCCGGCCCCTCGTACACGTCTTTGAAGTGACAGACGGTCGTCACCATCCCTATAGGACTCAACAACTTGAAGTTGAACCAATCCGCACCGTCGTTAATGGAATCTCGATACCATGCTTCAAATGCCGCTGCTTGGTTCTGCCTAAGTATCCAGTACACCGACACGGTGCTCGGTCCAGAGGGAATACGCCTATAGCGTGACCGGCCGGACTGCATCGGCGTGCGCTTGAATGTTTCAGCATGCTTGAACCCGTACCCCTCCCTAAGAGGGAGGGGCAAATCAGCCGGAAAATCAATGTCCGTTGAAATCATCGCCCAACCCTTCTTAATCCATAAGTGCTCTGCATCGCATCAGCTGCATCGCCGCCATTGCGGATGTTCGATACAAAGATTCGTATGACATCCTCACCATCCAGACCCGAAGACTGATCGACTGTCCCTGCGCGCTCCCGATCCTCATTGAGGACCACCGTCACGCCTCGGCCTGAACGGTCCACATTGGAATCAATGCGGCTCAGTACCGAGTCAAGCTTCGCGCTCGTTTCTGCCGTAGTAACGCGCTCGCCCTTCTTCAAAAGCCATGTGCCGGTTTCAGGGACCGCGTCAATACCGTCGTGAGCCATGCCAGCAAGAGACAGCGCCCCCACTGCGGCGGCCAAAGGTGCCGTTGCCGCGATAGCCGTCTCCATAGCAACTGGAGCAAGGGCAGGGCCTACCACCGGTATCGCGGCGGTAGATGCATACGCCGACAGCCCAGCCTGCAATGAGGTAGCAGCTGCATTCGAAGCTAAGGTGCTAGCCGCGCTGGCTTGCGTTGTTCGCCCTACTAAGAGCTGCACTGCTTGATAGACAAGCCATTGCGCGGCCATTTGCGTCAGCGCACCGACAATACTTCGGACCATCGTGGCGCCGATGTTCACAAAAGTGTCACCCAGGGACTGGCCCTCTAATGCCATCGCAGCCAAGTTATTGCCGACAGCGGCTGTCGTGTCGTCGAGCGTTCCAGAAATAAAATCCGCAGCCTGCTGCTGGTAATCAATGGCGGTGTCTCGGTAGTTCTCCCACGCCGATGAGACGCCGTCCAACCAGTTCGCCTGAGCCTCATCTTGCTGTTCGTAGAAATCACGCTGCAAGGCGAGCCGATCTTCAAGAGCCTTACGGAGCACCTCCGTTTCAGCGTCATAAAGGTCCTGGTCGATGTCCCCCCTGTTCAACTGAGACTGGAGATCACTCATCTCACGATTGAATTCTTGCCGGATGGTAAGAATTTCTCTCAACCGTTCCTTGTACTTATCACCCATTCCCGCGCCAGCGAGTTCAAGCTCAAACCCATCACTCGCGGTTTGGTTTCTCTCGTCAAGAGTGGCAGCGTATGAAGCCAACTTGAGCGCGTTCTCGTTCTCGCGCTTGAGCTTCAGCTTTACATCTAGCTCTTGTGCAAGTTGCTTTAAACGCTCCTTCTGCTGCTCATTGATGCCGACCAGCTTTCCGGATTCCAACTCAAAAGCCAGCTTTGCAACCTCGCTGGCATCCTGCTGCCGCTTGCCGGTCGTATTAATTAGCTCGATCTGGCGCTCGTAATCCTTGATCGCTTCAGCTGCCCGCTGCTCGCGGGCTTTGGCCGCACTCGCAGCGGCGCTCTGCGCGGCCTGAGCTGCCGCCTTGGCCTTGGCTTCGCGCTCCCGCTCCTTCTTTTCTTCCTCTGCCTTTTGATCTGCCGTGCGCTGGAGAGCAATCAGCTTCTCCCCCTCGCCATCCTTCAGCCCCTTAACAAGTCCCGCTCCGATGCGCGCCGCTAACCTGTCAGCCTCCGTCCGCTTTCCAGTGAGCAATATCTGCTCATTGATCTTGTCTGACAGCTCCGTAAAAGCCTTGGATGCTGCCACCGCCCCACCGGCAGCGGACGAATCGAAGCCAGCGATGATGGCGGTCAGCTCGACTATGCGATCATTGAGCCTTGCTGCTGCCCCGCTAGCATTGTCAAATTCGCTCTTTGCCTTGATCAGCTTGTCATTCAGACTCTGGAATCGCGAATCGGTATTCGGAATACCAGCCAATTGCGCCGACAGTGAATTAACAGCGTCATTTGCATCAAGCGTCTTAAGCTGAGCCTTCGCCAACTCGTTCCGGATATCAATCAATGCAGCCTGTGCATTGCTCTTGGTGAACCCATCAAACGAGGCGCTCAGGTAGTCAACCTGCTGCCCAAGGTCTTCAGCCTTATCTTTGGACTCACCTGCCGAGGTCGCGAAGTACACCAGCGCTGCGCCAGCCGTGATCGCCGCACCAACAGGCCCGCCAAGAAGTGCCATTGCGCCGGACGCCACCCGCGCAGCAACACCAACAGCCGTGATACCCGCCGCCGCCCTGGTGGTAACGCCAGCCATGGACGCCAAAGCCATCTGATAGCGCACCGATTCCGCGGTGGCCGCGGCGAAACTCACCGCCGATGCTGTTGCTGCTGCGGCCAGGCGTGCGCCGAGGACGACGGCAATCGCCCCAGCTGCTGTAAGAGTCTTATCCCAAGGGATGGACACCAGCGCCCGCACCAGCAAGCCTGCTCCGTCCGCGACTGTGGTGACGAGCGAACTGAAAGCCGCGACGGCCTCAGGGCTCGACAGCTGCTCGTTGAACTCTTCAAGCGCAATCCGAGCCCCATCCAGACTGCCGTCGTCAGCGGTCAGCAGGCCGCTGATCGTATTGCGCAGTCCGTCCAGAGCGCCACCGAACGTAGTACGCGCCGCCTCTGCTGCGCCCCCGTACGTCGCTTCCAACGCCTTTAGGACAATGGCTTGTGCCTCGCTCGCTTTGCCAACCGACTCCAACGAAGCGACAAGTTTCTTCTCGTCCTCAGTAAATCGAAAACCCTGTTTGCTGAGAGAGGCCATCCCCTCAGAAGGCACATCTAGAGCACGGCCAATGGTCTCGGCAGATTGTTGTATCGACATCCCGGTACGAGACGCCATGTCCGCTGCTGCTTTCTGAGCGCGGACGAACTCATTTCCAACGATGTTGGTAAACGCGAGCAGGGCAGTTTGCGCTTGATTAATATCTCCGGCGCTGAAAATGCTCGCGCCCTCAAGCTCTGCCGCCAGTGCGTTCAATTGGTCGCGACTAAATCCGGCTGCCTCACCAGTGGATTTCAGCACCGCCGCAAGCTGTGCCTGCTCACGTTCAGCCTGCTTTGTCTCCTCAATAACTGAACCGAAGATCGTGCCCAGCGATATCCCGGCTATGGTTCCTGCCGCGACGGCAGCGATGGTCGCATACGCTGCTTTGGTTCGTGCTGCGGCTGATTCCGCATCCTTTCCTATCTGGTCGCTCTTGGCCTTGGAGATGCGGCCAGCCCGATCCATTCCGGATTCGAACCCTCCTAGCTTCGCAATCAAATCAAGCGTCAGAGTGCCCAGACTTCGAGAGTTCGACATTTTCAACGCCCAAAAAAAATCCCCGCCGAAGCGGGGTAATGCTTATGCCCATTCCTTCATGGCCTGTTCCAGCGAGATAGCTGGCGCACTCTCATGAGGCATGAAATCGTAGATGGTGTAGCCACCGTTCTTGCTGTGGGAATTGGCGTAAAGCGCCGCAATCGTCGCAGCTGCGCGCTCTACCCTCATGCCTAGGTTCAGGCCTCCCCGCTTAGCCCGGTACTGTCTCCATGTGACAAACTCTCGGTAGCTCAGACGCTCTTTCGCTTCGGCGATTGTGCAACCGCCGATGCCGTTCATTACGAGTTCGCACCAGACCTCTTCCTCTTCGGTGAGGTCTTCAACTTTCCCAGGCCATTCACCTCGCCTATCACAGCAAGAAGCGACGTAGTCAGCTCACCATCCAACGGGCCGCGTTCCGGATCAGCTTCGCCCGTAATATCCCCAACGGTGAAAACAGGCTTTCCATCGGCATCGCAAATGCTCGCTGCAATGCGGCCAGCAACGGCATCCACCTTTCCGGACATCGCCAGCAGGTCGGATACTGCGGCGCTATAACCCAGAGGTCGGACGTAGACGGTAAAGACCAGGTCTTCACCATCCTTATTCCACTTGACCTCTTTTTCAACAGGCTTGCCGGTAAACGCGCCCGCTGTCGCCAAACTCTCTTTGGTCATCAACATGCTTAGGCCACCTTACGAATCCAGGCGGAGCCGCCCGTGCGTTGAAGGGTTGCAGCCGTCGCCACAACAGTGTTTGCCGCGAAGTCGAACGGGAAGTCGGACACGTAAGCGCGGAAAACAAACCAAGTGCGAGTCGCGGGCAGATTGAAATCGTCACCTGCCCCAAGGGTCGCTGTCGCCGCAGCGCCGGTTCCGTCGCCGTCAATAGCAACAGTCGGGGCCGATGTGTACCCGGAACCAGGGTTAGATACAGTGATGCCAGTGATTACGCCGCCTGACACGGTGGCGGTCGCGGTAGCGCCGGTGCCGCCGCCGCCCGAGAGCGTCACCGTCGGCGCGGTCGTATAACCGCTCCCCCCATTCGTCACGGTGATGCCTGAGACGATGCCAGTCGCCATTACAGTCGGCGGCGCTTTGCCATCGGACCAGCCCACAGCCCAGGCCAAATCCTCAACGTTGTCATCCTCAGACAACTGATGCAGGCGGATATGCGACACGTTGCGCGGATCAGCGTTAATGTTCAGCGTCGCCTGCCCAGGCGTACGCAAGCCACGCAGATAGCTGCGAATCTTGTCACTTAGGCACGTGGTTTCGATCTGATCAGCGGGGTTTCCGCCTGGCGAGAACGCTGTTGCGCATTCAATTTCCAAGGCCTCGAACTTAGTCGGGTCCTCAACAGTGGGCGCCAATACATAGATTTGTGTGCCCTGGGTCAAGATGGACATGGTTTCAACTCCAAAGGAACCCGATTCACGGGCAAAAAAAAGCCCCGCGAGGTGCGGGGCATAGGTGAAATAAAGTTGGGTTAGCTATCGAGGCACCCACCACCTAACGTCAAAGCTGACGAAGGCCAAGTCGGTTTCGGTGTCTGTGTCCTCTCCACGCCAAGAGACAATGTGTGCGTGTGGCTCTATGGCATCTCGCAAGGCCTTTGCGGCCTCGCGTGCGTCATCATCGGTGGTCGCGTAGACATCGACCTGCACCAACATGCTGTCAATATCAGGAAGATTTCCAAGGTAGTTTTCGGGGCTACCGCCAGGCACTAGCTGCCAGACTCCATAAGGCGCTGGCGTGCCTTGCGGGACCCTTCCGAAAGGAAAGAGGCGTACGTCCTCACCTAGCACGGCCTGGACAGCGAGAGAGGTCTTTACTGTCGCGTATATGGGCGGATACATCACACCCCCAATTTCTTAACTTCGTTGGTGACTTGCTTATCCAGTTCGGCGGCGACGGCATTAAGCACCTCGTCAACACTGCCCTCACCAGCAGGCCGAATGAACGGCTCAGCACGAACCTTGCTCGTTCCAAGCTCCTTAAGGTGCCAGTGGGGCGTGTTTCCCTTCGGCCCCTCATCAGGATTGCCCCGTGGAATGCGGCCCCTCTTCGTGAGAACACCAACACTGATGATCACGTCTCCAGTACGCCGGGATTCTTTGCTGCGATAGCGCTGGCCGACGTTGTCGGCGATTCTTCGCCCTGTGTCCTTATCGTCAATGCGCAAAGCGTTCTCTTTCGCTCTGCGGCGCAATATCGCAGCTCCCTTGCCAACGGCTTTGCGGCCTGCTGAGCGCCGAATCTTGACGGGCAAGTCCTTCATGTTCTTCAGGGCTTGGTCTAAGCCTGAAAAGCGGTTTTCGGCCATTACGCCCCCTCAAGTTTTATCGCGCACCCCATCTTCACAACGAAGACGCCATTCACGCCGAGCGGTGATATCCGTCTCCGCAGAGACGATCCCAAGTTGGCGACCATCCCAAAGGATGCGCCACTTGGCTAGCTCCAGCCGGTCGACAGGGAACCATCGCAAATTAATGCGCGCCGTGGTTTGTGCTTGCCGTGCATCCGCCGCCATCAGCTCACGGCCAGCGCCGGTCAGAACCTCGGCAGGCACGTCAACCATAGGTTTCCCACCGACGATGGCCACCTCCCAAACCGTGCGAACAGAACCAGTCTCTTCGTTCTTGATATGAACGGGGCGCTCGAATGTGATTCGGTGCCGCAATCGATAAGAAAGCATCACAACCCCGCTGAGCAGCGATAAGGCCGCAATTTGATCTGCGCCGCTCGTCGAAGCTTCTCCGCATCGTCTGGCGAAGCGCCGTAGCTGGCCTGCAACAGGAGGAACACAGCCACCCGCTGACCCGGGGTAACTTCATCTGGGTCAGATACACCAATCAGCGGATCGCCCTCAATAGCCGGACATGCGCCGCTGAAATGGCTGCGCTTCATGAAGCGCAGGGCCTCTTCTTCCGCACCATCCAACAGGTCTTGCAGCTTCTCATCGTCTGAGTCATGGAAGACATCGAGAAACGCCTTAGCTTTGCTCAGGTTGATGACGCTCATGGCTAACCCCTATCGGCCCCGCGTCCTCGGCCTCGTCCTGCGGCCCGCTTGTTTGCCGGGGGCTCGGCCATTTTGTTCTCTGGCGGGTCCTGGCTAGCTCCCGGGTATTTCGCCACACCAAGCTTTACCAGCGCTTCAGCGTAGTAAGTTGGAACATCAGGCTCATCACCGGGCATGAAGCGATCAACTTGATCCGTAATCTTGATTTTCATGGGATCTCCATATACGAAGGGCGGATCAAATCCGCCCTTTCTTGAAAGATGCTGCCGTCGATTACGGAGTCGTGATTACCAACGAGCCCTTAACGAAAGCTTCGGGGCGGTAGATGACCACAATCGTCCGCTCTTCGACGCGGATCGTTGCCAAGTTCTTGACAAAATTGTCCTTGTTCTCAAACGAGATGGAAACGTTCGCATCTTGACGATCCAAGACTTGAGCATGCGTACGGAAGTCTCCGACCAGAGCATTGCCTGCGGCCATCGATTTCGTGGAGACCACATCGCGCCCCCAGAGTCGGCCAGTAGTGGTCGTCTGCGGGTTCGTGAACAGATAGCCCAGCTGCGAGTCTTTCAACAGCTCGATATTGGCCCAGCTAACGGGGTTCAACACCATGCCAGTGGCGAACGCATCTGCCAATTCCACTTGCAACAACATCAGACGCAGGCGGTCAATAGCTTGCTCGTTGGTAACTTCGACGCCAGCTGGCTGTGCATACGGCGTTGCAGCGGTATACAAGCCCAGCATATTGCCCGCAGCGCCCGAGCCGTTAAGGAACTGCTCTTCCTCTTTCAGCTTCAGCAAATAGAGCATCCGGCCTTCGATGTAGCTACGGATGTACGGAACATCGTCGAGCATCTGCAAGGAGATGTCTGTCCAATGGGCGATTGTTGGCACCGTCGCGGTGACGTTTTCAATCTCCACGTTGAACTCGGGCTTCAGTGCGCCTTCAGCCACGATATCCGGACCGCCTGTGTACCCCGTCTCACGCGGGTAGAAGACGACAGGTTTATCGGTACGGCCAGGCATCAGGAGATCGCGCACGACCAGACGCCGGACGGCAGGCTGGACCATGGGCAACTGCTGACCAGGGTAATTCAGAGCCTCACCAGTCGTAGACGACCCGAGCAGCGCCTTACGGCTCATGGGAATGTGAATGCTCTTTCCCTGGCGCGGCGTAGCAAGCAACTGCTTAGATTCAGGATTGTCCTCAAAGAACTTGTCCAGCGCTGCGCCGAGGGTCACATCCTCGCCACGGCCCATGTCCTTCAAGCCTTGGGCGATAACCTGCTCCAGTTCCTTGACCTGCTGTCCCAAGGCGCCCTGCTTCTCCAGCGCCTCATCGACCTTGGCTTTCAATTCTTTGGAGGTGTCTTCGCCGTTGTTCTTCTGGCGCAGGATCTCCGCGCCCATTTCCTTGACTTCTTTGGTGGCCTTGGCAAATTCAGTTGCCAGCGAGGCCAAATCGGAGCCTTGTTCCTCTACGGTGCTCATTTGTTGATCCTTACATTGAATGGAGTCTGAACGCCGCTAGCGCGATGCTCGCGGCCTGTTTCGCCTTTGCGTCGCCGGACTCACTCCGGAGCAACTTCGTCAGGCCGCCGTTGGCGACGGCAGTGGCCTGGGTCTTCGAGAATCCTGCCTCTCGCAGGAATCGCTCAAATTCTTTGATGGTTGGCAGTCCGCCCTCGGACAAGGCAGACTTCACGGCCTCGACCCGAGCAAGATCGTTCATCGGGAACGTCACGGGACTAATCTCGTACAGGTCCAACTCGTGCAGCAGCGAGATGCCCGATTTGCTGTCGTAAGTCTCGCGGATGACGCCATAACCAATCGACAAACCAGTTATTGACCGAGTCTTCATGCCACGATGGGCGATGCGCGCATATGGCGCGTCGTCAATCCAAAGCTCGCCGTTGCCCTTGAGGCCGTGGTCATCCTCCTCTAACTCGGCCCAATGCCCGATTGGCTCATCGGTCTTGTGCTGCCAGAGCATTGGCGTCACACGCCCCATGGACTTCAGCCGCTCGATACTGGCTCCGAACGCACCGCGTTCGACGATATCGTCACCGCCATCCAAGTTTCCGAATACGGAGCCGTAGCCAATGAACGTGCCGACCTCGGTCACATCTTCGGCCTTAAACGCCACGCGTTTATGCCGGAGCACAGGAGATTTTTGATTCATGGTGTTCTCATTGCGATGAAGGCTGTACTACTCGGGAAAGGACTTGCTCCACCTCTGAATCGCCCAGGTCAGGAGCGACCTGACGGATAATGTTTCGCAGCACGTCCTGCGATACGCCGGAGGATTCGGGCTGCACAGAGCCGGAGGCTACTGAGCCGATCATGTTCAGCGGAACCATCGCCGACTGCACTCGGAGTGCTTCTGCGTTTCCACCCATTGGCGGTAGGTTCTCCGCACGCCGCACTTCGTCGCTCGTCATGAGGCCGTTATTGACCATTCGTGCGTAGTACTCGGCCCGAGCCAATGCATTGCCACGCAGAAGGCCCGCGACATTGAACTCAGCGAAGTTCTTTAATTTCTCGGCTGGCGTAAAAAGGTTCTTTCTGATTGACTGCTCAATCTTGCGCAGCCAGGGAGTTAGGCAGTACGCAAGGAATCCGAGATTTTTTTCCTCAAGGCCGGTGCCGTAATTGGACACCTTCTGTCCGTGACCGATGAGACTTGGATCAATACCGAACCATCTGCATATTTCCTCAATGTTGAACATGCGACTTTCGAGCATTTGCGCATCTTCAGGATTGATGGATAGCTGGGCGTACTGCATGCCGCCCTCCAAGACGAAGGCCTGATTTCGACGCGCTCCGCCAGCTCGAAAGTCGTTCATTGAATCGACTAACTTCTTTCGCTCTCCCTCGTCGAGCCACATATCCGGCGGCATCGTAATGACGCCAGCCGCCGACATGCCCGACTCAAAAATGCTACGACTCGCATCAT
Organism: Bordetella tumbae; assembly: GCF_054780995.1. Taxonomy (NCBI): domain Bacteria; kingdom Pseudomonadati; phylum Pseudomonadota; class Betaproteobacteria; order Burkholderiales; family Alcaligenaceae; genus Bordetella; species Bordetella tumbae. The sequence continues at coordinate 90,501 of NZ_BAAGVG010000011.1, forward strand.
CAGCTGCCATCGCGCCGGAGAAGACGCCCGACCCGTATCGAATCGGCGACAAGCCGAAAATCCCGTCCAAAGTAAATGCGGGGATATGCCACATATCCGCTCTGGAAATCACTCGGCGTTTGCCATTCTCGGTGTATGTGTATTCCGGCTCACCATTCGGGAGCTTTCGGCAGGAAACCATGGACGCCGGAAGCGGGTTCAGGGCCACGATGCGGCCACCAATCCGGAGCTTTTCCGCGTAGCCATTACCTCGCAACATCATCCAAGCAACCATGACCTGCCAAAAGTCAGCGGCGGTCATGTACGCATTGGGTTCGTTATGAAGAAGTTCGTATGCCCAATGCCCCCGAGCCTCTTGCCGAGCGCCGTCACCGAGACGCTCAAATACCCCGAGTGGTAGCGTGGCTATCACCTGGGAGAGCAGCCGGACGCAAGCCATCGCAGCGGACAATCTCAATACAGCATCATCACTCAACGGGCGACCTGTGGCCGAGATTATTTGCCAAGGCTGGTTATAAGAAAAACCATCGCCAGCATCTAATGGGACGTTCGCATGGCGACCAAAAAGCGTCTTTTGGAGAAATCCTGGCCCGGAATCCGCTGTGAGGCCGCTGAAGAAAGCCTTAGATAGAGAGTTAATTTCCACCCTTCATCTCCTTCAGCCCACGGCGCAGAATCTCTGACAGCCACATAAGAAATCCGCCTAGAGATAGGAGAGCCCACCCTGTGCCCCACAGGACATACACGCCAGATACGGTCGCGAGCATGCAAAGCGCGAGAATGAGCGCATATACAGTCAGAACTAATTTCATGCCACCACCGGCTTGTCAAAGAATGAGGATCGGTTTTTGCTTCTGCTGGGCTTCTGGGCCTGAGATAGCCCAACGGCCATGAGCAGAGCAACCATGTCATCGATCTTGTCAGCCGACTTTTTCTTGTTCGGCGACATGTTTAAGTTTTCGTCTCGACGCTCAACGAAGTTCGAGGCACACCAAGTAAGTACAGGATCGCCGCCATGCGCGAACGAGCCAGACACGTAGGCCATTTCAAGCGCGGTCATAGCGGGGTGATACGATTTCCCACCCTGAATGAACTGCACCATTGGCAGGCCAGCTTCGACCAGCCGACTCACTAGGTCTGATGCGTTCCAGCTGTCATACGCAATCGACGAGACCTGAAGTCCCTTGCACAGCGCAATAATGTCCGCGCCAACCACCGCATAATCGGTAACGTCGCCGTCTGTCTGCTTGAGAAATCCCGACTCAACCCAGCTCGCGTACGGCACAGTGCCCCGTTCAGTACGTTGTGCGACCGCGTTTTCAGGCACCCAGCGTAGGCCATAGGTGTAGAGCACACCGTCCACGTTCCAGACAAGTCTAAAAGCGGTCAAATCGGTAGTGCTTGCGAGGTCCAGCCCGCCAGTGCAGGGGTACTTCTTAAGCCAGGACAGGTCTACAGCACCTCCGCACTTCTTCCACTTACCAAGGTCGATCCATCCGCTTGATGTTGAGGCTGGCCGATTCAAACGTTTGATTCGGAACTCGGCCAATTTGGAAGGCATCTGCTTGGCTTCTATCGCCTCCTTCCGAACGGCTGCCATCAAATGGGGGTTGATATCAAGCAGAGGGTTCGCTTTCACCCATTTGCTTTCATCAAACTCATCGTCCTCTTTGTAGCCCTCGGTCTTGTCCTCGTCGTCGAGCGCATATATCAGCGCAAGGTAATGATCTGCCTCGAAAACCCCTAGCAGCAGATTCCTGGCGAACTGGCGAATCTCAGCCCACGGGCCTGGATTCGCATATCCCTCGGTGGTGGTATACAACCACAAAGGATTCGAGCGGGCGCCCGCCGCAGACGTAAGGACGTTTAGAAGATCAGAGGTCTTGTGAGCGTGAATCTCGTCCAGACCGGTGTGCGACGGGTTTAAGCCGTCTTGCGTACTGGCCTTGGCGTGAATCGCCTTAAAACTCCCTCCCGTTTCAAATCTCGTCAGGGCCTTGGCCCAAACTTGCAATCCAAATGCCTCACGCAGAGCCGCCTTCAGCTCAACCATCCGCTTAGCGACCTTGAAGATGATCGCGGCCTGGCCGTAGGTGGTAGCGGCACTCATAATCTGCGCGCCCTCTTCGGGCTCGCAGCACTGGCAATAGAGAAGAATGCCAGCGGATAGCGTGCTTTTCGCGTTCTTGCGCGCTACCGCGAACAGCGCAGACGTAAAGCGCCTGGGCCTGAAGAAGCCGTAATCAGGTATCTCCGTGCCATCGCGCTTGCGGAAGCCGAACAACTGCACAACAAAGAAGATGTGCGACGGGTGCAAAACAAGATTTGGCTGCGGCGTTCCATCCGGATTGACCCACTTACCCTCTACGTGAGGTAGCTTTTCCAGAAAGTCACAAGGGTCATTGGCGTGCCATTCGTCGAAGATGAATGGCGAGTCCTTTCGTTTCGCCCGCTTTAAGTCGTCAAGAAAGCGTTTCGAAGCGAGCCGTATCCACTTACCAAACTTCCTCCGTTTCTTGTCCGCTACCGCAGCCTTCGCATAGTCGATGGCAATTGCCACATAATCACGCGACTCGTCGTTTACCTGGGCGGCCATTTTTGGCGAACTCGTTTGTCGCTGGCACTTCACCAGAGGGCTTAACCTTTCCCTGGGCGACCGGCGTTAGACCAAAGTCGTTTTGATATGCGCGAAGAGCACCGACCATGCTTGCAGTGGGCGCTTCACCAGCGGCGTAGAGTTGTCGAATCTTTCCATGCAGCGCACACATGTGCGCCAACGAGCTAAGGCTTGCCTCTGTTAAAAGTTTGTTTGCGTACAGAATTCGCGCTAAGCGATTCCATTCTTCGACTGCCGCCGGATTGATCAGCCATTCAGGTGCAGGCGGAACGTCATCCACCAAAGGCAGTTCGACGGCGTCCGGGCCGTCCATCCTGCAAGGCTGGTCCGTGCCCGAAACGACCTTGAGGTGGTCAGGTTTACGGGGTCTTGGCATATCGAAAAAACCGTTTTTTTGAATTGCACGCGTAAAAAAAAGGCTGGAGGCGCGGTGTCCGGCAAGAGGGCTCTAGGGTTTGAACCCACCCCTCCCCGCTTCAGGGTCGGACGGTGGGATCACGTCCCGGCGGCGCTGCGCGGCGCTTTGGATACCGCCTGCCGCCTTCACGTTGCGTCTTTGCTTTGTGGCAGTCCCTGTTGATCGCCCGCAGGTTGCTAGGGTCGTCCGTGCCACCACGAGACAGCGGGATGTGGTGATCCACTTCATGTGCAACGAGCACACGGCCAAGCCGTTTGCATTCGTCGCATTGGCATAGCCAGCCATCTCTATTCAGGATCATCAGCCGAAGCCTCCGCCACGGCCTACCGCCTCGCCCTTGTCCATACGATGGGGCAATGGGCTCGTGTCGTGGTGTGCTCTGCCGAACTTTGTGCGTCTTCGGCTTGGTCGGCATCAGCGTGGAGCGCCGCTCAGATACGTAATGCCCAAACCTTGGTCGTCATCATTCAGCTGACCTGCGACGGCGTCGGCTAGGTCGGCTATCGCGTCCGCTTGGCTCACTATCGCTTGTGCCAGTCTGTTCTGGGCCTGCGTGTTCTCCAGCAGTGCCGCTAGGAGTTGTTGAGTTAAAGAGGCTTCGTGCTCGCTCATATGCAAGGTCCGTCCATCGTCGTAGAGTCTCGCGCCTACGTGCGCATCCAAGGCAGGTCATAGCTGAGAGTCCTCAAGTGATCGTGCCGGGTGCCACCAACTGCACGCCGCCCGGCGGCGACGCCCGAACCCCCACACGCCATCCATGACGTGCGGCCCTCGGTAGCAAAGGGAGATTGGTTGCGGCGACAGGGTTCGAACCTGTGACCTCCGGGGCATGAGCCCGGCGCGCTCCCACTGCGCTACGCCGCGAAAATGAAAAGGCCCCGACCGGTTATCCAGTCAGGGCCAATGGGATTCTGCAAAAGAAAAACCCGCCTGTTTTGAGGGCGGGTTTCTGTAGACGGACTAATACACCTTATCCGTTAAGGACGGATATTGCAGGAAAAAACTGCAACCGTCAACATCATTTATTTGATTCGTTGGCTTCGCCCACTAAGCCGCCATTCTGAAGCCGCCTTGTGATTGCTGCGTATGCTTCCTGATGCAGTCCAAGCTTTGAGTCCTCTTCGCTCTTCCCTTGACTTCCAAACAGCCAGCGCTTGATCTTCAGGCTGTGAGCCGTCACCGTGCGCTCGCAAACATCAAACCGCTCTGCTATCTCAGCCAGCGTCACCTTTGCCCCAAGCAAGCGCTGTATCAACGCTGAACGGACGCGCCCATTGGACACGCAACCGGACAACGCAGCACCAGCAGCCAAGGTGGTCAACTGGCTCATCGCAGCCTCCCACTCGGCGTTAGGTTTCCATCCAGAGCAGCAGCTCACCTTGCAACTGCACGGGACTTGCCACGGCCCTACCGAAGCGATCAACACAGCTTTGTGGATAGGCAACAGTTGATCAAGCTCCGCTCGGATCATTCCTGCTTGTCCAGCACCGTCCGTCCCGAAAAGGCCTTTCCCTTCTTGGGAGGATCGCCCTGCCATTGCCCGATTCATTAGGGGCCGGTCGTACTGCTGCATTGAATAGTTCAACGCAAAAGTCAGCGCTGCGTGTGCGCTACGAAAGAGGGGCTCTGCTTCTTGGTGTGCTGCCGCAACACTCGGCACGCGAGAGATAGTCGTGGTATTCATCAGATAATGTCCGGGCTGTAGGTAGTGTTGAACGGGAGCATTTCCCGCATCCATTGCATTGCGGCATCCCAGTCGAGAGTGACGGTGTGACGCCCCCGCACCGGCCAATGCCGAGAATTAACGTGATAAGCATCCAGCATCACGGACTCGCCTCGCGCTCCCGTTTGCCGGTAGATGAGGACGGGTATCCCCTGGTCGCCCGCCTGCGCTTGTGCCTGCCTCCACCACGCGGGCAAGCAAAGCGTGTTGGCATGCTTGCATTCGACAGATATACGGGCGAAAGCGGCGTCATCTGCAACGACATCACTGTCACCCAACGCGTTACGAACTCGTCTGCGCCAAATAGTGCCGGTCGATTCGGTAAGCAAGTTGGCAACCTTGCGTTCGTATGCTGCCCCTTTGTTTCGCTGCATCGCGCTCATGCCTGCGCCCCCCGGCTTTGCATCGCATCGACGGCAGCTTGCGCAAGCTTCACCACTGCGGGCGAGTACCGCCGACCACCTTTGCGCGCCTGCTCAGCCAGCACTCGCCGCGCTCCGCGAGTGGGATCGCGAGCGCTATCGGGGGCCACAGCTCGATTGCTGATTTCCTTGATCGCTTCCGCAGCCTTGGCGTTCGCCCGCTCATCAACCGCAGGAGGCGGCAACGCCTTCGCCGGTGCCGGGATCGGTTCCCACGAGGATCGCGCCAGCTCTTCCGACAATGCTCGCTCCCAACGTGTCTGCATCACTGCATACCCGCAGTTGAGCAAGTCATGGCGCCCGACCCGAACCGCTGCCCAGTACACCGCCGGATGGCTCCAGTTGCCGACCTCGCCACGTTGGCGAGCCGTCATGCCCGCAACCGCGTCGTGAAACGCGTTCTCCGGGATCAGGCCAGGCCGACATGCCTTGATGAACTCGCTGACAGACGGGGGCCAGTCGTACATACGACGGCACGCACGCAGACCCTCGGCAACCTCGTGAGGCGTCAGCCCCTCTTCGTCGAATGCTTCGGCCCATGCCCCCTTCCAGTTCTCGATGCTCTGCATGTCGGGGAAATCCTTAAGCCAGCGCCCCCCGTACGTGCCCGAAAGCCTGTTCCACAGATGGTCGATCAGGGAGATACCCTCAAGCTTCGCCAGCGGCACAGACCAGCCAGCCTGCTTAGATGTCGATTGTGCGACCGTCGTCATGGCCGTTGCCTCCGTGGTTGCGATTGCGATTGACGTACTGCGTCGGGTTGAACTTGCCCGACTGGCTTGCACCCCCAACGAGTCCCGCCCCCTTCGGAACAAACAGGCCTTGCCAGCTCTTGCCGATGGCGTGTTCGATTACATCGGTGGGCGTGTATCCCTGGAGGCGGTATGCAGCCAGGTCTTTCAGCTGCTGTTTTGCAGCCTCTTCGGTCAACGGCTTGCGGAGTTCCACGCGGTGACGTACCCAACGCCCCCACAGGTCTGCATCCAGCCAGTCCGGCAATTCCAAGCTCATCGGGTCGAACCCATGAGGCGAACGCTTGCGTGCGCCTTTGACGGTTCTTGATGGTTCTATGACGGTTATATGCGGGTGCAACCCGTTGCACCCTTTTATGTCGTCATTTGCACCCTTTGCGTCATCAGTTGCACCCTTTATGTCGTGGATTGCACCCTTTTCCGCTGAATTAATGGGTGCAGAATTTGCACCGTTTTCTTGATCTGGATCGGCTGGAGCGAGGGATGCAAAATCTGCACCCTTTATCCAAGCCTCAGAGATACGGTATTCACGACGCTGATTGCGCCCACCATTCCCAGAGTTGACCAAGATCAACCAACCAGCCTTTTCCATGGCACGCAGCTGATACTGCACAGCACGCACGGACTGCCGGGTCTTCTCCGACAGAGACGCGATAGAGGGGTATATCCCCGTCCCTACGTCGTTCGAATGATCAGCGAGTGCCAGCGCAAGCAGCATCTCGCCGCCCCCGTTGGGATAGCGCTTAAACACCATCGTCATGACTTCAACACTCATGCCGACTCTCCATACAAAGATTGATACCCGCTCTCAGCTTGCTCAGGCCATTTGCCCAAGGCGATGATCCGCAGCCGCGTCAGACGCAGAGCAGGCACGAAATAACTCAACTTGATTTCCCGGGATGCCGGGGATTGGTCTATGAACCAGTGACAACCACCACAGCCGAACGCAATAGCCCAGTCATGCGCCTTGATGCCCTTGCCCTTGCCGTCACGCGTACGGTTCGAATGGCACGCCACGGTGGTATCTGTTCCACCCCAGCAGTACACAGGGACCCGCAGCAAGCACTCTTCGCCGTTAGCAAGAGCCAGCAGCTCGGGATTGCGATAAACGGTCTTGGTCGCCCTCTTCCCTTTCCTACGTGCCTTCATCGCGGCACGAGGCGGCTTAATGGCCGTAGCGCGCATCATCGGGGCCTTGGCAGTCAACGGTTTGCCACGCTTGAGCGGCGTGCGTTGCTTCAGTCCGGTTTTGCGGGTCAACGTCATGGCTTGGCCTTTGCCGTCTGCGCACGTCGCCATACAGGCGAACTCAGTCGGCGAGGATGACGCGTAAGCATTCCTGCGCGGGCGTAATCGACCAACAGGGAATCCACCGCGAGGCGAGCAGCCATTTCACGTGTGGTGCTGAACCAGGGATCAACCGCTATAAGCTTGGGCTTGATCACCGAGACCAGAGCGTCAACGTCAACCGTACGCTCAGTGTCGAGGATCATCTGACGAACCTGAGTGATGACCTCCAGAGGCACGCGATAGCCACGGAATACATGCAGGCTAGGCATACGTACCGCTCCACTTGAGAAACGGCTTACGGATGCGGTCATGGAACAGAGCTGCCGCCTGGGCGTTGTGGTCCAGCTCGCTCCGGCTCAAAATACCGCAAGCACGACGTATGTAGTCGGCTGCGTACTCACTCGTTGCCACACCATGAGGGACGGCGCCAGCGCGGGCAATGACCCACTCTTGGAAGCGCTTGTTCGCGCACAACTGGCCCGCCACTCGCGCCAGCGCCGCCCCCTTGCCTACCCCAGGCGCTACACGCGCTCTTACGGGGCTACCTGAACTCGCACGACTCAGCATTGCACCCTCGACGCATTGCGGGCGCCACGGAATGCCAGAACAGCCAAGTCCATAAACAACGTGTAAAGCGCACTGCGTTCGTCAGCGTCAATCTGGCCGTCTGCCATGGCGCTCAACGTCGAAGCGTTCAAGCTCCCAACGGTCATGCCCACCTTGAGCACCTTTTCGTGAATGGCCTTGAGCTCGTCGGCCCAGCCGCCTTCAGGTGGCGGGGGTACGTCCAAACACGTCAAACCATGCTCGACCATGGCGTACGTCTGTGCCCAGCGGTGAGCAGCTTCAACGCCCCCAGCTTTCTGAGACAGCCACTCCGTTAAGAGGTCAGCAATCTCGAAGGTCATGGCCTCACCTTCCTGGCCGTTGAGCTTGGCGCGCAGCGATTCGTAATGAATGGACTTGCCACGGCGCTCACTCAAGAACCGTGCAGCGTCCTTCACGCCTCCAGGCGCATTGCGGACATCGTTGTAAAGGACATCAAGCCAATGATGAGAATGCAGGCGGATGGTCATAAGGCTTACCTTGGTAACTGCGGATATCAGGGTTTCGGGTACACGGCGCTGTCTTTAAGATGCGCAACATGCAAACGAATCAGGAAATGTCTGTTGGTCCGATTTGGATCGCGTTGGGTGGCGGTGGCGATGTCGTGTCACCAGGGATGTGTGCGTCTGCCGCCCGACCCACCGGACAGATGTCCATCGGGTCCACTTGGAACCAACGGCAGATTTCCGTCACAGAGAAAGGACGCGAGGGAATCAGTTGGCACGGATCAGTCATGGCGCAGTCTCCTGATGGGCTGCCGCCGGTGCCGGAATCTCGTTTGGCCGCATTGCATGGAACGCGGTCATCCAGGATCGGGGTATCTCGTTATCAGATACCCATTGAGAAATACGGCCTTTGGTAAGGCCCGTGATTCGCATCACCTCGGCCCGACCGCCCATGATATTGATGACATCGGTAGCGTTCATACGAGGGGAGTTTAGATATTTCTAATCATTAGGTCAAGATTAATCTAAACCATTGTTTAGAAATCTCTTGTTCTAATCGCAGCATGGATAAGCGAATGGATAAGTTTGAGATTCGGCGCAAGCGATTGCGGCAGCTCATTGACGACAAGGCCAACGGGAACAATGCGGAATTTGCCCGCAAGTACGGCTACGAGCGTGCGCAGATATCTCAATATCTCTCGGCCACATACAACCGCGGGCGCACCCCCGGTCAACATGTGGTGGACGAGCTTGAGCGTCGCGTAGGCCTGCCGACCGGATGGTTTGACCAAACAGAAGCGGAGGCCGCCGACCCATGGCCCTTCCCCGCAATTCCAGAAAAGGAAGTGCGCGCTCTCTCTCCTGAAAAGCTGAACGCCCTGCAAGGTGCAATGGCCCTGGCGATTGCCCAGCTCAAACTCGACATCAAGGTTGCGCCCCCGACTCAACCAGCTCAGCCTAGCCATGGTGGTCTGGCCGATCTCGATTCCGCTGCTGATGAGTTCCCAATGAGGATCGATGGCCTACCACCAGCACCATGGGAGCCAGGCGGCGTCACGACCAAGCAAATGGAACGTGAAAGGCGAGTTCAATTCGGCATAGAACTCAGCACCGTCGCTAACGTCACAACCGGTGATCCGGTAGCCGCAAACGAAAAGTTCGAGAAGGTCTTGGAACTGGCTGATGTGCGGCTAGCCGCCGGTGACGGCATCGAAGCGGACAGCGAGTTGGTTACCGGCGCGATTCAGTTCCGACAATCATTTCTTCGCTCCGTCGGCGCCGATCGCGGACGCGGCCGAGTGGTCTACGCCAAAGGCGACAGCATGGATCCGAATATCAAGGATGGCTGGGCACTGCTAGTCGTGCCAGACGACAGCCTAACTATCCACGACCTGGTTCCCAACACCGTTTATGCCATCAACTATGACGGGAAAATGATCGTCAAGGTGATCGACAAGGACAAGCTGACTGGTCAATGGATCGCCAGGTCGGCCAACCGGAAATACCGAGATTTCCCTCTGGAGGCCCAGGGCGTATCGGTGAGAGTGCTGGGCCGGGTCGTATGGGCCGGTGGGCGGCTGCTAGAAGGTGACGCCGCTCGACTTGGGGTTGCTTAGCGTCGCCAATTTCTGACTCATATCATTGCAAGCGCAAATAACCTTCTATATGCACGGCTAAAGCGCAGGAATGCCGAAAAGTGGCGTTAACTCATTGATTTCAAAAACATTTATCTAATTTTCCAACCGAAAAATTAGCGATTAAATAAGATAACCCCTAGAAATCAATGACTTAGACCTTGCTCTCAAAGTCAGCGAGCATTAGCGATTAGATGAGCCTCAGGCCCAAAAGGGGACATATCTGGCGTAACGCTTCGATGTGTTCTCTGGGTCATCCAATTTGATCCATTGTTGTGCTACCGCTTGAGCGATGATCTGTGATACCGAAGCAGACTTCGCTTTACTGTCGTCAAGCCTAAACCGTTCCCTGAGGCTTTGATTGGTCATTTTTTCGTTGCTTACATACCTCAGGCAAGCATGTAAATAGCATGCCCAAACACGATCCGCAGGCTCCATATCTGCAAAATCTTGGTGCGCATACAGAGTCATGGTCGTATGAAAAGGCGTGGCTCGAAACGAAGGTGGCGGCAGCTGATAAAACTCAGTGCTATGGACAACCTTGTCTATGCCGCTACCTTTCTCCTCACAAATCCCCATTCGGCGCATCAGATCGGCCAATCGATCATTTCTGGCCTTGTACTCATCAACGAATCTGTTTGTCGGAATCAATGGCTTGCCAGGGTTTGTAATCTCTATTCGATCAGAATAAATTTCGATGGTGACCGACCCGGACTCTTCAAAATCCTGGTGAACAAGAGCGTTCGCAACCAATTCTCGTATCGCCAGCTCGGGAAACATACGAACTTCATCTCGGAGCGCCTGCCCGATGACCTCATTCATGGGAAGCTGGCTGTTCACGTACGTAATCAAGTTTTCAAATCCGCTCGCATACCCTTTCTGACCGATGATATCCCTCTCGGTTTGCAGTTTGTTTTTTCCCTTGTATTTCACCACTCTGATGGTACGACGCATCAGAGTGTCAAACTCCCTCATATCCTTTGCCAAAAGCAATGCACCTAAGTTCGTAATGCGGTGCATCCCATCACCAACATGACGAATCAACCGCTCGCTCTCTAGTCTTTGCAATACTCCATCCCTAGATGCTGGGAAAGGCAGTTTTAACAAGTCAAAGAAAACCTGGATATCAAGCAGCTTAACTATGTGATCAGAATCAAGGGGATCTGAGGCATCATGCTCTAGAAATCCGGGCCGCCCTTCGCCTAGTATTTTGCGTAGTTGATCCGGGGTCATGGGCTTTAGAGCCTCACCGACTCTCATCAAGTACGCCCCCTCGTACTCCATGGGGTGACCGACAGGTCTCGATGGGATGACAAACGCTACGACTCTCTTGTCATCCAGATAAACTTCAGCCGTTTCAACACGGATACGCAACGTGTCGTGGATCCGTTGCCGAGCCTCACGCAGGTCGCGAAAGGCTTCCGTGCCCACAATAGCTCGGGGATTTTTATCGGTTACCCCGAGAATCAGATGGCCGCCGCCCTCGTTGGCCAAGGCTACGCAGTACTTCATCAACTTCGAATAGTCGAACTGGCTCCGAGCCTCTTTGAATTCGAGTGTTTCATCTTCTCGGGGGCTAGAAATTAGTTTTTGAAGTTGCTCTAGGGTCAACACTTTATTAAGAGCCTTAGGATGAGTTTGCCAATAAACAATAGTTTATCCGGCGTCTCACGCCGTTTCATTTCCGCCGCCCCTTTTTACGATTCAGTCGCTAAAGCAATTCTTGTCGGTAGCCACTTTGTACTTCCCGCACCGCCAGAGCATCCGATTTCCCTGGAAAGTCGCCATTTCGGCTTTAGCCTGAGCATCTGACATGGGCAGTGCTTTGGCCGCAGGCGTACCTCTCTCCCAGAAGTGGGCCACGCACGCCCGCTTACCAGAGCAAAATTTGCTGGCTACGCCTTCCAGATAGCTCGAATCAAGAATCCACGGCTTGGAAACCACAAAGAAGTGGTGTGCCGCCTGACTACTTATCAGTTCTAGGTCTGTTTTCGCTGCCTGGGCGGCGCTTGAGAAGAAAGCAGCCGCAATAGCTGCAATGGTCCAGAACCGCATAGTCCCTCCCGTAACAAATTAATTCTCGATGGTATCCGATTGGCTCGCCCGGATGTTTAGATTTTTATTGACATTAAGTTTAGATATATCTACACTTTTTCTTAACGCAGCAATTCCGCAGAACGGTTTAGGCAACGCCACCCTAGTAACGGAGCTGCAAGCAGTACCCGCTCTTTAACAACCAGCCAAGCGATAGAACAGGCCGATGGCGCACAAGCGTCTCTAGGCACCGGGCGCAACCCTCTACCCCGGAAGCGAAGTTTGCTCAAGACCAGAGGATTTCAACGACCCAGGGGCGGCAAGCACTACTGCTGCGCCCTGCGGCGATTGATGAGCAGTGCATGTCCTGGAGCCGTGATGAACGGGAGTTGTCAGGCGTGCATTGCCCCGGATTCATCCGACTGCACTTTCAACGAGAGTGCAGCCCGATGAACTCATAAGGAAATCAAATGTTCGACGCTAAGCGGTCGATATTCGAAATCATCTACGTGCTGATGTTCGCAATCGGCATCGCCGGATTGGTGGGATGGTTCTTAAATATCGCCAAGATTTTCAAAATCGGATTTGCCGTGGCCGACTGGACCACCTTTGAAGTGGCCCGAATAATCGGCGTCTTTCTTGCCCCGCTAGGGGCTGTGTTGGGCTGGATCTAAGGCTGCACCGCTAGTCACGTGGCAGCTATAGCGAGGGTCAAGCGGAGGGACTATTTCACGTGAACAGGATCGTCCGCTAACACATCCTCGAACTCACCAGATTGTGAAGCAGCAACCGAAAAACGCTTGAACTTCCCAAAAAATTCAACAAGGTCCATTTCAAAGCAAACGGACTGCACCGAGAGTTTGGCACGAGACTTCCTCGCTTCTCCTACGGACGAGGCCGATGCGAAATGCACAGTAACTAACACAAGTCCTGCGGGCCTTACCCGACTTATCTCGCCGCTATAAATCTCCCAACCAACAATCACATCGTCGGCCGCAATCCAACCCTTATCCCGGGCAAATTTGGTCAACGTCAAATCATCATGGTTATCAGCCTGAGCTGTGCCTTTCCAATCGCCGTACTGCGTACCAGCCGCCACTTTTTTTTCGCGAGTCATATTTCCTCCTCCCAGTTGAATGGAGATCTGACTATAGCCAATTCCAGCAGTGATCCAAAGTGCCACAGATTAGACCCTCAGGGCGGCTTCGGAGAGCGGGTCGGCGCTGTTTCGTCACCATCGGAAAAAGTGGCTTTCTCTCTAGATGTGAACTGATCGGGTATTCCAGCCTGCTCTCCGAAGCCGTTCCTCCCACCATCTTGCCCATAACAGGGTTTTCATATGAACAACGACAAAGCACGCCAGCGCATGCTTAAGCTGCTGGCCCTTGCCCGCCGTGGTGAAGGCGGCGAAAGTGATAACGCTCAACGATTCTTGGAATCCATGCTGAAACGGCACGGCATGACGCTGGCCGACCTTGGCGAGGATGATCAGGCTACTGAGTGGATGAAGTTTCCATTCAGAACGGTACAAGACCGCCGGTTGCTCGCCCAAGTTGCGAGCATGGTGCTGCGAACGAATTCACTTCCCTCTCGGGAGTACCGAGGCGAGAAAGCGCTCTGGCTACAGATCACAAAAGCCCAGTTCCTAGAAATCGAGCTTCATTTCCGAGCGTTCAATCGAGACTTGAAGAAAGCATTGGAACTCGCCTTCATCGCGTTCATTAATCGCAACGATATCTTCAGTGGCGTAGCGAGTGACGATAGCTCACCGCCACAGCACTCAATGGAAGACATGGCGGTCGTCGCCGCAATGATGGCGGGAATGCCTCGCACGGCAGTCCATCGTGAATTGACGCATGAAAAGGGAGCCAGGGCATGACGGCTCTCACCACCATTTTGATGTTTCTACTCGCCGCCTTTCTCGTGGCACTCGTGGGCGACTGCCTCACACAGCGTCATGCGGCGAATGATCCTTGGAACCCGACATGAAAACAATCACCGCTATCGCGCCCCCGTGCGCGAATCGAAAACGAATCTCGCCCGCCAAGGTAGTAGATAGGCTGGTGGATTTCATCGCACCAAAGGGCCATGCTGGGCGCGGCAATTGGGACGCCAACGACCGCATACCGCTCGGCGCATGGCTCGGCGCACTGCTGTTCGTCGCCCTCTATCTCGTGGTGCTGCCCTGGCTTGGACGCGGGGCAGGTTTCTGACCATGGACGGTATCGGATTCATCGTCCGGGACATGCTTGGATGGACCCCACCCATACCGCCCCCGACGCCAATCATTCACCCCGAGTTCGCCATACCGGAGCCTCCGCCCAAGGGCGCACCACTCCAAGACGAACACATTGACTACATCACCGCAATGCACGGTGTTCTGCCTGCCCGCGTGCTCGCTGAGCAATTCGACGTGAGCATCACCATCGTCTGCAAAATCTGGAAAGGCCACCCAGGTGCAGGCAGATTTCCTCGCCCCCAAGGACCCAAATGACCCAACCCACAGCCCCCGCATCGTTCCGCACGATGATCGAAGACAAGACGATCAAACGCGCCGATGCGATGAAAGTCCGTTACGCCGATATCCGCGTGAAAGCCGGTTTCAACCTTCGTGACCTTGACGACGAATATGAAGCCGGAATCGAGGAACTGACAGCCTATGTCCTGGCTGGAGGAACCCTCCCTGCCCTGGAAGTCGTGCCAATACCTGATGGTTCCGGTGTCGAGGTCGTAGACGGCCATCGCCGACACGATGCGATTGGCCGCGCCATCGCAGCAGGCGCCCCCATTGAATGGGTATCGATTGTCGGATTCAGCGGCAACGAGCTGGATAGACAGGCCCGCATTTTTACCAGCAACAAGAACGCCCAGCTGCGCCCCCTTGAGGCGGCTAAGGGCTTTAAGCGGTTCCGAGGGATGGGCCTCGACAGCGACGAGATTGCAGCTCTCGTGCATTGCAGCCGTACCCACGTCGAGAACTACTTTGTGCTAGCCGACGCTGAGCCAGACGTTCAAGAGCTCGTGCGGTCGGGGCAGGTCGCCGCCGAGGTGGCCATCGAAGCAGTACGCAAGATGGGCGCGCAGGCTGGCGAGTTTCTCCAGGGCAAAGTCACCCAGGCCAAAGCCGCAGGCAAGTCGAAAGTCACTTCCAGCACTATCCACGGACGGGCACTGCCGAAAAAGGTCGTCGTTCCTCTTGTGTTCCAGGTCGATGCCTTTATTGGCGGTCTGACACCAAACCAGAAAGCGGCGTTGCTCGACCGCCAGGAAGGGCGCGTAGCACCCGAATCCATCCAAGTAGATACGGACCAGCTTCTAGCGCTGCTGTCCGCTCACGGAGCCGTAGAAACCGCCCGCGCCCGACAGGCCGAACGCGACCGCAAGCGCGCAGAAGCTAAGCAACGCTCAACTCAACAAACCATCGATTCTCCCCAGGAGACAGACGAATGAACACCACCGCCATTGAAGGATCAATCGAAGTCGAAATTCAGCCAGACCCGAGAGGTATCTGCATCGGTGTGTGGCAGGGCCAAAACTGCATCTACACCGGCGCTCACGCCCTACCCGCCCCCAACGAAATCGATGCGCGGGACGCAATGCGTTATCGGGCCGTCCGCCTGTCTGTTTCCGATAACAATTCAATGCTGATGATGCAGGCGACCAAGGCCGCAGGAGTCGATGAAACATCGGACATGCCGACAGCCACTCAATTCGACGCCATCGCAGACTATCTCGTCGCACATAGCGACGGCCCTAAAGAATAGGACAAACGGTCGCCTAATTGCCTTGGCCGAAGTAGTGGAAAGACTCTAACGCCTGTTGTCCCTTGCGCAGCGCCTCAGCTTCACTGACAAAACCAAGCTGTGGCCGCTGCTCGCAAACCTTGAAGCCCGTGGCTTCGTTCTCCGTAATGATTGCCCACTCAAAACAATCCGGCCCCGTTTGCTCCACTAGCAGCCTACTGACGCATGGAGTCCCGGCGTGCTGTTTTTCCATAGTCTCACTCCTGTAAGTGAGCGGATCGTACCTCAACTCAATCTGAGTGTCAGCATGACCACAGTAGCTATCCTTTTTGCTCGGGCAGATTCGGTCTACAAGACGCTGCCCGGCTGCGACGTGTACGACATGGAGCGGGATGCTCGTACCTATGACGGCGATTTGCCTGTTGTGGCTCATCCGCCGTGCCGCGCATGGGGCCGATTGCGTGCGTTCGCCAAGCCGCGCCCTGACGAGCGCAATTTAGGCAGATTGGCCGTATCGCTTGTCCGAGAATTTGGCGGCGTGCTTGAACATCCAGCGGGCAGTCTGCTTTGGTCCGCACAACGAATGCCCTATCCCGGAGCTGGCCGCGACCAGTGGGGGGGGTGGACACTCGCCGCCCCTCAGAAATGGTGGGGCCACAAGGCAGAGAAAGCCACTTGGTTCTACATCGTAGGAAGTGACCCCGACGACCTCCCCACTCTACCGCTCGTCCTGGGCGAAGCGGCCTATGTCGTGCAATCGCGAAAACGACATGACTACCGCCCTCACATCACCAAAGCCGAGCGCGAGGCGACTCCGCCCGATCTGGGCCGCTGGCTCGTCGAGGTAGCGCGCCGCTGTGCCATTAAGAAGAGGAACCCCACATGAACACCCACAAGGACGTTACCGCGCACTTTAATCCTGACGGCACATATTCAGTCGGGAAGCGAGCACGCAAGCCAGCCCGTAAGGCCTTACAGACCGAACGTGACAGCGGACTGAACATCCTCCGCGAATTCACCAAAGACGAGATCATTCAGTGGATCAGTGAGAACGGCCTATTCCTACGCGTAAGCCGACGTGAAATGCTGTTTATTCGCTGGAAGATGCAAAGCGAACAACTGTCCAGAGATTTCCAAGCTGAGCTTGATCGATGGGACGACCAGAAGCCCGATTTTGCCAAGCGAGATGCACTCGCCGTCAAGTTCAACAATTCTACGGACCGCAGCGAGCGAATGCGTCTGTTGAAACAGATACAGCCGTACGACAAGGCACTGAAGGATCACATGGTGGTCATGAGGATTCTTGACGAGCGCCAAAAGAAGGTGGACCGCGTGTATCGCAAGATGAAAGAGGCTACTCAATGACTGACAACAAGCAAGACCCTTTAAGCGACGATTACGTCAACTCAGTGATTCATCAGCACGGCTATATGAGTCCTGAAGCGGTTATCGCCCGATTGGATCAATGGATCGGCAAGAACGGCGGTGAAAATGCCACGTCATTGCTCATGTATGAGGCTCGCGGAACAATATCCAAGCTGCGCGGGGCGGGTGAGCCGTTGTTCTATCTCGACCCGGCTGTTCTTGACGAAAAGGGAGAACTCGGCGCGCATGTTCAGACCGCTCTAACGTGGAGCCGGAAATCCCGAGCAGGCTGGACGTTAGCGGTATACGCCGCGCCCCAGGCCAGCGCCGAGGCCCGCCTAGTATTCCCCGCCCATCTTCGGAAAATGTGGTCAGGCGGCGAGGTCCAGGCATGGCTAGATGAGCAGTTGGGCACCACCGCGCCGAAGGCGACAGCCAAAGGCAGTTTGGACAGATACCGGAAGTGGCAAGCGGAACAGGCCAAGGCCCGCGATGACGGTATCGAGGCAGCCGCAGCTTGGGTAGACAAGCGCCGCCACAACTTTGACCATGAAAACGGACGCATGGAGCGAGATACCGGAGCGTGGAGCTTCGGCAGAGGCGCGGCAGCAATTGCAATGGAGGAATACAGCGCCGAACTGGCCGAAATTGCCGAGGGATTACGCGCCCTGAAGTCCGCCCCTGCCGCCGAGGGCGTAGATTTTCCATCTGATCTGCCAGGTCAGCTTCGGGAATACGCCAGCAATAACGGATACAGCCACCAAGACTATGCCGACACCATGCGGCAAGCTGCCGATGCGCTGGACCGCCAGCAGCGCGGCGGGGATGTTGGAAACGACGAGCACGCAACTTTTGTGATATTCACGCAGCCCGGCAAGGTGCCTCAGCGCAAGGGTCCATACCCGACTACGAAATTTGTAGAAGAGGCATTGCGCGAGATACAAGCAGCATACCCGGATGCCACCAGCATGGTCATCCAAATGCCGAACATTTGCCATCCGCAAAGCGGAGTCGAATGGATCGACATGTATGGGGACAAGCGCAAAGGACGCCTCGTTTCCGCCCTGGCCGCGCAGAAGCCGGTAGAGAGGGATGCGCACAAACTGATGGCTGAAGAATATCAGGCGTGGATCGATTGCTACCACTCTGGCGGCGATTACACCGATTTTCTTGCTAAACGGCTGTCCGACATAGCCCAGCAGGGCAAGGAGGGGTGATGCACCAGATCGACCTGTTCTCAGCCGTCAATACGGCGCGCACCCAGGCGTTACCATCTGCGCCTCCCCTCGTGCCTCACACTGACTGGCCGTTCCCCGGATTGTCGCCAGAAGACTCAACAAGGGCCGCTATACGTCTCAGCTCACAGTACACCGAACTACTGTCCACCATCATCAAGCGTCACGGCGGGCCGATTATCGACAGCCATGTCGTGGCGGCACTGCCTGAGGATTGGCGCACCCTGCTGGGCAAATGGGCACACGGAAATCTGAGTTATGGCGAAGCCAAGGCTCATGGCATACACGTCGAATATGTGGCACATGACGGCGATGGTAAAGGTGGCTTCCATTTTCGGTACCGCGCCACAACGAACGATGGGGAGGCTTAGAATGCGTGAGCCTCTAAATTTCCCTTCCGGACCCGGATTCCTTACTCCTTCGTTGCTCTTCGTTGCTCCAAGCGGCATCCACTGCTTTAAGCAGAGCTTTCAGTCGGGCTTCGCCCCCCGGAGTATTGGCGCAGAACGCGTCTTTGACTTCGGCCACACCTGCCCAAGCTTTGACGATTGGTGCCACGTTCGGCTTCAAAGCAAGGTGCAATTCCAGAGCATCCTCAATATAGCCAGCCCTCCATTCGTTGAACGCGCGGTAGTTGACAGGCCCCTCGGATTCAACCTGCTTGATTTGGTTATAGACCGAAGCGAGATAACTCCACTGCGAAGCAAAGCGTGCATAGAGCGCCACGTAAACGCCGCCGAAGACCGCGCCGATCCATGGCCCTACATTGACGAGCTGCTCACGGAATCCGTACCACGACCATGGGCCTGGACGCATTGGATCGATCCATGCAATCAGCCCAATGGCGCAGAAAATCACCCATACCGTGATGAAAGCGCTGCGGAGCACAATGACTGTGCCCCCGTTGTAACCGAACAGACGCACAATCCATTCGCCAATCCAAAAATCGACGAATTTCCGACAACCGTTCTTGAATCTCCTCCGCATGACGTCTCCTGTGGCTCATTGCTATTTGAGCCGCAGTTTACGGCCATTGAAGCTAATGCGCAGGACATAAGCCATGGCTGATCTGCACCTAGCCCTAAAAGGCGAGTACTTCGACCAGATCAAGGCTGGGACGAAGACCGAGGAGTATCGCTTGTTCAACCCCTATTGGTGTCGCCGCCTCGAAGGGCGGTCATATGGACACATTGTGCTGACCAAGGGATACCCGACCCGGTGCGGGTCTATGCAATCAAAGTAGGAACATGACCACCGACGTAATCGAGCGTCTGCTCGACACAACTAGAAAATCTTGGATGCCCGCATAACGCGGGCTTTGTTTTGGAGATTGCATGAACACCCCTCCATACCTTACAGACGAGGAAATCGCCGATATCTGCACGCCACTCACGCAGCCAGCGGCTCAGATGAGGCACCTTAAGCGGCTCGGCCTCAACGCACGAGCCAAACCCAACGGTCGCCCGCTGGTCGCTCGCGCCGATTTCGACCGCGTAATGACATCAGAACAACCGGCACCTAGGCTAGTCGAGGTGCCGATATCAACACCAGCCGCAGACGTGATAGCCCTGCGGCACCATTGGCAGAATAGGAGAAATGGACATGGGGCGGCGGCGCGCGGGCGATGACCCGCTAAATCTCGCAGGCACTCGGCTGTCGTGGCGATGGAATAAGTTCTGGTACCGACATCGCGACGGACGCTGGGAAAAGGTCGGTACCGATGTAGCCGAGGCCAAGAGGAAAGCTGCCATTTACAACGGCGACCGCAGGGATTACGGCACGATGGCCTATTGGCTAGATGAGTTTTTATTGGATTGTGACGCCCGCGTTGCGTCGAACGACCTAGCCAAAAGAACGCGTGACGACTACGAAGAAAACGCCGTCGAGCTGAAGGTATTCTTCGGGAAAATGACACCAGAGGCGGTAACTCCTGAGTTGGTGCAGTTGTATTTAGACGAAGGCAAACGGGCCGGACGCGCCGTGCGAGCCAACCGGGAACGAGCCTGCCTCTCATCTTGCCTGTCGTGGCTCATCCGTAAAGGCAAGACAACTATCCGGATTAACCCTTGCATGCGCGCAAGTGGGATTCAGCGCAACACTGAAAAGCCTCGGGATAGGTATGTGACCGACGAAGAGTACCTTGCCGTCTATGACTGTGCCCCCGCCCCCGTCCGGCTGATGATGGAGTTGGTATACCGTACCTTGCAGCGGCCAGAAAGCGACATGACGGGCTGGACAGCTGCAAACGTCCGGCGCCGTGGGGACCAAAAGGTTTTGCGGGTGACGCAGAACAAGACTGGTCAAGTGTTGGAGATAGAACTCACCGGGAGGCTGCTGGAAATGATCGAGCAAGCAATCGGGCCTAACCCGGTGTTGCACCAACCCATCGTGCACACCGCTGACGGAAACGCCTATACCTACAGCGGAATCACGTCGATGCTCACCCGCGCCCAGGCCAAGGCCCGCAAGCGCAAAGGGTTGGAGAACATGCCATCTTTCGGGTTCCGTGACCTCAAGGGTAAGGGCGCAACTGATCTATGGCTTTCGGGAGAAAGGATCGAACGTATTCAAATGCTATGCGGCCATCGCCACAAGTCCACCACGGAAACATACGTCAAGGCGCGGTGGCGAGAAACTGTGGCTCCCAACTCTATCCAGCCAGGCCAAAAGAACGTCGCATAAACAGTAGTTTTAACGGACTGTTCCCTGGGGAAAGGGATGCAGAACGGACAAGACAAATGTGCGGATTCTTAAGGCCAAACCCTTATCTGGCTTAGTTCTCCGGCCAATTCTGGGGTCGGATTGAAAATCCGCGTGTCGGTGGTTCGATTCCGCCCCAGGCCACCACGAATTCGATGCCCAGCCCTAGAAGCTGGGCATTTTCTTTTGTGCCAAAAAGAATAGGCTCTACCCGCTGACCGGCCCCACTGGATTTGAACGAGTTACTCCGGCACAAATGCATGCCAGGAAAGCTACACTGCGGTCGACGCCCTGCGGCGACCGCGCCTGGCCGTCCTACCCGCGGCCGATCCGGAAACGCCTGCGAAGGTGCTGCAATCTCTCGCCACCTCGGCGATACGGTGCCCCAGCGTCGCATTCGGGTGCTTCAGAAAGCAGCAGGAGTAGCTTACTGATGGCGCCGGCGTCGAGGTCTTGACCAGGTCGAGGGAGCCTGCTCTTATCTCGTTCTTGAAAAGGGCAATCGGAAGACAGCTGACACCCACGCCAGCAGAGATCAAACCCGCCAGGGCTTGCACGTTGTTTCCACCATAGATGCGTTCCGGACGCACCCCGGCACTTTCCCAGAGCCGGCTGCACGCGACCGTAATGATCGAATTCTCCGACTGTTCGATCACCGGCTGCGTCGCCAACTCGTGCATGGTGTGCACATCGCCGGCCCCAAAGACGCCGGGTGCGGCGAACCAGCCGAACTGGACTTCGCCGACGCCCACCTTGGCCATGGAGTCCGACGTACGAAAATCGGGAAGGATGGCGAAATCCAGCCGTCCCTCTTCCACCTTATCTTGGAGCAGGAGCGACAGGTCAATCTCCGGCTGAACCGTGATGGACGGATAGAGCTGCTTCATATGGCGCAGGAAGTCAGCAAACCATGTCAGCGCCACCATTTCGGTGAGGCCGATCCGCAGCAGCCGGACGGGCGGATGACTCAGGCTTTTCAGCGTGTCCAGACCCTGGAGCAAGCCCAGCAGCTTTACACACTCGGCTTCCAGTTCCCTTCCGAATGGGGTCAACTGGCTTTTGCGGCCGTCCCTCTCGAACAGCGGCTGAACTGCAATGGCCTGCAGTTCTTGTATCCGTTTAGTGACGGCCGATTGCGTGACATGCAGTCTTTCCGCGGCACAGTTGAGCGTCCCCAGACGGGCGAGCCAGTAGAACGCCTGCAATTGTTTGATAGTCGGCATGTCCCGCCCTCAACGTCTGGCCACGCGATGCTGAGTCGCCATCGCGCTGTCGAAGTTGCAATTGCGCTTCACCAGATCGGCCACCGTCCGGTGAAAGTCGGTAATCGAGTCTATTTTTATCAGCAGGATGTACGCCATGCTGATTGCGCCAAGCGGAACCGTCACCTCCTGGAGCAACCCTGACGCCACGGCATCCGAGGCAATTGCATATGGGAGGCCGGCTATCCCGAGGCCGGCGGCGCAGATCCCCGACAACGCGGCCAGGCTGTCGCTCTGGATCATGTTTGCGGGCCTTACCCCACGATCGATCAGCCAGTTCACGATCTGGCTTCCCGAGCTGCCGCCCGTGCCTTGCAGCAGAAGCGTCTCCTGCTCGAATTGCGACAGCTTCAATGTCTTGGGCATGGACCGACGGGCTGCGCAGAACCACCCGAATGCCGCGGAGCCGACGGTAATCCTGGCCATGTTCGCCGAACGCGTGGATTCGAGCACAACCGCTATGTCCAGATGACCATCTCGCATCTGCTCGAACAAGCGGATGGACGAATCCACTTTCAAGTCCAGGCGAATGCGGGGATACCGAGCCCGCAAATCCACAACAAAAGATCCGAGCCATGTCACCGCCGCTAGCTCCGTCACTCCAAGACGCAGTGTCGAAGCCACGATTTCCGGGCTGGCGAAACGCTCCATGAGGTTGACACGCTGGCGCAGAATTGCCCGCGCTTGCCGCAATACTTCCTGCCCTTCAATCGTGAGTTGCGCCGACCGATGGTTCCGATTGAACAAAGGGTGCTTGAACTGCCCTTCTAACTCATTGATCAGGCGCGATATGGCTGACTGCGATGTATCCAGGCTGCGAGCCGCTTTCTCGAAGGACCCCATATCCACCACCGCGACAAAAGCCTCCAGTTCCCGGAAGGTCGTCATGGCACCTGTCCTGTTCATACCGATTGGGAATAAGTCTACACCTCCATGGCATGGATCCCGCAGCCAGGCTGACGCACCGGAATGTACGCAACGTCGCGCCGAAGACAGGTGTCCGCAGGGATGTAGCGCATCGCCGCCTCCGAGCGCCGCGCGCTGGCACCGCGTCGCTCGTGACGTTTCAGACTGCGTGCGACCAAAATATAAATCGCCCGGACTCCGAAAACTAGCTGCTTGCCATCTCGCCCGTTCCGAGCAGATCGGCCGCCCAGGTCTTTGTCCTGTCGAACGACTCGCGCATGTACTTCACGGTTTCGTCGGGGTCGAGCGGTGCGGAAATGGCGCCGAGCTGCTCGCGCAGCTTGGCTTGCACATCGGGCATCTGAACCACTTCGGCAAGGTGCTTGCTGAGCGCCTGTGCGCGCTGCTTGTCCATCCCTTTCGGCGCGACGATGATGAAGAAGTCATCGACGACCATACCCGGCACCGACTCGTTCACGGTGGGAATATCCGGAAACAGCGGCGACCTCTCTGCGTTGGACACGCCCAGGATTCTGACTTTTCCGGAATCGAGCGTCGCACGGGTACCCGCGAGATTCTCGAACTTTGCGTCGATGAATCCCCCCATCAAGTCCTGGTTCGCGGGCGCCGAGCCCTTGTAATGCACGATGGTGACATCCAGGTTCGCTGCCTTGACCAAGTACGCGGCAGCAAGGTGGCTTGACGAGCCCTGCCCCACGGTTCCTATCGTTACTTTCTTGGGATTCGCGCGGCAATAGTCGATGAACTGGCGCACGTCGGAAACGGGCAACTGATTGCGTGCCAGGAACAGGTAGGTGTTCACAGACAGCCTGGCCAACGGGGTGAAGTCGGCCACCGGGTCCAGTTTCTGTAGCTCGGGATATACAGCGGGTGCAGTGACCAGCATGGACGAGCTGAGGTAAAGCACCTTGCCGTCTGGAACCTGGCGTTTCACGTAGTTGCTCGCGATCAGGCCGCCGGCCCCGGGACGGGCTTCAACGATGATTGTCTCGTTGATCTTCGAGCCGAGTTTCTCCGCCACAATACGGGCAATCGCGTCCGCGCCGCCTCCCGGAGGCCCTGGGATGACGATGCTGACCGGCGCAGAACTGGCCTGTACGCGCCCCAACGAGGCCCCCGCCACGAGCACACTACCGTAGCCCAGTTTCAGAATGCTCCGACGTGAAATCATTGCGCCCTTCCCGCATTTCGTTCATAAGTAGCAGGGCAGTCTATCAGCGCTGCGAACGATAAAAAATTGAATTTTTTCCGCTGAAAATTATTCCAGGTTGGTATCCATTTTTCGCGTTTACCCCTAGCGTCATCTCCGCAAAATCCCTCATCGATACACGTAGCCGATCAAAGATCTTTTTCAACATCAGCTATCTGGGTAAGCCGGAGTCAATGCAATGAACGACATGCGCCGCCCTAGCAGGGGCGTCGATCCTGCCATCGCCTCTATTACACCTCGGGTAACCTTCGGCCGCACGTAAGGCTCGGATCAAATCGGCAGCGAACTCAACTGCAGATGCCACGGCAGCAGTTTTGGATTTGTACGAACCGCACAAGACGGGAGTGAAGGCCGAGTTATATCCCTGATTAAGAGCCCACCGCTTGCCGAGTGCGGGTCCGACGACCTGCTGTTTCTCGTGAGGTACTGAGATCTCCACTAAGCGCCGTGCGTATTGACCTCTTGCGAGACAGATTGGGACATGCTTTACGAACTCATTCATCCAAGGCATTACCTTGCCACTTCCTGTGCCTGACGACGCCATTGCCCTGGTGTCATGCCCATTTTGTCGGTAAATACCCGGCGGAACGCAGAGACTGACTGATACCCGACGGAGTAGGCGACAGTGTCAGTCGACATATTGGGTTTCTTTAATTCGTTGGCAGCCAGGCTCATACGGATATCGACCAATAGTTCAAAAGCCGAGCGCCCTAAATTGTCCTGAAAATGCCGCATGAAGGTGGCGCGGGACATATTGCATAAATCGGCCAGATTTTGCAGATTCCAGTTTTGGGCAGGATTGGCAAACATCGCGGAAATTGCCGGGGCGAGTCGAGGATGGCTGGCCAGCGCCAATAGGCCTTCCGGGGCTTGCTGCGACTCGCTGGCTGCACGCAACGTCAGCGCGAACAGTGCCGAAGACAACGCGTTGAGGATGGCATATCCACCCACTTTTTCGCCGCTGGATTCCATGCGCATCAGTCCGACCAAGTTGGCCAGGTGGCTGATTGTGGAGCCGGTTTCAGTCTCGTCAGGATCACCTTTTACTCGCACCACGAGACGTCTGGGCAGGTAATTGCGAATCAGCCGGTCATGAGGAGGGGCGATTCGAAATCGCCCACATAACATGTCCAGCCGTTCACCACGGCCCGTGTTCTCGCTCAGCATCCATCCCGCGGAGCCTTGGCGGTCATGCGCCATTCTTGGTTTTTTTCCGCTTCCATCGTGCAGGACGTGGGAAGATCCGTGCGGCAGTAGCACGATATCCCCGCCAATCAATTCCTGTGTTGCTTCTGTTTCCGGGTCTTCAATAATGGCCCGGCCTTGCAGTAGGACGTGATAGGGGATTTCGTAGACCGCGCTGGCAGGCTCGTCCAGCCGCCACGGCGCGTCATAGACACAGCGAACTTCGAGTTGACCCGTAACGGTGAGGAGACGCAGAAGTTGGCTCAGCCAATCGCTTTGAGACATGGCCTGTTATGCGAGAAGGTGGGGATGAGACGATTCTATCGAATTTGATCCTTATTGGTATTTTATTGCAAAGATTTAGGCTCGATATGCGCACCAGGGCCTCGTAAAGTGGAGGCTCTTATCCACTACTTTATGTAAGGAGTCATCTCATGAGCCACGCTACGAGTCCTCTTGGCGTACGCACAACCGGCGCTATTGGTGCAAATCGGCCTCTCCTCCAAGTTGCTGAAAAGGGTACTGGATCCTTCTCGCTTCTGGCATTCAACCGGTGGGCGTTGGTTGTCATCTTTCTTTGGTTTGGCGGGATGAAATTCACCGCTTATGAAGCCGATGGCATCGCGCCGTTGATCGCGAACAGCCCCATCATGAGCTGGTTACATACCCTCTTTGGTGTTCAAGGTGCGAGCTATGTGATTGGCGCCCTAGAATTGTCGACGGCCGCGGCACTGATCCTGGGCGCTTTCAAACCTTTCTTCTCAGCCTTGGGCGCGGCGATGTCGATCTGCACCTACCTGGTCACACTCACGTTTTTCTTGACGACCCCTGGCGTCGCGGAAATGACCGCGGGTGGATTTCCCGCGATTTCAGCTTCGCCTGGCCAATTTCTTCTCAAAGATCTTGTTCTGCTAGCGGCATCGGTTAGCCTTCTCGTGGCATCCGTTCAACGCTCACGTCCGGGCACTTGATTATGTATACAATAGATAATATATAAACTAAACTGCCTCATCATGGACATGATGAACAGATCGACCGTCGTTTTGGACGGTATGCGCCTGCATGCAAATGCCGTGGTCGCAATTGCGCGATTCGGTGCGAAGGTAGCCCTTGACGACGCTACACGCGACGCGTTGAACAAAACACGTGGCTATATCGAGACGCATTGGCTCAATGATTCGGCCCCCTTGATGTATGCGTTCAACACAGGTGTGGGTGCACTTAAGAGCCAGCGCATTGCTCCAGCGGAAATAGCAGATTTCCAGGCTAGCTTGGTTCGATCGCATTCGGCTGGCACGGGCGAGCCCATGCCGGAGGAAGTCGTGCGTGCAATGATGGCGTTACGCGTTAACGCCTTTGCCCGCAATCATTCTGGTGTCCGCGTCGCCATTATCGACAGGCTCGTCGCTATGCTCAATCTGGGCATCACTCCCGTAGTTGCCGCCAAAGGCAGCGTCGGCGCGAGTGGAGATCTGGCACCGCTCGCATTAATGAGCGGTGCCCTGATGGGCTTGGCGGAATCCAGGGTGACCTATCGAGGCAAGGAAATGCCTGCGCAGTGCGCCTTCGCGCTTGCAGGATTGGAACCAACAATCGACGTTCAAGCGAAGGACGCCACAGCGCTGATCAACGGCGCTACCGCCTCGCTCGCGTACGCCGTCTTGGCAGCTCACGACGCTCGCGAGCTATTGACAAGCGCCACGATTTCGATGGTCATGTCGTTGGAAGCGCTACGCGGCGAGCTGTCGTGCTTCGACGACCGAGTCATGCAAGCTCGCCCGCATCGCGGCCAGAGGCGGGTTGCCGCAGCAATTCGCCGAATGGTCGCAGAAAGTCGACGCTGCAGCGAACCGGCCCGCCAAGTGTGCTTGCGCAGCACGCCCGGGCTTGATCCCGCACGTGCCGGCCTGCCCCACATGCCGCCAATTCCGCCGCGCATACAAGATGTCTACTCCCTGCGCTGTGTTCCCCAGGTGTACGGTCCGGTACTTGATGCGCTTGATTATGTCGATGGCATTCTTGCCACCGAGATGAACAGTGCGACCGACAACCCTCTCATCTTCCCGGAAGATGAAGGCTATGCCATCGTCTCAGGTGGACATTTCCATGGGCAGTACATCGCTCAGGCAATGGATTTGCTCGGCCTGGCGGTAACCGATTTGTCCGCAATCTGCGACCGCCGGAGCGCGCGGCTCATCGATCCAGCATGCAATTTCGGTTTGCCGGCCAACCTGATCGCAGAGCGGCCCGGGATCAATACGGGTTTTTCTGTCGTGCAAAGCATGGGTACGGGTTTGGTTCTGGAAAACATGGGCATGTGCAGTCCCGCCAGTGCTACCAGCCTTCCCGCAAAAGGCAATACGGAGGACCACATCAGTAATTCATGTTTCGCAGCACGACGCACGCGCATCGTGGTCGAGAATACTCAGACAGTGATTGCCTCGGAACTGATGCTTGCAGCCCAAGCCTTGGATCTAGCCGAGCCAGACTTGAGCGCCTACCCTGTCGGTGTCGGGACCAGAGTGGCATGGTCTACCGTCCGAGATGCGGTGCCTGCCATGCTAGGTGATGACCGTTGGGTTCACGATGACATCGCCAAATTGAAGCTACTGGTCTCCGATGGCACCCTTGCAGCCAAAGTGCAGTCCGTGAGCGGGGCACTATGGCAAACGGACTCAGTCGAATGAAACCGGCTCATGACACAGTGTCGAATCGTGATGACGCCACCTGGCCTGCGCGAATCGCGCGCGCGCTGATCGACCGCATTATCACAGGCGAGCTTCAGCCCGGGGAGAAAGTGGGCCAGGATGCATTGGCTGCCGAGTTCGGCACTAGTCATGTTCCTGTGCGAGAAGCATTCCGCAGGGTAGAGGCACGCGGACTGCTGGTGAGCGAGCCGCGCAAAGGTGTACGCGTGAGTTTGCTGGACGAGGCATCCATCGTGGAAATCACGCGCATGCGGGGAGCGCTGGAGTCGCTCGCCTTACGTCACGCGATCCCAGCCATGGAGACGGACGACCTGGAGCGAGCCAACGCCGCCATCGAAGCAGGCGACAAGGCACAGGACATGCAGGCATGGGAAGCTGCCAATCGCGCATTCCATGAAACACTATACCGTCCATGCGCGATGCCCCGCCTGCTCGCCAGCATCCACATGCTGCACGAGTCACGCATGCGTTACATGCATGTGACGGCGCCATTTGTGGCCTGGGATCCTGACTCCCAGCGCGAGCACCGGCAATTACTGGCAGCAGTGAAAAAGCGCGACGTAGAACAAGCCTGCCATTTGGTGGAGCGGCACATCGCAGATGCTGGTGCGACTCTTTTGCGGGGTCTTGTGAAATGGCGTTCCACAGTTGCTGGCTCAAACTAACGAAGGGGAACATCAAAAGCACCTCGAATTGAGGTGTTCCACGGGTAACACCAATCCGCCAGCAACGTGTGAACAGATATAACCGGCTTAACTGCTTGTCTGAACCGGAAGCTGGTCTCAGTCCAAACGCTGAGATTCTGCTCGTTCACCGACTTCAAGAAAGCGATCTCTGATCCACATGCCAGCAGGATCACTGTGTGCCCGCGGATGCCATGCCATCGCCAGGCGAAATGATGGAATATCAAATGGGAGAGGGATCAAATCCACAAACGCCGCATAGCGCTGCAGCAATTTCTGCGGAAGACTGGCCACGCCATCAGTCTGAGACAGAACAAGTGCCACTTGGTTGTAACTGGGCACAGTAGCGACTACATTTCTCATCGCGCCGAGTCTTGCCAAGACCGTGTCCACAGGAGTGGAGAAGTCTGCACGGGATGAAACAACGATATGGCGTAGAGCGCAATACTCTGCCAAATCCGGTGTACCGGTCCCCCGAGGATGGCCATGACGTTGCGCCAGCACGAAATCGTCGCTGAGCAGAAACCGTGCCTTCAGAGTCTCCGGCACCTTGTCGATATCCCCGAGAAACAAATCGACCTCACGACGCGCCATGCGCTCGACCAGCCCGGCGTCGTCGGCGGGCACGACGGCCATCCGCAACTCCGGATTGCCATAACTCATCACCTCTGCCATTACGTCCAACGCTACGATCGTAAACACGCTGTCATTTGTAGCGACAACAAAGGTTCTTGCCGAGGTATTGGGATCAAACTCATGCGGCTGAGCCACAGCGTCGCGGAGCCTGACAAGAGCATCGGCCAAGCTCGAACGCAATGCAAGCGCCCGCTCAGTCGGCACCATGCCACGCCCCGTTTCCGAAGGCACGAGCAGCGGGTCCTGAAACAGCTCGCGCAGGCGAGACAGATGGCCCGACAAGGTCGGCTGACTGATGTGCAGACGCTGCGCTGCGCGCGTCACGTTCAATTCGTCCAGCAATGTGTCCAACGAGATCAGCAGGTACAACTCCGATCTTTTCATATCGAACATGCCGATACCTCCCATCGAATCTAACAATTAACGGTCATTTGGGTATCGCACTTAAGCTTTCACGAGCGTCAAAGAAAGTGAGCACGGAACGTCCGTGCAGCAACCCGACAAACAGATCCTATTGAATATGCCTCATACAAACAAGACGTACCAGATCGGTGACGTGACCGTCACAAAGATCGAAGAAATGCGGTTGAATGTCGCTCAGCCGTCTTTTCTATTCCCGGACTGGGACGCTGCAGAGCTGGAAAGAAACCTGCACTGGCTCACACCCAGCAACATGGATGCCGCTACTGGAAATCTGATTCAGAGCATCCATACTTGGCTGGTGCGGACCAAACACCATACGATCCTCATCGACACCGGCTCCGGCAACAACAAGGAACGGCCACGAAACACGGTTTTCCATCGATTGCAGACACCTTACCTCCAGCGTCTGGCTGCGGCCGGGGTGAATCCGGAAGAGGTGGACTACGTTCTTCATACGCATCTCCACGTCGATCATGTCGGCTGGAATACAAGACTCGTAGACGGCCGCTGGATTCCTACCTTCCCGAATGCACGCCATGTGTTCTCGCATGCCGAAGAGGACTACTACAGTAGTCCGGCAAGCCATAACGACGTCAACGTGCCAAGTCTGGGCGTTTACGAAGACAGCGTTGCGCCAATTATCGCTTCCGGACAGGCCGACCGTATCAGTAACGACGGCGGTGAATATCTCGATAATTTTATTTTCCGGCCATCAAAGGGACATAGCATCGGGCATATGTCGATTGAGCTGCGCTCCAAAGGAACAGCGGCACTGCTCAGTGGCGACGTCATGCACCATCCATTGCAAGTCATTCGCCCGGACTGGAACTCCGTTTTCTGTGAATGGCCGGATGAGGCACGTGCGTCCCGTCGATGGGCACTCGAATATGCAGCCGATCGCCAGTTGCTTTTTTTCACGCCACATTTCGCGGAGAGTTCTGTTGGCTACGTGACGCGCCGCGGCGATCACTTTGACTGGCGCTATGAATAAGCCACTTTCAGGGAACTCACCATGACCAAAAAATACTCATCCTGCGGAACAGACCTCGTTTTCGAGCAATACCACGTGCCGACCAACGACACAGGTATTGAAATTCACGTACGCAACAAGCGTCCTGCCGCCATGATGCGCTTCCGTGCAGATCGCACCATCGTGATCGTTCATGGCGCGACGTTTTCGTCAGGCAGCCTTTACGATGTTCCATTCAACGGCATGTCTTTCCTCGACTTTCTGGCGGCAGCGGGCTACGACGTCCACGCTCTGGATGTCCGGGGCTACGGACATTCGTCACGCCCATCGGAGATGGAATCGCCTGCAGACGACTCAGCCCCAGTGATCGGGACGGATGTAGGCGTCCACGACTTGGGTGTGGTGGTGGATCACGTTCGCTCGCTTCGTGGCTTGGAGCGTGTCTGCGTGTTCGGCATGTCCTGGGGCGGCACAGTCGCTGGCGCTTATACCAGCCGCAACGCGGATAAAGTTAAGAAACTCGCACTGCTCGCGCCTCAGTGGCTAAGCGACAAGCCGATCCCGATCGATGCGGGAGGTCCATTGAGCGCCTATCGGTTGGTTCCGGTACGGGAAAGCAAGGCTCGCTGGCTGAGCACCGCGCCCGAGTATGGACGCGCTACTTTGATACCGGATGGCTGGTTTGAGCAATGGGCGGACTTTACCCTAGCTGAAGATCCGTGGAGCCAAGAACGTACGCCAAATTTGATGCGTGCGAGCAACGGGCCCATCCAAGACATCCGCGACTATTGGGCCGTTGGTCGCAAGTATTACAACCCCTCAGAAATCTCGGTCCCAGTGCTGCTGATTCATGGCGAATGGGATATCGACGTACCCATCGACCTCGCTCAGGCTTTATTCCTCGAACTGAAGAATGCGACATACCGGAAATGGGTTGAGATTGGGGAAGCCACGCACCTCGTCCTGCTCGAAAAAAATCGCCTCGTCGCGTACAAAGCGATTCGTGATTTCTTCGATGAAGACTATACGCCCGAAGTTGCCGAGAGCTCTCGCAGCAACGGATGATTTCTCGATCTCGGATACTATGACAAACCCTCTTTACATTTTTCCGTAATTCCCCATATAGTTAACAATGCCAGATCCAGCTCCTCCCGAAATCCGCTCTCGCGATGCCGACCGCTCGCAACAGATCATCCTGGATGCTGCGATTGCCGAATTCTCCAGCCATGGCCTGGCTGGAGCGCGCATGGATCGCATTGCCGAACGGGCCGATGTCAACAAACGCCTGATTTACTACTACTTCAAGAGCAAGGACGCACTGTTCCTCGCAGTCCTGGAAAACACGTATGCGCGCATCCGCCAAGCGGAACAGGCACTGCGCCTGCACGACATGCCGCCAGCCCAGGCCATCCGACGCCTCACCGAATTCACCTGGAACTACTACATCGAGCACCCCGAGTTTCTCACGCTGCTCAACAGCGAGAATCTGCATGAGGGGCAACACCTCGCACGCTCCGCAAGGATCAGCGAAATGAATTCTCCGCTAATAGAAACACTGGGTGAAATTCTGGAACGCGGCCGGCGCGAGCAACTCTTTCGCGGGGGCATCGACGCGATGCAGCTCTACGTCTCCATCGCCGGCATGGCCTACTTTTATTTGTCCAATCACTACACGCTGTCGGCAGTATTCGGACGCGACCTGATGACCCCCAAGGCACACCAGGAAAGGCTCTCCCACATCTGCGATGTGGTCCTCGGCTACGTGCTCAGAAACTAGCAAATCACCCCGTTGACAAAAACGGAGCGTGGCCTCTATTATTTTCTTAATTCACCATTTGGTGATTTAAATCGCACCAACACTCGATGCTGATGCGACGCCAAGAGCGAGAAAACAGGAGACCGGTCATGTCCTTGCGCCATCATTTGCTGCGCAGCTTCTTTGCATCGCTGCTGTGCTGCACAACTCTGCCTGCCATGGCGGCCGACTACCCAACTCGACCGATCCGCGTCATCGTGCCGTTCGCCGCCGGCAGCACCGTCGACATCATCGCCCGCGCCATCAGCGACAAAATGGGTGAAAACCTGGGCCAACCTTTCGTGATCGAGAACCGTGGCGGTGCCAGCGGGACCATCGGTCAGCAGGCCGTGGCGAGCGCCGCGCCGGACGGTTACACGCTCCTGCTTCATTCCTCCTCGCACACGGTCAGTCCGTCGACCTTCGCAAAACTGCCCTTCGATACGCTGGCCGATTTTGCGGGCATCACGCCGATCGCCTCGCTGCCCAACGTGCTCGTTGTGTCTCCCGAGAAAGGCTACAAAACCGTGGCCGACCTGCTGGCCGCCGCACGCGCGAATCCCGGCACACTGAATTTCGCCTCAGCCGGTCAAGGCAGCGCTACGCACCTGAATGCCGAAAAGTTCAAAGACGCCGCCAACATCGAGGCAGTGAACATCCCCTTCAAGGGGTCCTCCGAAGCCGTCACCGAAGTATTGGCCGGACGCGTCGATTACTACTTCTCGCCCATCGCCCCAGTCATCGGCCAGATCAAGGAGAAACGCCTGCTGCCGCTGGCTGTAGGCTCGGCCGATCGCTCGGCAGCGCTGCCTGATGTGCCCACTGTGATCGAGGCCGGTGTACCCGGAGCCCAATTCAATTTCTGGATCGGCATGCTGGCGCCGGCGAAAACACCGCGCCCCATCATTGACCAACTGCACGCCGCCGCTGTCCAGGCACTCGAATCGGATGCAGTCAAGGCCCGCTTTCTGGAGCTTGGAGCTCAGGCTTGGACGCTGACACCCGAGCAGTTCGATCAGTACATCGAAAAGGAAATCGCCACCAACGCCGACATCGTCAAGGCGGCCGGCATTTCGGCGCAGTAACGGCGCGCACGCCACCTCTACTACTCGAAGGAAAACCATCATGCCTACGCAGCGGCTTGGAATCATCATGCACGGCGTCACCGGACGCATGGGGATGAACCAACACCTTATCCGTTCCATCGTCGCCATACGTGCCCAAGGCGGCGTGGCGCTGTCCAACGGTGATAAGGTCATGCCCGACCCTATCCTTATCGGTCGCAATGCCGAGAAAATCGAAGCCCTGGCGCGTACGCATGGCATAGAGCGGTGGGGCACCGATCTGGATGCGGCCCTGGCCAACGCGCAGGACACTGTTTTCTTTGATGCCGGCACCACGCAGATGCGCCCCGCGCTGCTCGCCCGCGCCATCCAGGCAGGCAAACACGTCTATTGCGAAAAGCCTATCGCCACCAATCTGAACGAGGCAGTCGAGATCGCGCGACTAGCGCAGCAGGCTGGCCGGGACTACGGGATCAAGCATGGCGCAGTGCAGGACAAGTTGTTCCTGCCGGGCCTGCGCAAGCTAGACATGCTGCGTCGCGCCGGTTTCTTCGGTCGCATGCTGTCGGTACGCCTGGAGTTCGGCTACTGGGTGTTCGAGGGCGACCTGCAACCCATTCAACGGCCAAGCTGGAACTATCGCGCCGAAGACGGCGGCGGCATGATTCTGGATATGATGTGCCATTGGCGATATGTCCTGGATAACCTGTTCGGCGATGTCCAGTCCATCTCATGTCTCGGAACCACGCATATCCCGCAGCGTTGGGACGAGGCTGGCAAGCCCTACCCCTGCACGGCGGACGATGCCGCTTACGCCACAGCGCAATTGCTCGGCCATGGCGGCGAGCCGGTGATCGCGCAGTTGAACATGAGCTGGGCCACTCGAGTGCGCCGCGACGACCTGGTGACTTTCCACGTCGACGGCACACACGGATCTGCTGTAGCCGGCCTGTCTGACTGCCGCGCCCAATCACATGTCGCCACACCTCGCCCGGTCTGGAATCCAGACGTCAAACAATCGATGAACTTCTTTGACCAGTGGCAGGAGATTCCCGACTCATCGGTCTACGACAACGGCTTCAAGGTTCAGTGGGAACACTTCATCCGCCATGTCGTCGAAGACGCACCTTACACCTGGACGCTGCCCGAAGGGGCCAAGGGAGTGCAACTGGTGGAGGCCGCGCTGCAAAGCTGGCGCGACCGGCGCTGGGTCGATCTCGAACCGCTTTCGATCTAACCGCCACAGGCCCCGCCTGCGCCGCTCTCTTCAGGAGTTCACATGGCATTGACATTATCCCTTCCCGTCTCGGAAAGGACGCCGCTTGCGCCCTACACCTTGCGCGGAATCGTGCCTGCACGCCCGTCAACAGTCTCTTTCGACCGCATTGCCTACTCGGCCGCCCATGTCGTGGCCGACCCGCTAACAACCCGCGACCCCTGGGTGCACGCCGTTATCGACTGGGATGCCACCATCGCCTATCGGCAACATCTCTGGTCGCTGGGATTGGGTGTCGCCGAAGCCATGGACACTGCGCAGCGCGGCATGGGGCTGGATTGGCCTACCTCGCTGGAACTGATCCGCCGATCGCTGGACGCAGCGCACGACGTGCCGGGCGCGCTGGTGGCCAGCGGTTGCGGCACCGACCACCTCGCCCCCGAGGACGCGACCAGCGTGGACGACGTCATCCATGCCTATGAGGAACAGATGGCGGCGATCGAAAAACTGGGTGGCCGGATCATCCTCATGGCAAGCCGTGCACTGGCCCGGGTGGCCCGTTCGCCCGACGACTACACCCGCGTTTATGGACGCCTGCTCGAACAAGCTCGCGAACCTGTGATCCTGCACTGGCTGGGCGACATGTTCGATCCCGCGTTGGCCGGCTACTGGGGCACGGAAAATCTGGATCAGGCAACACAGACCGCACTGGACATCATCTCCGCACACGCCAGCAAGGTCGATGGCATCAAGATTTCACTACTTGACGCGCAGCGGGAAATCGCCATGCGCAGGCGCCTGCCCATGCACGGCGGCAACGACGGCAAAGGCGTACGGATGTATACCGGCGACGACTTCAATTATGCCCAGCTCATTGCAGGCGACAGCTATGGCGATCATCCACGCCACGACCGCAGCGACGCGCTGCTGGGCATTTTCGACGCCATCGCCCCCGTTGCCAGCGCCGCTCTCGGTGAGCTGGCGCAGGGCAATGCCGAGCGCTTCCACGCACTGATGGGTCCGACGGTCCCACTATCGCGGCATATCTTCCAGGCGCCCACACGCTTTTACAAGACAGGGATCGTGTTCATGGCCTGGCTCAATGGACACCAGGATCACTTCACGATGGTCGGCGCCCAACAGGGTGCGCGATCGGTGCTGCACCTAGCCGAACTATTCCGGCTCGCCGACCAAGCGGGGCTGTTGGAACAACCGGAGCTGGCAGTGCGCCGCATGCGCACCCTGCTCGCATTGCACGGCATCGAGTAACGGCATGCGCGACTTCTCGAACGACCATTCCTGGCTCTCCGTCAACACCGCAACAGTCCGCAAGCAGGAAGGTGTAGAGACGCCTCTGCCGCGGATCATCGAACAATGCGCCGCACGCGGCATACGCGCGATCAGCCCATGGCGGGATCAGGTCGCCGCGGCTGGTCTATCCGAAATCCGAGCTCAATTACGGAATACCGGCATTGCCTTATCGGGTTATTGCCGGGGCGGCTTTTTCACCGGCTCGACGGCTCAATCGCGACAGGCAGCGCTGGATGACAACCGCCGCGCCATGGACGAGGCCAAGGCACTGGATGCGCCCTGCCTGGTGCTTGTGGTGGGCGCGTTGCCAGGCGCCTTGGAGGGCTCACCACACTACAAGGACATTGCTCGGGCACGAAACGAGGTGCGCGACGGTATCGCCGCATCGCTCGCGTATGCGCGAGAGATCGGTATGCCGCTGGCCATCGAGCCGCTACACCCTATGCAGGCGGCCGACCGCGCCTGCATCAATACTCTGGCGCATGCGCTGGACCTGTGCGACGAGCTCGATCCAGCCGACGATCACACGGTCCCTGCCATGCTTGGCGTCGCCGTGGATGTCTATCACGTCTGGTGGGATCCGGCGTTGCAAAACCAGATCGCGCGCGCCGGCAAGCGGCGGCTCATGGCCTATCATGTCTGCGACTGGCGACTGCCTACGCGTCACCTGCTGTCGGACCGTGCCATGATGGGCGACGGCGTCATCGAGCTGCGCAAGATACGCGGATGGGTAGAGGCGGCGGGCTACGCTGGATACAGCGAAGTCGAGATTTTTTCCGATATGGACTGGTGGCGACGGCCCGGTGGAGAAGTGCTCGATGTTTGCATCGAACGGCACCGCGCGGTTGTCTAGGCTTGCCGTTTGGGTTCGCAAAAAAGTGATGCCATTGCCATTCGTCGGTTCCAAAATAGCGAAGGTTCCTACAATCAGCAGTCTATCAATCTATGGACATATGACTCATGTTCCTCGGCCGTGTTTCGGTCCTCACCGCAGCCGATGTGATTGACCAGTTTGCGTGAGATACCCTGGCACGACTGATTCGCTGCACAAGATCCGAAACCAATTCAAAGAACCGGGTTGGCACCTTCGGAGATACGAGAACACTCGTCAGCAGCGTTCTCAAATCAACAGGCAACCGTAGCACTGAGTGTTGATCATCCTCTACAGTGTGATTGCGCGACCACAATGTCACCGTCAGCGTGCCGTCGTCAGATACCGGCATGACTGTGGAGCGCACTGACCGCCGTTGCCCCGGAGCACCGGCGAAGCGTGAGGTACGATTCAAAAACGCTTCCATGCCTGCGCTGAGAAATAATGATTCTGATAATGCACGAATAGTCGAAACGATATAGATGGGTGGTGCAAACGCATCGTCACCACCCCAATCTATAGAGAGCTCGTGCTCCAGCAGGTCCCATGACTGATATCCGATGGCGCTCGAGGCAGCAGACGCCTGGACAGACGTTCTATTCGGAAAACTCGAGATGCTCGTTGCAGCCATGTCAGCCATCACTTTTTTATTTATGATGGCAGAACGTAATGAAGCAAACCGAATACTAGCCAATGGGTTGAAAGGGGATCTCCCATACGTCATGAGTTCAACCAGCTCGTAGAAACTTATCGGCTTACAAATGAGTTGGTCTTGATCCAGACTGGGGCTGACATGAATACTCACTACGCAACCTTCTTAAGGCAAGGAAATAACTTGGGGTATGCTGAATGATCTTAGTCAAAACCAGCCCTGAGCGTATTACGCTTGCCTTACCATTTAGTCAGGAAAAAGGCTGATATAGGGTGCCAACGTCGTTACTGACTCAGTCGATAAGGGTCGCGGTGACGGACGAAGGCAGCCGAAGCATTGGAAATAACTATGTGGCAGTGTCTTATCATTGAGGACGACCGGGAAAACGCTCGTTATCTCGCCAATGGCCTGACGGAGCTCGGGCACATGGTCAGCGTTAGCAGGGATGGAGTGAGTGGCCTTGAAAATGCCATGAAGGAAAAGTGGGACATCATCATTCTGGACCGCATATTGCCCAATCATATCGATGGCCTTTCAATACTATCCACCCTGCGAGCATTAGGGAAAAAGACGCCGGTCTTGGTGCTGAGCGCGCTGTCGGCGGTTGACGATCGGGTTGATGGTCTAAGAGCAGGAGGC
Organism: Bordetella tumbae; assembly: GCF_054780995.1. Taxonomy (NCBI): domain Bacteria; kingdom Pseudomonadati; phylum Pseudomonadota; class Betaproteobacteria; order Burkholderiales; family Alcaligenaceae; genus Bordetella; species Bordetella tumbae. The sequence goes on from NZ_BAAGVG010000011.1 coordinate 129,038, forward strand.
GATGACTATCTGGTCAAGCCTTTCTCCTTTTCTGAACTCGTCGCTCGAATGGATGCCTTAGTCAGGCGCACGCGCCCCGACCATCTGGAAGTCAAACAACTGCGCGTTGCAGATTTGACGGTCAATGTCGCTACCCAGAAAGTGCACCGTGCCGGCCAATCGATTGCCTTGCAACCGCAGGAATTCCGTTTATTGGTCTATCTCATGCTCAATATGCACAGGATCGTGACACGAACGATGTTGCTTGAAACGATTTGGGGATACACCTTTGATCCGCAGTCGAATGTTATTGATGTTCAGGTCAGCAGATTGCGCCGCAAGATAGATTCCAATTCCGCCACCCCGCTGATTCACACGATACGCGGCGCGGGATACACGATCTCTGACAAGCCAGATCTCCACGATAGAAAACTCGCAGAAGAATGACGTATTTTTTTCGACGCCTGTGGAACTCCATTTCCTTTCGCCTGACGTTGAACTATGGGTTGCTGGCGATTTTGACGACGTTGATATTGATCGTATTCATATATGTTCAATTTATTGGAGCATTGCGCACTGAGTATGCGCGACAAATAACAGCGACAGCACAACGCCTTATTGTGACTTATGAGGAGGGTAGCCGTGTCGCTCTGATATCGGCGATTGAACTGACGCTGTCGGATCGCATCGACTCGCCCCGAGAGATCTATTTGCTACTTGATAAAGATGGTCGGAAACTCGCCGGAAATCTCGCAGATACCCCATCACTCAAAGCAACATCTACCGAAGTCTTTGACGCCGAGGTGATTCAAGACGGCACGCCTACGCGAGGTCGTCTAAAAGTCCAAATCCTGGCCAATGGAGAAACGCTAGTCGTAGGCCAGGATCTGAGCGAGATTAGCGACATCACGGCATTGATTGGTCGGGCTACGGCAGCAGCGATTTTTTTGGCGGTACTGCTGGTGCTGCTGGGAACGTACCTCTTCAGAAGAGAATTAGCGTACCGCGTTAGCCACATCCGCCGAACCACGCAGCAAATCGGTGCGGGCCAACTCTCCAAACGTATCTCTCCTCCGACACGCGAAGACGAGTTCACGCTGCTTAATCGCGACATCAACACGATGCTGGATAGGATCGAACTCTTGATGAAGAGCGCCAGGCACATCTCGGACACCATTGCACATAATCTTCGTACTCCGCTGACTCGCATTGTTGGCGGATTACGCGCAGCGCAACGGCCGGACGTACCTGTGACTGAAGTGCTGGAGGCGAATCAACGTGCAATAGAAGGCATCGAGAGTCTAAATGTCTTGCTGGAAAAACTCTTGCAAATAGCCGAGATGGAGGCAGGCATACAACGTCGTTCGTTTAAGCCTTGCGAGTTGAACGTCATCGTCACCGACGTAATGGAGATGTACGAGGCGTTAGCGGAAGACAAAGGGATTGCGTTACACCGCAAGGACCTGGATAACGTCACGCTGACTGGCGATGTCAATCTGCTCGCCAGTGCGCTCGCTAATCTGCTCGACAATGCGATTAAGTATGCCACCAGTCAGGTAGTGGTCAACGTAATCAAGCAAGGGAATACGGGGCTCGTTACGATCGAGGACGATGGGCCTGGGCTGCCCGCTACCGAGTATGAGCACCTGGGCAAACACTTCTACCGATCAGATCCATCCTCGGAAGGCCATGGTTTGGGCTTGACCAGCGTAATGAATATTGTCGGTTTGCACGGCGGTACGCTCTCTTTTGCCAATGCTCAGCCAGGCCTGCGAGTCATCTTGTCACTGCCTCTGAATTCAACACACAGTTGACACTGCGAGGGCCATCAGAACGCCCTTATCGTCGGATAGAGGCAGTGACTTACACAATTGCCGCCGGTCCCAAGGGGGGCCGGCTTACGTCAAGCTGCTTTCGGGGTTGAGTCGGAGAGCGCCACGGCCGACCGCTGGCGCAGGCTGCTCCACACGCCCCACACCAGCAAGACTGCCGTCAGGGCCAGCACCCACATGCTGATCGGACGTTCGATGAAAGTCTGGAAGCTACCTCGCGAGAGCAGCATGGCACGCCGGAAATTCTCTTCCAGCATCGGGCCAAGCACATAGCCGAGCAACAGCGGGGCAGGCTCGAAGTCGAGCACCCGCAGCACATAGCCGGCAATGCCGAACAGCAGCACAAGGTAGACGTCGAAGACATTATTGTTGACGCCATAGACGCCGATGCAGACGAACATCACGATCGCCGGATAGAGGATGTGATACGGAATCGTCAGCACACGGATCCACATACCGATCATCGGCACGTTCAAAATCACCAGGACGATATTGCCGATCCAGAAGCTCATCACCAGGCCCCAGAACATGGCAGGTTGCTCGGTGAGCATTTGCGGGCCGGGCTGGATGCCATGGATCATCATCGCACCGATGATCAACGCCATCGTCACACTGCCGGGGATACCAAGCGTCAGCGTCGGAATGAAGGAGGCCATGTCGGACGCACTGTTGGCGGTCTCCGGCGCCATGATGCCCTCGATGGTTCCCTTGCCGAAGCGCTCCGGCGTTTTTGAGACCCGTTTCTCGACTGCGTAGGCCATGTAGGCTGCCACAGTGGGGCCTACGCCAGGCAGCACGCCCAACCATGCCCCTATGCCCGATCCGCGCGCCATCCCTCCCCACGAGCGCTTGACCTCGTCACGCGTCGGGAGCATGCTCTTCATGGATACGTCCATTTTGCTGTCAGCCGCCTTCACATGATTAATGCTGGCGATGATCTCGGTAATGCCAAACAGCCCCATGGCCAGTGCGACGATGCCCACCCCGTCTTGCAACTCGGGAAAACCGAAGTCGAAGCGCGACACACCCGAATTGACGTCGGTGCCGACCAGACCCAGCAGCACACCGCCTACGACCATGGTGATGCCCTTGATTGCTGAACCGGACGACACGACAGAAGCCGCCACCAGGCCCAGCACCATGATCGCAAAGTACTCGGCCGGGCCGAACTTGAACGCGATGTTGGCAATAGGCTCGGAGAACAGCGTCAACAAGGCGATACCCACGCTGGCCCCGACAAAGGAGGCAATGGTCGTCATGAGCAGCGCCACGCCGCCCCGACCTTGTTTGGCCATCGGAAACCCGTCCAGGCAGGTCACGGCGTTGGCCGGTGTTCCCGGAAGATTCAGCAGAATCGAGGCAGTCGACCCGCCATAGGTACTGCCATACCAGATGCCGGACAGCATGATCAGCGCGGCGGTCGGCTCCAGGTGGTAGGTGATAGGGAACAGCAGCGACATGGTCGCCAGCGTTCCGACGCCCGGTATTACGCCGATCAGCGTGCCCAGTGCTACGCCGATAACACACCAAAGAAGATTGTTCCAGGCGAGCGCGGTTGACAGACCAAGGACGAGGTTGCCAAGTAATTCCATTTTTACTCTCTCCTACCAGGGCCAGGCGAAGACCGGCACAATCAGGCCCAGGGCTACCTTGAAGAGCAAGGTCGCGCCGACGGCAACGCCCACGGCAAGAATCAGCGACCCCTTCCAGGACAGTTTGCAATCCGAAATACCGGCCAGAATAGTCTGCCCGATGATTGCGGGAATCAGGCCGAACGGAACAAGCAGCAACGCAAATGCGAGCGTTGACAGACTGATCCAGAGCAGCGGTCGCCATTCGAATGTGGGCACGGGCCCTGCACGCAGCAGTGCGGGGATCAGTATTGCGAGCCCGCACAACGCCAGCACGCCGCCGACGAGGGCGGGAAAATAGCCGGGCCCCATCCGGTCGGACGTGCCGAGGGTGAATGAGGTCAATGAATGGTACATGGCTGCAGCCCCGGCAACCGTGATCAATCCGCCCCCGAGCAAGTCGCGGTAGTCGACTCGACGCATGTAGTTGTCTCCTTGGAATTTATCGAGTTCAGCTCCGCTCCAGTGCGCGAAACTGCGGACCCGAATTATCCGTTTGGGCGACCCCTATGCGTCAAATGAGCTTTTCATTACTTTTTGGTCATGTAGTGGTTCTAGGTATCGGCGTCGACGTCTTGCTACCCTCGCTACTGATCCTCAGAGCGAGGCGCAGGGGTGTCGTTCTTGGGTATCTTTTTCTCGAACCGATTGACGACCGCCAAAACAAATAAGGCGATCAGAGTACTGGCCACGGCGGTGGCTTCGCGGCCATATCCCGCGGCAACACCAATGGCGGCGACAATCCAGATGCTGGCTGCCGTTGTCAAACCTTTGACGACGCGATCATTTTCCTGCTTGAGGATGGCGCCTGCGCCGAGAAAGCCCACCCCTGCAATCACGCCCTGCATTACCCGGCTCATATCGGCAACCTGCATTCCACTGGCGCTAGGAACCAGAACGAAAATGGCTGCGCCTAGAGACACCAGCATATGGGTTCGCAAACCGGCGTCCTTTCCTTTCATTTCGCGCTCATAGCCGATTGCCGCACCCAGAATGACGGCCAGGCCCAGCCGAAGCACTATCACCGTCGCTTCTTTAATGTCCGCGATATCGGAAAACTCGCTCACCACCGTTAGCCAAATATCGTTCAACGTCGACATGATGGCTCCTTAGCGCAGGAAGTTGTTTGCCCTAGTGTAGGGTCCTCCGCTATGGAAATCTATTGCCGGTCACGATGCCGGCCACGGAAATCCGCAGCCATGCTGCATTCAGGACTGCGGCGGCACGAATGGTTCGCCCATCGGGCGCATGCGCATTCCCGGCGCCAAGCGTGTCCAGGGCAAGTCAGCACTGTCGGCCTTCATGGGACCGGGCGCCTTCGCCACCAGGACATCTTCAGCTATAGGCTGGAAATCAGCTCGGAAATGCACCGAGCTTTTCACCACCAAGATTTTCATCTGTTCCGGTTGCACGTTACCCGTACGGAATAGATTCCGGTCCAGCATTTGTGATTTACCTGCACTGACCACCACGCGGATTCCGCCCAGGCGCAAGCAGGCGACCGGCCCCACGTCGGCTTGGACGCCGTGCATCATGGGGCCGTCGAAACGGCATTTGCCGTCGCCAATGTACTCGACGTCGAACTCGCCATTCACGGGCTCGTCTCCCGGTATCCGCGACTTGCCACCCAAGGACAGGGTGACCCGGTTACCCACTCCCGCCTGCACTGCCTGCTGTACGGCTTGCGGATCCCATAACAGGCCCAGCGCGGCATCTTGTGCATCGGCTTCGATCAGCGCGCGCAGCATGCCTGTCGTATTCGAGTCTCCCCCTGCTCCCGGATTGTCCTGCGTATCGGCAATGATCACTGGTCGGCCGGCATCCCTCGCCAGGACCTGGGCTTGGCGTACGGCCTCGGACGGCTCCAGAAAAGGGACGGCCCATAGCGGCTCAGCCTGTAGCACGGCGTCATGCAATGCCTGCACGGCCTGCTCTACCGCATCGGGATCTCTACCATGTCCCCACACCACCGGCCCGCATTCCGGAAAGTCTGCCGCGGGAAAGCCCGGCGTAAACGACAGGGATGCCAGGCCGAACCGGTCTTCCAGCGATGCCAGCGTGGCGTATATGGATTTTGCTGGCTCCAGCATGGAGCACATTCCATTGATCGGGATCAAGAATGGCAAGCGCAACGACCGCGTGTGCAACGTGCTGTCCGGCTGCAATAGATCTTCGAGCAACCGATACGCGCGAGCGCCCGTGTCGGCCATGTCCACATGCGGATAGGTGCGAAAGGCAGTCATGCCACTCGCGTGACGCAACATTGCCGTTGTCACGTTGGCATGCAGGTCCAGGCTGGCCACGATCGGCACGCGGTTGCCAACGCGGGCACGCAGGCGCGACAGCAGTTCTCCCTCGCCGTCATCGGCGTCGACGGTGACCATGGCGCCGTGCAGGTCCAGGTAAATCGCATCGTACTCGCGATGGTCCACGGCATCGATAATCTCGGCCGCAATACGTTCATAGGCTTGCCGCGTGACGTGTGCCGCGGGACTGGCGGCGGTCCAGATGACCGGTTCGATCTGGTGCCCGGCGGCTTGCGCGGCGCGGATGAAGCCTCCCGCCGGTATGTTGATATCGGCGAAAGCCAGCAAATCCGCGCCCCGCGTCATGGCGGGAAAGCCTTCGCCGCGCTCGAAGTTTGCGTAGTCGGTCTGCGTGGGTGCAAAAGTATTGGTCTCATGTTGGAAACCAGCGACGAGAATTTTCATGGCAGTATTCAACCTTGCATGCGAGCGTGGCGGGTAAACAGTATGGGCAGGACACCGACGACGAGCAGTGCGGCGATGACGTACAGACCGGCGCTCAACGACTGGGTCGACGTTTTGATCCAGCCTATCAATGTGGGGCTGGCAAAACCGCCCAGCAGGCCTATGCTGTTGATCAGCGCGATGCCCCCGGCTGCCGCCGGACCTTTCAAGTGTTGCGACGGGATCGCCCAGAATACGGTGTAGGCCGCCCACATCAAGGCGGTCGCTAGCGACAGCATCGTCATCGACAATAGAAAATGATCGGGTACCAACAGAGCGCCGACCAGAAGGACGCCGGCGAGAATGGCTGGCGCAGTCACGTGCCAACGCCGTTCTTGCCGCCGGTCCGAGCGGCGCGACAGGACGAACATGGCCGCGATGGCGGCGATGTACGGGATTGCCGACCAGATGCCGATTTGCATGGTGTCGTGCAGGCCCGACTGCTGCAACAAGGTCGGCAACCAGAAACTGACCGCGTACAGGCCGCTGATGAGGCAGAAATACGGGATGGCCAATGCATAGATGCCGGGATCTTTCAGCACGTCCTTGAATGCATGCGTCGCGTGTGCGGCCTGCCGCGTCTGCAGGTCGGCCGCCAGCAAATCACGTTCTTGCGGCGACAGCCAATGGGCTTTTTCCGGCTTGTCAGCCAGGCATATGAAGGCCACAATCCCCAACAGCACACAGGGCAGGCCCTCCAGCAGAAACATCCATTGCCAGCCGTCTAGCCCATGCGCACCGCTAAAGCGCGTCATGATCCAGGCGGACACCGGTCCACCCAGCATGCCACCCAGCGGGCCGGCACACATCACGACTGCCATGACACCCGCCATGCGCCGGGTAGAGTACCAATAGGTCAGGAAGAAGATCATGCCGGGTGCGAAGCCGGCCTCAAATACGCCCAGCAGGAAGCGCAGCGCGTAAAAGCTGTACTCGCCCTGCACGAACAGCATGCTGGCCGAGGTCAGCCCCCACAGAATCATGATGCGGCAGATTGTTTTGCGCGCGCCGATACGCACCAGCAGCAGATTGCTGGGCACCTCGAACAGCACATATCCCAGAAAGAAGATACCCGCCCCCAGTCCGTAGACCGCATCGGAAATGCCGACGTCGGCCTGCATCTGCAGCTTGGCAAAGCCGATGTTGACGCGATCCAGATAGGCAAAGGTGTAGCAGAGAACGAGTAGCGGCAGCAGGCGCCAATTGATCTTGCGATAGATGGAGGACAGGTCCGCAGACGCGTATACGTCGCGGGTTCCTGGCAACGAGGCGCCATGGTTCATGCGAGTTTTCCCTATGTATTGTGGTAGTGGTTGTGCAAGTTCCAGGGGCGATCTTCGCAGACCCGAGTGTTGTAGACAATGCACTGGTTATCACTTATCGTTCGCTTTTAGGCAACAATCATGCTGCGACGGTACCTGGCGGCAGGCAGCAGCCGTCAGACATCGACAGGCGAGCACAATGAACGAATTGAATCAGGCGCGTTTGCGCTACATGCACGAAGTCATCGTCTGCGGATCAATACGTGGTGCCGCTGAAAAGCTGGATATGTCACCGTCCGTGATCAGCAGACAGATCCAGCTGCTGGAGAAAGAGGTCGGCCTGCCGCTGTTCGAGCGCCGAGCGCGCGGATTGGCGCCGACCGAAGCTGCCGAAATGCTGGAGGAATTCCTCCGAGGCTATCGTGCCCAGCACGAGCACCTGGAAGACAGGCTGCACGCCCTGCGGGGCATGCGACGCGGACGTATCGAGATCAGCCTCAGTGAAGGCATGATAGAAGCGTTGATGACGCATGCGCTGGCGCCCTATTGTCAGGAGTTTCCCGATATACGCATAGGCATCAATACTGCATCGGTCGACGAGGTGGTAGAGGCCGTACGCAGTGACCGTGTACACATCGGCCTGGCGTTCAATCCACCGCAACATCCCGAGGTACGAGTGCGCGCGAAGCAGCGTATCCCCGTGGGCGCGCTAGTACGCGCCGATCATCCGCTGGCGCGGCGTCGCAGGGCGATCTCGATCAAGGAACTGCTACAGCATCCCTTGGCGCTGATGACGGCGCCTTACGGACTGCGGCGCATGGTCGACATGCTGGAATTCACCGAGAAGATTCATATATCGCCCGCCTTGACGACGAATTCGCTAGGCGTGCTGCGGCACTATGCCTTGAGCGGCGCGGGCGTCGTGCTTATGGCTGACCTGGGCGTCACACATGACGTGGCCAATGGATCATTGGTATTGGTGCCCATCGACCATCCCGTGCTGCATCAGGCCGAGATGCAACTGATGGTGCGATTGGGCCGACCGCTGTCGACAGCGGCGGCCGAACTACTGCGTCGTATCGAGTCGCGCTTGCCGCTCTTTACTGGGCGGATTTAGACGCGACCCACTCATAGTGGGTCGCTTCTCGAGCTTGCAAGTCGACCCTTATCGGGCCTGCTCCTGGATCTTTTCACCACCGCGCTCGATATCCTTGCCTGCCCCGTGCATCGTGTTGCAACCCGCCATCAAGCCCGTCAGCAGCAGTGTCATCGCCAGGGCCAATGTTTTGCTTTTCATGGTGTGTCCTTTTCGAATCCCGCTTATTTGCCAAAATGCGTCTTGGCATCGGCTTCGAACTTAATTACTTTTTGTCTTTGAATGCATCGCGAACCTCGTCCTTGGCTTCGCCGACATTGCGCTGGACTTTACCGACTGTCTTTTCAACCTTACCCTCGGCCTCGGTCTGGCGATTGCCAGTCACCTTGCCCACAGCTTCCTTAATATTGCCTTTGACTTCCTTAGCTGCGCCTTTGATGCGATCGTTATCCATAACGGTCTCCCTATTCGTGCATTGAAGAAGTACCCGGCAGCACCTCTGCGAAGCGCAGGCCGGATGGTTGCACTATAAAAAGCGCTATCGAACCCAAGAAGCGAAGGAAATACTATTTTTTCTAGTATCAAACTACCGGTCGGCCTTTCGCCGGCCGCGCGGCGGCTTTTCATATCCCACAATGCCGCGTTCCCGTGCCCAGACGATCGCAGCACTGCGCCGGTGCACCTGGAGCTTGCTGTACAACGACGCAACATGATTGCGCACCGTGTGACGAGACACGCTCAGATGCTGCGCAATATCGGGATCACTCAAACCCTGACACATCAGACCGAGTATCTCGCGTTCACGCGGCGTAAGATCGGCCAATTGAGCATCGGCCTTGGGGGCCCCCTGCGGCTGGCGGATTTGGGCCAGTTTCTCGATCACCGTCTGACTGAACCAGGAAGTATCCTGCATGACGGCTTCGATAGCGGCCATCAGTTCGGTCTCGCTGCGCTTGCGCTCAGTGATGTCCTGAATCACGCTCAGAATGCAGGGTTCATCCTGGATAACAACAGGTTCGGCTGACAGCAGGCAGTCCAGTACTTGTCCGTCTTGCGTGCTTAGTTTGAACTCCCGGTTTCGAACTCCTGCGCCCTCCTCTAACTTGGCCATTGTCTCGTCGTAGACACTCGCCTCAGCACACAGATGGGCTAATGCTTTATTCTCGCTCAGAGCGTTTAACGCATAGCCTGTCGTCTCGACAAACGCGTCATTGACCTCCAACACATGGCCTTCAGGCGTGCTCAGCACCATGGGCACGGGTGCTAACCGAAACGCTTTCGAAAAACGCTCCTCGCTATAGCGCAGCGCATTTTCCGCTTTGCGCCGTGGCTCGAGGTCGTTGAAAGTAAAAAGCATGCATTCAGCATCGCCGACCTCTATCGGTTGGCCGGCGACGACCACCAGTTTGTCGGTGCCATCCGGCAGCGGTATGCAGGTTTCCATTTGTGAGATGGTCCGCCCCTCCTTCAGCCGTTCTTCGGCGCTCTCTCGCTGTGGCGAATTACCGAGTATGTCGATCTCATCAAAGTGATGATCCAGGACGTTCTGACGCTCGTCACCCGTCATCTGCAGAAAGCCCTGATTGACCTTAACGTAGCGCATGTCCTCTAGTGAGCAGATGATTGCCGGAGCGGGGTTGGTGTTGAACGTCTTCTCGAAGCGTTCTTCGGCGCTGTAGCGCTCGGTGACGTCCAGAAGCACCAGCACAATGCCTTCGGGATTGCCTTGTGCATCGCTGAGCACAAGGTTTCTGGCCTGATGGACTCGATAGAAATCCGAATCGCGCGCGCTGGTGACTTCCACGACGATATCGTTGAATGACTCTCCCGCCAGTGCTCGGTACATGGGATATTGGGCGGCCAGCAATTTGCGCTGATTACGATATCGAAGCTTATAGTGCTTGCGATACCCCGAAGCCGTACCACCCAGATCGGAAAGATTGGCCACGCCATGCATGGACAAGGCTGTGTCATTGGCCCAGGCGATATGCCGGTTCATATCCAGCAGGATGATGCCTTCTACCAATCCATCGATGATTTCCAGAAGATGACGGCGTTCGGTGGTGAAGACGGTGGACAACTGTTTCATCTCGCCCCTTTTATGCGATTGATAGTCGAATGCCGGCCGGATAGGTGAGCCAAAATTACTAGAAAAATCAGTATGACGCGATCTATCTAGCTTGTCGCTGGATATTTAGGATGTGGATGCAGCGTCATGCTGCTTCCTACAATCAAAAGGAAATATCCATGCATATGAATCAGCAAAGCGTAGATCAGAACGGCCAGCCCGACCGTCCGGAGTCAGACCGCCCGGATCAGTTCCCTGGCGATCTCCCTGGGAAGAAAGCCCCCGGACGTCAGCAGCCTGTTCCGGGCGACGCTCCCGATCCATTTCGACACGAACCAAAGCGTCCTGTCCGTCCGAATGAGCCTGGCAAGGCGCCTCCACCCGAGGCGTGACTGGGTTAGGAACGATCCCCAGTGGCAGTGGTAGCGCCTGATCGATTTCGATTAGGCGCTACGAGAAGGCACCCGCTAGCCGATCCCGCTACAGATCAAACGCGGCCTGGATATCTGCCTTGCCCGCCTTGCCCTGCTGCAGCAGCAACATCAATAGAATGCGCGATTTCTGTGGGGTCAGGTCGCCCGCCATGACGGCGCCTGCATCGGCCAGCGTCTTGCCGCCGCCTTCGAAACCATAGTTCGCCATGACTCGGCCGTTATGTACCCGGGTTGAAATGACCACCGGCACCCCTTTGGACAGCGCGTATTTGATCCCTTCGAACATAGGCATGTTGACGTTGCCCATGCCCAGGGCCTGCACCACGATACCCTTGGCGCCCTGATCGACCGCAGTGCGCAGCATGCGGTCATCGGCGCCCCCGTACATGGCGACGATATCCACCCGCGGCATTTCCGTGGCAACAATCGGGATGTGCTGGCGGCGCAACGGCGCGCGGTCGATGACGACCTTGTCCGCATAGACTTCACCGATCAAGCCATAGCTACCCGACTGAAAGGTCTCTACATTGGCCGTGTGCGTCTTTGTGACATAACGCGCGGCGTTGATCTGGTTATTCATGGCCAGCATGGCGCCCTTACCCTTCGCCTGGTCGTCGACCGCAATGCGTACCGCATTGAGCAGGTTACGCGGGCCGTCGAAGTCCGATGATGAAGCATTGCGCTGGGCGCCGATCAAGATCACAGGCTTGTCCGACTTGACGGTCGTATCCAGCCAGAACGCGGTTTCTTCGAGTGTGTCCGTGCCATGCGACACCACCACACCCGCCACATCGGACCGTTTCAGCGTTTCTTCGACCGCCTTGGTCAGGGCTGTCCAGCGCACCGGGTCCATGTAGTCGGACGGGACGTTAGATAGGTTATTGACTTCGACTTTGGCGTACTTTGCGACGTCGGGCACGGTGGCCATCAAATCGTCGCCGGAAATCGCGGGCACCGGCGCTTTCTTGACCGGATCGATCTTCATCGCGATCGTGCCGCCTGTGGCGATCAACTGGACTGTGGGCTTGTCCTGCGCATACGCTTGTGCCGCCATCGCCATTACTCCCGCTATCAAGAATGGTAGTTTCTTCAAATCCGTCTCCCGGGTTGTTGCTATAGGAAAGACTACATATACCCGGGTGTCGGGTGGATGGGATCGGGATATGACCTGATTGACAGCCATCGCCCAAAGCGATCAGGCGAGTTCAGCGACCTCCTCAATGCTTGGCTGATAAAAATAAAAGCCGCTGACGGCCCAAAACGACGGGGTAAACAAACCTGCGATCCGAGTCGGTGTGGCCATTGGCAATGGCGCCGTGTCGTGGGCCTCATACCCAGCAGCCTGAGCCGAAAGCGCCATCGCCTGAGGCTGAGAAGTCCGCAACACAGCGACCAACCCGGCAGGGTCGCGTTGCACCAACGTCCAATAACATAGGACGAGCAAGTCGCTTGAATCGTCGTCTATGGGGTCGTCCTTTGGGTCGATGCGGCGTACCCGCTGCAATATACGGTGCAGTTGCTGGCGTGAGGCAACCTCGTTGCGCCCCGTCAATGCGCCAAGTTCGGCGTGACTGTAATCGAACACCTCATACAGAAGAACCATCGCGACTTCGCCTGCCGGCAAGACGCGAATCAGATGCCGCAGGGCCTGCTCCACACGCTGCGCCTGGTCGACCAATCGTTCGGGAGAATCCACGCCAGATGCCTGCGAGTCCTCCTCCAAAAGCCGATCTTTGATGATCCGTAGCCGTTCCTGACGCCGCCAGGCATCGATGCAGAGGTTGCGCAGCACAGTAATCATCCAGGCTTCGCGGCTTTTGGCGTCGGAAGGTAGCGTGCCGTCGAGGGCGCGCTCCCATGTGTCCTGCACCAGTTCGTCAGCCTCTTCGCCAACGGCCAACCAGTGGCGAGCTAATGCAACGAGGCGGCGGTGCAGTACTTCATCATCGATTGAGAAAGCAGAGTCATCTGGATATGTCACGCAAACACCTGTTCGTTCGTCTACTAAATGAATCAACACCAAGGAACCATAGTATATGTTTGCACAACAGATAGACACGCAACCCGGCCCCTCAACACTGCGCGACAGCACCTTTCTGGAAGAAAAGGCATTTCGTTCCAGGACAGTCTTGGTATTCGGTACCGTTACGGACGCACTTGCTTGCGAAACGGTGCGCAAACTGCTGGCGCTGGATGCCGACTCGGACGCACCGATCACCGTTATCGTCTCATCCCCGGGAGGGCATCTCGAATCGGGTGACGCCATTCATGATGTGGTGCGTTTTATTTCGGCGCCCGTCAACATGGTCGGCACCGGATGGGTTGGCAGCGCGGCCACTCATCTTTTCTTAGGAGCTCCCAGCGAGCGCCGCTACTGCCTGCCGCAGACCCGTTTTCTCATTCATCAGCCCAGTGGCGGAGCAGTTGGCCCCGCCAGTGACATGGCGCTACAGGCCAAGGAGATCATCAAAGCGCGCGAACGTATCGCGCAGGTCATCTCGCGCGAAACCGGCCAACCCATCGAACGAGTGCGCATGGATATCGAACGCGATCTGTGGATGCCAGCTGAAGATGCCGTCGCCTATGGCCTGGTGTCGAGCATCATCCAGCACAAACGTGAGTTGGACCCACGATCCGGGACACTGTAAACCCTCTCAGGTGACGACCCAATTCTCCACCTCAAGCGCGGGAACGCGGGCAAACTCCGATTCGTTGTTCGTTACCAGCACGAGGCCTTCACTTCGTGCATGCCCTGCAATGTGCAAGTCGTTTACACCAATAGGTTGACCCTGCTTTTCCAGAACCGCTCGAATAGCGCCGTAGTGTTGGGCAGCCTTGGCACCATACGGAAGCACCTCAAGCCGGCTACAAAAATCCTCGACAGCAGACAAATTCTCGCTGACTCGGCTGCTCTTCTCTGCTCCATGTACGAGCTCAGCCAACGTAATAGACGAGATCGCCATGCGACTGGCATTTGCGTTGAAAGTAGACAGTACCTCTATAGGGCGCCGTTTCAAGACGTAGATAACGATATTGGTATCTAACAGGTAACGCAGCATCAGAGCGACTCTCGTTCTGACTGATGTTGGCCGGCTCGTTCGGACATAAAGTCATCAGTAACAGCAGGCCCGTCCATGAAAAAGCTATCCCAGGTCTGGCCAACGGGTGCAATGATGCGTTCATTCCCTCTGACACGCACTTCTACCTTGCGCACGCCTTCGGGCAGACGCACGTCTAGAGGGAGCCGGACGGCTTGTGTGCGATTATTGATAAACACAGTGCCTATAGACATGTCATTACTCCTTGGGGAGAAATAGTATATAGCTATTGTATATAGCAGAAGTTTTTGCGTCAAGATTCTCATCCCCCCCGACGTTTCCCATCGCCCATATCGACGACCTTTAGCAGACACAAATGATGAGAAAAAAAATCAACGACACCACACTGCGCCTCCTTGGCAGCATGCTCATCGGCCTGATGACAACAACTTGGTGCGTCGCCGCCTCGCCCCCGACAGGCTGGCAAACAAAGACGCTGAATTTCGGCGCCCCCGACCTGCGCGCGGACATTGCCCTGCCCAAAGGGGCCACCCTTCAAACCGTGAACTATGAGCCTCGCCAGCCCAACACGGCCGGACGCTCGGTGGTAGTGGGCAAAGTGACGCCATCCAAGACCGTCCCAGCAGACGTCAGCATCGTCGCTTTCGATCTGGAGTATCCCGCTGCCGCTGTGCGCCTTTGCGCGTATGAGGTGCAAGCAACAGGGCTGGATGTGATTTCTCTTTCCGTTTCGGACGACTCGGCCTCGGCGGACCTGCGTAGCCTCAAGGCTGACGAAGGCAAACCGGTACAGGTAGGCTTCACTCGCTGCCTGACGCGCGGGACAAAGCTGCTCGTCTTTCACTTTGTGACGGCGACGACGGGAAAACACGATGAGCGAACAGCAATGAGAACAGGCAAGAGTGTGGAGACCTTCGCCCGGACGATGCTCGACGACATCCGCTTTGCCGATGGAAAGCCCGCCAGCCATTGGGCGGAAATGCAGGATATCCCGTTAAAACTCGGCCAGCATGCCGCGACGCTGAACGTCTCGCCCGCGTGGCAGGTGGTCATCAATGACTTCAACGGCGCGGTTCCGGCAGAAATGCACATGGTGCGTAAACGCGATGGCAAGAATGCCGGACTCGTGTGGCTTGCCGCCCTTGAGACACCCAACGGTTTTGACATGACTCGTGATGGGCAGAGCCTGCTGCGCGATTTCATGGCCAAGCAGTCTCCTGACTTTGGCGACGCCAAGCTGCTCTCAAACGACGCCCTTCCTCTATCCGAGGGGGCCAGCGGCACGAAACATCGTTTTCGTTTCGAGATTCGGTCGAAATCCGGTGGCGAGGCGGGAGATCTCTTGGCAACGCTGACGCACAGCGGCCACATGCTTTATGCCGTCGCGTTATGGTCTGCTCCCGTGTCCGGCAATAATCGTGAAAAATTCATGGCCCGACTGCCCGGTCTCACCGCCTATGATTTAGCGCAAGATGCGCTGAACCGTCTGCTGACCCACTAGTCCCAACCTCCGACCTGCCGCCCCTGCACAATGAAGCTTGATTCATCCTCCTCATCTTCCTCTATCGGCATGACCCGCGCAGCGCTCGAGCTGTGTGGCGCGCTGTGGCGCTATGCCGATGGCAAACGGCGGCACCTGATCGGCGCCATCACCCTGCTGTCCGGCGCGCAGCTGATCAAGTTGACCTTGCCCTGGCTGGCGGGCCACGCCATCAATGCCCTGCAGCAAAACGATATGCCGACGGCCGGCCTGTGGATCATGTTCCTGGTCAGTTGCTACGCGATGCATTGGGTATTTCACGGCCCCGGACGCGTACTGGAGGGCCAAGTTGGCGTACGCGCACGGGAGCAACTGGCCGACGAGCTCTACGCCCGTATCGCTGCCGCACCGCTGACCTGGCGCGATGGCCGTCACTCGGGCGACTTGCAGCACCGCGTGCTGCAATCCAGCCGTGCCTTGTCGACATTCGCGCGGGGCATGTATGGCTATTTGCACAGTGCCTTGAACTTCGTTGGCCCTCTGGTAGCGTTGTTCTTGCTGTCTCAGGCCAGCGGCAGCATTGCCGTTGGCGGCTATCTGGTGATTGCACTCATCACCTTGCGTTTCGACCTCGTGCTGATGCGGCTGGCGCGTTCCGAGAACGATGAGGAACGCCGTTATGTTGCGGCGCTGCTCGATTTTGTCAGCAATGCCGGGACGGTCATTGGCCTGCGGCTGCAAGCTGCCTCGCGCAAAATTCTGGGCCGTCGCCTGGCAACCATGATGGTGCCGCTGCGCCGAGCGCTCTGGGTCAACGAGGTCAAATGGTGCGTGGTAGACCTGATGGGCATGGGCCTGACCTGGATACTCGTGGTCCACTACGTACTGCAACATCGCGAGCCCGGACAAGCCGTGCTGCTGGGCACGATCTTCATGATCTATCAATATGCCCAGCAGGTCGCCTCAGTCGTCAGCGCCATTGCGTCGAACTTCCAGAGCTTCTCACGTATCCACACCGACTTCAGCAGCGCCGAGCCCATCTGGCGGGCGCCGGGCGACCCGCAGGCCACCGTGCCCGCCATCGTGCCCGATGCGCCATGGCAAACCTTGGCGCTGCGTGGCCTCACCTGGAGCTATTCCGCCGATGGGCGCGGCGGCTTGCATGATGTCGATCTGGTCTTGCGCCGGGGGTCGCGCATCGCGTTGATCGGACCCAGCGGCGGTGGCAAGAGCACATTGCTGCGCACGCTGGCCGGCCTATATCCGCCGCAGCAAGGCGAACTGCTGCGCGACGGCAAGTCAGTAGACTGGGCCGAACTGAGCACATTGGCTACGTTGATCCCGCAAGAAGCCGAGGTGTTCGAAGCCAGCGTGGAGGAAAACCTGACCTTTGGCGAGCCTGCCACGTCAGCAGCACTGCAGTCCGCCGTACATACCGGCGTGTTCGACGAAGTGCTGCAACGCATGCCCGACGGCCTGGCCAGCCCGGTCAACGAACGCGGCAGCAATCTGTCTGGCGGGCAACGGCAGCGCCTGGCCCTGTCACGAGGGGCATTGGCGGCGCAGGGCAGTTCCCTGCTGCTGCTGGATGAGCCCACCAGCGCGCTGGACCCGCAATCCGAAGGCCAGGTGTTCGATCGCATGTATGCCGCGTTTCCCACGGCGTGTATCGTGGCCTCTGTGCATCGGCCCAGCCTGCTCAGCCGCTTTGACACGATCGTCGTCATGGAGGCGGGACGCGTGGTGGATGCAGGGCCGCGTGATGAGGTTTTGGCGCGGCGTGCGCCTTGATACCGTACCGCGGCCGATTCTCCATTAGCGTCAATCGTGCCAATGGGCTGACACCCCACGCCTCCTGAGTTCCTTTTGACCTGCTGCCAAAGAATGCAGCCGGGTTCATCCCACTGTCATCGCAAGACATAACAATGCTCATACGAATCCCCAAGGACTCCATGAGCAATGCATTGCCATGTCCGTGCCGAATCCCATGACAGAAAGGAACAATCTCTATGTCTAACGTCACTGCATCAAGCCCTGTCGACCCGAAATCGGTTGATCCCGACAACACAGCCGCATGGGAACAGGCACAAAAAGATGCAAAAGATGCAGGCATTCTGTGGGAAAGGCCGGATGATGACAAACGCTCCGCACAGGAAATCATTGAAGACAGCGAACTACTCAAAAACCTGGGCAATCAGAGCGGCGTCAGAGACTCTCTCGAACAACGCGTGGGCGGCGACATCGACAAAGACGCCGACGCTGCATTCCGCGCCGTGCAGGTACTTGAACACGTAGAGAAATACGATGCGAGCGGAAATCGCCTTGCCGGCAAAGATGTAAACAATGGTGAAATCAACGGCTTTACCAGCAGTGACGAGGCCCGGCCCAATACGGAAGCGGGCCGCCTGCAGGATTTCGGCAAATACGGATTCTCGAACCTCAACGGCGAGCTGAAAGATCTCTCTTCCGTGTCCGACGACTCGAAAGCACGTGAACAGGCAGAGGATCTTGGAATCGAATGGGAGCGCCCTAAAGGCGATGACCGCTCAGCCCAGGACATTATCGACAACAATCCGCTGCTCAAGAATCTGGGAAATCAGAGTGGCGTGAAAGATATGCTGAAAGAGCGGGTCGGCGATTTCAATAAAGACGCAGATGCTGCCTATCGGGCCGCGCAGCTCCTGGACCATATCGAAAAGTACGACAAAGACGGCAAGCGTCAGGTCGGTGGTGATGTCGGCGACCAGAAAATCAACGGATTCACCAACAGTGGTGAGGCCAAACCGAACACGGAAGCAGGCCGTCTGCAGGACTTTGGCAAAGAGGGCTTTTCCGCGCTCAAGGGCAAGCTTACTGACTATAAAGACGTGGCCAACGACAAGGACGCGCGCAAAAAGGCGGAAGACTTGGGAATTCAGTGGGAACGCCCCGAAGGCGATGATCGATCCGCGAAAGAGATCATCGACGGCGATCCTCTGCTGAAGGAACTCGGTGATCATAGCGGCGTACGCGATCTGCTGAAAGAGCGTATCGGAGACTTTGACACGAATGCAGATGCCGCCTATCGTGCGACGCAGCTTCTCAGGCATGTCGAACAATTCGACAGCAATGGCAAAGAACTCACCGGCGAAAGTGTCGGCGATGGAAAAATCAATGGATTCACGTCGAGTCGCGAGGCCAAGCCCGACACAGAGGCAGGCCGCCTCCAGGATTTCGGCAAATACGGTTTCGACGCACTCAAGGGCGATCTCTCAAAGACGTCTGGAATTAACGACAAGGTAGAGGACATCCAGAGCTACAAAGACTACTTGAAAGCCAATCCTGATGCCGACAAAGGGTCAAAGCAGATAGCCCAATATGCCGCCATCCTAGAGGAAAACTACGACAAAATTCGTGAAAAAGCGGGGGCAGGTAAATATCTGGATGCCGACGCGCTGAAGCGATATACAGATACCGCCAAGGATCTGAGCGACGAGACCAAGGAAGCATTGGAGTTCTGGTCTCAACCTGGCGCCTTCGATATCGTCGACAACGCGAAGCACTCCCTGGCACAAAGACAAGACGGCGACCTCAGCAAGGGAGACATACAGACCTGGCTCAGCAAGTCGGCGCCAAAGGATGCTGCGTCATTGATGTCCTTTCTTTCCGATGCTGCGGAACGGAGCGCGTTCTCGGATATTGATGTCAGTAAATTCGACGGCGATATTTTCGAGCATCCAGAGAAATATTCCAGCGACGAAAAAGCAGCCGTTCTGCAGGACCTGCTACATGCCCAGCAATTGATGGTGGATGGCGCATCCGCTGGCATGTGGAAGGATGACTACTCGAAAGTCTCCATCGCTAACCGTGCACGCGTCCACCCGGACAAGGACAAGGTATTCGAGGACCTGAATGATCACATCAAGATCCTGCAGGACGACAAGGAAGTCACCAAAACGCTGAGCGAAAAAACCGCCAGTGCCTTGAAAGGCCTGATGGAAGACAATAAAGGCCTCAAGGAAGCTGTACAAGATACCTACGACAAAGAAATCAAGAGCGGGAATGCTCTGAACACGTCGTGGGAAACGAACATGAAGGACGGAAAGTCCGCCCAGCAGGCAGTATTGGCAGAGTTCATCGGAACCGCGCAATCCTATCAGAACGCGCTGGGGATCGAGGAACCCAAAGACATCAAAGAAGCCATCAAGAAATCTGACCACGAAACAGATTTCAAGGACTTCTACGAGAAGTCCCTGGTGTCTGGAGACCGTCTGAAGGAGCTGCTGAAAGATAACTCCTTTGAAGAAGCTGCCAGCGTATTCAACATGGAGGTCGCGCTCTACAACTCTGCGCTCGACCCCGAATTCACCGGTAAGTTCGACGACAAGCTCGAAGAGAATTTCTCGAAAATCGGCAATGAAAACATCCTCAAGGATGCCTCCTTCGACGATATGAAGAAGGCATTCGGGATCAATGGCGGCGACGAGCTCGACGAGAAAAAAGTAAAAAAATATATTGAAGAGGTCGTCAAGGAGAACCCCGAGCTTTTCGTCAACGACAATGGCAAGAAGTCCACACCAGACCAGATCTTGGCTGGTTTCAGAGCGACTTGGGATGTTTACCGCCAAGGGACGAAGACGCTGGACAAGACCGGCAGCCTCAACAATCTCGATCCCAACAATAACGCCAAGGGAGCCTATGACAAGGGAGTCCTCCATGGCGTGAGCGGGCTCTTCATTGCTGGCATGACAATCGCGCGTGGAATTGGCACCAACGGCAAGCCCACGGAGAAAGATATCGTCAACATCACCGCAGGCTCGGTGTTGACTGCGACCCTGCTGACCGAAGGCGGGATGAAGGGCTATACCCAATACCTGAAAGGCCTGAAGGGCAAGCTCGACGACGACCTGATGAATAGCGTGGGATCGCTGCTGGACGACGTCTCGCCCGAGAACCAGGCCGCCCAGGACGCAAAAGATACGAAGCCGGCCTTGTACGATAAACGGGCCGACCTGGCGAAGAAGTTCGAAGAAGGCGCCAAGGGCCTGGGCGGCGCCGCCGGCGTCGTCATGGGCGCCTATGGCATCTTTGACGGGGTCAAATCGATCCGGAATGGAGACACGGTTACCGGTGGCCTGACCATCACGTCAAGCTCTATCGGCGCCATCGCCGGATTGGCCTCCATGGTCGAAGGTGCTTGGGGACTGGGTAACGCCCTATTGCCGAATCTCATCAGCAAAGTCCCCAACATTGTCCCTGTCTTTGCTGGGGCGTTGGGTTGGACTGCGGCAGGGATAGGAGTGATCGTATCGCTGCTGCCGGGCCTCATCGAAGAGGGCAAGCATCAGAAGCGGTCCGATGACTTCGGCGATACGCTCGGCACCTATCTGACCAAGTACGAGATTGATGGCGTGAAAAACGGCGACATCGGCGACATCCCCGATGACGAATGGCCGGGCGAAGACTCTACCATCGCCTCGTGACCTGACATATGAGTATCGGACATGTCGGTGGTGACATGTCCACGCAACAACACCTCATCACAATCTGCATATCCCCTCCCCCATATCAAGGAGATGTTCGTGACAGCCCCCACTCAAGCCGTAGGAAACTCGTCCTTCGTTCGAGACAATTCAGCTCTGGTCTTTGAACAAAAGCTCAACATCTCCAAGTCGAGCCAGATCATCGCCGACTATCTCAAAAGCAACGGTAAATCGGCCATCAATGCAGACGAGCTAAAGCAATTGGCCAATAACACGTCGGGCAACGTACCTGCCGATGTGTCCGCTGCCGCGCAATACATGATCAGCCACCCAGATGTCTTTACAGCAATCGAGACACATGACGTCGCGGGTGCTGACGGCTTGTCGGGCTCGTGGAATTTCGACTGGGCAGCCCAAGGCGGGCTGAACGGCACGACCATCGAGTCTATCGCCAACATGCAAGACGCCTTTGATCGCGCGATCGGGCTATCGGCCAAGGTCACGGAACTCACGACCGAACTCAAAGGCGAGCTGGACGCAGTCAAACAACGCCCGCAGAACTAAGTCTTTACCCAGATCCTTGCACACTTGTCACCCTACGCGGTACTAGGTGTGCAAGGACTGTGTTTTTTCATCGCTGTGTCATGCTGGGCTGCTCTAATTGTTGGCTGACTCTGCTGAAAGACTCTACGTGACAGACCTGACCCGGCATTGGCTGCCCGTCGCCCTGACGCTGGCGTTACTAGGTGGCTGCACCACAGCGCCCACACTATCGACCCAAGAAGCGCGTTTGACGCGTCTCGCGCAAGACCTGTCCCGGCGCGGCGACGTCGCCTCGGCCGTCACCCTATACGAACGAGCGGCCGCCACCATGCCGGACAATCCCGACATACAGCTGGCATTGGGTCAGGCGCAGTTGCGCAATGGCAACCCGCAAGCGGCGTCGCAGGCCTTTCGAAAAGTCTATCAACTGCGCCCGGAAGATCCAGAGGCAGTTCTCGGTCTGGGTTATGCCGCACTGCTCGAACACAATACCGAGCGCGCCCAGGCACTCATCGCGACAGCCGCTCCCAAGATCAACACCTACAGTGCTTATAACTTGCTGGGAATTTCCGCCACACTGAACGGCGAGTTCGAGCAGGCGCATCAGGCACTCAAGACCGCTGAATCACTGGCGCCCGGCAATCTGGAAATCAAAGCGAACCAAGCGATGGTTTATGCTCTGAGCGATGACATGCCAGCCGCGATTGAGCAGATCGCTGCCGTTACAGCATCGCCGCTTGCAGAGCCTCATCATTTCCGGCGGCAAGCGTTGATCCTGGTGCTTGCCCGCCAGGACAAGCAAGCGGAGAAGGCGCTGCAAGGCATGCCCGCTCCGGCTCGAAAGGCGCTGATAGCCCGGGCCAAACGCATCCGGGCGATCGCAGATCCGATCCAACGCGCATCGGCGATCGGTATTATCCCGACCTCTGCGCCGGCCCCCGTCGCGCCGCTTCCTAATTCGTGATCGCCGATTCGCTTTCGAGCTGTTTACGGCGATCGGCCTCCTGGTCTTCCCTGACCCCCAAATATTGCTCAACGGCAGAGGCCGCTGGCCCGACCAGGGCCGGTCCCATTTCGCGGCCACGGCTCAGATCGCGTTGATCGATCACCATCTCAGCCAGGTTCAACGCATTGGCGCAGCCAGGGGGTAGCCGCGGCACCGTGCCGATCATGTCGTCGGCCAGGCATGCCTGCGGTAGGTAGCGTAAATCTGTCTGCGGCCCTGCTTGCAACGGACGATAGCTGTCGGAATATCCCGACTGGGACATGCTCGTACATCCGTACATGCAATACATCAGAGCCACCGCCATAAACCCACGCATCGCTACTCGCATGACCGTCTCGATCTAATACACATAAAAACCAAAATCAGAAGCTCCCTGCAGTCCGGCCGGGCCGCCGACGACCAAGCGGGCGGGATTCTCGTGAGCGTCATCCAAGGGCGTCGCACTGGCTTTACCCGACACGGGTTTGACCAGATACGGCGTAATCAGGATGACCAGCTCAGTCTCGTTACGCTGAAACCGCTTGGACTGAAAAAGCTGTCCCAGGATGGGAATATCGCCCAGCAACGGGAGCTTATCGATGTCCGATGAACTGTTTCGCTGGAACAAACCCGCAATCGCAAACGTCTGGCCGCTGGCCATCTCCACCTGGGTATCGGCCCGCCGCACACTGAACGACGGAATATCAACCCCCGATACCTCGACAAGCCCTGCACTGGACAGCGTACTGACCTCTGGACGAACCTGCAGCGAGATCCGGTCGTTGGGTAACAGGACCGGCCTGAAGACCAGCGACACGCCGTAGGGCTTGTACTCGATGCCAATCATCTCATTCGTCACCGGCACCGGCACCGGGATCTCTCCACCCGCCAGAAAACTCGCCGTACGCCCCGTTACGGTGGTGATATTCGGCTCCGCCAGAATTTCCAGCACGCCATTGGTTTGCAGCGCATCCAACAGCAAATCAACCGTTGCGCTGCCCGAGCTGAATCCTCCCGACACGATATTGGTGGCCCCTTGTGCCGCGGCCAGCGGGCCTCCCGTCACCAAGCCAAAAGAGAACGAGCCCGAATTGAACAAGGCGCTCCAGTTCACCCCGTACGCCAGCAGCTCCTGGCGGGATACCTCCGCGAAACGCACGCGTAAATTGATCTGAGGCAAATCCGATTGCGTCATCATGTTCACGGGCTGCACGCCGTCGCTGGCATAGCCGGATAGCAACGCACCCTGTTCGACGGCATCCCCGAGATCTTTCACACGACCGCGAGCTACCACGCGCTTGCCTGCGGCACGCTCCTGTACATTGCCGTCCCCAGCCCCGGTCCCGACGTGTACTGCGGTATCCATGACGATATTCTGGTTAGCATCGAGAGCGGTGATCCGTGTCGTGCCAATCGATTTTCCGAACAGATAGGCAGCACGGCTCGTGATGATCTGGACATCCGCCACAGCCTCGTCGGCGATCATTATCGAATCGATTGCCTGTTTAAAACGCAGCATCCGGCCGTCCCCCTGAGCCACCGACACAGCAGAGGACTCGCCCGTCTCTCGGGCTAATGATGTCGAGAGCATCAGACTCAGCAGCACCATGACAACACCACGAAAATAGGTCACGCTGCCTCCCTCAGGGCATGATCCGATTGGAATGCGCCGGACTCCGGTATTTGAGCCACCCCATCTGCGCCGAGGACAGCCAATGGATGCGACACATACCCCGAGGCCAGCTCTGTATACGCCAGCACAGGAATGGCAACCCCGTGCTTTGCCAGATGCTGCTGCAAATATCGTCGGATATCTGCAGCGACCATCAGCACGGGCTGGGCTGAGGCAGAGGCCCCCTGAGGCGCAGACTGCAGGCCATCGATCAACGTGCTGCTCAAGTCGATGGACAACGTATGAATCTGTTTCTTGTCATCAGGGAAAGTCTCTTTGCGAATGTTCTGTTCCAGCTCACGCGACAGCACGTACGCGCCAATCGTGCGATGTACATCTGCGTACTGATGGCAAAGATGACGCGCCAATGCCACGCGTATGTTCTCTGCCAGGACAGGCAACGATCTTGCGTCGGAGACCTGCACAACGACCTCCAGAATGTTGCGCAAATTCCGGATGCAGACACGTTCCTCCAACAATCGACGCAACACCTCCGCCAGACGCGGTAACGGCACGACTTGCAACGACTGTCGAACCAATTCGGGATGGCTTTGATCGAGCTCGTTCAAGAGCTGGCGTGTTTCCTGCACACCCAGAAACTCAGGCGCATGGCGAATCAGCGCCATCGACACGTATTCACCCAGTGCCTCCACCGGAGCCAGGCAGACCGCTCCTAGGCGCTCCAAATCCTGTATATGGTCATCCGAGACCCAGGCCGCGGCCCGACCATCAAAAGTGAGCCTCGCCTGCCCGGGCAGATTCAACATGTCAACAGCCGTCAAATCACCAACAATAAAAACGCAGTCGTGATGCAATAGGCCGCCAGCCACGGGGATGCCGTCTATGCAGATACTGAACGTGGCATCTGCGAGCGCAGGATCAAGCTTGAGCCCCGCCGCAGGAAAAGGAATTCCCAACGCCTGCTCGGCCCGCGCGCGCGCCTCGGCGAGCGACAATTGCAGTGATCTCAGCGGTAGTGTCTGGGCCGTCAATGGATTCAAGCATAGCAATAGACGCCCCGTTTGTGCATCGTCCCAATCAGCCGCAGTCTGCCGGGAAGGATCCGGTTGCGGTTCGAGCGCTTGCGCGGCCGCGACCACCTCGTCTTGTTGAGGATGCGCATGATCGATCATATCGGCGCGCTGTTTGCGCCATGTCGCATAGGCTCCTGTTCCGGATATCAATGCCAATCCCAAAAAAACATAGGCTGGAAAACCCGGCACCAGTGCTAGAAAAATCAGAATAGCCGTGCAGAGCGAGAGCACTTTGGTGTTGGCGCCGAGTTGCTCAACGATTTCCGCTCCCAGGTCGACACCGCGATCGGAATTAACGCGGGTCACCACAATGCCTGCCGCGATCGCCGTCATCAGTGCCGGCAACTGAGCAATCAGGCCGTCACCCACTGTCAAGAGTGAATAAGTATGCGTCGCCTCGGCAAACGACATCCCATGCCGCATCGTGCCGATCACAATACCGCCGAACAGATTGACGCAAAGGATGACAAGACAAGCAATAGCGTCACCTTTGACGAACTTCATCGCGCCATCCATTGCACCGAAAAGCTGGCTCTCGCGCTCCAGATTCAATCTGCGCGCCTTGGCCTGTGTCTGGTCAATATCGCCATTTCTCAGATCGGCATCAATGCTCATCTGCTTGCCTGGCATCGCATCCAGCGTGAATCTGGCACCGACTTCTGCCACGCGCTCTGCGCCTTTGGTAATGACGATGAATTGCGCAATCGTGATGATCAAGAAAATAACAATACCCACCACGACGTCACCCGCAATCACATACTCGCCGAATGCGGCAACAATCTCGCCGGCGTCTGCATCGCGCAGAATCAGCCGTGTCGTCGTGATCGACAGAGACAGGCGAAACAACGTGCTCAACAGAATCACTGGGGGCAAAACGGAAAAATCCACCGCCCGGGCGCTATAAAACGCAACAATCAGAATGAGCACAGCAAACGCGATGTTAAAGCCGACCATCACATCCACCACATAGGTCGGGAATGGAATGATCATCATGACGACTGCCGTCAGAATGAAAGAAGCGACGATCATATCGCTGCGCCGCGCAGCGGCGCCTAGAATGCGATTCAACTGAGCGTTCATTCCGTTCATTCTATTTTCCCCAGCGTGTCCAGATGCTGTGCCAGTATCTTCGCGGTTTCCTCTGTATTACCCATTGCCAGAAATGCATTCGCCCGCACCATCGACAAGTCCGCTGCATCGACTCCCATGGCCTCTAACTTGCCAACGACGTCCAGCGCACGCGCGCCATCGCCCGCCGCTGCGAATATTCTCGCCAAGCCATGCAGCACGTTCTCGTCATCGGGCTGCATGTGATATGCGACCAATTGGTACACCAGTCCGCGATGAACATAACCGTTTTCCGACAACAATTCAGCTCGGCGGCACAGCCACTGCAGGCTCAGATTGTCCAGATTCTCCATCGATTTCCTGTTCTTTATCGCCCCGCGGCACCGCATCCAGCACGCGCAGATGATGATCCATATCCTCGGCGAACAACGCGCTGGCGCATTGCCTGACGTCTTCTGACATAGGCAGCGCAGGCAGCACACGATTGATCAGATGACGCAGAACCACGACATTCCCGCTGGTTTCCTCCAGGACGTCTCCCAACGGTGGAATGGCGTTTCCCGCATCGATACTTCCGACCTGGCCGCGGCGTCGCGCTGCCGGTTTTTTCGCCTCGGCTTCAAATCGTCTTTCCAGCGCAGGGGTGGGCGCCGTTTCGCGCAAACGGCGCATGCCCTGCATTTCGCGAGCGCGCCACAGATCGATATCAGCCCGGGTTATCCGCATACTCGTCTCTATCCGTCAGAGGCGGAAAATATGCTGCTGACCATTCTTGACCAGCACCACCTCGTGCCGGTCGATCTTCTCCAGCACCCAGCCGTCTTCCACCACGGATCCGGGATATCGGCGCTGTCCCTGGCCATCGATAATGTAGGGTGATGCGCCGGTCCAGACGGCTTGGATCGCCATCCGCACTGCTTGCGCCTCTGTCAGCTTCGACCGGAGTAAATAGTCTTTGCCATAGGCGCGATCGAACCACATCTGAATCTCATGCCATTGCGCTCTGGTATCGACGGGCAGCTCGCCAGAGACTTCCATCTGGCTCTGTCCTGCCCTTACCTGCAGTTGTCCCAGTCCCGATGCCTTCAAACGGGATTCCAGTTGACGCCGCACGAGGTCGATGGGCAATTTTTTTGCAGGCTCTGCTAGCGCATTCAGGCTTGCTTGTGCGTTCGCCTCGCTGGCGACGCCAACGGGATACCACAACATGTAGCCCAGCACGACCGATATTCCCACCATGGCGGGAAGTAAGACCTTCAACCTCGAGGACACTGCCGAAGACCTCGATGCATGCCCATCGCGGGAATACGCGACCTGCATACGGGTATCGCCAATGCTGAAAGACAACGGCAGCCGGCTCTCGCAGACATGGCCGTCTAGTATTTTCAGTTTTCGATCCGTCTGAACGAGATCGGCATGCGATGCCAGACTGAGCTCGCCCTCTGCGATGTTCAACGTGACATGGTGGGAGGCAATGCCTGCATCGCGCAGCACAATGTCACACGCAACATCTGCCCCAAGCCGATACGCGGCATTCGCCTCGAGCGGGACGGCTGCGCCTTTGTGCACGCCGCTCAAGATAATGAGTTGTGGTGTACGCGTTTCGCTCACGAAAACGGACATATGTGGAAATAGGGAAAGGCCGAAGCCAAGACTTCGGCCTCGAGGCAGCGATTAGTTCTGCGGACGCTGTTTGGAGGCGTCGAGCTCAGCCTTTTTTTCGGTCGTGATTTCAGTCACTTTGGCCGACAGTTCGATCGCGCGATCGAACGCGGCTTCCATTTTCTCGATCGAACCTTCAGCACCACCAGAGGTCGGGGTCACATTGCTCATAGCTAACTCCAGAAAAAATTGGACAAAACATTCATCAATGAACCAGCCGTCAAGGCCGGACTCGATTCACAACGAGCAATTCATTGTGTCGTTCACTCGTGACGCGTACATTACGTTTTCACATCGTTACAACACGGATCACGAGCGTTCAGCATGAACAGACTGCCTTTCGTGTTGGGGATGGCATATGCGTCATATCAAGCCCTCTTTGACCAGGATCCTCGCCACACGATCAAAGAACTGCTCTGGCAAGGCTTCTCCTACTGCGGTCCGCCGCGTAATTTCCCTGGCCAGGGCCGGATCGTATATATACGGCATGCTGTATCTGTTCTCCGCAGTCCATATCTGCGATGACGCTTCCGGTGCAGCAACATACACAACGACGGGCACCTTGGTTTCTCCGCGGCGATAACGCAACCCTACCGTCCAGGCATTGTCTGCACCGACAAGTATCGAAGCCATATGCGCCCCGCGAGCTGATGACGAGCTCTGCAGTGCGTTGCGCTGCCGCGTGCGCTCCTTGCGGATTTCCGGGGAACCATCGGTATCTTTCCGCTCGCGCTTGAGTTCACTATGCGACATGCGCATATCTCGTGCAAAAAGCCATCGCTGCAACAGCAAATCAATCAATCCCGTCACGAAGAACGCCAGAATCGCCGTGATCGAAAGGGGAATAAACAGCTGCCTGAACGACATATAGATGCATTGTCGGCCGCAGGAAGGTGCGCCAAATAAATAGGGCAGGCTTGTCTTGTAGACCAGGATGAAGGCGGCGCCCAGCACCAGCACTTTGAATAGCGATTTCAGAAATTCGACCAGATTACGCGCGCTGAATAGGCGCTTGAACCCTTCGACGGGGTTCAAACGCTTGAAATCAGGTTTGACTGGATCTACCGAAAATATAAATCCCTTCAAGATCACCAGATTGCCAAGCACAACGACAAAGACAACAATAATCAATATGGGAAACGTAGCCGTCATGAGCACGTCCAGTGCCTTTGCAACGAGAGTAGGCCATACCTGCGCAAACACCTGGTGCCGATCCCCCAACGCATCCGAGATCTCTTGAAACAGCGATCTGACACGCGCCGCGATCTGCGGCGCGGAGAACCCCAGATAAATCGTACATACCAACACGACCAGCGCCGTGATCATGTCCTGGCTCTTGGGCGCCTGGCCTTTCCTGCGCGAGTCCTGGATTTTCTTTTGTGATCCGGGCTGTGATTTCTCTTCGCTGCTATCGCCGCTCATGGATGCACCACGTCCTGGGCAACCCAATCGGAAACGCTCGTCACCGTATCGAGAGCGGTCAACATATCCGGTATCAGAAACGCCATGTACAACACCATCAACACCACGAATAGCAGATTCTTGACCGGCATGGACAAGTCGAACACATGCAAACTGGGTGCCATCCGGGACAAGTAAGCCAGCAACAGATCCGCTACCAGAATGGCCACCATCAAGGGTGCAACCATCAGTACCGCCAACGCAAGGACGTGATCAAGCAGCCCGAGGACTGCCAGTCCCGTCCCCTCTTGAAGTGCCGGGAACAACTCGCCAACGGGCCAAATGGCATAGCTGTCATAGATACCGCGCAACAACACGAACAGACCGTTCGACAGGAAGAACAGCGCAATAACCAAAATACTGAACAACGTGGCGGTGACACTGGACTCGGTGGCAGACATCGGATCCAGCAGTTGCGACATGGTGGAGCCGCGCTGCAGATCAATCAGTTCACCGGCCGCCTCCGCAGCCCAAATGGGAACGCCATAGACGGCGCCCAGGAGCATGCCGACAATCATCTCCACCCCGAGCATCCCGACGAATGCGAGCGGCGAGTGTGACGTCTCAGCGGTCACCAGCGGCAACAGCATGGGAACCGCCGGCAGCGAAAACACCAGGGCGACCACCGACCGCAGCAGCCCCGTCATGCCGAGGCGATTAAAGACCGGTGAAATCAGCACCACCCCCAAACACCGGGCCATAGCGAGAGACGCCGCCGTCAATACTGGATACGCAACCTCTACCCAGATCGATACCCAACTGGAGATCGGAGAAACCGCTAGCGCGTCCACAGAGGGAAACCAGTCAGCAGTTGATCCGCGAAACTGGACACCTGTCCCGCCAGCATAGGCACCCCGACGATCAAGGCAAGCAAGACGGCCACCAGTTTGACCGCCTGCGGCAGTGTCTGATCCTGAATCTGTGTCAAGGCTTGCAGCAAGCCCACGCCAAAACCTATCAAAATGGCAATGAGCAGCGCCGGCGCCGATAATAGCAGTACGGTCATCAACGCCTTGTTCATGATGGAAATGATCAGCGTCTTGTCCATGCGGGATCACCCCCCATAACTCGAAATAAGTCCGTGCATCAGTTTCGACCAGCCGTCGACCACGACGAACAAGAAAATCTTCAATGGCACGGAGATCAACGTCGGCGATACCATCATCATCCCCATCGCCATGAGCAGATTCGATACGATCAAATCGATGATCAGGAACGGGATATAGAGCAAGAACCCAATCTCAAAGGCACGAGCCAGCTCCGAGCCGACAAAGGCCGGCACCAGAACCACAAGATCGTCGTCTTTCAGGTTATGGCGGGCCTGCTCGGACCAGAGCCCATCGGTCGCATTGAGAAAAAACTCGCGCTCTTCGAGCGTCGCATACTTGGCCAAGTGTGCCTGCAACGGGATACGCACTCGTTCGGCGATGTCTTTCAAGTCCTGGACGGAGTTCAGCTGTATCTGCGTGTCCTGGAACTGATATCCGATTTCGCCTATCAGCGGCGCTGTCACATAGCTGGCGAGGATCAGGGCGATACCGTATAGCACCAGGTTCGGTGGCGTCTGCTGTACTCCGAGCGCATTACGGATCAGAAACAGCACAACGGAGATTTTCAGAAAGCCCGTCATCGTCACGATGATCAACGGCAGCAGACCAACCGTCGCGACCAGCAGAATAATCAGCGCGAGATTCGGCGAGCTCTCAGCCATTCGATTTCGCCAGCCTGGTCACTCTCACACCCAGCGTGTCGTCCAGGCGGACCAATTCCCCCTGTCCGATTTTCAACCCGTTCGCGATCAGATCCACAGCTTGCTGCGCGCGCCGTTCCATGGGCAGCACGGCTCCCGGCTTCAGGGACTTCAACTCGGCTATCGTCAAAGATATCCGGCCGACCTCGCACACCAATTGAACATTCATGTGCTCGAACATATCGTCGCCAATACTATTCACCTGCTCATTGACCGTGCTCACAGAGACCTCTCTTCTTTCATCCACATACCAACCGTTGGTGACGACGTAATGGTTGCCATCGATCCGGACATCGGACTGCTGACCAGAAGGCAGCACCAGTTGCAATGCGTCCAGCGGTTTACACAACAGCACAACATCGCCGTACGCCAACGATTCCAACTGATGCAGCGGCAGCGCCTGATGTCCGGCCTGAAGGCTCGCAACGAAAGGCACGCGTTGCCATAATGCGTCGCACTCGTCCTCTTTTTTTCGAGGCAGGACCGCCAACAACGATTGAGGCAGATCCAACCATATGCAGGTTTTTTCCGACGCGTCTGCGGCGCGCAATGTCAACGCCAGGCGTGCACCGCGGTCCATGCCGGAGCACGCCGACGGCGCCTCGACGATAGGATCCCCCTCGAATGCCATACTCAATTGATTGAACAGGCCCGATAGCAGCCAGCGCAGCAGAAACTCCGTCAATGGCAGACCTGTGCATGACCATCCATCCTGTTCGGGCGCTGACAACCCTGCTTTGACACATAGGGCATTCAGCCAGCCACCATCGACATGCAACCGGCCTTGGCCTCGTTTCCACGTGAGGCTTACGCTGCATGACGGGGGCAGTGCCGTATCAAGGGCGCGACTCACACGGCATGACAGGTTCTGGCCCAATACGGGGAAATCCGTTAATGCCCAGGTATCGCCCGTCCCCGTCAATGCGGCGCAGGACTTGTCATAGACGGGCAGCGACGGCCAGAGCGCCCTGATCTGCTGAGTGTTGCCATCATCCAGCATGTCGAGCTCCGCGCATGTCGTCCTGGATCATCTCCGCACGCAGCGCATCGCGCTTCGCGCGCTGCCGGCCTTCATCGTTTACGAACTGCCCCCAGCTTTCCAGTTTGCGCAGAGCCGTGATATGGCGATCGACAATCTCTTCCCAACGTGCGATGGCCTCGCGCAATGCCGCCAAGAGGCCCTGCAGATGATGTTCTGCCTGCTCGACATGCTCAGCATCCGCCTCGTCCTGTACAGACACCGACAAAAGATCGATGTGATCAAACGACCCGCTGAGCAACACTTGCCATCGTTTGTCTTGCCGCCCCTTGATTTCATGCGCCAAACGTTCGGCACGCAGGCGTGCCTGCTGCACGTCTTGTTCGAGTTGCGCGCATCGATGCGCATGCTGACGACGCAATATCGACATCCGCTCTTCTCGCCGGGCACGTACTTCTTTCAGCGCCATCAGGTCGTTTACGTCCAGACTCAACTGATCAACCCTCGCAGTTGGCGTTCGGTCTCGGCAAACGTAGAAATGGAATCCCTATCCTGCCGCAGAAAGCGCTCGATCGCTTCGTGGCGCTCAATAGCGCGATCCGTCTCTGGCTCAGTGCCTGGCACATACTCACCCAGGCGCATCAACAGTTCGATCTGAGCGTAGCGTGCCATCAGCTCACGCACTTGCGCAGCAGCCTTTGAATGATTACTGGAGACGATTTTCTCCATCAACCGGCTACGGCTTTTCAGGATATCGATCGCGGGAAAACGATTGCGGCGCGCCAGCTGCGCATCCAATACGATGTGGCCGTCCACGATAGACGTCACTTCTTCGGCAATGGGATCGGCCTCGCCTTCGCTTTCTGTCAGAACCGTGTAGATCCCCGTGATGCTGCCCACTCGGCCCGGCCCCGCGCGCTCCATCAGATCCGGTAATGCAGCAAATACCGAAGGCGGATAACCGCGGCGCGTCGGAGGCTCTCCTGCGGCCAGGCCGATTTCCCGCCAGGCACGTGCGTAACGCGTCACACTATCGACCAAAAGCAGTACATGCTTTCCCAAATCGCGAAAGTACTCGGCCACACTGGTTGCCGTTGCTGCCGCTTTGACCCGTTCCATGGCCGGCCGGTCCGATGTTGCCACCACCGTAACCGTACGTGATCGGGTCTGCGCTGTCATGGCATCCTCGACCCACTCCCTCACCTCGCGCCCGCGCTCGCCGATCAAGGCAAGGACGATCACGTCTGCTTTGGCCCCCGCCAACATGGACGCCAGCAATGAGGATTTGCCAGCTCCGGCTTCGCCCTGAATACTGATACGCTGCCCTTGACCCACCGTCAGCATGCCGTCGATCGCCCTCACCCCTAGAAAGAACGGTCGCTGAATCCGTCTGCGATGAATGGCAGGCGGCGCGGGCACATCGACGGGACGCAGTTCAAGCTCGCTCGAATGGATGGGCGAGCGAGCATCCAGGCTGCGGCCAAAAGCATCGATGACCCCGCCCAGCAGGCCGTGTCCCACAGCTATATGAAATTCACGGCCCGTTCGGAGCACCGGGCTGCCGGCACTGATCCCGTTCACGTTGGCCATCGGCGCCAGCCATGCATGCTCGCTCTCAAAGCCGACGACTTCCACAGGGATGCTCTGCCCTCGATCGGATAACGGCTCGATATGACCGTACTCGCCCAGACGAGCGCCTGGCAACCAGGCCCGGATAGTCTGCCCTCGTACTTCCAGCACCTTGCCTTGATATGGCCGGCTATCGGCGTGCTCAATGGCGGCCTTGAGGGCAGCCATCGGATCGCGTTCTGCTGTTATCGCAACGGCCGCGGTCACAGTTCGGTTCCCTCCGCAGGAGACACCGTTCGAAAAATCCGCTCCCACTGGGTCTGAGCGCTCAGTTCGATGGTGCCTAACGGCGTTTCCAGAAAACACATTGAGCCTTGCAGGATGCCGTCTTCGACCAGGCAGATCTTGTATTTATCTGCAAGCGCACCGCGCTCGCGCAACGCGTCAGCGAACCCTGGCGGTACGCGCAGCGTGACTTTCAGGGGTCCGCGCAGACCCTGCATGGCATTGGCTGCGACACGTTCGATCAGGTCAATATCATCCAGACTCCCCAGAATCTTGCGCACAGCGGCATCGACCACCTGTATCAGCTGCGGCGTCAGACACTGCAGGTAGTCATCGCGCGCCCGGGTAATCTCCAGTGCGAGACGGGCGGCGTCTTCCAGCCCCGCTTGCCGGCCGTCGTCGTATCCCTGCTGCCGTGCTTGCTCTTGCACTTGCTGTGCGTCGATCGCTGCCTGCTGCATCGTCACTGCAGCGTCCCGTTTTGCCCGCTCGAGGAACTGCTCACCCTCGCGCCAAGCCGCGACGCTTTCGGCGCGCAGAATGGGGATTTCGATTTCGGGCTTTCTCTGAATGCTCATGCGGCCTCCGGCGTTATGGCAACAAGCGCGCTCAGACGAAGCAACAGACGTTTTCCGTACGGATGATCCAGTTGCCGGACATGGGGCGTGACCTCGTCGCCTGGCGCGTTCTTGAGCCCGGCCCACGCCAAGAGGCCGGGATCCAAATCATTTCGCCAGGCCTCCAATATCTCTTGGCCTGTACGCTGTATCCAGGACGGCCATGCCAATGGCTCATCAGGCGTCGCGCTAGATTGGGGAACCCTTTCTGCCTCTATAGACTCCGCCAAGCCTAGCTCTACCCAATGCCACCAAGCTCTGCCCAAGCGCTGTTCGATTTGCCTCAAAACAGGACCACGCACCTCGCGTGCCAGACTCCGCGACCAATACATCAAGCCGCAGGCAGCTGCGGC
The DNA here is from genome assembly GCF_054780995.1 of Bordetella tumbae. Taxonomy (NCBI): domain Bacteria; kingdom Pseudomonadati; phylum Pseudomonadota; class Betaproteobacteria; order Burkholderiales; family Alcaligenaceae; genus Bordetella; species Bordetella tumbae. The sequence continues at coordinate 164,069 of NZ_BAAGVG010000011.1, forward strand.
ATCTCGCCATGCCTCGGCACTCAACGCCATCAAGGCCGCATCATGCGACGCAGGCTGCAAGACCGATAAGGGCGGTAATGCATACTGTTGCTGCAGCAGCCTGACAAGTAGTGTGCGTTCACGCTGTTGCCCAACGGCGGTCCAAAACGCTGCTTCGTCCAGCATGCGAAGCGGCCGCAGACAGTCCGCGATGTAATCGGCATGCACCCCCGGCAATGGGTCGTCCTGAAAATCCTTCCAGGGCCGGCTCACGATAGTGGAATCAGCCATTGCCGGGAGATTGACGATAGGTGCGGACTGATCGTAATGAGCGGCGGGCTCTCCACCACGTCGCAACAGCGGCCAACCCCGCGATAAGCAAGACCATCAAGACCGCCAGCTGCGTCAGTTTTCCTGCGCTTTGCTCAGGAATCGAAATGCCCATCCACGTGGTCATTCTCGGTATATCTGAGCCAGCCTGCGCCGGTGCTGCGATGGGAATGACAGAGACGCGCTCGTAATCCAGGCCGGAAATACTGCCCGCGACCAGCGACTTTATCTTGGGGATTAGCGGCTCGATGTCCACACCGGCGTCATATCGCACAAACACGGCCGCCGAGGCTGCTCTGTTCGTGCGGCGTCTTGCATCGTCATCGGGCAGATCCACATGTACGCGTGCCGTACGAATGCCATCGACCTGCGACACCGTGTTCGAGAGTTCCTGGCTCATGGCGTATACGAATTGCGCCCGTTCCTGCGTCGGCGAAGCCACTAACCCGTTGCTCTTGAATACATCTCCCAGCGATGCAAAGTGCGCCTCTGGCAATCCTGACGCCTCCAGGATCTGCACCGCCGTGGCGAACTGACTCTCGTCAACGGTGACCGTCAGGCTGCCGTCCTTGGCCGCTTTCCGTCCCGCCTGCACACCATGCTTCGAAAGCTCCGAGATCATCTGATTGGCCTGGCGCTCGTCCAGGCCCGAATACAGGTCCGCCTGACAGGCTTGCAGCACCACGACACTGAAAAGCACCACGGCCACACGCATCGTGCAGCGCCAGAGCCGTTTGTACACTTACTGTCCTCGCAACAATGTGTTAACTGCGCCCGAGACTTGCGTGGCACTGCGCACGACCACCTGCGTCTCGATCGAGTAATCGAACATCACACTCAAAGATTGCAGGACAGTCATCACGCGTGGGTCAGTACGCTCGGCGCCGGTATTCATGGTCCGAAGCGAATCGCTGTAAACAGGATCGCCGCTGGACATCTGCTTGACGCGTTCGGAAAACGACCTGGTGCGTTCCAGATAGCTGTCCAGATGCCCAGACAATGCTTGGCCAACCTGCCCCAGATCGGTGAGATGTCTGTCACGGGCGAGCTCGGCCATCGCCTCAAATAGATTCTGCGAGACAGGACTCACGCTGTCAGTAGGGAGTACCGCGTTCGGCGTAACGCCAAGATGACTGGGCAATTCCATCGCGTTTCGTATGACGGCAGTTGCCGGATTATTCGTCGGACGTCGCTTCGCTGAGGATCTCGTTCATACGCGGCGACACGATGGTCTGCATCAGGAACCCGACGCCTTGTTCGATCACCTGATCCAACGCCTCGGACGATTCGGGATCTTCCTTGGCGTTTTTCACGGCGTCATCAAATGCTGCATCGTTAGTCACCGGCTCGGTAATCGATGAACTATCTACGGGGGTAATCGACATCGCCTTACTCCTTTAATCAATCTCGGGCCCATGGCCCCAAGCAAAACTCAACGAGGCACCACGACATGCTGGCCGCCCGATGCACCGCGAAACACCGTTACGCCCATGCCGCTACCTCGTGCGGCAGGAGGAGACGGCTTTGTGGAGATTACGGAAGCCACGCGCTCACGAAATTCGGCAGGCCCCGTCACAATCAAACTACGTGACGCATCATCCACCGTAACGCTGACACCCTCTCCTTTTTGAGACCACAGCTTGGCGATCTCTGCGCGCCGTTGCGCACCGAGATGCGCTGCCTCCAACCACTGCGTGACACTCTCCTGTTGCGTGGTGACAAACAACGTACCCTTATCCAGATACCAGACGAGATCATGCGCAGCCGCCAAACGGTGCATGAAAGTCGCTACCGTGCCGTCGTGCTGCGCACCCGCGCGAACAACGCCGCCGACCTTATCCGAGATCACCGCAGGGATGCCCAGATTGCGCCGCAATTCACGCAGAACCTCTTTCAGATCCTGCTCGACGACGACATAGGGATATGCGCTCTGCAGCACGGCATCTTCACTTTCCGGTGCCGCCCACACTGGCCACGATACAAACCATAAACCGATTGACGCTGCGGCCATCAAGCCGCAAAGATCCCGCCATGATCGTGCTGGCACCCGCACTTCTCTCTCCAACTGGTTGAAACGATTATCACGACTCATAATGACAAGTACATTGCATTTTGTGCCGAGCTTGACCGTCAATGTGACAACTCGTGACTCGAACCGTCAACGAGAGTTGGCAGCGAAACCAAGTATGCTCGTTGATTAGCGTACTCTTGATGAATGTCGAGGGCCGGCACGGAGGGGATCAACATCAACAGACAAAGCAAAGGATGAGGCAAATTGAAGAAAACAGAGCTGACCGAATTCTTTCCGCTCGCCTATGCACACTGGTATGCCGCCAGTCTCTTTAGAGACGCCGGATATCCACGCGCAGAAATACTGTCATTGCTCGGCATTGATGCTGTGCGTTTAAAGCAGTGCAACGAGCGTTATCGGCAGCTGCACTTTGCCAACACCGGCTGGGTGACGGGCGCTTACCAGCGCGACGGGCTTGCCGAACCGGAACAGGACAGCAGGCTGTTCGACCATCTGATGGCACACGGAGGCATCTCGCTGCCCTCACTCCAACCAGGGCCTTTCAGCATGCGCCGCGCGCTCACCGCCCTGAGGCAGGCAATCCATGGCAATCCGCACATCGGCCCCTTTGCAAACGTGGATTGGACGGCGCACTACATTTGCGAGCGGCGTTTCCCGACCATTCGCTATGTCCATAATGGCAGCCACGTCTATGTCGATGGCGCGCCGATCTCGGACCGCAAGGGCACCGCGCTTGACGGTGTGAATCCGTTGACTTTCCGGCAGCTTGGCGACCGGTGGTTTTGCGACGACCAGCGTGTCTACGGTCAGGGCGAAACGCCCACGAAGCTATTCTGGTTTGTCGCCCGCGGCGCCGATCCTGACAGCTTCGCCGTACTGAACGAGCGCTATGGCGCCGACAAAGCTGCGGCCTACTACATCACCAACCGCCGCTTGCCGACCGAGGAACCCGGCACATTCGAAATCGTCAGCTACTACTATGGACGCGGACAAAAGCCCGGCATCCACGTCGATGAAAGCCACTATGCAAAAGACAGCCGCAAGGTTTATGCATATGGCATGGCGATAGATGGCGCGGATGCATCGACGTTCCATTCCATTGGCGATGAGGGCATGTATTTCGCGGACAAGCGTCATATCTATTGGGAAAACGAACCCATCCTCGACGCCGATAGGGAGAGCTTTACCTGCGCCTCGGAGGCCGGTCAGTATTGCGCCTATGACAAAGACCGGCCCTATTACGCTGGAAAACCTCAATCCGTCTCGGGCGAATTCAAACACTGGAAAGAATATTTCGAGGCCCACCCCGAGATCGCTGATAGCTGGTGGCATCGGGAAAAGACCAGACGCGAAGCATCGCCATCCTCTACCGACCAACCGGTATCGGTAGGTGGTCCTTATTTCAGTGATGGCAACAGAATCCTGGTGAGACCGCTGCGCCCTCGTGACGGGGAATGGGTATCGCTTGATCACATCGACCACGACAGTTTCCGCCATATCGCCGATGTCTTCGGCGAGGACCGGCACGGTCTGCGTTATTTCATTCCAGGCCTTGAACGCTATGGACGCGAGCCTGTAAGGGGAGCAAATGCGGCGAGCTTCGAAAAGGCCGACGGCCCTTGGTTCAGGGACAAAGGACAGGCTTATTATCTCGACAGCAATGCACCGATGCCCGAGTTTTTCATCGTCAAGGCCGATATGAAGAGCTTCGAGGTGTTAGGCGACAGCTACGCCCGCGATGCAAAGGGGTTGATCGTGGAAGGCGTGCGCAAGCGTGGCATTGACGACCCTTCAGCAGTACACGCCCTCGGGCATTCATTCGCGCGCCTGGGGGATACCCTGCTCTATCGCGGCAAGCCCGTCACCAAACCCGGCAAGGTCGATCCCGCCAGCGCACGCGGCGTCCACGACCAGCTGTTGATCGACGCACATGGCCACATGCTGTTCGGGGGGAGCTATCGCAAGCCTATCGCGGGTATCGATCCCTCGACGCTGCAATTTCTGAACCGAGTTTTTGCAGCGGATGCGTGCCGTGTGTATGCGATCACGGACAATGGGCTATTGCTGTGTGAAGGAATCGACCGAGAACAGGTTCAAACAATGGGAAACTACGCGGTGCGAGTAGCAGATACGAAGTTCCATGTTTCCGGCGGCAGGCTCGAGCGAACTGCTTTGTGACGACTTGTCCGCTCACTGCCGCGTCCAGTAATAGCCTCCAGGGCGCTCACTCCAGCTTGATATTGGCCTTTCTGACCACCTGCCCCCACTTTTCGTTCTCGAGCTGGACCCGTTTTGCAAAGATAGCCGGATCACTGGCGACAATCTGAAAACCCGATTCATTGAAAATGCGGCGACGCGCGGGTTCGGTCATTACCTTGCGACTATCCTCGGCAATTCTCTGGACGATCTCGGCCGGCGTATTCTGTGGAGCAAACAATGCGAACCAAACGTTCGTCTCGAACCCGGGATATCCCAGTTCGGCTACCGTCGGCACATCGGGCAAGAGAGGCTGTCGTTGCGCGCTGGTCACCGCCAATGCGCGTAAACGCCCTGCCTGGATATGTGGAAGACTCGTCATAATGACGTCGAACATCGAATCCAAACGGCCCGCCAGCAAGTCATTCATCGACAGAGCAGATCCCTTATAAGGGATACCCAGTAACTGGATACCGGCCTGCGACATGAATAGCTCCATTGCCATATGGGTGGTGGCTCCCACGCCGCCGCCAAAGGTCAATTCGCCCGGATGGCCTTTCGCATAGGTCACGAATTCTTCCAAAGAACGGAACGGAGACGAAGGCGGCACCGACAATACCTGGGCAATGGAGACCAGCTCAGTGATTGGAACAAAAGCGCGCTCAGCGTCGTAGGGCATCTGCGAAACAATGTGGGGCAACACGCATTGCGTGGTCTGTGTGCCGAACAGCAAGGTGTATCCATCGGGCTTGGACTCAGCGACCACCCGCGATCCGATCAAACCACTCGCCCCGTCGCGATTTTCGATGACCACGGGCTGTTGCCAGAGTTTGCTCAAACCTTCGGCCAGGGAACGGGCGATCTGATCAGTCGAGCCGCCGGCCGAGAAAGGAACGACTATCCTGACAGGACGAGCCGGATAGTCCGTCTGAGCCATCGATGGGCTCGTTGTAATCAAGATGAGCCCAATGCCTGCAACGAGCCATGTCGCACACCGCGACATGACTGAACAGATCTTTTTCATTTCATCCCCTTGAGATGTGATTATTGAAAAGCCAAAGCCTTGCTGGTCAGATCCTCACCATACAGTTGACGCGCGGTGTCTGTAGAGACCAAACCGTCCAATAGGTCAGCGGCCAGGGCTTGGTACGACCGTAATGCGGGATCACCAAATCCGGCTCCCCCAGGGGTCTGAATGCGAACGGTCTCACCTTTTGCCAGGACGAGATGCCTCACCTTGGACGACAAGATTTCTTCGTTATCCCGGCCAGGGTTGCGCAACAACGTGCCACGCCCGCCCTCACAACCGCCCTCTGCCCCGACAGCCCCTTGTACATGACTGTCCGAGCGTGCCGAGAAAATCGTGTCATCCTGCAGCGCTCGAACTTCGCGCACGATTCCCAGACCTCCGCGATGACGGCCGGCACCACCAGAGTCAACGGCGAATCCGTAATATTCGACGCGCAAGGGAAATTCATGCTCGAGTATCTCCGTCGGTAAATTGCGGGAGTTGGTGATATGTACATGGATACCGTCCATGCCGTCGGCAGTATCGCTGGCCCCCGCTCCACCGCCGAGCGTCTCACCGCAGAGATAAATGCCACCGCTATTGGGATGGACACCAGAGAACGAAATCGTCGGCATGGTATCCATGCTTGAAGCGATCGATCTTTCGCGCGGCACCAGTCCTCGAAACGCGCCGATGATGGCACCGGCAAGGCGCTGACACGTAATCGTGCGCGCACCGCACGCTGCGGGTGATCGGGGATTGACGATGGACCCTTCGGGTGCCCGGATAACGATGGCGTCGGCCATCCCCCGGTTCGCCATGAGATCAGGATCCAGCATCGCCTTTACGCAGTAGTACACCGTCGCACGCAACGCGCTTTCCGATACATTGAGACCTCCGCGCGATTGCGCGCCGCTGCCCGCCAAATCAACGACCAGCTGCTTACCGTCTTTGTAGACCGCAGCGGTCAACGGCACACGGTCGCCCTGGCCGGTGCCATCATCATCGAGCCAGGTGGTAAAGGCCATGCTGCCTTGTGGCAGCGCAGCGATGCGATACTCGGTCCGTCGCAGGGTATACAGCAACAAGTCATCCACGGCGCGCTGGAAGCCGGTGACGCCTCCCATACGGCGGATCAGTGTCTGAGCGGCAATCGATCCTTTTTCATTGGTGGCGATCTGAACACGCAGATCGAGCGCACGCTCCTCCGGCAGCCGGGAGTTCAGCGCGATCATCCCGATAAGATCATCATCGACCTGATGAGCCCGTGCGACACGAATGATAGGAATCCGCAGCCCTTCTTCATAGATACTGCGTGCACTCGCGGATGTCGATCCGGGCACCACACCTCCCACATCGGAGTGGTGCCCGATATTGGCAGCGAAGGCCGCCAGCAAGCCATCGACAAAAACAGGCGTAATAATGGAAATATCGGGTAGGTGTGTTCCGCCTGCGGCGTAGGGGTCGTTGCACACATACACGTCGCCTTCGTGGATTTCGGTCACCGACCACCTGTCCAGCACGGCCTCGACGGATCCCATCAGTGACCCCAGGTGCACGGGGATATGCGTGCCCTGCGCGATCAAGCGTCCGCAGCGATCGAACATACCGACAGAAAAATCTCTACGCTCCTTGATCTGCGGCGAGAACGAAGCGCGCATGATGTTGCTCGCCATCGACTCAGTGATGGCAAGGAGACGGTTGGTGAATACCTCGACAGCAATAGGATCGAAGTCCCGTTCCGGCGAAACAGCATGTTGTTGGCTCATGAATATGCTCCCTATAACGTTCTAGCTTCGAATGAGGATATTTCCGAGCAGGTCAATCACTGCGGATTGACCAGGGAGCACGACCGTGGTGGAGCTCATCTCCTCAATGATGACGGGGCCCGCCAATGCCATACCGGCGGGTAACGAATCACGCCGATAAACCGTGGTCATCAACCAACCCGTGTCGCCGCCAAAATATACTCGCCGCTGATCCCATGAGGGCGCCGTCGCCGGCTGTGTGGGATTCGATAGACTGTCCTTGGCAACCAGACCAACGGCCTGTACTCGACAGTTGACGATTTCGATGACGCGCCCCGGATTGTCGTGACCGTGCTGAGCGCGATGCGCCTGATGAAATGCCTCGACGAACCCTTGCATATTGCCGTCACGCTCGGCGTCCACCAGGACTCGGATATCGTGGGTTTGGCCGCGGTAACGGCCGTCTATATGGAAATGGAATCGACGACTAGCCCGCGGAACATCCTCCTGTGCCAACCACGCGTCGCCCTCCTGTTGCATGTCCTGCAAAACACGTCCCACAGTAAGCCAGGTATCTCCGTTCAAAGGAACCAACTGCGTTCGCACAAAATCGCGGCTGACATCAGCCAGCAGAATGCCACGTGCACACAGCGTACCCGGCTCTTTCGGTACCAACACCTGGCCGATCCCACACTCCTGTGCCACTTCTACAGCATGGAGCGGACCTGCACCACCAAATGCGAACAACGTGAAATCTGCCGGATCGTAACCGTGCTCGGTCGAGACGGCGCGGATGGCGCGGCTCATATTTGCCGTCGCAATTTTCAAAATCCCATGGGCGGCCTCTTCCACACTCAATCCCAAAGGCCGTGCAATCCGCTCATCAATGACAGCTACCGCCCGACTTCGATCCACCGTCATACGTCCGTCGAGCAACCGCTCTGGGTTGAGCCGGCCCAGGACGATATTCGCATCCGTGAGCGTGACCTCCTCTCCACCTTTCCCGAACGCGACGGGTCCAGGCACCGCACCAGCGCTCCTGGGGCCGACTTTCAGAGCCCCGACATCGTCGAGTTGTGCAATGCTGCCACCTCCGGCACCGACGACATGGATATCGATCATTGGCATTTTTACGGGATGCCCAGCTACCAGTCGGTCCGAAGTGAAACTGGGATGGCCGCCCGTAATGAGCGACACGTCGGTACTGGTGCCCCCAACGTCAAACGTAATGATCTCCGATATTCCCGCGGCCGCGCCAATCACCGTAGAGCCGACAACGCCTGCTGCGGGGCCGGACAGGCAGGTGAGGACCGGCAGATTTTCCACCGTTTTCAACGGCATCAAACCGCCGTTGGAATGGAATGTCAGCGGCTCAACGCCCACGCCGACGTCGTTAAGTCGAGTGCGTAAACGATCCAGGTAAGTTTGCATGCGAGGTGCAACGTATGCATTGAGCACGGTCGTCGACGTTCGTTCAAACTCCCGGAATTCAGGCAACACTTCATAAGAGATGCTGACGTGCAGCTGCGGCGCCACCTGCTGGATCACGCGACGCGCTTGCTCTTCATGAACGGGATTGCGGTAGGAGTGGAGAAACGCCACCGCAATGGATTGCACGCCATCGGCTACTAATTTTCTGACCTGCTCAGCCAATAACTCCTCATCCAGCTCCCGCAGCAGATCACCGCTGGCGGCAAGGCGCTCGTCTACCTCCACACGATGACGCCGCTGAACGAGCGGTTCAGGCTTGTGAACAGCATGGTCGTATAGCGCGGGGCGCGTCTGGCGCCCGATTGCCAGGACATCGCGAAAACCTTTGGTTGTCACCAAGCCGGTTGTTACGCCCCGGCGTTCAATCACCATATTGGTCGCCACCGTAGTGCCATGCCCGAAATACGCGACATCGCGTGGCTCAACTGAAAAGCGCTCCAGCATTTCGCGTGCGCCCTGCGCAATCGCTATCGACGGATCCGCAGGAGACGATGGCACTTTGAAATAACACAATGACCCCGTCTCGCTATCGGCCATCACGAAATCCGTGAACGTGCCACCCACATCAATACCTATCCGAACCATGCCTTTTCCGATTCAATGAACGTCGATGTGTGAATCTTGGCGCGCCTGCCATTCATAAACAACTGCACAAATCATTGGACGCACATAATTAAATGTTATGCTTTCCCAGGCAAGGCTCTTCATCCGTGGCGTCCTTTTCAAAGTGCTGAAGCCGTTCTCATCTGCTTTAGATACCGGTGGCCCATTCACCTATGTCACTCAATCCAAGACAGCTCGAAGCCTTCCGTAAAGTCATGTCTGCAGGCAGCATGACGCTCGCGGCGGAACTGCTGGAAATCAGCCAACCCGCCGTCAGCCGATTGATCAGGGACTTGGAAACAGCGCTGTCCATCCGGTTGTTCCGGCGTGAAGGCAACCGCCTCATCCCAGGAGCAGAAGCCCGGCGGCTTTTCCGGGAGGTAGAGCGTTTTTATCAGGGCATGGAGTCGATCGAACGCGTTGCGCTTGATCTCAAGGCGGCGCGGGTCGGCAACCTGCGCATCGCCACCATCAGCGCATTGGGATTGGGATTCATGAGCGAGGGTATTCAGGCATTCTCGCAAGCGCACCCAAAAGTGTCCGTCTCCATGGATGTCTGCCCATCACAGGACGTGCTGGAATTAGTGACAGCAAATCAAGTCGACGTTGGCTATATCGGCTTCATGGGCACGGAGTACCCGGGCGTCGATGCATTCCAGCAAGCCTCGGTTGCAGCAGTCTGCGTACTCCCCCGAGGTCATGTGCTTGCTCGGAAGAAAGCCGTGCGCATCACGGATCTGCACGACCAGCCATTGATCTCGCTGCATTCGAATAGCCCGCTTCGTCTACGTGTCGATATGGCGATGGCTTCGGCAGGAGTACGATGCCGGCATGTCATGGAAACGACGTTCGCGCACTCGGCCTGCAGCCTCGTCGCGTCCGGGCTGGGTATTACTATCTCGGATCCCTTCACTGCCACCCAACTGCGGGACCCGCGTATCGTCTGCCGCCCGCTCGTTCCGGATATTTACTATACGTTCTCGATGGTCCTGCCATCACATCAGCCGCGGTCCAAGGTGGTCAACGACTTCATCGGCGCAATGAAGGTGCTTTTCGACAAACACTTTCCAGCCTCGGGCAGTTGACGGCCGTTTATAGGCGATGACTCGTCACGTCGATCAACACGGGCGTAGTCAGGCCGTTGAAAGAAAATCCCTGTACCATTCGCTGCGGTGCAAAAAAGTCCCTCAACCACGGATTTTTTCTGTCATTGTTGGCGCCGCCACATCTGGCATTTTTCCTGTAATCATTTATTCACAATGGTTTCCCACGGTCCAGGCATTCTGGATCGCACAGGCATGATTCGTTCTTGGTCGCGTCAATGAGGAGATTTTTTCCCCATTTTTGTGCAGCACACAAGGATACGTCCGCTTAAATGTTTCCCACCCTGTCGTTATTGATATGGGTGCCCATCGTGGCCGGCGCGCTTGTCATGGCGCTTGGCAACGACCGGCATCCGAATGCTGTCCGCTGGCTATCGCTGATTGCCGCTTTGATCAGCGCACTCCCTGCCATCCCTCTCGTACACGGCTTCCAAGGCTCGGTACCAGGCTTGCAGTTCGTCGAGTATGCACGCTGGATCCCATCATTTGATGCTGCGTGGCATGTGGGTGTTGACGGCATCTCGCTATGGATGATCACACTCACGGCGCTGACGACGATCGTGGTGGTGCTCGCATCCTGGCGCACGATCAATACGCGCATGGGCGCTTATTACGGTAGTTTCCTGGTGCTCTCGGGCCTGATGCAAGGCGTGTTCTCGGCACAGGACGGTTTGCTGTTCTTTGTGTTTTTCGAAGCGACGCTGTTACCCTTGTACCTGCTGATCGGGGTCTACGGACGCCAGAATCGCAATCACGCTGCGATCAAGTTTTTCTTCTTCTCGTTCACCGGCTCGTTGATGATGCTGGTGTCGGTGCTTTACCTTTATTTCGAAGCGCACAGTTTCGACCTGACCCGCTGGCATGCACTGCAGCTGCCGTTTAGCGTGCAGATCGCGCTGTTCATCGGTTTTCTAGGTGCGTTCTCGGTCAAGGTACCTATGTGGCCGGTGCATACCTGGCTGCCCAATGTTCACCTCGATGGTCCGACCGGCGCTGCTGTCATGCTGGGCATGCTCAAGATGGGCGGTTATGGCCTGATGCGCTTTAATCTGCCGCTGCTGCCGGATGCCAGTCATTATCTGGCGCCAATGATGATCGTGCTTTCGCTGATCGCCGTGGTCTACGCCAGTATCGTCGCGCTCATGCAAACTGATCTGCGCAGGCTGCTGGCCTATTCGACGGTGTCCCACATGGGTCTGGTCACGCTCGGCCTGTTCATGTTTTCCGATATGGGCACGGCTGGTGCAGTCATGCAAATGATTTCGTACGGTATCGTCTCGGGCGCCATGCTGCTGTGTACAGGCATGCTCTACGATCGCACGCACAGTGCGACGATCGACGCCTATGGCGGTGTAGTGCAGACCATGCCAAAGTTCGCGGTATTCGCAATGTTGTTCGCGATGGCCAACATCGGCATGCCTGGCACCTCAGGTTTTGTCGGCGAGTTCCTGGTCCTGATGGCGGCGATCAAAGCCAATTTCTGGATTGGTGCGATCGCTGCGCTGACTTTGATCCTGAGCGCGGCCTATACGCTCTGGATGTACAAGCGCGTAATTTTCGGTGTCGTGACTAACGCCCGCGTAGCCGCACTCCAGGATCTGAGCCGCCGAGAATTCGCGCTGCTCGGTGTCATGGCCTTGCTGGTGCTCGGTATCGGTATCGATCCGAAGCCCATTACCGACGACATCGATGTCTCGACGCAGCAGCTCGTGCAAGGCATGGAGGAACACCGCCTGGCACACGTCGAAGACACATGGATTCATGGCCCGCACATTATCCACCGCAGTATTGCAAAGCGCCACGGGGCGACCGGCTAGCGCGGCGTCAGAACCGATACATCACCTTGAGTTGTCCGGCATGGCTAGTGGTCTTGCTGGACACTTCGCCGTCATACTGCAGCCGGAAATCCAGCCCCGACTGGTTGTTGACCTGCAGCCCCACGCCAAAACGTCCGATCACATTGTCGCCAGGCAGCGAGGTCGTAAACCCGTCGCTGCCTGCCGGAGCGCCTTTGAAGCGCGCCTGGGCATCCCATGAGTCATCGCTGAGGAATGACGCACCTGCGTAGGCATAGGGCCGCATGGTGGCGCCCTGTGGCAGATCGACTCGCCCACCGATTTCCAGCATCGGCGACAAACCTACGACAAACTGATCACTGCTATCCACATGCAGACTCAAGGGCCCACCTGACTCGGTGTAGCTGGGCATACGAGCATAGAGCGCATCCAGGTCCACATAGGGCTTGAGATAAAACTGCTCAGAGACCCCGATATGGCGTGACACACGCAGACGCATGCCGGCACTGTAGACATCGGGGCTGCTGCTCGCTTCGCGGTCATAGCCGTCGATGCCGATGGTGCGATCCAGATCGTACGACCCATAGCCACCGCTGATGGCGGCTGCATATACCCACGGTCCATCCTGGTGCTTGAGCACAACGCCAGCGTAGCCCGCATCCCCGCTGCCGCCCGTGCGGCCATTGTCGGCACGCAAACTGTTGTTCTGATAAGCCATCGATCCGCCGATGAACCAGCCCGGGCGGAATTCGTGCTGCCCGCCGACTTGGTAAGTATTGCTGTCGAACGAATATCCCGATGTGCCTTCGGCCTCATCCTGGTCTGCGCTGCGCCGGGAGACCTGGCCCCAGAAACAATCCTGTTCGCGCCCGTCCGTCCCTGTGCGCTCCATATCGCGGCACGACATCATTGAACTGGCGAAGTTCGACATGCCTGCCATCATCTGCACAGCTGGCGCCAAGGCCACGCCCGGCGACAAACCCTCCAGTTGGTCCCGATAGGTCCCTGCCCCGTAACTCGATGCGGTGTTCAACACAGCGAACAGTGGCGCCATCTCGGCATTGCCGCCACGATCCCAGATGTCTTGCAGGTGACCGGCAACCGCACGCTGATTGCGGGCCAGCCCCTGGCTCGCAGCATTGAAATCGGCGCCCTTGACGCTGACGCGCTGCTGCTGGCCCACTCGCCGCACATCAAAATCAAAAATCGGTGTGTCACTGGCCTGCAGCGTACCGGTCGAACTGCCCTGCACGTCAAGCAGCGTCAGCTCGCGTCCGGGCAGCAGACTGACAGCGCTGAGTTCAACCCTTCCATCCAATGTCGCATTGCCTTGCACGGTCATGCTCGTCGCACGCATGTTGGCAAAATCGACCGAGGACACCAGTACGCCTGAACTGACTTGTGTGTAATTGCCGGCCACGATCAGGCGGCCGAACGAACCGGCCGGCGTGTCGTTAGCTGCGGTCAAGCGGGCGGACAAATCAGCAGGCGGATTCACAATCAATTGGCCTGCATTCGTCACGTTGGCTTGATAGACAGTCGCTGCCGACATTTTGCCGGCCGGCGCGTTGGCGAGGTCACACGTTCCCGCCGTGCTGCAATACACGCTACCCGACAACAGGCCGCTGTTCTGGATGGCAAGACCGGCTTCGCCGTCATAACGCACGGCTGTGCCGGATAGTGCGGATACCTGGCCAGCGCTGTTGATGACCAGGGAACTCCGGTCGGTCGAGTTGCTGCTGATCCAGACACCGGCACCATTGCCCGAACCGCCCGCGACGCTGCCGTCGACCGTGACGGTGACCGTTCCGCCTTGCCGGGATGCGCCTTCGCTCTGCGCAAAGACACCCGAGCTGCCGTCTCCGCTCGCGCCAACCATACCGCTGACGTTCACGTCGACCTCGCTGGCCCGATTATCGGCATTGTCCATGGCGGCGCTCACGCTGCCGGCAAAGCCGCCCTGCGCGGAACCGGCCAATCCGCCGCCGCCACCGATGGATTGGGCAACTACGCCATGGGCGTTGTTGCCGTTCGTAAAGACCCGATTCTGCACCGACACGCCGACTTTGCCGCCGCTGCCGGTCACTTGGGCGCCGTTGCCAGCCCACGCCGCACCGTCCACCGATAGGGCCTGCCCCAAGTCGCCGCCGATGCCGCCGCCACCGCCGACCGATTGCGCCACGACACCGTGCGCGCCCGTGCCATGGGTGTTGATTTCACCACCGGACAACGTCACTGACACCTCGCCGCCATCGCCCCAGGTGCCCTCGCCTCCGCCCAGGCGTACCTGGCCCGGATCAACGGCTTGGCTAACGCTGGCAATGCCTCCGCCTCCGCCCACGGACTGTGCAATGACGCCAACCGAGCCGCGGCCATACGTTTCGATAGTGGCGCCTGTCTCCAGCGTGACCTCGCCTCCGGTACCGCCCGTGGGAGCACCTGTGGCGCTGCCATCGGCGCCCAGCACGAGCGACCGCTCGATAAGCAGATCGCTGGGGGCAGGCGTATCGCTATTGATCACACTGCCCGCCATACCGCCACCACCGCCGACCGATTGAGCCACCATGGCGTGCGAGCCATCTCCCCAGGTCTGGAGCGTGCCATTAGCCGACACATACACGGCGCCACCGTCACCCCCTGCGCCGTCAGCCAGGCTGCCTAGCGAAGCCCGCACGCCGATCCCGGCCTGGCCTTCTTCGTAAGTGGGCTGCAACGTACCCAACGGGTCCGTCACCGCAGCCATCCCGCCACCACCGCCAATCGATTGCGCCGCGATACCGTGCGAGAAAGCGCCACCGGTAACGATGTTGTAGTCACCCTGGACGGCGACGGCGCCGCCATTGCCGCCGTCGCCCCCCGCACCGCCCAGCGTCAAGCCGAGATCCAGCTTGAGCGTGTGTGTGTTCTCTTCATCTGGATCGCCCATCGAGCCAATACCGCCACCACCGCCTACCGACTGGGCCACCAGGCCAGTCGCCATATCGCCGCCGGTCAGAATGTTGACAACGGCACAATCGTTCCCTGTGCAAGCATTCACGTTGCCGCCATCGCCGCCGTTGCCGCCCATGCCCCCGACCGATAACGTGAGGACTAGCGAGGCGCCGAACGGTGTGCCGCCGGACCCCATGGTCAGTCCGCCCGCCCCGCCGCCACCACCTATGGATTGCAGAGCCACGGCATGCGCGGTGTCGCCGTAGGTCTGGATTGCGTTGCTACTAGTCGAGGTAAAGCCCACCTCGCTGCCGTTATTACCGTCACCGCCGCCTCCGCCGGCACCGGCGCCGATGATGATCCGCCCCTTGGTCGCCAGTGTGCCGGTGCCGCCTTGGCCGCCTCCGCCACCGATGGATTGCGCCAGCACCCCGTAGGCGCCGTAGCCCTGCGTGCCGATGTCCGCGCTCGCCCCCAAGGCCACCTGGGCCTGACCGCCTTGGCCGCCTATGCCGCCCTGACCGCCTACGGAAATATTCACGTCCAGCCAGTTCTCGTAAGTCGAAGCAATGCTCGCACCGCCGATGCCGCCGCCACCGCCGATCGATTGCACCACGAGGCCGTCCGCATAATCACCGGATGTGTAGACGCCACCATCTTGATTCAGGCTGGACGCCCCGCCATCACCGCCCTTGCCCCCCGTGCCGCCGACCTTCACGGCAAGCGTGCCATTGGCGACGACGATGTCGCTGTCCTGGTGGGCCTTGTACAGATTGAACACGGCATCCAGGATGTCGCCATCATCGGCCCCCATCGTTCCGCCGACACCGCCTCCGCCACCAACGGACTGCACCAGCACGCCATCACTGTCGCGGCCATCTGTGTAAATATCGCCCGCGTTGTTCACGGTGACCGCCGCCCCCTTGCCCCCCTCGCCGCCGCTCATGCCAACGCCGACATCGAGGGCCACGCCGCCCGGCAATTCTTTGGAGAGTTGACCGTCCACGCTCAGATAGACATCGGTGCCCTGGCCAGTGCCACCGCCACCGCCCACGCTTTGCGCGACGATGCCACGCGCACCGGAGCCATGGGTGGCAATCAGCACGCTGTCATCCGTGTTCACGTAGACGTCGCCGGCCTCGCCCCCGGTTCCCCCTTTGCCGCCCACGGAGATCAGCGAGTTGACGCTGAACGCCACACCCGTCTCGGTATCGAAAGAATACGCATTGGCCGAGCCGCCATCACCGCCGCCGCCGCCAATGGACTGTGCCAGCACGCCGTTGGAATAATCTCCATCGGTCTGCACGACCGTTTGACCCACACCATCCCAGTCGCCCAGATTGACGCTCACATCCTTGCCGTCACCTCCCACGCAAGTCTCGTTGGCATCGCGGCATTGACCACCCACGACGGCTTCAGCCTGGATGTTGATACTTTCCAGGCCGATCACAGGATCAAACGAAAAGGCGTGCGCAGACCCTCCATCGCCCCCACCGCCGCCGATTGACTGGGTCAAGATAGCGTTTGAAAATTCGCCCTGCGTGCTGACAGAGGAATCCCAGACATCCAGCGCAATATCGCCGCCATCGCCTCCCTTGCCGCCGTGTCCCCCCACCATGATCAGGTTGTCCCAGCTCACAGCAGTGCCGACCTCTGTGAAGATAATGCCAATCACCAGACTGTGATCCGTCACACTGCCGCCGGAGCCGCCGCCGCCGCCGATCGACTGCAGGGAAATCGCCGTGGAATCGGACACCTTGTTGCCGTCCGTCTCACCGCCCGGGCCACGCGTCGTGATGGAAGAGTTGCCTATTCGGGCCTCGACTTTGCCGCCGTCGCCACCGTCCCCACCATTGCCGCCCACGCCAATGACGAGTTGCCCCTCGATGGCGAAGTTGGCGGTGCGGATGCCGCCGCCCGTGCCGCCCCCGCCGCCAATGGACTGCAGCGTTACGCCGCGTGCAGCGCTGCCGGACGTGTCCACGGCGAGGTTTTCCCAGGAAAAGCCGATGTCGCCGGCATCCCCGCCATCACCCGCGCGCCCGCCTACCAACAGGGAGAAAAAATCGAACCCTTCATGCAAGATGTCGCCGCCAGCACCGCCGCCACCGCCGATCGATTGCGCGAGGATGCCGTGTGCATTCTCGCCTGATGTGGTGATCGAGGCCGGACTCGTGCCAGAAAAATTGATCCTGCCCCCGTCACCGCCTGAATCGCCTGCCCCGCCGACCCCCAACGAGCCGGTGACGCCAAAATTCAAGTTGTTGCCGCCGTTGCCGCCGCCGCCACCGATCGACTGCGCGATCACCCCGTAAGAGAAATCGCCCTGGGTCCAGATCGTCCCCAGTTGCCCTGTGGAGCCCGATTCGCCGCCGTCGATATGGACCTCACCGCCGTCACCGGCGGCCTCGCCAACGCCGCCGATGGTGATAATGCCGACATTGCCGCTGGCATTACCGCCACCGCCACCAATCGACTGTCCGCTCATGCCTGGCGCAGCGTCGCCCACAGTAACGATCGATCCCGCATTCGACATGTACACCGTGCCGCCATTCGCATCACCCGAGGCCTCGCCCGGGGTGCCTCCGACCGACACCAGTCCGAACGAGACGCCGGCATTGCCGCCGCCGCCTCCGATGGCTTGCGCACTGATCCCGATGGCTCCGTACCCTGCGGTCGTGATGTCGCCAGCATTACTGGTCACCACCGTACCCGCCTGACCGCCCACGCCGCCATCGCCGCCGACACTGGCGATGATGCCGGTGCTGATACCGCCTGCACCGCCGCCACCCGCATTCGATTGCGCATCGATGCCAAAGGCCCAGTCACCGTCCGTGCGAATATTCCCGGCGTTGTAGACGCTCACGTCTCCAGAAAGGCCGCCATCACCGCCCTTGCCGCCGGAGCCGCCCAGAATGGCGTAGAAATCGCCGCCCGTGCCGCCCCCTCCACCCACGGACCAAGCCACGACACCTGTTCCGTGAGTGCCCGTGGTTTCGATCGAGGCCCCCGAATCAACATTCACCGTCACGCGACCGGCATCTCCGCCGAACCCGGCGCCGCCCGGCTTGCCGGCCAGTGCGAGAGAGTCCTCACCGTCACCACCGAAGCCCCCTTTCGATTGGGCTTGTATGCCGACCATACCGTCAGCCGTAGTACGCAGCACGTAGGGTGCCGCACCTGGCGCCAACGTCACCGTCACGTTGCCCGCGTCGCCGCCCTCTCCGCCGCTATGATCTTTCTTCGGTGCCTCCCCGCCTTTACCGCCTTCGGATACGGCTTGGACGATGGCGCCCGATGCGACAGGCACGTCGATGCTGATATCGCTGGCAACCGTGACATCAACCCGGCCACCGTCGCCACCTGAACCGCCCTGATTCGAATTATCTTCCGAGCCATAGCCCTCCGCGCCTTCGGATGTGGCACGGACGCCATATATCGACACGTTGTCGCCGGTGGCCCCATCGAGTGACAGCAGGCCGGCCTGATGGTCGACGCTCACGTTGCCGCCATCGCCCGCCTTGCCGTTGCCATAACCGCCATCGCCGCCTTTGGACTCGGCGCGCAGAATCGCTACCTGGACGCCGTCATGGATTGTCAGTTTCTCGCCAACACTGCCTGCCAGCGCCGCGCCGGAAAAATAGAACGAGCCCCGGTTGGTAATGCTGACTTCGCCTCCATCGCCACCCGTACCGCCGTACTGGTCACCGAACACCGACGAGTTCTGATCGCCGCCGTCGCCGCCCTCGCTGGTGGCATAGATGCCGTACATATGGCTGCGGATCTCGCCCGCAACGCGATATTCGCTCGTATCGTATGTGCGAACCTCGGCCCGGCTCCCCATGCCGCCATCGCCCCCATAGGTGTTGTTATTGTTATTTCCGCCATCGTCATCGGTATCGTGTTTTTCGCCGTCGCCATTGCCGCCAACGCTGGCGGCAAACAGAACGGCGTCGACTTGGCCCAGCCCGTCGTTGCTGTCACCTACCACCATCTGCACTCTGCCGGCGCTTTCCAGCCGCACGGTATTGCCATGGCCGCCGTCACCCTCGTCATGCCCATCGCCACCCTGCGAGATGAGATACATGGCGCCCGGCACGTTGGACAGCGCAGTTCCACCGACCACGGGATCCAGGTTGAAATTGGCGCCATGGTCCAGCAATTCGAGTCTGGCGCCGTTCTTTCCGGATCTATCGCCATCGTGTGACCCGTCGTCCCCGCGGTAGGCCAAGCCCTCTTTGTCGTCGAGGACTGCGCCCTGATCCAGCTCGATGCACGCCGCGTCCGAACTGCACACCATGTCATCGGCCCGGGCCGCCAGCGGTCCGAAGACCATGCTCAGGCTCACGGTCAATAGCGTTTTGCGCATCAATTGGCGGCGTTTGCGTGCGAGCGGGTACGGCATGAGTCTCTCCGGGCAGGGGTGGGTCCGGCGAAACCTAACAAGAAACGATACGGCGTACCATTTTTTTTCGACGAAACCGCCGATTGGCTCGACGAATCGGTTTTCGACCATCAAATCGTCACGCCGAGCCCGGGATATCGGGCTTGCCGATTCCCGTCATCAGCATCGAGGTCATGAAGCGCGTGGGAGGCACAAGGTAGAATCAAGGTGTGTCCCATTTTGAGGGCTCAAGCCGCCCTGTCTCTCGTAGATGACCCTAGGCCAGAATCTGTTGCTGCTACTCGCGCTGCTGATCGCGTCGGCTTTTTTCTCTATTGCCGAGATCTCCATCGCTGCTTCGCGCCGCCTGCGCCTGCGACAACTTGCCGAAGACGGCAACCCGCGGGCCGAGGAGGTTCTACGTGTGCAGCAACAGCCGGGCCATTACTTCACGGCAATTCAAATCGGCGTCAACGCATTGGCGATACTGGGTGGTATTGTGGGCGAAGGCATCTTCAGCCCCACTTTCTCGCGTTTTCTCAGCCAATGGCTGCCGCCGGAAATGGCCGCATCACTGGGTTTTATCGGCTCGTTCGTGCTGGTGACATCGCTGTTCATCATCCTGACCGATCTCATTCCCAAACAGGCGGGCATGGCCGAACCCGAGCGCTTTGCCTTGCGTGTGATCGGGCCTATGCGCATGCTGGTACGGATTTTTTCGCCGCTGGTCTGGGTCTATTCGCGTAGCGCCGATCAACTGATGCGTTTGCTGCGGTTGCCGACGCGCCGTGACGAACGCATCACCTCGGATGACATTCTGGCACTGGCCGAGGCCGGCACACGCTCGGGCGTGCTGGCGCGCGGCGAGCAACGTATCATTGAAAACATCTTTGAACTGGACACCCGCACGGTCTCCAGCGCCATGACGCAACGTGACCGCATTGCATGGTTCGAGCAGGACGCGCCCGAGGACATCATCCGCGCTCGCATCGCCGAAGAGCCCTTTTCCACGTATCCGGTCTGCCGCGGCGATATCGATCACGTCGTGGGCTATGTGGACACGCGCGACCTGTACCAGCGATTGCTGAACGGACAATCGATCTCCCTGACCGACAGCAAACTCATTCACAAAGCACTGGTCGTGCCGGACAGGCTCACGCTGGCCGAGGTCCTGGAGCAGTTTCGTCAGGTCGGCGAAGATTTCGCGATGATCGTCAATGAATACAGTTTGGTAGTGGGATTGGTCACGCTCAACGATGTCATGAGCACCGTGATGGGTGAACTGGTGTCGCCATGGGACGAAGACTTCATCATTCAGCGCGATGACAATTCATGGCTGATCGATGGCGCCACGCCCATCCAGGATGTAGGCCGTGTACTAGGCATCGAGGAACATTTGAACGGCGAAGAATACGAAACCCTCGCCGGTTTTCTCATGGACGCGCTACGCCGTGTGCCGCGCCGCACTGACGTCGTGACCTTGGGAGGCTACAAGTTCGAGGTAATGGACGTGGATACCTATCGCGTGGATCAGGTGCTGGTCACGCGCGTCACAGCGCCAGTCCCGTCGGGGGCCAGCGCTGCAGGGCAGCTGCCGGATTAATCTCATTTCCGGTAAAAATAGGCAGGTTCGTCGGATTCTGGATCGGCCACGCAGGTCCCGCCTCCGAAAAGGCTGCGATTACTGTCGTAGCAATTGCGCAGCGCGCGGTCTCTCAAGCGCTCCAAACGCTGTTCTGCGATTGCACGCCACCAACGCGCCTCGAGAGCGGGCCATTGATCGTCAGCAATCGTACACACCTGTACGCGCTTGCCACCCTGACATTGCAGCGGCAACTTTTGCGGCACATACTCGACAATCGCAACCAATGCGCGAGCGCTGCGCTGATCCGCGGGCGGCGGCTCATCATAGCGTTCCGTCACCCCCCACCGAGCGTTCGTCTTCGTGGCGTCATCGCCTCCGGCGAGCTCCGCCATCGGCGGCACACGGATGATTCGGCCACCAGACGAATAGGCGTTTTTAAAACCCTCCGTCATGGGTGGGCCTCGATCGTCCTGGTCTACCCCAATGATGCTCAGCACCTGCGTGGCATGCGCGTTGGCATGAGGGGTTCCATCCACAGGCCGGAACCGATACGAAAACTTCCCTCCTTGGGGGTATCGTAATTGCACCTTGGTATATCGGCTATCGAGGCGAATAGCAGTCTGTGCATCCTCGCCCGCGATGTCTGCCCAGGTCTTGGCAGAAACAGGAATCGGATAGACGGTCACCACGCCACCGTACTTGAGCAAATCTTTGTCGACCGTTATCGTAAGATCGGCTTGCGGCACGCCAGCGCAGTGACCGACGCCGAACCAAAGAACTGTTGATATCAACAAGGCATTGCGTAGCATGTGCGACACTCCGATATCAGGAAATCGCGCTCACTAAAAACGATGCCTGATACCCACGCTGGCCTGTCGCCGCTCGTTATCCTCGCTCGTCTTCATATCGCGCGTTTCGCTGTGGTTGTAAAACACATACAGATCTGTGCGTTTGGACAAATCATACTGGTAACCGACCGCGTACCCCTTTATCTTCGAGTTCGTCGTCTGCTGCCAGGACGCCAGCAGCGACCCTGGTCCCACGGGGATACTCACCCCTGCCGTCCAGGCGTAATCCTTGTCCAAGTCCTTGGCAGGACCTTTGTTGGCGTCACTGATGCGCCCGGCTCCGGCGTAGACACGGATCACCTCAAAATTGTACGACGCCCCGAGCTGCCAATTACTGGCGTTGCTGGCGGACCGGCGTTGATCCGCATACGAATGTTCGTACGTCAGCGCGGCGCGCAACGGTCCGCGGCTGTAGCGCACACCAGCTGTCACCATGCGATCGTTGTTGCCTGTGCCGAACTCCTCGTCGCCGTTGATGGCGAAGCTATATCCCACCGCCGCCTCGAAACCGCGTACCTTGGGCGAACGCCACATCACCATGTTGTCCGCTATCCCACTGGCGCCGAAATCGCCATCGTTGTAGCCAAATGTGGTGCCCAACCCCGAGCGCGACCAGGCAATCGTGAATGGTGTCGCTACGCCGCCCCATTCACGGCCCAATACCCATTGACGGCCCAGACGCACCTCACCCAACGTATCGCTTGCCAAGCCAATGTATGCCCAGCGGCCGAACAATCGACCGGACTGCGCCGCCATACCGGTGTCGGCATCGAAACCGCTTTCCAATTGAAAAACCGCCTTCAGCCCGTTGCCCAGATCTTCCTCTCCCTTAATCCCCCAGCGCGATCCGGATTCGTTGCCGCTATCGATACTCTGCGACGATCCCTTGCTTTCGTCGTAGTCATACATATAGCCCAGGTCGACCAGACCGTATAAAGTGACACTGCTTTCGGCGTGCGCCGAGCCAACCAGCCCGATCGTGGCAAACGCCAGGACTCGCATAGTTATCGCGTTTTTTTTCATCTATTTTCTCCTCCATTAAATACCGCCCCGTCTCGGGCGCCGCGCATGTGCGCACCCGGCCACGGCCAACATGGCCGCGACGAAATCGTTCGTAGATAAAGCTCTAGCGCATGGGACAAGCAGCAACGCGCGCGGCTGCCGCAGCGGCCATCTGATCGTTGCTGTGTCCTGCCTCGGTGACATGCTGCAACTGCCAGGTAAACGCCGTGCCGTGCTGTTTCGCCAGTTGTTGTGCGTGCGCATAGAAACGCTCGCCACGCGCCTTGCGATTCGGACCTTGCGCCTGTGCGTCATCAGTCTTACGCATCACTCCTGCCTGATGCACATCGGCATCGCCCAACATCAACAACAGCGGTGCACCCAGATAGGCATCCACCTGCTGGCCGTCCACGCCGGTCACATCGCGCAGTCCATAGGGCCAATCGGCACTGGCATCAGGATAGGTGTACCAACCCGGATTGGCGGCGATGATGCGGCAGGCCAGACTTTTCGGCCGAAATAATGCATAGCGGTGTGCAAATTGCGCGCCGGCGCCATGGCCGTATAGCGTGTAGCCTGCTTGCGCGGTAGATTCACGCCGAGCAAAGTCGGTGAACACTGCATCAGGCAGGGCAAAACTCCATCGCGCTGGCGGATTCCTCTCGGCAGGCTTGGCCTTGCCAGTGATCTCAGGGTGCGATACTGCGTGAAATACGTTGCCGAGGTTATAACCATTGGCTCCGGGATAGGTCTCGCGGGTAAACAGCGGCGCCAGCACCATCAGTTTGCGTTGACGTGCGATGTCGATCCAGCCATCGCGATATGTCTGCGCATTACGCTTGATGCCATGCAGCAGCACTACCACCGGCGTATCGGCGCTATAGCCCTCGGGCTTGAAGTAGTACACATGGACCGGCTGCCCAGTATCCGTATTACGGAACTCATATTCGCCTGCACCCGATGCGAGGTCTGCGCGCGCGGCGCCAGCACCAGTGGCGGCCAATATGGCCAATGCTGCGACGAGGGATCGTTTCAAGTTTGTCTCCTGTAATCGTGGGGCGGCGTCGCCTCCGCGTTCTTTTTTATGGATGTATCCGAAGTCTTCTGGCATCCTATCGCTCTTGAATGAACCGATTATTCGAATTAAGTAATGATGTCTTCGAAATAATGAAATAGCATCCCGACTTCCCATCCACGCCATGAATCTGAAATCGTTGCGTCTGTTTCGGCTGATCGTGCTGCATGGCTCTTTGGCCTCGGCTGCGGAGCGTCTGCACTTGAGTCAATCCGCGGCCAGCCGCCTGATTTCCCTGCTGGAAGACGAAATCAACCTCAGGCTGTTCACGCGGGCGCGTCGCCGATTGCTTTTGACTCCGGAAGGAGAGCTGTTCTTCCAGGAGGCCGAGCAGATACTGATGGGCGTGGACGAAATCCCGCGCATTGCAGAAGACATACGCAGCAAGAATCGCGAGAAATTCACATTGGTGACTTCGGTCCCGCTAGGGACTTGCCTGGTATCACCTGCCATCAGCGATATGCGGCGCCAAGACCCCGATTTCGATTGCCGCATCCACATTGAGGGCCGCTTCGAAATCGAAAACAAAGTCGCGCGGCGCCGCTACAACCTGGGATTGATTTCGCTGCCCATCAGCAACGCCATCGTCGAGTTACAGGTCGAACCTGTGCTGCAAGTACGTATGGAGGCCTTGCTGCCACGCCATCATGCCTTGGCCACGCACGATGCCATCCGCGCCGAAGATCTGCTGGACCAACCCATCGTATCGCTACAACCTCACCAGCTGTGGCGTCGGCGTCTGGACGAAATCTACGCTACGGTCGGCGCCACGCCACGTATCGCCATCGAGACCACCTCCACGCTCATGGTCCAGCAACTGGTGCGCGACAACAACGGAATCTCCATCATGGATCGCACTTGTGCGCGCCTGCTGCCAACAGACAGTGTCGTTTTCCGGCCCATCACACCTGAGCGCTGGGTCACTTATGCCTGCATTTTTCCTCCCTCGGGCCGGCCGCCCTTGGTCGATTTATTTCTCGATTGTCTGCGTGCCTATGTCCGCCGGCTATGCCGCGAAGACGCCGAGGCGGCGCCCAGCTTTAGACTGTTGAAACCGGGCGGACCTGCCTAGCTGTGCGATCCAAGTCCGCTGGCGTGAATCTCTGCCGCCACGTCACGCGCCAGCGTCGCCGACCGCAGCGCAATATCGCGGCTATTGCCGGTATATTGCGCAGGGTCCAGCGCCTGCGCAATTTGCTCTCGCGTATAGTGCGCCGCCACGTCCGATTGCTTCATTAGCACATCCGCCAGCGAACACCCCTGGCGACGTGCCTGCCGGATCGCCGCATGTACACGATCATGGGCATCTTGACGGCCTAACGTCCTCGCCAACACCATCATCAGATGTTCAGAAGCAATCACATCCGCCGAACGCGCCAAGTTTTCAAGCATGCGTGTCGCATCGAAACGAATCAGTGCCAACAGATCGTCCAGTCTTACCGCCACGTCATACGCCAGTGGACACGCCTCGTCGATCAGGCCATACAACTGCTGATTCGTGGCAGAGTCACCTTCATGGCTGGGCTGCCCAGCCTCAAGCGCTGGAGCAGCCAATGCACGCAATCGCGCTGCACGGGCGATCAAACTGACCACGTGCTTGGGGTTATCCTTATGCGGCATCGTGCTGCTGCCGACCACCCCTTCAGGCAATGACTCGGCTACTTCGCCGATTTCATCGGCCATCAGGGTGTAAAGTTCATTGCCGATACGCGAGCACGTCATGGCAAACAGCGACAGGACCAGCACATATTCGCAAAAGGGATCCAGCATGGCACGCGAGTGCACTAACGGACTACCCAGTTCAAGGCGTTTGGCCATCACATTAGCCAACAGCATGCCGTCAGGCCCGAACGTATGCATAGCGCCGATGGCGCCACCGAATACCAGCGAAAACGTGCGGGGCTCCACCTGACGCAACCGTTGTACGCAACGCGTCAGCTCCTCAATCCAACTCGCGACCTTGAATCCAAAGGTGATCGGCAATGCGTGTTTGCGATTGGTACGGCCCGCCATCACTGCACCAGAACTGGCCTCGGCCAGCGTCGCCAGGGTTTCCAAGACGCGTCCGATGCGGGCCAGCAACAGGCGATGCACACGCCGCATCTGAAGCACTCGCCCACCCAGGATAATATTCTGGGTAGTTCCACCCCAGTGCACGTAGCCGCCTGCCTCATCTCCGCACGCGTGAGCCAGTGCATGCACGACCGATAACACTGGCGCCATAGTGCGCTGTATGTCCGCGCGTAATGCGGGCAAATCGAGATGCTGCAAGGTCGCATGTGCTGCAATACGCTGTGCATGCGCTGCTGGAATTAAACCCAGACTGGCCTGGGACAGCGCCAGCGCGGCTTCGATGTCCAGCCAGGTTTGCCATGTCTGCTCGGTGGAAAACAGGTCGGTGACGGAATCGGGTAGAGCCTCACGGCTCGCCGTACGCCCCGATTGCTGTGTCCCGTTGTCATTGCCAAGCGAGAGAGCCGATCCCTGCCCATCTGTCGTACGTGTGGCGCTCATGCTGCAGCCCCTGCAAAAGCACGTTCAAGTGACGGCACTGAATCCAGTAACAATGACGTGTACTCGTGTGACGGCCGGGTCAACACGGTGCCTGCCGCTCCCTCCTCCACAATGCGGCCAGCACGCATCACGACTACCCGGTCGGCAATCTGGCGTACGACCCCGATATCATGAGTAATGAACAACATGGATAATCCAAACTCCTCTTGCAGATCCTGCAGCAGGTTGAGTATTTGCGCTTGCACCGATACGTCCAACGCCGAGGTCGGCTCATCGCACAGCAGCAGTTGCGGCCTCAGGATAAGCGCACGGGCAATCGCCACACGCTGCCGCTGTCCGCCTGATAACTGCCCAGGAAAACTATTGATCACACGCTGCGGCAGGCCGACACGCTCCAAAATCCGTATGACTTCTGTACGCCGCTGGGCCGCACCGATCTCGCCGTGCAAAGCCAAAGGACGGGCAACGATATCTCCCACCGACCGGCGTGGATTCAGAGAAGAATAGGGATCCTGGAACACGGGCTGTACCAAACGCGCGCGAGCCTGTGGCGATAGAGTTCCGATCTCATGCCCGCCCAGCATGATGCGCCCCTGATCCGGCTCATCCAGGCCCAA
The DNA here is from genome assembly GCF_054780995.1 of Bordetella tumbae. NCBI lineage: Bacteria > Pseudomonadati > Pseudomonadota > Betaproteobacteria > Burkholderiales > Alcaligenaceae > Bordetella > Bordetella tumbae. The sequence goes on from NZ_BAAGVG010000011.1 coordinate 191,312, forward strand.
CAGGATGCGAGCCAATGTGCTCTTGCCGGACCCAGATTCCCCCACCACGGCCAGCGTCTCGCCTCGCCCCACCACCAGCGATGCGTGATCGACCGCACGCACAGTAAATGGCTGACCGAATAGTCCCTTGCGTTGACTGAATGTGCGCACGACGTCCTGCGCCGCCAACACATAGGTTGGTTCGGCGGCTGAGACGGGAGACGATGTGAGGCGCTCATCATTCGGCAAGCGAGACGACGTAGATGCCGTGCTGCGATCATCCTGTGGCGCATCCAGTCCCCGTGGATGCAGACAGCGGTACCAGCCGTCGTCTTGCCGTTTCGCGGGCACAATGTCTGCAACGCGACACGAGGCGCTCGCATAGGCACAGCGCGGCGCAAAGATGCAACCCTGCTGGGGCCCGATCAACGAAGGGACAATACCGGGTATGGCGTTCAACCGGGCGCCTCGTGCACCTTTTCCGGGTGTGCAACCCAACAACCCGCGCGTATAGGGATGACGCGGGTCGCTCAGCACGGCGCGAGTCGGCCCCGACTCCAGCGGCTGCCCGCCATACATGACCATGACTCGATCCACCGCGTTGGCCACCACGGCCAGATCGTGCGTAATCAGGATCATCGCCATGCCGAGGTCCTGACGCAGCTCTGCCAGCAAATCCAGAATTTGCGCCTGTACAGTCACATCCAATGCGGTAGTAGGCTCGTCAGCGATCAACAACTGCGGCTCAGTCATTAGCGCCATGGCAATCATCACACGCTGGCGCTGGCCACCCGACAATTGATGCGGATAGCTGCGCAGACGTTGGACCGGATCGGGCACCTTGACACGGTCCAACAGATATAGTGCCCGCTCACGTGCCTGAGACGGGCTGCTGCCGTCGCGAACCATCAGTTCGGTCATCTGCCGTTCAATCGTATAAACAGGGTTGAGCGACGTCATGGGCTCTTGAAAAATCATCGCAATGCGGCGGCCTGCCACAGTCGCGGCAAAACGTGCATCAGACAGCGCAGTAAGATCGTCTTCCCGATAACGGATGGACCGAGCACGCAGCTCGGCCCCGTCAGGCAGCAGACGCATCAGCGCCAGTGCCGTCATTGACTTACCCGAGCCGGACTCGCCTACGATACCCAATGCCTCGCCACGCCCCAACGAGAGAGTCATGCCGCGGACTGCGTGCAGCGGCCCGCCGGGGGTAGGCAGCGTGACGTCGAGTCCGTCGATCTTCAATAACGAATTGGTAGACATATTTGAATAGCTTCCCGCAAATCGTATTGCGCCTAGTTGCGCTTGTCCGGCGAGGTCACGTCGCGCAGTCCATCACCCAGCAAGTTGGCTCCCATGACCAACAGGAACAGCGCCATGCCAGGCAGCACTACCAGCCACGGACGATGGAAAATGGCCATCTTTCCTTCGGATATCATCAACCCCCACGAAGACGTAGGGGGCTGGATACCGACCCCCAGGAACGACAGTGCTGCCTCGGCCAGCACCGCAATGCCGATCTCGAACGTAAACACCACGATGATCTGATTGAGCAGATTGGGCAAGATTTCGTGAAACAGAATCTGGCGGCGATTGCTGCCGACGGCTCGTGCCGCCGCAACAAAATCGAGTTGCCGCAAGCGCAGCGTGCTGGTGCGTGTCACTACCAGGTAATACGTCCAGTGCAGTCCCCCGATGATGCCGATCACCACCCAGAGCGATGGCCCAATGATGAACACCAGCGCCATCGCCAGCAGCAACCCTGGTAACGCCAACTGGCACGTCAGTAAAAAGCTGACCAGCGAATCGACCCGTCCGCCGAAGTATCCCGCGCACACACCCAGTGTCACGCCGATCACACAGCCGACACTCGCCGCGCCGAAACCGACGATGAGTGAAATGCGCGTACCGTAGATCAGGCGGCTGAGATAATCGCGACCGACCTGGTCCGTACCCAGCACATAGTCCCATGAGCCCCCGGCTTGCCAGACCGGAGGCAGCAGGCGGTGGGCCAGCGATTGCGCATAGGGATCATGAGGCGCCAGCCACGGCGCACCGACAGCTACTACCGTCAATACCAACAAAATCAGCGCACCCGCCTGCAGCCCGCGATGTCCCCGCACACGTCGCCAGAATGCCTGGCGACGTTGCGCGTCAAGGTCATCGGCAACGTCCGGCGCATCGCTCACCGGCATCGACACCGTATCAACTCGCAAAGTCTGTTCTCGATTCACGTGCCTCACCCCATGCGTATGCGCGGATCGAGCACAGCATTGAGCATGTCCGCCAAAAAGTTCATCACTATGAATACCAATGCAAAGATGAAGATCAACATCTGCACGGTCGGAATATCACTCCCCAGAATTGATTGCAGCGTCAGCCGGCCCAGGCCATTGATCGCGAAGATCGACTCCACAATCACCGACCCACCGAACTTCTGCCCCAACTGCACCGCCAACACACTGACGATGGGCAGCATGGCGTTGCGCATGGCATGCCGCATCAACAGCGACGCGCCACGATAGCCCTTGGCACGTGCTGTGCGCACATAATCAGACCCCATGACTTCGATCAGCCCCGCACGAGTCAATCGCATCACAGCGGGTACCGAACTGGTCCCCAGCACCAGAGCCGGCAGCACATAATGCAACCAGGTCGAATCACCAGAGACCGGAAAGATCGGAACCATCACACTGAACAAAATTACGAGGATCAATCCCAACCAGAAATTCGGGATCGCCTGCGCCGATACGGCCACGCCCAGCGAGAGCCGGTCCAGCGCGGAGTTCGGCCTCAAGGCCGCCACCACGCCCAAAGGAATCGCCAGGAGCACCGTCACCGCAATCGACATCAAAGCCAGACGAATCGTCGGCGGTGCATGCTTGGCAACCAGTTGCCCCACCGAATCGTGCCAGTAGTAACTACGGCCGAAATCGCCGCGCACGGCGTCGGACAGCCAACTCCCGTAGCGCTCGAGAAATGGCCGATCGAAACCATACTCATGGCGAATTTGCTCGACCAACTCGGGTTCGGCATTCTCGCCTGCAATGGCTTGGGCAGGATCGGTCGCCAGATTCAAGAGCATGAACGTGGCAAATGACACCGCCAACGCCACTAGAACCGCCAAACCAAGGCGTCTCAGCGCAAAGCGCAACATGGATAGTCTCCGTCTAGGAAAATACGCTCCGCCACATCAGGCGGTATACGGCATGCCCGGTTCAGGGTTGTTTCCAGCGCGCCTCGTAGAGACGCGGCAGACCATCAGGAGGAATAGGGAAATCCAGGACGGGCGACATCAGGTAGTTCACTGAATAGGTGTATAGCGGAATCCAGTACGCCTGGTCGGCGATGATCTGCAGGGCCTGATGGTACAGGTCGGTGCGACGCGCCTTGTCATTCGTGCGCTCGGCATCCATGACGAACTGGGCCACCTGTGGATTGCGCGACAGATTGCGATCGGTGTCACCAAAATGGACGCGTGCGATCATCGCCGTGTCAGCCGTGCCGCCATTGGCCCATGAACCGATATAGGCGCGAATCTTGCCTTCGGCTCGCGCACGATCCAACGACGCCAATTGACCATAGCGCAGCTTGACGTTGACACCGGCAGCCGACAGATCGGCGGCTACGGCCTCTGCCACGGCACGATCACGGTAGGCCCACAGCTCCAGCGGTTCGCTCTTCTTGTATCCGGCTTCGGCCAACAAGGACTTGGCCTTGTTCAGGTCATAAGCGTAGTGCGGCACATCTTGCGAACAACCGAACTGCGCGGGATGACAAGCCGTAAACAACGGCTGGGCAACTCCCCCCACCAGAAATTCCGCAATGGCCTTGCGATTGACAGCGTAGTTCAAGGCGCGTCGCACGTTGAGATCGGTCAGCGAACTCGGACCTGCCACACCCCCTGCGTCCAGCACGACGAAGCTGACGCGCAAGCTGGGACCGGCCTGATGGACTGCGCGTCCACTTGCCGCCATACTCTGCGCGACATCCAGCGGCATGTCGTACGCCCAGTCCACACCACCACTCATCAATTCCGCCTGCTGCGTTCCCCAGTCGGGAATCGTACGTGCAACGATGCGGCCAATCGCAGCACGCCCCTTGGGGCTGCCGGCATAGTAATTGTCGAACCGCACCAACACAGCACGCTGCCCTGGCTCAAAGGACTCAACGCGGTACGGCCCCAATCCATCCGGACGTAGCGCCTGGGCACCACGATCGTCTTTACCATCGACTTGATAAGCGCCATCGCGACGAATCGGGATACGACGCGCCATATCGCGCAATGCCAGGGGGTATACATCCTTCAAATGAAAGCGAACCTGGTACGGGCCGAGCTTCTCGACACGCTCGAGCCAGCGGCTCACCGTGCCTGACGCACGGGTACCACTGTCTGGCGACAGCACCCAGTTATACGTGTAGACCACATCGTCAGCCGAGAATGAAGCACCGCTATGGAAATGCACTCCTTCGCGCAACGTCACATCGATTGTGGTGTCGTCCACGTAGGTATACGAGGTCGCCAGCATGGGCGAGATCTCGTTGGTCTGCGTATCGACATCAAACAAACGATCATCAGTGAGATCCGACAGGATCACGTGTTCCTGCGACGTGGTGTACAGATAATCCAGATTCACCACCTCGCGCTGAAAAGCCACCACTAGCGTATCGTCATCAGGCCCGGCCCAGGCGCTCGGGGCCGAGACTGTACACGTCAAAGCAAACGCGGCCACCCAGCGCCGACAGTATCGCGACAGCATGTCGTCTCCTTGGAATTATCAGAATTTCAGGCATGCTACCGTGACGATTATCTGCGTAACTTCGAATTATCTGCATAACACATCGAATTATCGCAACAGTCACGGGCCGTGCACGCCTTCCGGCAAACGCTGACGCCGTGCAAAAAGTTGTTACGAACCCGGCGAACCCCGAAAGTTTGCCACGCTATGATGCGAGCTCTCGTCACAACGCTGCCGGAATACGCGATGCCTCGGCAATTTCTTCTGCTGGTTTCTACACTCATCGGCCTGCTCTTGAGCATCAATACCTATGCTCAGTATTCCGTCGAGTCGCTACCCAATCCCAAAGACCGCGGCGATAGCCATTACGTCAGCGACCCGGACGGCAATCTACAAGGCAGCACCGTCGCAGAACTCGATGCCATCAGCGCCACCATCGAACAAACGAACGGCAGCGAATTCGCCATCGCAGTGGTCAATGATTATCAGGGCGGCAGCGATTTTCAATTTGCGCTCGATCTCTTTAATCATTGGGGCATCGGCAAACAAGGGGCCAATAACGGTCTGCTGCTTTTCCTCGCGATGGACCGGCACGAATACCGGTTTATCAGCGGCTACGGCGTGGAAGGTATATTTCCGGATGCCTTGTTAAAGCAGATCGGAGAACGCTATCTCGTTCCGTATTTGCAGTCCGGCAATACGGATATGGCAGTCTTGTCTGCGGCCAAGGCAATAGAAAGCGTGTTTCTGTCACCTGAGCACGCACTGGAGCTGGAAGGCCTAAAAGCCTACGAACCGACCTTCTGGAACCGACACAGCGAGGCACTCGATAAATCCGGCTTTGTGATCGTGCTGTTTGCCGTCGCCATGCTGTGGATGAGCCTGGCACGTAAACGCGTACTGAAGAGATTTGCCATAAAGAGCACCAAGTACGAAGGCCATCCTTTCTGGCTTGGACTCTTCACCTATGTGTTCCTGCTCTTTATGAGCCTGTTTGTTTTTCTTTTGACGGAAACGATCGAACAGGTCTATCAATTCAAGAACCTGCCCTACTTTGTCGCGACGTTTTGTGCGTTGATATTGAGTTTTCATTACCACGCCTGCTCCACCCTGCTTGAGCGCAGCACCAAGGATAAAAAGACAGCCTTGGACATGCGCACCTCATTCACGCGCTGGAGTCTATTGCCACTGGTGCTCGCACCGTTTGCTTATCTGGCCTACGCCGGAGTCGTGAAAAACGGCAGACTGGCGCGCTTGCGGGCGACGCCACCCGACAACTCGGGAGACTGGTCACGTCAGAGCCGCGACAAGCTGACGCCGAAGGACTTGATGCGCTATCTCACCAGCGAGCAGCAATGCGAAGAGAAAATCGAGTCAAAATCGTATGAGATCTGGATCAACCAGAAAACCGGCGCCAATCAGCTCAGCGGCTTTGCCGGGAAGCAGGCCAAGTCGTTCAGCATCTGCCCGCAATGCCATGCACAGACTCTGAAAAAACCAGCGATCAAAGTCATAGAACCCTCGACCTATTCCGAGGAAGGAAAAGGCGAGCGCATCCAGACGTGCGCGTATTGCGACTATAAAAAATCACTGGGCTTCATTGCGCTCGCTGTACTGAGCGACAGCGACAGCTCCAGTTCCGGCGGTTCCAGTAGTGGCGGCGGAGGCAGCAGCAGTTCATCAAGCGGGAGTTTTGGCGGTGGCTCCAGCGGCGGTGGCGGCGCTGGAGGACGGTGGTAGCCGACAATGCGGGCACCTTAGCCGTCGCGGCATTACTCCCGATAATTCACGTACTTGGACAGAAATCCAATACCCGGGTTAAAGCAGTTGCACGGGTCCAGCTTCTTATAAAAAGCCTGCAACTGCGGCTTGGCCTGATATAGATGGCCTACATTGTGCTCGGCGGGATACTCGGCGCCTCTGGCATCCAGCAGTTCCAGCATCTGGTGCTCGATCGCCATGCAATCGTGCCCCTTGCGAATGATGTAGTCCTGATGAAAAACGTGGCACAAAAAATGCCCGTAGTACAGTTTCATCTCGATCGCATCATCGAACTTCGCCGGCAGACGCTCGAACCAATCGCGGTCGTCGCGCCGCAATGCGATGTCCAATGCAACGATGTCTTCTACCGTCGAACCATGCACAGCCCGGTAGCGGACCGCCGCACTGGCTGCCGCAAAGCGATGCAGAAAGGCCTTCCTGCCTTCTTCCTCGGTGCATTCGAAATAACCGCCTCGGCCTTGTGCAAAATACTGGGATAAAAAGGCCTGTGCTTCGGCGACCCCTTCGGCCGGGATCTTGAGCATCAGGTGATGCTCGTACTCATTGCGATAAGCCAGCAGCCGAGCCGGCAGATGATTGGGTAGCAGCCGGCTGAAAAATTGCATCAGACGGTCGCTGAGATTGGCGGGAAAAATACCGAGCCGTTCAAAGAATGCGTCGCAGCGATTTTTCAGGTTGAAGAACGCCGGCAAGCGATCCGTGCCGAAATGCTCGATGATCCAGAAGAGATCTTTGCCATAGCGCGCCGCCACATCAAAAGCATCTCGATGCACGTATTCACCAGCAATGGGCAGATGCTCGAACGTGCCTAATGCATGACGACGAATGTCAGTCAGCACCGAGGTGTCGTTCGTACCGATATAGAACACCTTGGCGCCACGTGCGGCGGGAAAGGTATCGAGTCTGACCGCAAAGACCATGACCTTGCCTGCAGAGCCCGAGGCCTCGCGCAAACGCAGCGGGTCGGCGTTGTAGCGAGCAGGGGTTGAGGCATCGATATCACGGACATGCTTGGCGTAGCCATGATCTGAGGCGGCGCCGGCGTCACGCACGACGTCCTGGTCCGAAAACCCACGGCTCTCGAGCTTGGCCAGGATCGATTCCGGATCGGCCCCAAGCTCGATACCCAGGTGATTGACCAGATGCAGTTTTCCCTCTGCATCAACAGCCCCGTACAGCGCCATCTCTGTATAGGCGGGCCCACGATTGACGAGAGAGCCGCCCGAGTTATTGCACACGCCGCCGATGACCGACGCCCCAATACAAGATGATCCAATGACCGAATGCGGCTCACGCCCCAATGGCTTGAGCACTCGCTCTAGCTGATCGAGCGTCGAGCCCGGCAGGCATACCACCTGGCGGCCGTCTTCGATCACGTGCACTTTCTTGATGCGGCTGGTGCTGATGATGACGATATCGCGATCGTAGTCCTCGCCATGCGGGGTAGAGCCGCCCGTCAGGCCGGTATTCGACGCCTGGGCGATGATGGCCACGCCTGCCGCCACGCATTGTTCCAGGACTTTCCATTGCTCGACCAGCGAGCCAGGGCGCACGACCGCGAGTGCCTTGCCCCGGCCGAAACGAAAACCGGTGCAATAGCGGCGCATCGCCCGATCGTCCGTGAGCACCTGCGAAGCGCCCACGATAGTGGACAGCGAGGTCAGCAATCGCTGGCGCACCTCAGGCGTTTGCGCCGAGGTGACCGTCGGCAGGATGACATCAGACATGAATCCTCTCTCTACATTTGGCATGTTGTTCTTTTTATTCACTGGACAGAGCCAGTTTGGCATTGAATCGCTCACGCGCGAAAACGCCACCTATTTGACACCAAATGATAGGGGTGGCGCCAACATAGCGCCTATCCTGAAAATTGAGGGGCTTTGAGGGGCAACGATTAGGACTTGTCCGCATAGCGCGGACGCGACCAATGGACCGTCGCCTGCAATCCTCCTTCTGTGCGGTTGCTCAACGTTACGGTGGCACCATCGTTGGCAGCCAGGGTGCGAGCGATGGTCAGCCCCAAACCTACCCCGCCTGTCTCGCGAGAGCGAGATGTCTCTAGCCTGACAAACGGCTGGAATACCGCCTCGAACATGTCTGCCGGCATGCCTGGCCCGGCATCGCACACCTCAACCGTTACACCACTCTCGTCGGCGCGGGCAGAGACTCGAACCTGATGCCCGTACTTCAAGGCATTGTCCACCAAATTCGAAAAAAGCCGCTGCATGGCCAAAGGCCGCAGCATCAGTACTGCACCACAGCCTTGTTCAAATACCGCGTCATGGCCGGTCTCTGCCGCGTCCTCAATGATGCTTTCCAGCAAAGAATCCAGATCCAGCGCAACGGGCGCCTCTGACGTGGTGGCGCTGCGCGCAAGATCCAGGCCCTCTCGGACCAGCGCCCGCATCGCGCCTAAATCGGCAATCAATCGTTCGCGCAACGCTTCGTCGGCAACGTCCTCGAAGCGCAGGCGCAAACGCGTCATGGGCGTCTGCAGATCGTGCGTGATCGCCGCCAACATGTGCGTGCGTTCCTCCAGGTGCCGTTGCAAGCGGCGTTGCATGGCGTTGAATGCATCGGCCGCACGGCGGACTTCGAGCGGGCCGCGTAATATCAACGGCGGCCGCTCCAGATTTTGCCCCAGCTCATCGGCCGCATCGGCGAGTTGACGCAAAGGCCGGCTGGCCAGACGCGCCACCGTAAATGCCAGCAATCCAATGCATAGGGTGAGCAGCGAAATATAAATCGGGTCTGCCGCAAGCGCCTTGACCCGCATGACGGGCGGACCGCCCATTGCCAGCACAAGCGGTGTACCGTCCTGCAGTTGAATCTGGACAATGCGGCACGTCGGCTCTGGCATGTCGGGATCGAACTCATCATCTCGCCCAGGTTGCGGCACGAAATCGGGCAGCGGGGGACGGCATACGAACTCGTCCGCCGTCTGCACACGGACCTGGGAAAAGCGCGCATACTGCGAGGCCAATACCTGGGCAAACTTCGTGTCCGGCTCCTCTGTCTGGACATCAGAGGGCGCGCGATGAATACCGGGTCCACCTAACTCGATCAGACGCTGCCGCAATTCTGCCGGGCTGTTGTCCAGCATGTTGACGTAACCATGCAAACGATCGGCTGCACGCACCATATTCTGGTGCTCTTCGTCTTGTTGACGGCGGGCTTCAGCCAGGACGGTCGCCAGTAACGCTGCGGCTGACATTCCCAACAGCAAGATCAGAAACAGCCGGCCGGCCATCGTACCGAAGAACCGGCGCAGGCGTTTCATTCCAACGTAACCGCTGCGGCCAGGACGTAGCCTTCGTTGCGCACGGTTTTGATCGGACCGATGCTGCCGCCCGCCGTGCCGAATTTATGACGCAAGCGGCTGACCTGCAGATCGATGGCTCGCTCCTGTCCCTCGTATTCGCGGCGCGAGGTCAGCGAGGCCAGCTGCTCGCGCGAAAGGATCTTGTTGGCATGGCCGACAAACACGCGCAGCAAACGGAATTCCGCCCCCGACAACATGATGACGCGTCCGCCCGGGTCCACCAGATGACGCCGCTCCAGATCGAACATCCAGCCCACGAAGTGAGCCCGGCGGATGGCGAGCGGCTCGAGATTGACGGGCAGCGCCTCGGTGCGGCGCAACACGTTGCGAATACGCGCCAGTAATTCGCGCGGCTCGAAAGGCTTGGCCAGATAATCATCGGCCCCCATCTCCAGGCCCAGCACCCGGTCGATGGCCTCGCCGCGCGCCGTCAGCATGATGACGGGCGTTCTCGATTTGGCCCGCAGATCCCGGCATAGGGTCAGGCCGTCTTCGCCGGGCAGGTTCAAGTCCAACACAATCAGATCGATGTGTTCTCGGTCCAGGATAGAGCGCATTTCAGTGCCCTGGCTGGCGGTAACCACCCGATAGCCCGCGCGGCCTAGTTGTTCGGCCAGCAGGGTTCGGATGTCCACATCGTCATCGACGATGAGTAAGCGGTGCACGCAGAGTTCCTCGTTCATGGAAAGGAGCATCCATTTTATTCACCTGAATTGCACGCGGTTTTTTTTGTCGCGACGTAGCAGGTCCTCTATGCGATTGATATGTTACGACATACCCCAAGGCCATGTTGACAAAGAACGACATATTCTGAGCATTGCGGCTGCGCATGCGGGCCTTCAGACTGTAACAGCTTCAGGGCGTTTCGAAGCCCACCCCGGGCATGCTGAAACGGCTAAGATCGGCGCCGTTCGCTTCTGTTGATGTTAGTCTCTGCCTCGATCCGCACAACATGCCCTCCTCCCTTTCTCGGCCTCATCCGCTGAGCTTAATCAAGTGAAGTCCTCCTTTTTTCGCCGCCCCCGCACCTGGCTGATTGTCGTGTGCCTGCTTATCGCCGCTGTCGCCGCGATGCTATTCTGGCCCAAGCCTGCCACCCCCAGCCTGGCGACCTCGCCGGTGACCCGAGGCAGCATAGAAGACTCGGTCGTGGCCGTGGGCACCATCAAACCGTCCAAACTGGTCAGCGTGGGCGCGCAGGCCTCCGGCCGCATCGAATCACTCAAGGTCGAACTCGGCGATCAGGTGAAATCCGGCGATCTGATTGCCGAAATTGATTCTCGGACCCAGGTCAATGCCCTGAAAAGCGCTCAAGCCTCATTGGAAAATGCCCGAGCCTCGCGCGACGTGCAGGTAGCAAACCTGCGGCAATACGAACTGGCCTATAAGCGGCAACAAACCATGCTCGCTGCACAGGCCTCATCCCAGGCGGACTACGATACGGCGCTGGCCAATCTGAACGCCACTCGGGCGCAGATCCGCGCCTTGAATGCGTCCATCGCCAGCGAAGAGACCAGCGTCTCTACCGCACAGACGAATCTGGATTACACCAAGATCACGGCCCCGATGGATGGCACGGTGTTGGCCGTGGTGTCCAAACAGGGCCAGACGGTCAACGCCAATCAAAGCACCCCTACGATAGTCATGCTGGGCGACTTGAGCACCATGACGGTCTATGCCGAGATATCCGAGGCCGATGTCGTACGCGCCAAAGCGGGCCAGAAGGTCTATTTCACGATACTGGGCAATACCGGCAAACGCTACGAAAGCACGCTGCGAAAAATAGAGCCCGCGCCGGAATCGATCACGAGCGAAGACTCCACCAGTTCGTCCAGCGCCTCCAGTTCGAGCTCGAGTTCGACGAGCACGGCGATCTATTACAACGGGCTGTTTGACATCGCCAATCCGTCCAATGAGCTGCGCACGTATATGACGGCCGAAGTCCACGTCGTGCTCGCCGATGCCCAGGACGCCTTGATCATCCCTGCAACGGCGCTCGGGCCGCAGGGTCCCGATGGCGGCTACATGGTGCAGGTCGTCGGCCAGGACGGACGTCCGCAGCCCCGCGCCATCAAGATCGGCATCAATAATCGTGCGAATGTCGAAGTGCTGTCTGGCCTGAAGCAGGGCGAGCGCGTCGTGGTGGGCGAAGCCGCTGCAGGCCTCAACGCCACCGCTGCGAACAATCGCCGACGCGGCGGCCCTCCGCCCATGGGTTTCTGATATGTCCGACGCACTGCTGCAACTGCGCGGGCTGAGCCGCAGCTTTCCTGCGGGCGACGAAACCCTGACGGTGCTCAAGCATCTGGATCTGGATATCCACGCAGGCGAGATGGTCGCTATTGTCGGCGCATCGGGGTCAGGCAAATCGACCCTGATGAACATCCTGGGCTGCCTGGATCGTCCCACCGAAGGCGTCTATCGCGTCGCGGGACGCGAGACGCATTTGATGTCACCGGATGAGCTCGCACAATTGCGGCGCGAGCATTTCGGGTTTGTGTTCCAGCGCTACCACTTGCTGGGCGATCTGAATGCGCAAGGCAATGTCGAAGTACCCGCAGTGTATGCAGGACAAGCCCGCAGTACCAGGCATGCGCGCGCACATCAGTTATTGGCGCGCCTGAAGCTGGCGGATCGTATCGGCCATCGTCCGGGCCAATTGTCTGGCGGACAGCAGCAGCGCGTCAGTATTGCGCGTGCCTTGATGAATGGCGGGCAGGTCATTCTGGCCGACGAACCTACTGGTGCGCTGGATAGCCGGTCGGGTGAAGAGGTCATGGGCATTCTGCAAGAGCTGCATGCCCAAGGGCACACGATTATTCTCGTGACTCATGACATGTCGGTCGCGCAGCATGCGCAGCGCATTATCGAGCTGCACGATGGCGCGATGATTGCCGACCGGGAAAATCCCTCGGTATTGACCTCGACGTCCATGCCTGTGCGCGACGCGGTGCCGAACGTATCGCGCACAGATCAACATGACGAGGATCTGCCAGCCGCTACCGCACCCCGAGGGCTGGTCACTCAACTGCTGGCGCAATGGGACCGCTTTGCCGAAGCCTTCCGCATGGCGTTGCTGGCCATGAACGCGCATCGGCTGCGTACCCTGCTGACCATGTTGGGGATTGTGATCGGCATCGCATCAGTGGTGCTGGTCGTCGCATTGGGCAAAGGCACGCAAGAACAAGTACTGAGCAATATCAATTCGCTGGGCACCAATACCATTGACGTGTATCCGGGCAGTGGATTTGGCGACATGCGATCGGGCAAAGTCCAGACATTGCGAGCCACGGATGCGCAGGCCCTGGCCAGCCAGAGCTATGTCGATAGCGTCACGCCTAACGTGTCGACATCCGTCACCGCTCGCCGGGGAAACATCTCGGTGACCACGCAAGTCTATGGCGTTGGCGATCAATATTTCCGGGCCAAGGGACTGAAGATCCACGAAGGCGCTTTCTTTGATGCCCAGGCCGTCGATCGTATCGATCGAACTGTCGTGATCGATCCGAACACCCGCGCGCAGCTCTTTCCGCATGGAGAAGATCCTATCGGTCAGATCATCTTGTTAGGTCAAGTGCCTTGCATGGTGATAGGCGTGACACAGAAACAAACGACGGGCTTTGGCAACAGCAGCGACCTGCGTGCCTGGGTACCATATACGTCTGTCATGTCTCGCATGTTGGGGCAATCTTATCTGTCCAGCATCACGGTACGGGTCAGTGACGATACGCCGATGGATGCTGCGGCGCAGGCCATTACCAAGGTACTGCTGCTGCGTCACGGCACGCAGGATTTCTTTCTGAACAACACCGCAGAAATCCGCGAAACCATCGAGAAAACGACGCAAACCATGACCTTGATGGTCGGCGCGATTGCGATGATCTCGTTGATCGTAGGAGGGATAGGCGTGATGAACATCATGCTGGTCTCTGTCACCGAGCGTACTCGCGAGATAGGCGTACGTATGGCAGTGGGTGCGCGCCAGAGCGACATCATGCAGCAGTTTTTGATCGAAGCCGTCGTGGTCTGCATGCTGGGCGGTGTTCTTGGTGTGTTGTGTGCGCTGAGTGTTGGCTGGCTGATCCATGCAGGCAGCGGCTTCAGTCTGTCGTTTTCGAGTTTTTCCATTATTGCGGCCTTTGTATGTTCCAGCCTGATAGGCGTGGTGTTCGGTTTTCTGCCCGCACGCAATGCTGCGCAACTGGATCCGGTAGAGGCGTTGGCACGCGAATGAAATCGTCATTTTTCCGTTTCTCTGTTGTCATGGCCGGCGTCGCGCTGCTGTCGGCCTGCGCCTCGACCGATGCACCGCCAACGCGCGAGCTGCAAGTCCCTGCGAATTACAACCAGGGCATCACCACCGCAAATGGCTCGCAACATCCCATTACCCTGCATGCTACGCATCCCGCCGTGGACATCGCCAAACAGGCGTGGTGGAAGGGCTTTGGCGATGCACGATTGGACCGGCTGATCACCGATGTCCTCGCGGTCAATGCCGACCTGGCATCAGCCGGATTGACCCTGCGCAAGGCCCGTCTGCAGGCAGGCCTGGCCAGCAACGATCTCTGGCCGCAACCCAGTGGCAGCGTCAACACCAACGGCAGCCGCTATCTGGACACGCACGACTCAGTACAACGCAGCAGTAACGCCAATCTGTCATTGAGTTGGGAAATCGATCTATGGGGACGTCTGCGCGCCGCGCGCGATGTCGCGGATTGGGAAGCTCGCGCGACAGCAGAGGACAAAGAAAACACAGCCCTGTCATTGGTCGCAGAGGTCTGCGAACAATACTGGACCTTGGCCTATCTGAATCAAAGCATCGCGTCAGGGCAGGCACATCTCGATCAGTTGCAACAGATCCTGCAACTGGTGCAGGTGCAATTCGGCGCAGGCGCCGTCTCGCAACTCGAGCTGCGAGAAGCACAGCAGAACGTGCAAGCACAACAGATCGCGCAGAGCCAATTGCTGCAAGAACGTGTGGAAACACGCAACGCCATTGCCGTCTTGCGTGATGGCGCGCCCTGGCCCTTGAGCGATGAGCCGGGGAATCTGGACGACGCCCAGAGCCCGCCCCTGCAGGCCGGCGTACCTGCGGAACTGCTGGGCCGGCGGCCGGATCTGCGAGCCGCAGAATTGCGCTTGCGCGAGGCGTTATCCAATATCAAGGCTACGGCCCGCAGCTACTATCCTGCGCTCACGCTCACGGGTAGCGTAGGCACCAGCAGCAGCGCGCTATCTGATGTCCTGCAAAACCCGCTGGGCACACTGGGTGCGGGTCTGACACTGCCATTCTTGAACCTGCCTCAGATGCAGTTGAACACCGACATCGCCAAGACGGAATATGAGATCTCCGCGAGCAATTTTCGGACGACGCTGTACACGGCACTGAAAGAGGTAGGCAACGCACTGAGCGCGCGCGATCAACTCGTCACGCAGGTCGACGCTGCGCAAGCGTCGTTCGATGCCGCGCGAGATGTAGAGCGAATGTACGGTGTGCGCTATCGCTCAGGCGCAGCGGACTTGCGCACCTGGCTGGATGCGCAGCAAACGCTGCGCGATGCGGAGCTATCGCTGGCACAGCGCCGACGCGATCAATTACTGAACGATGTCACGCTGTATCTGGCGTTGGGCGGCAGCGCTACGCAATGATTTCATACCAACATGCCCTCGCATGCACGCAGCAATAAAAAAGGCAGCCATGAGGCTGCCTTTTCTGCTTGCTCGAAAGTATTGCCCCTGACGATCAACGTCAGGGAAGCATACCGTCGTGCTTAGTGCGTACTGCGAGTCTGGCGCAATTTGCGTGCTGCCACGGCCTGGGCTGCCAACATGGCCAGCTCGGCTTCGACAACGGCGATATCGGCCTTGTCCTTGGCGTTGCGCAGGGCTTCTTCGGCCTTGGCGCGTGCCTCAACGGCACGGGCTTCGTCCAGATCGGCGGCGCGAATGGCCGTATCGGCCAACACCGTCACCGAACCCGGCTGCACTTCCAAGATGCCCCCGGCGACGAAGATGTTTTCCTCGGCGCCATCGGGACGGACGATTTTGACCGTACCAGGGCGTATGCGCGAAATCAGCGGGGTGTGGCCGGGCAGAATGCCCAGCTCACCCGCCTCGCCAGGCAGGGTCACGAACTTTGCCTCACCGGCAAAGATCGCTTCTTCTGCGCTGACGACATCCACATGCAGGGTAGCCATATCAGATCCTTATTGCAGTTTCTTGGCCTTCTCGAAGGCTTCGTCGATGGTACCGACCATGTAGAAAGCCTGCTCGGGCAACGCATCGCACTCGCCGTCGACGATCATCTTGAAACCACGGATGGTTTCGGCCAGCGGCACGTATTTACCAGGCGAGCCGGTGAAGACTTCGGCCACGTGGAACGGCTGCGACAGGAAACGCTGGATCTTACGCGCACGGGCCACGGCTTGCTTGTCGTCGGGCGACAGTTCGTCCATACCCAGAATCGCAATGATGTCGCGCAGTTCTTTGTAGCGCTGCAGGGTTTGCTGCACGCCACGGGCCACGGCGTAGTGCTCTTCGCCCACGACTTGCGGGTCGAGCTGACGGCTGGACGAATCCAGCGGATCCACGGCCGGGTAGATACCCAGTGCAGCGATGTCACGCGACAGCACCACGGTCGAGTCCAAATGCTGGAAGGTCGTGGCAGGCGACGGGTCGGTCAAGTCATCCGCAGGCACGTACACGGCCTGGATCGAGGTGATCGAACCGGTCTTGGTCGAGGTGATGCGCTCTTGCAGCACGCCCATTTCCTCAGCCAGCGTCGGCTGGTAACCCACGGCGGAAGGCATACGGCCCAGCAGTGCCGAAACCTCGGTACCGGCCAGGGTGTAACGGTAGATGTTGTCAACGAAGAACAGGATGTCACGGCCTTCGTCGCGGAACTTCTCGGCCATCGTCAGGCCGGTCAGTGCCACACGCAGACGGTTACCCGGGGGTTCGTTCATCTGACCGAACACCATGGCGACCTTGTCCAACACGTTGGACTCTTCCATTTCGTGGTAGAAGTCGTTGCCTTCGCGGGTACGTTCGCCCACCCCGGCAAACACCGACAAACCGCTGTGCTGTTTGGCGATGTTGTTGATCAGCTCCATCATGTTGACGGTCTTGCCCACACCGGCGCCGCCGAACAGACCGACCTTACCGCCCTTGGCGAACGGGCAGACCAAGTCGATAACCTTGATGCCGGTTTCGAGCAGTTCGACCGAAGGCGACAGCTCGTCGAAACGCGGAGCAGCCTGGTGAATGGCGCGCTTTTCTTCGGATTGGATGGGGCCGGCTTCGTCGATGGGACGGCCGAGCACGTCCATGATGCGGCCCAGCGTGCCGTGACCGACGGGCACCGAGATCGGCGCGCCGGTGCCCACGACCGTCATGCCGCGGCGTAGGCCGTCGCTGGAGCCCAGGGCGATGGTACGTACCACGCCGTCGCCCAGCTGTTGTTGGACTTCCAGGGTGAGACCCTTTTCAGCGAACGGCGACGAGTCGTCGGTCAGCGTGAGGGCTTCGTAAATCTTGGGCATGTGATCGCGGGGGAACTGAATATCCACCACGGCGCCGATGCACTGAACGATGGTTCCGTTGCTCATGTCGATTCCTTGCTTGATAGCTTTTTGACGGGATGCAGCCTGCTTACACAGCGGCCGCGCCCCCTACGATTTCCGAAATTTCCTTGGTGATCGCCGCCTGACGGGTCTTGTTGTAGACCAGTTGCAGTTCGCCGATAACCTTTTTAGCGTTGTCCGATGCGGCCTTCATGGCAACCATCCGGGCCGACTGCTCCGAAGCCATGTTTTCCGCCACGGCTTGGTACAGCAGGCCTTCGACGTAACGCTGCAACAGATCGTCGATCACGCCCTTGGCATCGGGTTCGTAGATGTAGTCCCAGCTGTAGTTCGATTTGACTTCAGAGATGTTGCTCAAAGTCTCGGCGCCCGTCTGGAAGGGATCATCCAAACCGCTGGACAGCGGCAGCAGACGCAGGAACACCGGCTCTTGCTTCATGGTGTTCACAAAGCGGGTGGCCGCTACATACAACGCGTCGATCTCGCCATTGAGGTAAGCGTCAAGCTGAACCTTGATCGCGCCCAGCAATCGGTCGAGGTCGGGCTTGTCGCCCAGTTGAACTTCGTTCGAAACCAGTTTGGCGCCGATACGAGTCAACAGACCCAGGCCTTTGTTGCCGAAAGCCGTCGCCTGCACGGCAATGCCGCGCTGTTCGAATTCTTTCAGCTTGGCCAGCGTGACGCGGCTGATGTTGGTGTTCAAGCCGCCGCACAGCCCCTTGTCGGTGGTGACCAGCACCACGCCGACCGCTTTGACGTCGCGCTCGATCAGGTACGGATGACTGTATTCGGGGTTGGCCTGCATCAAGTGCGCAGCAATTTCGCGCACCTTGTTGGCGTACGGACGGCCCGCGCGCATCCGCTCCTGCGCCTTGCGCATTTTGGATGCAGCGACCATTTCCATGGCCTTGGTGATCTTGCGCGTGTTTTGCACGCTCTTGATCTTGGTTCGGATTTCCTTGATTCCGGGCATTGCGCTTTCCTGTTGTAACGGCTCGGCGGGAGGCGGCCGGGGCTTGTCCCCGCCCTACCGTAGGGCGGGGACAAGCCCCGCCGCTACGCCAGACATTGCCTTAAAAAGCACCGTGCTTCTTGAAATCCTGGATGGCAGCAGCCAATTCGGCTTCGTCGTCCTTGGACAGTTCCTTGGTGTCTTCGACACGCTGGATCAGGCCAGCATGCTTGGCCTTGAGTTGATCCTTGAGCGCTTTTTCGAAGGGCAGAACCTGTGCCACGTCCACGTCATCCAGGTAACCGTTGTTGACGGTGTACAACGTCACGGCCAATTCCCACACTTGCAGCGGTTGATATTGAGGCTGCTTGAGCAGTTCGACCACGCGCTTGCCGCGCTCGAGCTGACGGCGCGTCGCGTCGTCAAGGTCGGAGGCGAATTGCGCGAAGGCGGCCAGTTCACGATACTGCGCCAAGTCGGTACGGATACCGCCGGACAGTTTCTTGATGACCTTGGTCTGCGCGGCACCACCCACACGCGACACCGAGATACCGGCGTTGATAGCGGGACGGACACCGGCGTTGAACAGGTCGGTTTCCAGGAAGATCTGACCGTCGGTAATCGAGATCACGTTGGTCGGCACGAAAGCCGACACGTCGCCTGCCTGGGTTTCGATGATCGGCAGCGCGGTGAGCGAGCCGGTCTTGCCCTTGACAGCGCCGTTGGTGAATTTCTCGACGTAGTCTTCGTTGACACGAGCAGCACGCTCGAGCAGACGCGAGTGCAGGTAGAACACATCACCCGGGTAGGCTTCACGGCCAGGAGGACGACGCAGCAGCAGCGAGACTTGACGATAGGCCCAGGCTTGCTTGGTCAGGTCATCATAAATGATCAGGGCATCTTCGCCGCGATCGCGGAAGTATTCGCCCATCGTGCAACCGGCGTAGGCGGCCAGGTACTGCATGGCGGCCGAGTCAGAGGCCGAGGCGGCCACGACGATGGTGTATTCCATGGCGCCGTGCTCTTCGAGCTTGCGCACCACGTTGTTAATGGTCGATGCCTTTTGACCAATGGCGACGTAGACGCAGGTAACGCCCTTGCCTTTTTGGCTGATGATGGTATCGACGGCAACAGCGGTCTTGCCGGTTTGACGGTCACCGATGATCAGTTCGCGCTGGCCGCGGCCGATAGGCACCATCGAATCGATAGCCTTGATACCGGTTTGCAGCGGTTGCGACACCGAGCGACGGGCGATCACACCCGGAGCCACTTTTTCGATGATGTCGGTTTCTTTGGCGTTGATCGGGCCTTTGCCGTCGATCGGCACGCCGAGCGTGTTGACCACACGGCCTTTCAGCTCGGGGCCCACGGGGACTTCGAGAATACGGCCGGTCGTTTTGACCTGGTCGCCTTCGGACACACCGGTGTAGTCGCCCAGAATCACGGCGCCGACGGAATCGCGCTCGAGGTTGAGCGCCAGGCCGAAGACGTTGTTGGGGAACTCGAGCATTTCACCCTGCATCACGTCGGACAGACCGTGAATGCGGGTAATGCCGTCAGTCACGGACACGACGGTGCCCTGGGTGCGAATGTCAGCCGAAGCGCCCAGGCCCTCGATGCGGCTCTTGAGCAGTTCGCTGATCTCGGAGGGATTGAGTTGCATATTGACTCCTGGAATCCTGTTTATCTGGCCGTGCGCGCGTCACGCGGCCAGCGTATCCCGCAAGCGGGCCAATTGGGCTTGTACGGAAGTATCGAGCACCTGGTCGCCGACCGCCACCCGCACGCCGCCGATGAGCGACTTGTCGACAGTGACGCTGGGACTGAGCTTGAGACCAAATTTGGTTTCGAGCGCATCGACCAGTTCTTTGACCTGGGCATCGCTGAGTTCGAACGCGCTGGTGATTTCCGCCTGCGCCGTGCCTTCGTGGCGATTTTTCAGCGCGACGAATTGTTTGGCGATGATGGGCAGCAACAGCAGACGATCGTTCGCTACCAGCAGTTCGATGAAATTACGAACCGCCTGAGGCAGCTGGGTTTTGATCAAACCGGTAAACAACTCCACGCGCTGCGCGTCTTCCAATCGGGGATCGGACATTGCTTCGCGCACGTCGGTGTTGTCGGCTACTTGGGCCAGCTCGCCGATCAGATCGGCCCAGGCCGGCAAGCCGGCCTTGTCGTCGCGTGCCGCGCTGAATAAAGCTTCGGCGTAGGGCCTGGCGACAGTGGAAAGTTCAGCCATGGCGTTCCCGGATTAAAGCTGCGCCTTGAGCTGGGTCAACAGCTCGGCGTGAGCGCGGGCGTCAACCTCGCGCTTGAGGATCTGTTCAGCACCCTTGACTGCCAGCGTAGCAACATCGTCGCGCAGGACATCACGAGCACGCTGGACTTCCTGCGCGGCATCCTGCGCCGCTTGGGCGATGATGCGGGCGCGTTCAGTTTCGGCTTCGCGGCGAGCCTGCTCGATCAGCGCGGCAGCTTGCTTTTCCGCCTCGATGATGCGGGCATGGTTTTCAGACTTGGCAGAAGCCTCGATCAGACTGACGCGCGCTTGGGCTTGGGCCAGATCGGCCTTGCCCTTCTCGGCGGCGGCCAGGCCGTCGGCGATTTTTTGGCGGCGCTCGTCCATCGCCTTCGTCAGGGGGGGCCACACGAATTTCATCGTGAACCAACCCAGAACGAAGAACACGAGCATCTGGAAAAAGATCGTCGCGTTCAGATTCACGGTCGTTCCTTTAACACCTTACGGCCCCGGGCGCACTAGTGGCGTCGCGGAGCACTCGATACTTTGCCGACCTGCAGCGGAGGATTCCGCGTACCGCCGGCGTCATGCCCGTCACCGCAGCGACGGGCGTTGCCATGAGCCGTTGGGGCTTAGCCTACGAACGGGTTGGCGAAAGCGAACAGCATGGCGATACCCACACCGATCAGGAACGCCGCGTCGATCAGGCCTGCCAACAGGAACATCTTGGTTTGCAGGGCGTTCATCAGTTCAGGCTGACGAGCCGAAGCTTCCAGGTATTTGCCGCCCATCAATGCGATGCCGATGCAAGCGCCGATAGCACCCAAACCGATGATAAGACCGCAAGCGAGAGCAACGAAAGCGACGTTGGTCATGACAACTCCTTGGTTAGAAATCTGAAGTCAAATTGTAAGAAAACGGATACTGCTTGGAATGCAAGAAAATCTTGCGTCCCGGCACGGACAAGGCTGCCCGTGCCGGGAAAAAGGGGTCAATGCCCTTCGTGAGCCTGGCCGAGATAAACCAGCGTCAGCATCATGAAGATGAAAGCCTGCAACAGCACGATCATGATGTGGAAGATGGCCCACACCGAACCGGCCAGCACATGGCCAATACCGAAACCAACGCTGGCAGCGTTCAGGCCCGTCCAGGCACCGCCCAACAGAGCGATGAGCATGAACACGAGTTCGCCAGCGAACATGTTGCCGAACAACCGCATCCCCAGCGACACCGATTTCGCGGCGTATTCGATCAGGTTGAGCAGGAAGTTGGCAGGCGCCAGCAGCAGCGCACCGATGCCATGCGCATGGAACGGAGCGGTGAAGAGTTCTTTGAGGAAGCCGCCCGGATGCTTGATCTTGATGCCGTAGTAGAACATCAGCAGCAACACGCCCAGCGCCATGCCCATCGGCACGTTCAGGTCAGCGGTAGGAAGAATACGGTGGTAGTAGATGGGATCGCCGTGGTGTGCACCCAGACCCGTCCAGCGCATGAGGGAGGGCAGCAGGTCAACCGGGATCAAGTCGAGCGCGTTCATCAGGACGATCCAGATGAAAACGGTCAGCGCCAACGGCGCGATGAACAGACGGCTCTTGGCGTTATGGACGATGCCCTTGGCCTGCTCGTCGACCATGTCGACGATCATTTCGACAAAAGCCTGGAAACGGCCGGGTACACCGGAGGTCGCACGACGGGCAGCAGCCCAGAGGAACAGAACGGCAGCCAACCCCATCAGCACGGACCAGAATATCGAGTCGTAGTTGATGACGTCGAACTGGGCGATAACGGATTGTTTCTCGCCAATATTGTTCAGATGCACCAGATGGTGCTGTATATACGCGGACTGAGGCGATACGTCGCTGGCGGCTGCCATTTGAACCCTACCCTGTTTGCTGTGTGGCCGGCTCTCGCGAACCGACCGTTTGCATGATTTCTAAGCAACTACGACAACTTGCGGAACATCAACAGCAGAAGATAGCCCTTGAGCGTGAAAGCCAAGCCCAGCAGCACCGCCGGCCAAACCAGCCAGTCGTGCGCAACTCGAGCCAGCAGCCACAACAGCAATGCCGTCATGAGCAGCTTGACCATCTCACCGAGGAAAAAGGTAACAGGACTCGCCCGGCCCGATTTGAGCACGTTCACGAGTAACCGCAACGCAAATAATGCGTTGGGTACAAAATACGCCCCTGCTCCCGCCAGCGCTGACCAACCAGCCGCCGTCCCCGCAATGATCCCCGCAATTGCCGCTGCTGCGAGCCCCATGGCCCCCTGCGCCGCCAATACCCTCAAGAGCCCTCGGCAAGCCTGAGCATCAAGTGCCGCGCGATCGGCATCAGTAAGCACCGGATTTTGTTCTACCAGGCTTTGTTGCATCAGGATTCCCCGCTCTTGCGCTAAAGACGTGCGCGGTGGTTCACCACACGTGTTATCCCGCAAGCGTCAAACCCGTAAAGTATAGCGGGTTTTTCCCTAGTCGAGCAAATCAAAAGATAGTCGGCGGCCAAGGAATTGGTGCCGGAGGCAACGATACAACACCGTTGCCTCCGGAGAGCTCAATCGCGCTCTACAGGCGGGGGCGCCCACTCGCCGTCCAAAGCCAGATCTTTAGGCCAGTACAGACGCATGCTGAGGCTGAAATGTCCCTGGTCTGGGGTTGGCAACCAGTTCGCCCTCTTGCCGTCCCCCGGATCGTCTGGCGAGATGTAGATATCCAGCGACCCGTCCGCGTTGTATTTCAACGGATCCGTACTGCGCACCGTATATCGGCCAGCACGATTCGGAGCCAGGTTGTTCGCCTCGTTATATAAGGTCAGCGACCACGAGGCATTGACCGGCGGCAATTGCCCCTTGTCAAAGTGGAGGATGTAGTCATCGTCGCTGCGCAACCGCCTGCCGTCGTCATCGACGGCTGTGACCGGATACAGCGCCTCGCTCGGCGTGGTTGCGCCCAACCCGGCGTAGGCAATGGCCGCGCGGCGGACATAGTCGGTGCCATACGTCCCAATGCCCGACAACACGGTATTCCAGCCATTCAAGGGGGTGCCCAGTCGGGTCACCGTGTCAGCAATACGGCGGCCGGCCACCGTCCGGGCATCGTCCAGCGCTTGCTTCACGGCCGGATCGAGCCGGTCGTAAGAAAACGGCTGCGACCCCGCCAGGCCGATGCGTTGCATGCGGGTCAGAATAGCGTTGTCGTTATCGTGCGGCGGATTCGTGCGCAACAACTCCGCAAACAGGGTAAAGAACGTGGCAGGAGACATCGACGCGACCTGCTGCCCGGCAGACCCTTGGGGCTCCCACGTCACGTAGGACGTGGACGTCATGGAGGGCGACGCAGATCCGGTCAATGCGTGCCCGGTACCGGGGACTTGTTGCTGCGGCCATGTCGCCGGCTTGGCTGCGCCGCGCCGGAGCGGTGTCACTAGGCTGGGCGCAGGAGCAGCCGCCGCCACAGGCGTAGCCGTCATACTCGCCTGAAACTGATTTACTGCCCCGTACTCAGCCGGACCACCGGTCTGAATGCGTGCGATCAACCAGCCGGTGCCGGTAGGACTGCGCACGACATCGGTGCCAAATGGCGCGTGTCCCTGCCAGTTCGGGCCGACGATCATGAAAGCCTGCTCGCCATTACCCGTCACGCGGGTGCCTCGTGACGCATATTCGTCCGACCACATGTCCAGCAGTGATAGCGCGTAGTAACGGCCACCCGAGGCAGGCACGCGAATGAGCAGGGGCTGATAGCTGACGTCGTACCAAAGATTGGAATACAACATATCGGCACTCGGCCAACCGACATCGGTCGCACCGGGCTCCGGAAATGCGGTGCGATGACCGAACCGATTCATCGGCGCCCTGCCCGCCAGCGGATTTTGTACCTGCGTCGAGGCACGCCGCGTTGCCTCCATCAAGACCATCGGATAGGCATAGAGATAGGCATCAACGGCAATCTCATGCAGCTCTTGGGCCGACACGGCGGGACTGACAACCGGTGCCTGAGACACCATCCGCATCGACGGCTGCGGCGACTGTGCCCATGCGGCGCAAGCAAAACCGGCGCTCAATGCAATGGCGAGTATGGCTTGGGACCGGTGTGTAGACCGGGAGACAACGCGGTAAGGCATGGAGGGCTCCTTGTTCGTTATAGGAAAACGAGCCGGCCATCCCGTCTCCAGGACGGCCTCTTCGGCATCACGCGTTAACAGAATAGGCCCGGATGCGATCATCCGGGGTAACACAAAGGTTACAGGCCGCAACTACTGTGAGGCGCCATTAGCGGTGCTTGAAGGCGGGTGGACGTTTTTCCACGAAGGCTGCCATGCCTTCTTTTTGGTCTTCGGTACCAAACAGGGAATGGAATACACGGCGCTCGAACAAGAGGCCCTCGTTCAGCGAGGACTCGAACGCGCGGTTGACACATTCCTTGGCCATCATGACCGAGGGCAATGACATCGAGGCGATCACTGTCGCCGCCTCGATCGCCTCGTCCAACAGTTTGTCCGCCGGCACAATGCGGGACACCAGCCCCGCGCGTTCGGCCTCCTCGGCGCCCATCATACGGGCCGTCAGCGCCAGATCCATGGCTTTGGCCTTGCCCACGGCGCGCGGCAGACGCTGCGTCCCACCGGCCCCGGGGATGACGCCCAGCTTGATTTCCGGCTGGCCGAATTTCGCCGTATCGGAGGCAATGAGGATGTCGCACATCATGGCCAGCTCGCAGCCGCCGCCCAGGGCGTAGCCCGAAACCGCGGCGATGACGGGTTTGCGGATACGCTTGAGGGTTTCCCAATTGCGGGTAATGTATTCGCTGCCGTAGACATCCATGTACGACCAGTCTTTCATGGCGCCGATGTCGGCGCCGGCGGCAAACGCCTTTTCGCTGCCGGTGATGACGATTGCGCCGATGCCCTCGTCGGCCTCGAACGCCAGCAGGGCGGCGCCCAGCTCATTCATCAATTGGTCGTTCAGCGCGTTGAGCGCCTTGGGGCGATTCAACGTCAACAAGCCCACCCGGCCACGGGTCTCTACCAACACAAACGACTCGCTCATCAACTGTCTCCTGAATAAGTGCAAGTAAGATAATGGAATGGACACATCCGTAATTTACCGCCTCGAGCCCCACGATCCCGCCGGCCATCGCTACCGGATTACCCTGACGATACCGGAGCCCGATCCGGCCGGCCAGCGCCTGACCCTGCCGGCCTGGATCCCAGGCAGCTATCTGATCCGCGATTTCTCGCGCCAGATCGAGACGCTGCGTGCCCGCGCCGGCGGCCGGCCGGTCGCCGTCACCAAATCGGACAACCATACTTGGCAAGCCTCTCCGTGTACGGGGCCGCTGCAGGTGGACTACGTTGTCTATGCCTGGGACTTGTCCGTGCGCGGCGCGCATCTGGATGAAACTCACGGCTTTTTCAATGGGACGAGTGTTTTTCTGCGCGTAGAAGGCCAGGATCACAAGCCGTGCCTGCTGGATCTGGCGCCGCCCCGCGGCATCGAGAGCTGGAAGGTCTATACCAGTCTGCCCGAGGCGCAAGGCTATCGCGGCGCGGCACGCCGGCACGGATTCGGCCTGTACCGCGCGCCCGATTACGATGCCCTGATTGACCACCCCGTGGAAATGGGTACGCCCCAGGTTGCCCGATTTACTGCTCACGGCGCCGAACACGAATTGGTCTTTACGGGCGTGATCCCGAAGTTGGACTTGGCGCGCATCACCGAAGACGCCCGCCGCATCTGCGAAACGCAAATCGCGTTTTTCGAGCCTCGGACCAAGCGCGCGCCATTCCTGGACAGCAGCGATCGCTATGTGTTCATGACCATGGTCGTTGGCGATGGCTACGGCGGACTGGAACATCGCGCCAGCACCGCGTTGATGGCGTCGCGCAAGGATCTGCCCGTCATCGGCCAGCAAGGCCAGGGCGAAGGTTATCGCACATTTCTAGGCTTGGTCAGCCACGAGTACTTCCACACCTGGAATGTCAAACGGATCAAACCAGCGGCCTTTGTGCCATACGGTTTGCAGCAACCGGACCTGACCAGGCTGTTGTGGGTATTCGAAGGATTTACTTCGTATTACGACGACCTGATGCTGCTGCGCTCGGGAACGATAGGTTTGCCCGATTATCTGCGCCTGCTGGGCAAGACCATCACCGGCGTGGCGCGCTCGCCAGGGCGCCACAAACAATCTGTGGCGGAGAGCTCGTTCGACGCCTGGACGCGCTATTACAAGCAGGACGAGAACTCGCCGAACGCGCTGGTCAGCTATTACACCAAGGGCTCTTTGGTTGCGCTGGGCCTGGATCTGCTGATCCGGCGCGACAGCGCCGGGACGCACTCGCTGGATGATGTCATGCGACTGCTGTGGCAACGTTATGGCCGGGCCTTTTATCAGGGCCAGGCTCAAGGTCTGGGCGAGGATGACCTGCCTGCCCTGATCCGCGAAGCCACGGGCGTCGATACCCGCCGCTTTATCACGCGCTATGCCTACGGCACCGCCGACGTACCGCTGGCCGAACTGCTCGAGCCTCACGGTATTGCCATGAATTGGAAAGCCGCGCTCAACATTCCGTCGCTGGATGTGCGCACGCGCAAGCAAGGCGACACGTTGACGCTGGCAACGGTGCTGGAGGGCGGGGCTGGCCATAAAGGCGGCCTATCCGCGGGCGACGTACTGGTTGCGGTTGACGGTCTGCGCGTCGATGCCCCCGCGGGATTGGACCAGTTGCTCGCTCAATATCGGCCCGGGGAACGGGTGACTATTCACGTATTCCGGCGCGACGAGTTGCGCGCATTCCAGGTCAGGCTGGCCGCGCCCGAACTGCTGGATTGTGTCTTGACGACGGCGGCGTAACACCTCGCCGGAGGGCAATAGACGCAGGCGCCGCCCAGGCTATCCACAGCCCGGGATGGGGCGCTGCTCTTGCCCTATTTCTACTGCGGCCCGTAAAAAGGGCTCCAGCGCTCGCCGCTCGCCCTGTCTGTGGGTCACGGCATAGACCATGCCATTGACCAGATTGGCGGGCAAGGCACACACCGCAATACGATCACCGAACTGCTGGCAGGCTGAACGTGGCACCAGGGCCACGCCCAGGCCTGCTTCGACCAGCGCCAATTGCGCCGGCACCTCGGCAACCGTCTGGGCCACTCGAAGCGCCACCCCTGCCTGCGCGCAAGCCTGGACCAACGCACGAGCGAATCCCGAGGTCTCCTGGCGCAACATCACAAATGTCTCATTCGCCAGATCCGCAAGCTTCAGACGTCGGCGGTTTGATAGTGCGTGCCCGCGCGGCAATGCCGCCATCACCGGATCGGACCACAAGGGCACGGACTGCAACACCTCATCATCGACTTTGGTCCGAGAGATGCTGACGTCGATGCGATGGCCTCGCAAGGCCTCAAGCTGGGCAGCCGGATTCATCTCGTTCAGCAATACCGAAACCTGAGGATGCCTCTGCGTGTAACGCGCGATCAATGCCGGCACCGGCCCCATGAAGTGGGAACCGGACAGGCCGATCTCGATGCGGCCCGCGAACCCCTGATCCACATCGCGCGCCCGCAGCGTCGCGTCGGCAAGACGGCCTAGCGTGAGACGCACATCATTCAGGAACGCCGCGCCTGCTTCGGTCAAAGCCACACGCCGGTTATTCCGATCAAACAGACGCACATCCAACTCTCGTTCCAGCTGCGCAATCTGCAGGCTCAACGGCGGCTGTGAAATATGCAACCGCGCGGCGGCACGGGTGAAGTTCAGCTCTTCTGCCAATACGGCGAAATAACGGAGTTGGCGTAGTTCCATGAGATGAACCGTCAAGGAGGTGATGTCAAACAAGATCGGAGATCGCTGCGGCGAACGTACCATACGATCACGAGGAATAATTTGCCAAAGATATCAAATAAGACAAAAACGATATTGGAAACTATTGTTCCGCGGGTGCAAAATGAACCTGAATCTTCCCTATAGAACGCAGAAAAACACTACGAGACGCCGATGCAGAAGCTATTTGCAGCCACCATCCTCGTTGCGATGACCCTCACAGCCCAGGCGGCCGACGATTTCCCTACCCGTACGGTGACACTGGTCGTCCCCAACCCTCCCGGCGGGCTGGTCGATACCTCGGCACGCATCGTCGCCGAACCTCTGAGCACCGCGTTAGGCAAAACCGTGGTCGTGGAAAACAAGGACGGTGGCAGCGGCAATATCGCCTATCAAGCCGTGGCCAGATCCCAGCCCGATGGCTATACGCTGCTGGTCTCGTACTCCGCCTATCACGTGGGCAACCCCAACCTGAGCAACAATCTGCCTTGGGCACCGAAAGATTTTGTGCCGGTGGGTCTCATCACGATCTCCAGCAATGTGATCGCGGTCAATCCTTCCAAAATCAAGGCCGCCACGCTGACGGACTTTATCAACGAGGTGAAACAGTCCCCGGGTGCAATCAACTATGCCTCGCAGGGCGTAGGCTCGGTATCGCACCTGGGAACCGAGGTTTTCAAGCAACAGACCGGGGCCGACATGACGCACGTTCCCTATCGCGGCTCTGGCGCTGCGATCAAGGATGTACTGGCGGGCAATGTCCAGGTTTTCATCACAACGCCCCCTTCCGTCATGGGTCACGTGCAAACCGGCAAACTGCGAGCGCTGGCCGTCACCAGCAACAAGCGCCACCCCATGTTGCCCGACGTACCGACAACGGCCGAAGCCGGCTTGCCCGGCTATCAGTTGGAGTCGTGGGTCGCATTGTTCGCGCCGGCTGGCACACCACAGCCGGTCATCGACAAGCTGGCGACCAGCGTCGAGGCCGCACTCAAACAAGCATCTACTCAGCAAAACGCGCAAGCTGCCGGCATCGAGGCTCGTTTCGAAGGGCCAGCGACACTGCAAAAACGCGTCGATACTGAACTGGCTTATTGGAAACGTACCGTGGCAGAGGCAGGCATCAGCGCCGAATAACGCACCGGCGATCCGCCCTTTCCGTCCGTTCTGACATTACACCTTCTGTGTTCCGCCCTGCTGGGCGGCAGGGCGCGTTGCGCCTTTTTTCTGGAGATTTCATATGACCTCGTCGCCCCGTACCATTCGTATCGGCCAAATCGTTCCGAGCTCCAATACAACCATGGAAACGGAAATCCCCGCGATGTTGCGGCGGCGCGAGGCCTTTGCCCCCGAGCGTTACACCTTTCATTCCAGCCGGATGCGGATGAAGCAGGTCACCGCCGCGGAACTAGCCTCGATGGACAAGGAGTCCGACCGCTGCGCACAAGAACTGTCGGATGCCCGCGTCGACGTTCTGGGCTATGCCTGCCTGGTAGCCATCATGAGCCAAGGCCTGGGCTATCACCGAGTTTCCCAAGAACGTTTACACCAGGCCACCGTCGACAACGGGGGGCCTGCCCCGGTCATCTCCAGCGCAGGTGCGCTGGTCGAAGGCCTGCATGCCATCGGCGCGCGCAAAGTCGCGATTTTGACCCCCTACATGAAGCCCCTGACCAAATTGGTCGTGGACTACATCGAAAACGAAGGCATCGAAGTTCTCGACAGTGTGTCCCTGGAAATTCCGGACAATCTGCAGGTCGGCGCCCAAAACCCGCTGGCGCCAGCCGAGCACGTCAACCGCCTGAACACGCGTGGCGTGGATGCCGTCGTACTGTCGGCCTGCGTACAAATGCCGTCGCTGGCGTCGATTCAGCCGGTGCAGGACCGGCTGGGCCTGCCGGTCATCACGGCTGCTGCCGCGACGGTTTATCGCATGTTGCAGGTGCTGGAGCTGGAGACCCGCGTCCCGGACGCCGGTGAACTCCTGACCGGCAAATACTGAGACGCGAGACGGCACATCGGGCAAGGCCGTGCCAGGCGCATCACGAGCGCGACAAGCGGGTGCGGTAGCGCTCGCCCACGCACCGCATCACACCATGCCGCGCTCCCAGCGGCGCTGGATCGCCTTGGCGGCCACGATGCCATCGGCCATCGACGTCACGACACAAGGATGCATGCGATTGGCCACCTCTCCGATGGCATAGGCATCCCGTACTGTCGTCTCGGCCGTGGCACTGTCGGTGTGGATGTAGCCTCGCTCGCCGTGTTGCAGTCCCAGCCCATTGGCGAACGCCGCCTGCGGCTCCCAGCCATAAAACACGAGAATGAGATCGTAGGTGCGCCCATCCACCGTACGCGCCAGGGGATCGACGTGATACGGACCCACGTGTACGCCTTCGCGTCCGGCACGGGCCACCCACTGCTGCTGCGCGCGCACACTGCGCGCATACAGATGTACGTCGCGCGCACCTCGATTACGCACGTAGACGAAGTTCTCATAAGCATTGTCGCCCCCGCCCAGCACGGCGACAGACAGACCCGTGTAGTCTTGCGCCACGATGGACGAGCCCGGGCCGATAAATACGCCAGGCCAAGTGACGCCAGCCGGATGTCCGGGCAGGCCACGCGCACGCACGCCAGAGGCAATCACCAAGGATCGGCCGGACACGGTCTCCGTGCCCCCGCCTGCCATACCAATGTCCACCTCGAAACCGCTCTCGATACGGCGGGCTTGCTGCGCACGAGCCGTCAAACGCACCGGCACCTGAGCTGTCCGCACGCTTTCGGCGATATTGGCCGCCGTCTGTTGACCAGTCACCCCCGGCAACACCGCGATCCAATCGTCGGCAAAGGGGTTATCGTTACCCAAGCCTCCCAGGCGTGAACTCGCCTCGACCAGCAAGGGGGACAAACCCAGGCGAGCCAGCCAAATCGCGCACGAGGCGCCGGCCGGACCGCCGCCCACGATGATCGCGTCATATTGCTGCATGGTTGTCGTATTCCGTGTGTTGCTATCTTGCGCCCTCCCGGCCAAACCGAGGGGCGTATAGCGGGAATTGTAGCGATAGGCGCCGGTCGCCTTACAATTCCGGTTCTCTCTACCAGGTAGACATCATGCCTACACGCCGCATTTTCCTTTCCGGGCTGGCCCTGGATGCCCGCATTGGCATTCTGGAACACGAACGCCGGGCCACACAGCCGCTGCACATCGATGCGGAATTCGACGTCGATATCACCCGTGATGTCGACGACCATGACATCCACAGTGTGCTGGATTACCGCCGCCTGCGCGAAGCCATCGTCGAGGAATGCACTCAGGCTCATGTGAACTTGATCGAAACCCTGTCCGAACAAGTTGCCCGCCGGCTGCTGCGCGACTTTGCCGAGGTACGCGCCGTGAAACTGCGCATCAGCAAGCCCATGGCGTTTTCGGACTGCGCCGCCGTCGGCGTAGAAATTCAGATCAATCGTTAAGCCGCTGTGACGGCGTAACTCTCATGCAAGCTATCAGCGACACCCCGGCGACCTTTCGCACACGCGCCGAAGAAAAAATCCGCCACGAAGGCAACAAGCTCACCAAACGCCTGGCGCGCGAAACGACGCGCGCGCTCAGCGACTACAACATGATCGAAGCGGGCGACCGCGTCATGGTGTGCCTGTCCGGCGGCAAAGACTCCTACGCACTGCTCGATATCCTGATCAGCCTGCGTAAACGCGCGCCCTTTCCGTTCGATATCGTCGCGGTCAATCTGGATCAGAAACAGCCGGGCTTTCCGCCCGACGTGCTGCCTACCTATTTGACCTCGCTCGGCGTGCCCTTTCATATCGAAACGCAGGACACCTATTCGATCGTGACCCGGGTCATCCCCGAGGGCAAGACCATGTGTTCGCTGTGCTCGCGCCTGCGGCGCGGCATTCTGTATCGCGTGGCCGACGAACTGGGCGCTACCAAAATCGCGCTGGGCCACCATCGCGACGATATCCTGGCCACGTTCTTCCTGAACCTGTTCTACGGCGGCAAGGCCAAGGCCATGCCACCGAAACTCGTCTCGGACGACGGCCGCCATACGGTGATCCGGCCGTTGGCCTATGTGCCCGAAAGCGACTTGATCGCGTACGCGAAACTCAAACAGTTCCCCATCATCCCTTGCAATCTCTGCGGCTCTCAGGAAAACCTGAAACGCCAGGAAGTCGCGCGCATGATCCGCGATTGGGATCGCCAACATCCAGGACGCTCGTGGAATGTGTTCAGCGCGCTGTCCAGCGTAGTGCCTTCACACTTGATGGATCGTGACTTGTTTGATTTCGTGGGGCTAAAGCCCACGGGCGTGCCGGACGTCAATGGCGATACCGCGTTTGACACAGTAGACCCCGCCAATGATGCCGCGTCGAACACAGATCAGGGCTGTCATGACGATGCTGACGATAGCGACACCACGCGCAGCCATCGCTCGACAGACGAGCCGATAGCCGAGCAAAAAATCGTGTTCACGCGCAGGTAAAAAAACTGCCGGAGAAGTCGTTGCGCGAGCGGTACGCATTCACCAGGCCCCGGCCACGCCTCACTCAAGCGTTCAACACGCGTACCGGCTTGCCTGCCATCCACCCCTGCACCGACTCGACCGCACTGCGATAGAACGCAGTGAAGTTTTCGGGGCTGACATATCCCAGGTGCGGCGTCAGAACGACGTTGTCCAACGCACGCAGTGCATCGGTGGGCGGCAGCGGTTCTTCTTCGAAAACATCCAACCCGGCTCCTGCGATACGCCCCTTGCGTAACGCATCCAGCAAAGCCTCCTGATCCACCAGCCCAGCACGCGACGTATTGACCAGAAATGCCGAGGGCTTCATTGCCGACAATGCAGCCGCGTCCACTACGTGGCGCGTACGATCGCTCAGGATCAGATGCAAACTGATCACGTCGGCTTCGGCAAACAAGGTCTGTTTGGACGCGTACTCGACGCCTGCCTGCTCCGCCCGCTCGGGCGTGAGATTCGGGCTCCAGGCTTGCACGCTCATCCCGAACGCTTTGCCCACCTGGGCCACCGCGGTACCGAGTTTGCCGAGGCCGACCACACCGAGCCGCTTGCCCGCGATAGGCCGCGGCATCCCAGTTTGCCACAGACCGCGGCGCATATTGGCGTCCTCGATCGTCAAGTTCTTGAACAAGGCGAGAATATGCGTCCAGGCCAGCTCCGAGGTCGCGGTGTTGGCATCCGGACTGCCCGGCGCACCGCACACGACGATGCCGCGACGCGTGCAGGCGTCCAGATCGATCGCCAGATTACGCATCCCGGTGGTGACCAAGAGGCGCAGCTTGGGCAAGGATTCGATCAGCGTTGCCGGAAACGGCGTGCGCTCACGCATCGCAACGATCACATCAAAAGACTGCAAGGCCGCGACTCGATCGCTCTCGGGCAAATAATCGCGAAACGCCTGGACGCGCACTTGCGGCCCTAGCGTCGTCCAGTCAGCGTAACGCTCGGCCACGCCATGGTAATCATCGAGTAACGCAATGCTGATCGTATCCGTACTCACGGTAAGTCTCCGGTTATTTGCCCAAATGGCTCCGAACCATCTCTAACGGCGCAGCGCCATTAAGCCGGCTGCCGTCCTGGAAAAAAATCGCGGGCGTGCCGCGCACCATCAGTTTTTGGCCCAAGGCCAGAACCTGCTGAATCGGCGCATCGCACTCGGCGGTCGGCGGCTTTTTGCCGTCGAGCATCCAATCCTGCCAAGTTTTGGCCGGATCCTTGGCGCACCACACATCACGCGACTTGGTGGTCGAATCCGGCGCCAGAATGGGATACAGGAACGTATAAATCGTGACGTTGTCTTCGTCTTTCAGCGTCTTGTGCAATTGCTTGCAATAGCCGCAGTTAGGGTCCTCGAAAATCGCCATTTTGCGCGCCCCGTTGCCGCGCACCTGCTTGACGGCCAAGTCCAGCGGCAATTGATCGAACGACACCGAGCCCAGTTTTTCCAGGCTCTCGCGCGTCACGTCGCGACGCGTAGCGGCATCGATGAGCGGACCTTCCATGACCCACGTGACCTTTTCGTCGGTGTAGATCAGGTCGCTACCGATCTGCACCTCGTAAATCCCGTACGGCGTACGGCGCGCGGCAGTGACCTCCAAATCGGTAAACAACTCACCAAAACGTTTGGCGACCGCCTGGGCGGCAGGATCCGACGCGGAGGCATCACTCTTGGCCGACTGTCCGGCCGAAGCCGCATCTGCCGGTGCCGACGATGCAGCCTGCGCCCAGGCGCCCACTGACCATACGAGCCCAGCGGCACACAATACCTTGGCCACGCAAGACGAAAAACGGAAACTCATTCATGCTCCTTCGGGCGTCTCAGTTACGCGAGGCGCCATCGATCAAATAACGTTTCACCAGCGGCGCCGCATCCACCCAACGCATCCCTGCGTTGCGCAGCCATGCCAGCGGCGCGTTGCGTGCGCCAAACAAACGATGCAGGCCGTCGGTAGCCACACGCATCGCCAATACCGATTCCGCACGGGCACGCTGATAACGGCGCAACACGCGTTCATCACCGGCCTGGCGATAAGGCTCGCGCTCGGCCACGACACGGGCCAATGCCTCGACATCGCCCAAGCCCAGATTCAGGCCTTGGCCGGCCAAGGGATGCACGCGATGCGCCGCGTCGCCCGCCAAGGCAATGCCAGGCGCCGTCATGCGCCCTTGATCCAGAGTCAGCGGGAATCCGTGCAGTTTGCTGCGCACCTGCAACCGGCCCAGACGGCCATGGGTTGCATGCAAGAGCATTTGCTCCAACTGAGCCGCCTGCGCATCCGGGCCCAAGGCCTGCAGCGTTTCGGCCTGCGCGTCATGCATGGACCACACCATCGATACCTGAGGCCCATCGGCCGTATCGGGCAAGGGCAACAACGCCAACACACCGTCGTCGCGAAACCATTGAAATGCCGTGCCGTGATGCGGCCGCTCGGCATTCAGATGCACCACCAGACCCGTGTCGTTATACGGCACCGACGTGTGCTGCATACCTGCAGCGGTACGCAGCGGCGACGAGGCGCCATCGGCGCCCACGAACAACTCGGCTTTGATCCAACCGCCAGCGCTGGTTTGCACCGCGCCCTGGCGGTAATCGACACAACGCTCTGTCAACCAGGGGATCCCGAACATGCGCACAGCCTGCAGCAGCACACGCTCGATTTCACCGGACTCCACAATCCACGCCAACTGCGGCTGGGCCGCCTGCCAGGCGTTCAGTTCTACCCGCCCATCCGCATCGCCATGAATTTCCATCGCCTCTACCGGCGTAATGCGCGAGACAGGTATGGCATCCCAGACGCCAAGCTCGGCCAAAAAGCGCTGGCTGGCCGGAGAAATCGCATAGACCCGCGGATGGTAGACATCGGCGCTGGCGGCCGGCACTGTCGTGGGCGGTGCCAATAACGTCACCTTCTGACCGCGCCGAGCCAGCGCCAAGGCGCTGGCCAGCCCCACAATCCCGGCACCGCAAATCACAATCGGGCTAGTCATCGCGCGGAGGGCTCCCCAGCCTGCTTCGGCCACAGAACCCACATCTGGCCGCGCTGTTTCATACGGCCGGCCTGGGCGCCGGCCTCATCGCCAAACCCCCAGTAAAAGTCGGCGCGCGCCGCGCCTTTGATTGCTGCCCCCGTGTCCTGGGCAAAGACCAGCCCCTGCAACGGGCGGTCCGACGCCGGCCAGGTGGTCGCGAGAAACACGGGCGTGCCCAACGGCACAAAACTGGTGTCCACGGCAATAGAGCGATGCGCGGCGAGCGCGATGCCATACGCCCCCTTGGGCCCCAATTCGGGATCAATCACCGCCTCTTCACGGAAAAACACCACGGCAGGGTTGGCGTTCAACATTTCCTGAACACGTGCGGGATTACGCTGTGCCCAAGCGCGAATATTCTGCATCGACGCCTCATTGGCGCGCAGCTCGCCTTTGTCAATCAGCCAACGGCCAATCGACGCATAAGGCTGACCGTTGTGATCCGCATACGCAACACGTATCGTCGTACCCGCGTCGGGGCCGTCTTTGAGCAAAACGCGGCCGGAGCCCTGCACCTGCAAAAAGAAGTTATCGACCGGATCGTCCACCCAGACAATCACCGGCGGACGGTTGCCCGAAGACTCGATCGCCGCGCGCGTGTCATAAGGCACCACGCGCTTGCCCACCAGCTTGCCGCGCACCCGTTTGCCGGCCAGATCGGGATACACCGCCCCCAGATCAATCGTCAGCAAATCGTCCGGCACCGCGTACAACGGCCATTGATACGGACCACCTTGCGTGCGCGAGCCAGTCACGAGGGGCTCGTAATATCCGGTCACGGTATTGGATGCAGGCCGGTTATCGGCACCATTCAAGCGCCAGGGCTGCAACTGGGTCTGCAAGAACTGACGCACCGTCGCTGCATCCGGGGCCGTATTGCCGAGATTGACGGCCGCCGCGCACACCGGCTGCCATGCACGCGGCGTCGCACGCGCCGGGGCCGCCAGATTGCCGGTCGTCTGCCGCATCAGGCCCTGGCAATTGCGCAAAAACAGCGGCCAGAAACGCGACAGATCATCATTGCTCCACCCCGGCAATTCAGCCCAGGCGGCGCGTTGGAAGCGGCCGGCCAGCGTCCGCGCGGGCGTATCCCGCAACGCGGTCAACGGCGGCACCACCAAAGGCCCCGTATCAGACACATTAACCGAGCCGGGCTGACCAGGCTCACCGCCTCCGGAAGGGGGCGGCGTGGTGCATGACGCCAACGCCGCCAACAAGGGCGGCAGGCACAACAATTTCAGAAAACGATTCATGGGCAATCTAGTGGGACGGTCAATCCGTCAATGCAAGGTACGCGGCATGGCCAGCAGGAATTCGGCAATCGGCACCTCAAACGGGATGCCGTTTTCGCCCACGCAATGGTAAGTCCCTCGCATGGTACCGACAGGCGTAGGCAGCGGACAGCCGCTGGTGTATTCAAACGTTTCGCCGGGAGCCAGCAAGGGCTGTTGGCCCACCACGCCCAGCCCGCGGACCTCTTCGACGTGCTGGTTGCCGTCGGTGATGATCCAGTGACGGCTGATGACCTGCGCGGGATGCTCGCCGGTGTTGGTGATGCGGATGGTATAGGCGAACACATACTGCTGTTCGGCGGGATCAGATTGCTCGGGCACGAATCGCGGAGCAACGGAGACGGTCAGGTCGTACGGTTTCACGGGCCTTTTCCGAGGAGCACAAAGGCGGTTGGACAACGCGCCGAGCGACAAATAGCCCTGTCAGGCGACCGTCACGCGCGGCAAATTACAATAATGGCACATTATGCCCGTGGAAACCTGATCATCATGCCCGCCTCATCCTCGGCCCTCACCCGTATCGCCCCCAGTATCCTGTCCGCAGACTTCGCCCGCCTGGGCGAGGAAGTCCGCAACGTCGTCGCCGCCGGCGCCGACTGGATCCATTTCGACGTGATGGACAACCATTACGTTCCCAACCTGACCATCGGCCCCATGGTGTGCGCCGCCATCCGGCCCCACGTCCAGGTGCCGATCGACGTGCACCTGATGGTCGAGCCCGTGGACGAGCTGATCCCCCAGTTCGCCAAGGCTGGCGCCAACATCATCACCTTTCACCCCGAAGCCTCGCGTCATGTGCACCGGACCCTGTCATTGATCCGCGATCACGGCTGTCAGGCCGGCCTGGTGTTCAACCCGGCCAGTTCTCTCGACGCCATGGACCACGTGATGGACTTGCTGGACGTCGTCCTGTTGATGTCGGTCAACCCCGGTTTTGGGGGACAGAGCTTCATCCCCTCCACGCTGGACAAACTACGCGACGCCCGCCAGCGCATCGACCGCTGGGTCCAGGCCGGCGGTCAGCCCATCCTGCTGGAGGTGGACGGCGGCGTCAAAGTCGACAACATCGCACAAATCCGCGCCGCCGGCGCGGACACCTTTGTCGCCGGCTCGGCCATTTTCGGCAAACCCGACTACACCAAAGTCATCCAGGACCTGCGCGACGAAATCGCCAAAGCCGGAACACTGACGGTTTAAGCCCCGTGCCGTCGCACATCTCCGGGCGGAAAAAAGGCCAAAAAGCCGTGCCAACCCGTCAATGTGCCTCTGACGTGAGTTTGTCCCAGCCGGTGAGCGGTGGCGGGTGGGCCTGTCGGAGGCTGCCGAGTCCGCATCCCATCGGCGGGGGCAGTCCGGGGGCCATGTCTGAGCGAAGCGAGTTTGGCCCCCGGCCCGCCGATGGGATGTGGACGAAGGCCGAGTCCCCGTTGAGGGGACGAGTCAGCCGACCAGGCCGGCCCGCCACCGCTCACCGGCTGGGACAAACGCCTTAAGAACTCACCTCTGGCCCCTTTTCAACGCCATAAACCTTATTACGACGGACCCCCCTCATGCCCACCTTCCAAGCCGTCCTCCTAGACCTAGATGGCACCCTGCTAGACTCCATCCCTGATCTAGCCCATGCCGCCAACGCCATGCGCATCGAGCTGGGCATGCCCGCCCTGCACGAAGACATCGTGGCGACCTTCGTAGGTAAAGGCGTAGACAACCTTGTACGCCGCGCCCTAGCCGGATCCTTGCACGCAGCCGACCCTGAGCCCGCCGAGTTCGAGCGCGCCCGCGAGTCGTTCTACCGGCACTATCACCTGGTCAACGGCGACAAGGCCACCATTTTCAACGGCGTCATCGAGGGCTTGAAAGCCATGCGCGAGCAGGGCCTCAAGCTGGCCGTCGTCACCAACAAGCCCACCGAATTCACCATTCCGTTGTTGCAACGCACAGGCCTGGCGGGCTTTTTCCAGGAAATCGTCTGCGGCGACACCTGCGAGCGCCGCAAACCCGATCCTGACCAGATGTTCTACGCCTGCGAACGCCTGGGCGTCACCCCTGACCAGGCGCTCGCCATTGGCGACTCGGTCAACGACGCCCAAGCCGGCCGCGCTGCCGGCATCCAGGTGCTGGCAGTACCGTACGGCTACAACGAAGGCCAGGACGTGCACGGATTGGATGTCGATGGTATAGTTGCCAGCATTGCTGAAGCGGCCGAGTGGATCGCCCGCAAAAACGCCGAACAGCAACAGGCTTGATTTTTACTTCGACCCGATTCATATGAACGCTCGCCTCTCGAACCAAATGCGCAACGCCTCGTGGCGTTGGTGGCGTTTGTCTTCCGGGTGGCGATAGTTCCTTCCCGGCCCTGGACGCGTCAGCATCCCAGCGCCGCAGCTGCATAAAAACAGCGCCAAAGCCCGGACCCACACACTGGACCGGGCTTTTTTGTTGATGCGCCCGGTCACCAACGAGAAATCTGAAAATGACCGAAATCGAATTCAAAGCTCTGGCGGCCCAGGGATACAACCGGATCCCTCTCATCTCGGAAACCTACGCCGACCTGGACACGCCGCTGGCCATTTACCTGAAACTCGCCCATAGCGGCCCGCAAAACGGCCACATGAGCTGCCTGATGGAATCCGTCGTGGGCGGCGAGCGCTTTGGGCGTTATTCATTCATCGGCCTGCCGGCCCATACAGTGATCCGTGCCAGCGGCACCACCACCGAAGTCCTGCACAACGGCCAGATCGCCGAAACCCACGAGGGCGACCCGCTCGCGTTCATCGAACAATACCAAGCGCGCTTCAAAGTCGCCCTGCCCCCCGGCATGCCGCGGTTCTGCGGCGGCCTGGCCGGCTATTTTGGCTACGACACCGTGCGCCACATCGAGCCGCGCCTCGGACCCGCCGTCAAGCCATTTCCCGACGGCATGGACGGAGGCACCCCCGACATCATGCTGATGCACGTCGACGAACTGGTCATCGTCGACAACCTGGCGGGCCGCACCTATCTGATGGTGTACGCCGATCCACGTCAGCCCGAAGCCTACAGCCGCGCCCAACGCCGCCTGCTCGATTTGCGGACCCGCCTGCGCCGCCCCGTCGACATTCCCTACAGCCACCCCAGCATGCTGACCGACGAACAGCGTGACTTCAAAAAAGAAGACTATCTCGCCGCCGTACATCGCGCCAAGGAATACATCGCCGCCGGCGACCTCATGCAAGTCCAGATCGGTCAGGTCATCTCCAAACCATTTCGCGACTCGCCGCTCTCGCTCTATCGCGCACTGCGTTCGCTGAACCCTTCGCCCTACATGTACTACTGGAATTTCGGCGACTTTCAGGTGGTCGGATCATCCCCCGAAATCCTGGTGCGCCAAGAGCAAATCCAGGACAACGGCGTCGCCAAATCCCAAGTCACCATCCGCCCGCTGGCAGGCACCCGCAAACGCGGCGCCACGCCCGAGCAGGATCTGGCCCTGGCCGCAGAACTGCAGGCCGACCCCAAGGAAATTGCAGAACACGTCATGCTGATCGACTTGGCCCGCAACGATGTGGGCCGCGTCGCCGAAGTCGGCTCCGTCAAGCTCACCGACACCATGACCATCGAACGCTATTCACATGTCATGCATCTAGTGTCGAACGTCACCGGCAATCTGAATCCCGGCATGAGCAGCATGGACGTGCTGCGCGCAGCGTTCCCCGCGGGCACCTTGACTGGCGCCCCCAAAGTCCGCGCCATGGAAATCATCGACGAGCTCGAACCTGTGCGCCGTGGCATTTATGGCGGCGCAGCCGGCTACTTGAGCTACGGCGGCGAAATGGACGTCGCCATCGCCATCCGCACCGGCGTCATCAAGAACGGCATGCTGTACGTCCAGGCTGCCGCCGGCATCGTTGCCGATTCCAACCCCGAGATGGAATGGGCCGAAACCGAAGCCAAGGCTCGCGCGGTGTTGCGTGCAGCTGAGCAAGTGCAACACGGATTGGACGAACCGATCTAAGGCCAGTCACTACCGATATCGAACCAAATACGCAGCGGCCGACGGCCACCCTTGAACGACGCGTCCAAGGCCGCCTCTTAAAGAACAATGCACGGATTCCAAGCGACCGCGCCATTCATCCTCGCAGGTGCCCCATGCTGCTGATGCTAGACAACTACGATTCCTTTACCTACAACCTCGTGCAGTACTTCGGCGAACTCGGCGAAGACGTACAGGTTGTCCGCAATGACCAGATTACCCTGGACGAAATCGCGGCCATGAAACCCGATCGCATCTGCGTATCGCCCGGCCCGTGCTCACCGGCCGAAGCCGGCGTCTCCGTCCCGCTCATCCAGCGCTTTGCCGGACAAGTTCCCATTCTGGGCGTATGCCTGGGCCATCAGGCCATCGGCGCGGCCTACGGTGGCGACATTGTGCGAGCGCAGCAAATTATGCACGGCAAAACGATACAGGTCTCGCATACCGGCAC
Source organism: Bordetella tumbae (assembly GCF_054780995.1). Lineage (NCBI taxonomy): Bacteria > Pseudomonadati > Pseudomonadota > Betaproteobacteria > Burkholderiales > Alcaligenaceae > Bordetella > Bordetella tumbae. The sequence continues at coordinate 233,050 of NZ_BAAGVG010000011.1, forward strand.
CGACATATTCGCCGGCCTGCCGACGCCGTATACCGTGATCCGCTACAACTCGCTGACCATCGACCCCAAGACCCTGCCTGACTGCCTGGAAGTCACCGCCACTGCTCCCGACGGCGACATCATGGGGGTTCGCCACAAAACGCTGCCGCTGTACGGAGTACAGTTCCATCCTGAATCGGTCCTGAGCGAGCACGGGCATGACATGCTGCGCAATTTTTTGAACATCTAATAACCAGGGGACAACCATCATGACCATCACCTGCACGGAAGCGCTGACCCGATGCATCGAACACCGTGAAATTTTCCACGACGAAATGCTGCACCTGATGCGCATGCTGATGCGTGGCGAGATGTCGCCCCAAATCGCCAGTGCGCTCATCATGGGCCTGCGCGTCAAAAAAGAAACCGTAGGAGAAATCACCGCCGCGGCGCAGGTCATGCGCGAGTTCGCCACGCCTGTCATTACCCCTAATCCCAACGACCTGCTGGACATGTGCGGCACAGGCGGCGACGGCAGTCACACTTTCAACATTTCGACCACAGCCATGTTTGTCGCCGCCGCCGCTGGCGTACCCATCGCCAAACATGGCGGCCGCAGCGCATCATCGTCATCGGGCAGCGCCGACGTGCTGGAAGCCCTGGGCGCCAATCTGGTCCTGAGCCCCGAACAAGTCGCCGAATGCCTGCAGGCCACCGGCATCGGCTTCATGTTCGCGCCCGCGCACCACAGCGCCATGAAAAACGTCGCCCCGATCCGCAAAGAGCTGGGCGTGCGCACCATTTTCAACATCCTGGGACCGCTGACCAACCCCGCGGGCGCTGCCAACCAACTGATGGGCGTCTTCCACCCCGATCTGGTCGGCATCCAGGTACGCGTCTTGCAGCGCCTGGGCTCGCGGCATGTCCTGATCGTGCACGGCAGAGACGGCATGGACGAGGCATCGCTGGGCGGCGCCACCCTGGTCGGCGAACTCAAAGACGGGCAAATCCGCGAATACGAGATCCATCCAGAAGACTACGGGCTGGCAATGGTGTCTAATCGGGGAATCAAAGTGACCAACCGCGAGGAGTCTCGCGAACTTGTCATCCAGGCCCTAGACAATGTCGAAGGCGTTGCCCGCGACATCGTCGCCCTGAACGCAGGGCTGGCGATCTACGCCGGCAACAAAGCCGATACCATCGGCCAGGCACTATCGATGGCCTTTGAAACACTTGCCAACGGCTCGGCCCGCGCCAAGCTGGAAGAATTCTGCGCTTATACCCGGAAATTTCAAAAATGAACGACATTCTCGCGAAGATCCTCGCCGTCAAGGCAGAGGAGATCGCCACGGCACGCCAGTTGCGTAGCGAAGCGGAGCTATTGCGCGAAGCGCAGGCTCGCCAGGACGTACGCGGCTTTGCCCAAGCTATCGAAGACAAGATTGCCCAAGGCCATGCCGGCGTGATTGCCGAGGTAAAAAAGGCTTCGCCCTCCAAGGGCGTCCTGCGCGAAAACTTCGACCCCGCCGCGATCGCCGCCACCTATGCCGTACACGGTGCGGCCTGCCTGTCCGTACTGACAGACGTGCAATTTTTCCAGGGCTCGCACGACAACCTGCGTCGTGCCCGTGCGGCCTGCCCGCTGCCCGTGCTGCGCAAGGATTTCGTGATTGATTGCTATCAGGTCATCTCGGCCCGTGCCATGGGCGCCGACTGCGTCCTGCTGATCGTAGCCGCCTTGGCGCCGAACCAGCTACGCGACCTGGAAACATTGGCAATAGAGCTGGGCATGGACGTCCTGGTCGAGGTGCACGATGCCAAAGAACTGGACATCGCCCTCAGCCTCAAGACCACCCTGCTGGGTATCAACAACCGCAACCTGCGCACCTTCGAAACCAGCCTGCAAAACACCCTGGATCTGCTGCCGCACATCCCGGCCGGCAAACGCGTCGTCACCGAAAGCGGCATCCTGACCCCCGACGACGTCAAGCTCATGCGCAGCCACAAAGTCGACGCATTCCTCGTAGGCGAAGCCTTCATGCGCGCCGAAGACCCCGGCGCCGAATTGGCACGCCTGATGCGCTAACCCCTAGAGTTGCGGTGAGCAGACCTCTGCGCACCGCAACTCCCGGAGACCCGCCATGAAATCCTCTCGTGCAACCCTGCCAGCCCTGCGCACTACCCTCGCGCTAATCGCCCTCACCGCACTCCTCACCGGCTGCGCATCGCTCAACGACCCAGGCCCTCCACACCCCGGCGCAGTCAACCCGTACAGCAACGGCGGCTTCCATGACGCCGGCCCCAATTACCCCAATACCGGCATTTGAACGCCCGAGCACACAGTATTGCTCCACTCTCGGCCGTAGAACGCCAAAGCACACCATCCAATACAGCGGCCTGATCACACGTCGCCCCAGCTCCATCGGCGTCTGATCGAAGGCACGACGGCCGCGCTCAGCATCAGCCCGTGTCCACTCGAGGCACACGGCTGCAACCCGAAACAAATCTTGAACACCCCCGGTATGCCACCACTGTGAGTCCCTGCCGGGTGCGTGGGCGTTGTGCCGGCCCGTAGAGCTCGCCGAACCTGCCTTGTCAGGCGGGGGGCAGTCGGCTGGGCATGTTTGAGCGCAGCGCAGCGGAGCGAGTTTGCCCAGCCGCCCCGCCTGGCGAGGCAGGTGAAGGGAAGTCTGGCCGCGCAGGCGGCCAGACCGAGCGATAGGGCCGGCGCGGCGCCCACGCACCCAGCAGGGACGCCTAATGAGCCCATCCTATGTCAGCAAACCAACGCCTAACCTAATAACTAACTAAACCAAGCCTATTTCCCACCAGAAACCTCGATAAACGACCCCGTCGTATACCCCGCCTCATCGGAAAAAAACCACATCACCGCCCCCGCTACCTCCTCAACGGTCCCGCCCCGCTGCAACGGAATCGCACTGGCCAATCGATCCACCCGCCCAGGCTCCCCGCCACTAGCGTGCATCTCGGTATAAATCGTGCCCGGCCGAACCGCATTCACCCGAATCTGATCAGCCGCCACCTCTTTAGACAGACCGATCGTCAACGTATCCAGCGCGCCTTTCGACGCCGCGTAATCGATATACTCCCCAGGCGATCCCAAACGAGACGCGACCGAAGACACATTCACGATAGCGCCGCCCCGTCCTCCATGACGCGGACTCATGCGACGCACCGCCTCGCGGCAACACACCACCGCGCCGACAACATTAGTCATCAGAATGCGCGTCACACGGGCAGCATCCAGGTCCTCGAGCCGGCATTGCGTCTCGAGTATGCCGGCGTTGTTGACCAGAGCATCCACCCTGCCCAACTCCCGGTCCACGGTTTGAAACAGCTGCACAACCTGTGCCTCATCGGCAACGTCCGCGCCGACGGCAATGGCTCGCCCGCCATTGGCTTGAATCTCTCGCACCACCGCATCCGCATCCTCGCGACGATGACGATAATTCACGCAAACGGCATAACCCCGGCGGGCAGCCAGGCGTGCCACCGCGGCGCCTATTCCCCGGCCGCCGCCGGTGACCAACATGATTTTTTCAGACTGAGACACGTGTCGCTCCATCAAATGGGGCGACGGTTTCTCATGCGTCTTGGCGCCCCGCTACGAAACGGTATACCACTGCGGCCAGAATAGCGCCCACAATCGGCGCCACCCAGAACAGCCACAACTGCTCCACCGCCCATCCTCCGACAAACAACGCCGGACCCGTAGAGCGCGCCGGGTTCACCGAAGTATTCGTCACAGGAATACTGATCAAATGAATCAGCGTCAGGGCCAGGCCAATCGGTATCGGGGCAAAGCCGGCCGGCGCGCGCTTATCAGTAGCGCCCAAAATCACGAATAGAAAACCAAACGTCAGAACGATTTCGCATGTCAGTGCAGCGCCCAAGGCATACTTGCCCGGAGAATGGTCGCCATAACCGTTCGCGGCAAAACCGCTTGCCACCAGATCAAAGCCTGGCTTGCCGCTCGCAATGCAATACAGCACGGCGGCCGCCAATATCGCTCCGATCACTTGCACCACCACGTAAGGCAGAATCTCGCGCATCGGAAAACGCCCCCCTACGGCGAGGCCTACCGTGACTGCCGGGTTGAAATGCCCGCCTGAGATATGGCCTACCGCATAAGCCATGGTCAACACCGTCAACCCGAACGCCAGGGCAACGCCTGCAAAACCAATACCCAGTTCAGGAAAACCTGCAGCCAGCACCGCGCTGCCGCAACCGCCTAACACCAACCAAAAAGTACCGATCAACTCGGCCATGCAACGTTTGGATAATGATGACATGATGGGCCTCTCCAAGGGATGGAGCTTGTGATCGTACCCCTATTTAATGGCAGCGTATCGTCAAGTTTTGCAAAAACAACAAGCCCAGCGATTACCATGGCGTTTTCCACTCGCACGATCTGCCATGCAAGAAACCAATCACCAATTGTCGATGACTATCCTGATGACGCCCGATATGGCGAATTTTGCAGGCAACGTCCACGGCGGCACGATTTTGAAGTATCTGGATCAGGTCGCCTATGCCTGTGCCAGCCGTTATGCGGGCCACTACGTCGTCACGCTGTCCGTCGACCAAGTCGTGTTTCGGCAACCGATCCATGTCGGAGAACTGGTCACGTTTCTGGCGTCCGTGAACTACACGGGCCGGACCTCGATGGAAATCGGCATCAAAGTGATCACCGAAGACATCCGCAAACAAATCGTGCGCCACGCCAACAGCTGTTATTTCACGATGGTGGCAGTCGACGATAACGGTCAGCCGACAGCCGTCCCGCCATTGGTCCTGCATACCCTGGAGCAGCGCCAGCGCTACGAAGCAGCAAGCGAACGCCGCGCGTTACGCCAAGAGATGGAAAAACACCACGAAGAAATCAAGCAACGGGTGCAGGACCCGGCATCCGACTCGGCGGATTAATCAATCCGTTCTGCTTCTGGCGGGTACAAAAAGCGAGTCGTCATGAGCGTCCGCGGCGCTCATGACGCCAGCCAGGCAGGCAGGCCGCGTCGCAGATCGTGTTGCCACACGAAAAATCCTCTAACAGTACCTGACGAATAGCAATTACACAGCCAAATCGTTGTGTGAACACAACGATTTGGGCTGCAGTGATCCTAGGATTTTCCCTAATATGAGAATTTAATCTCGGGGTTCAGTCGGTGCTACCGAGGCGCCTTGAATGCCGTGACGCGTGAGCGCGTCAGCGACAAAACCGCTGGCCTTCATTTCCTCGACAAAGGCGCCGAGCAGCGCTGCCGCTCTGGCATCACGCCCTTTGGGCAACCCCATCGCCTGGCGAATCACCATGAAACGGCCCGGCAACAAACGCAGGCCACTCAAACGCTGCGCATCCGACTCCAACTGCTGGCGTACGCCCGCAGCCACCTCCAGCCCCTGTTCGAGAAAAGTATCGACCACAGCCGGAGAACTCGGGGCTCGGACGATTTCGGCATGCTTGAGCTCACGCGTCAGGTACAAATCGTATGCGCTGCCTTTACCGACCGCGACACGGTGTGAGGCCTGGTCCACCTCGTCGTTGGATTGCAGCGGCGAGCCGTCTTTGACGAGATAGGCGCCCTCGATCAACACATAGGGCGCCGTAAATGCGATACCGGCGCCGCGCACCGGGTCCACCGCAAAAAAGCCGATATCGGCCTGTTCGGCCGTCACGGCATCGACGGATTTACCGGCGGTATCGAACACCACCAATTCGATCTCGACCCCGAGACGACGGGCGAATTCGCGCGCCAGATCGATCGATACGCCCGCAGGCTCGCCGGCGGCATTGCGTCCGGCCAAAATCGGATTGCCCAGGTTGATCGACGCACGCAGGTGCCCGGCAGGGGTGAAAACAGCACGCAATTCAGGGGTAATGTCCATCTGGTGGTCGTTTTTTCAGTGAGTTGAAGAACCGAACTGGTCCAATAATTTAATCAGCAAGGGCCCGATGCGCCGCAGTTGCTCGAGATGCACGGCGGACAGCGCCTGCAATTTGGCTTCGGCCAAGGCGGTCAAAGCGATCCGTACACGCCGCCCATCGTCGGGATCGACCGAGCGCGACACCATATCCATGCGCACTAATCGGCTGATGAGTTCAACGGTGCTGTGATGCTTGATACAGAGCTTGTCTGCAAGCTCGCCAACAGTCAGAGCCTGCGCCCCACTACCCTTGATGGCCAGTAATGCCTGGTGCTGTTGCGGGGATAATCCCTGCTCGTGCGCCTCGGCTTCACTGAAAACCGTGAAGCAGCGCAAGGCATAACGAAACTCGGCCAAGGTTGCAAAATCCGCCGGCTGCAATTCCTGCGTGTCGATCTTTGCCCCCTGAATAGTTAGAGGATTCACCAACAGAATTCTAAACTACATCGTGATACGATCCATTCGACTTGGACTTTGCGTGCTGGCGGTGCGCTTAGTGTCCGGACGCTTGGCAACCCTGATATGGCTCGCGCCGCCGTGCCATATTTTTTTATACGTTTTTTTGTCCAAGCTTCATGCGTCCTTAGACATTACGTCTCCGCCACCCATGCTCGAGCAGTATGGCACGACACAATACGGGAGACCTTTTATGCAGCTAAGGAACAAGCAAGATTTCTGGTCGGGGGTGATGTTTACCCTAATCGGCCTGGGATTTGCGTATGGCGCCACGCAGTACTCGATGGGGACATCCGCCCGGATGGGCCCCGGTTATTTTCCTTTTTGGCTCGGGATATGCCTGGCCATTCTGGGAGCAGTAGTGGCTTTGGGAGCCATCTCTCCAAAAGCCACGGAAACCACCATCGACAAGTTCGATTTCAAGATTCTGTTCATCATCATCGGCTCCGTCGTCTTGTTTGGTGTACTCCTGCGCCCGCTGGGTCTGTACGTTTCGCTGTTCCTGTTGGTCGTAGGCAGCAGTATCGCCAGCCATGAATTCAGTTGGCGCGTCGCATTGCTCAACGCCATTTTCCTTGTTGTGTTCTGCTGGCTGGCGTTCATCAAGGGTCTGGGATTGATTTTCCCGCTATGGCCGTCGTTTCTGGGCATGAACTAAAAACAAGGGGAAGACATAATCATGGAATTGATGGAACACTTGGCGCTCGGGTTCTCCGTAGCGTTCACGCCTGAAAACTTGCTGTACGCCTTGCTGGGCTGCATTCTAGGCACCCTGGTCGGCGTGTTGCCCGGCCTGGGGCCCGTCCCGACGATCGCCATGCTGCTGCCGATCACCTATGTGCTGCCCCCCGTGGCCGGCCTGATCATGTTGGCGGGGATTTACTACGGTACACAGTATGGCGGGTCCACCACCGCTATTCTGGTAAATCTACCAGGTGAAACCTCTGCAGTGGTGACCGTGCTGGATGGCCACCAGATGGCACGCAACGGACGAGCAGGTGCCGCGCTATCGTTGGCAGCCATCGGCTCGTTCTTCGCTGGTTGCGTGGCCACGCTGTTGATCGCGGCTTTCGCTCCCCCTCTGTCGGAAATCGCGTTCAAGTTCGGTCCCGCCGAGTACTTCTCGCTGATGACCCTGGGCCTGATTGGTGCAGTCGTGCTGGCCTCGGGCTCTCTGCCTAAAGCCATCTGCATGATCCTGTTGGGCCTGCTCCTGGGCATGGTGGGTACGGACGTCAACTCGGGGGTGGCCCGCTATGACTTCGGCATCCCCGAGCTGCAAGACGGTATCGACTTTGCCATCGTAGCCATGGGCGTGTTCGGTTTTGCGGAAATTCTGTCCAACCTGGAACAAAAAGAAAACCGCGTCGAACTCCAAGACAAGATCGGTTCGCTGTACCCCAACAAAAAAGAATTCCGCGAAGCAGCGCCTGCCATCATCCGTGGTACGGCGCTGGGTTCGATACTGGGCATTTTGCCCGGCGGCGGTTCCGTGTTGTCGGCATTCGCCTCCTACACCTTGGAGAAAAAAATCTCCAAAGAACCGGAGCGTTTTGGCAAAGGCCACCCGGCGGGTCTCGCTGGCCCCGAGTCGGCCAACAATGCTGGTGCGCAAGCCTCGTTCATCCCGCTGCTGACCTTGGGTATCCCGGGTAACGCCGTGATGGCACTGATGGTTGGTGCAATGACCATCCACAACATTCAACCGGGCCCGCAGGTCATGACCAGCCACCCGGAACTGTTCTGGGGTCTGATCGCCTCGATGTGGATCGGCAACCTGATGCTGGTCGTGCTGAACCTGCCGTTGATCGGCGTCTGGGTCAAACTGCTGAAAGTCCCCTATCGCATTCTGTTCCCGGCGATTCTCGTGTTCTGCACGATCGGGGTGTATTCGTTGAACTACAACACGTTCGACATTTTCACCACGGCCATTTTTGGGGTGATCGGTTATTTCTGGTCGAAACTGAAGTGCGAAGGTGCCCCGCTGCTGCTGGGCCTGGTGCTGGGCCCCATGATGGAAGAAAACTTCCGTCGCGCCCTGCTGCTGTCGCGCGGTGATTTCTTCACCTTTGTCGAACGCCCCTTGTCTGCATCCTTGCTGGCGGCGGCGTTGATTCTGGTCGTGTTGGTGGCACTGCCCTCCATCCGCAAGAAACGTCAGGAAACCTTCGTAGAAGAGGATTGATCCGACGGATCCGTTAAACCGGATCCGTTCCCTACGCGTCACAAAAAGGCCTGGGATGGTGATCATCCCAGGCCTTTTTGTTGCCAGGCCGCCCCAAAACAAAAGCCCCCCCCCTTGGGGGGCAGCAAGCCCGAAGGCGCAGCGTGGGGGCTTTTCTTTACCACCGGGCCGCGCCAAGACAAAAACACCCCCTCTTGGGGGGTGCAAGGCGAAGGCGCAGCGCGGGGGCTTTTTATGGGCGGCTGACACCGCCTCGACGCCTCAAGCGTGTTTATTGCGGCGCGACGGGGGCCGGTGCAGCCGGAGCCGGAGCTGCCGGAGCAGGCGTCCCTGGCGCGGCAGGTGCGGCGCCATTAGCCGGAGCGGCTTGCCCTTGATCGCCACGGATCTTGGCAGCGATATCCGACGCAGCCTGGGCCGACGGTACACCAAAAGCCAGGACGCCACGGTTCAGCGGCTCGGCAATACGCGGAGCGGCAACGAGCTCGCGATCGATGACCAACGCCAGCATGTTGCCGATGTTCTGGCTGCTCACCTCGTTCAATTTACGGGCACCAGCCTCTGTGAAGCGCAGGCCGACGAAGTTCTGTCCTTGACGATCGACCAAGGCGGCGGCTTCGCTCAGGTCCGCACGCGTCAGCACAGGCTGACGCTGGATGAACAATGAACCATCGGGAATCTTGACTTCCGTCAGGCCAGGCGCCGTCGTCGCTTGAGCCACATAGAACTCAACTGCGGAAGCCGTCGCCGGCTGAGCCGGAGTCCCGGGGGTGGCGGTATCGCTTTTAGCACCTTCTGCCCCTTGCTTCGGCGGAGTTTGGCAGCCGGCCAGTGCGAGCGTGAGAACAGCCAGCGCGGGAGCCAGTTTGCGCATAGTGAGTTGCATGATGGTTATTCCTTTTTCAATGACTGAGGGAGCTGCATGCCGGGTCGCTGACCGCCACCCAGCTTACAAAAAGTGTACAGGGCCGTCGCGTGTCCCGATAGCCCCAACCGTATGCAGATGTAAAGCGGCGAAATACGACCATACAACCACGATACCACCTATACTTCGGTTTCACGCAGGGGTACTCGTCGCCTTTTCCAGGCAGACGTGTTGAGAGAGTCCCTTCGTACCAGTACGGATAATGCCGATGCTGGGAGCGTATTCCGCGCCAGGCCTGTCTCCCAGGGCCGGGTTCGTCCTATCTGGCCCGGAATCCATCCCCAATCGGCTCCAACCTCATTATTGGAGCTTTCCATGAATGCCAACCCCAAGTTCCTCGCCGCTACGGCGCAAGTCGATGCTGCGGCCGTCGCACCGCTGCCCAAATCCCGCAAAGTCTACGAAATCGGCTCCAGGCCGGATATCCGTGTGCCTTTTCGGGAAATTTCGCAGGACGCAACGCCCACCATGTTCGGTGGCGAAAGCAATCCACCGCTGACGGTGTACGACACCAGCGGCCCCTACACCGATCCCGATGCTCACATCGACATTCGCCGCGGCCTGCCTGCACTGCGCAAGGCCTGGATCGAAGAACGCAACGACACCGAACTGCTCAGCGGGCCGACCAGCGAATACGGGCAGTCCCGCCTGACCGACCCCAAACTGACGGCGATGCGTTTTGATCTGCAACGCCCACCCCGCCGGGCCAAAACCGGCGCGAACGTCTCGCAAATGCATTACGCACGGCGCGGCATCATCACGCCGGAAATGGAATTCGTCGCCATCCGCGAGAACCTGCGGCGCGAACACTATCTGGAAACGCTGCGCGCCAGCGGCCCCGATGGCGAGAAAATGGCCCGCCGCCTGCTGCGCCAACATCCTGGGCAATCCTTCGGCGCTGCCATCCCCGCGGTCATTACGCCCGAATTTGTACGCGAGGAACTGGCCCGTGGGCGCGCCATCATCCCCGCCAACATCAATCATCCCGAAGTCGAGCCCATGGCCATCGGGCGGAATTTCCTGGTCAAGATCAACGCCAACATTGGCAATTCCGCAGTCAGCTCGGGCATAGGCGAAGAAGTCGAAAAAATGACCTGGTCCATCCGCTGGGGTGGCGATACGGTCATGGACCTCTCTACCGGCAAACACATCCACGAAACCCGCGAATGGATCATCCGGAATTCGCCCGTGCCCATCGGTACCGTGCCGATCTATCAGGCATTGGAAAAGGTCGATGGCAAAGCCGAAGAGCTGACCTGGGAGATTTTCCGCGACACCTTGATCGAGCAAGCCGAACAAGGCGTGGACTATTTCACAATACATGCGGGCGTACGTCTGCCGTTCATTCCCATGACCGCCGATCGCATGACGGGCATCGTTTCACGCGGCGGCTCCATCATGGCAAAGTGGTGTCTCGCGCATCACAAGGAGAGCTTTCTGTACGAGCGCTTCGAGGACATCTGCGAAATCATGAAGGCCTATGACGTCAGCTTTTCGCTGGGCGACGGACTGCGGCCTGGCTCGGGCTACGACGCCAACGACGAGGCCCAATTCGCCGAGCTCAAGACACTGGGTGAGCTGACTCAAGTCGCATGGAAACACGACGTGCAAGTCATGATTGAGGGCCCGGGCCATGTGCCGATGCAGATGATCAAGGAAAACATGGAGTTGCAGCTCGAGCATTGCCACGAGGCGCCGTTCTATACCCTGGGCCCGCTGACCACTGACATCGCCCCTGGCTACGATCACATCACCTCCGGCATCGGCGCTGCGCTGATTGGCTGGTATGGTACGGCCATGCTCTGCTACGTCACGCCCAAAGAACACCTGGGGTTACCCAACAAGAAAGACGTCAAGGACGGCATCATCACCTACAAGATCGCCGCGCATGCAGCGGATCTGGCCAAGGGCCATCCAGGCGCGGCAATTCGCGACAATGCGCTATCGAAGGCGCGGTTCGAGTTCAGGTGGGATGACCAGTTCAACCTGGGTCTGGATCCTGATACGGCCAAGGAATTTCACGACGAGACCTTGCCTAAAGACTCAATGAAAGTCGCGCATTTCTGCTCGATGTGCGGGCCGCATTTCTGCAGCATGAAGATCACGCAGGACGTGCGTGATTACGCGGCATCGCAAGGGGTCAGTGCGAAAGATGCGTTGCAGCAAGGGATGCGGGAGAAGGCGGTAGAGTTTGTACGCAAGGGGGCTGAGATTTATCAGCAGACTTGATCGTTTGATTGCATCGGGCGTCTCTATTTAGACGTCCGTGCCGCGAGCCAGGAGTGTCATGCCGGGCCTATCGCACGGACTCGCCCCACATGAGCAGGGGGCTCGGTCCGCTGCGCGGACTGAATCCGCGCTCTACGGCCCGGCATGACACTCCTGGCTCGCGACACGGACTCACAGTAGAGGCTGGCCGCGGATGCTGGGAATGCGAACGCCAGGGCGTGAAACGATCGATGTCGATGCGGGACGCGGTTAACGTCCACAGTGCTAAAAGCCGCTGACACTGCCGACAAAAAACAGATGACGATGCAGCAGGCTTGAGATGCTGTGAGTCGTGGCGGGGCGGTAAGCGTGTGGGGGCGCCTCGTGGTCGAGCGAGGGAAACCGAAGGAGCGCAGCGACGAGGTTGACGAAGCGGTGTCGGACGCGAAGGCGTCCGACCGACCACGCGAAGCCCCCACACGCTTACCGCCCCGCCACGACGCCGAAAGAACTCCAACCTCTCGACAGCCACATCCAGCGCTCAACAAAGACAACCTACAAAACACCGTCAATTCCGCGTGACCCACAACCAAATTCGGGTCTACAGCAACTTCCCAGGATTCAAAATCCCCGCCGGATCAAAAATCCGCTTGATGTCCCGCATCAATCGCAGTTCCAGCGGATCCTTGCTATGCAGGAAATGATCCCGCTTGAGCTGACCGATACCATGCTCTGCACTGATGCTGCCACCGTAGCGATTCACTTCGTCCAGCACGATATCCGTCACGGCATCACCCTGCTCGGCTGCCCATTCGCGTGGCGCCCCTGCCGGACGCGAGAGGTTGTAGTGCAGATTGCCGTCACCGAAATGCCCGAAGATAAACGGCCGGATATCTGGATAAGCCGCACGGACACGCTGCTCGGCAGATTGCATGAATGCCGGAATCTGTTCGATCGGCAATGAAATGTCGTGCTTGAGATGCGGACCATCAGCACGCTGGGCCTCGGAGATTTCTTCGCGTAATTTCCAGAGCGCTTGCAATTGAGCCAACGACGTCGAGACAGCAGCATCCAGACACAACTCGCGCTCCAACGCGGCGCCCATCACGTTTTCCAACAACGCATTCAGCGCATCCTCATCGGCCGTGTCGGCCAACTCCATCAGCACATAGCCGGGATAACGCTGTGCAAAGGGCTCTTGTACGCCTTGCGCATGCGTCAGCACCAAGTCCACGCAATCACCCGTGAAAAACTCGTAGGCCTGCAGACGCGGACCACATTGCTCGTTGACCAACTCGGCCAATTGCAAGGCCTGCTCAGGGGACTGCACCGCCGCCAGCACCACGGAACGCACACTATTGCGAGGAAACAAGCGTAATGCCACAGCGGTGATCACACCCAGTGTGCCCTCAGCGCCGATCAACAATTGTTTGAGGTCATACCCCGTGTTGTCTTTGCGCAGCGTACGCAGGCCATGAAAAATCTCGCCCGTCGGCAACACCGCTTCGATACCTAGTACCAGCTCGCGCGTCATGCCATAGCGCACGACGTTGACACCACCCGCGTTGGTCGAGACGTTTCCGCCAATCTGGCAAGAATCTTCCGCAGCCAGGCTGAGGGGCAGCAAGCGATTCACATCCTCGGCAGCGCGGCGCAGGTTGCCCAGAATGCATCCAGCCTCGGCCACCATGGTATTGGCGATGGTATCGATGGAACGCACAGCATTCATGCGGTCCAGCGACAGCACCACGTTGGCTGGCGCCTGATCCGGCGTCGCACCGCCACACAGGCCGGTATTGCCACCGCGAGGCACAACAGGTACGCCGGCTTGTTGGCATAACGCGAGACACTGCGCTACCCCTTCAGTGGTACGTGGACGTACGACAGCTTGGGCCTGCCCGTTATACAAACCACGCCAATCTGACAACCACGGAGCGATGTCATCGGCTGCGGTCAATACCGTATCGGGGCCCAGAGCTCGGACCAGGCGCTGCGCAAAATCGGAAGTAGTCATAGTGTTCAGACAGAAGATGCAAAGATCGAGGAATCGGAGAATGGGCTAGGTCGCCCGTGCAGATTTCGTAGTGCGCGCGACCAGATCGGCAGGCGTAGTGGCCATCGGCGCCGACGCGGCATCAATGGTCGAAAAATCCAGCTGCAAACGCGCGGCGGCGCGCTGCAAATGCCGCACGGCAGCCTGTCGGGCAGCGACAGCATCGCGGGCCGTAATAGCCTCGTATACATCGACGTGCTCTTGATGCACATCGACAATGCGCTCGGATTGATGCTGCAGTGTGTTGTCGCGTGCCATGCGTACCGCCTCGCGCACCTGCAGATTCAGATACTGCAGCAGTTGCTGGTAATAGGCGTTATGCGTGGCCACGGCAATCGCCGCGTGAAAAGCGATGTCTTGTTCGACAGCGAGTTCGGGATGATGCAGATGGTTTTGCAGGTGCTCCAGACAGCGTGACATCTCGGCCAGATCGGTGTCCGTGCGCCGCATCGCGGCAAAGGCCGCAGCACCGCCCTCGAGCTCCATACGCAGTTCGTAGACGCTGGCCAATTCGTCGCGGCTGAGCGAGGAATGGCCGGGTACCTGAAACCCCCGGCTGACGGTACGCGATATCACCGTACAGCCCGCACCCTGGCGGCTTTCGACCAGGCCCTGTGCGCGCAGCCGCTCGGTCGCCTCGCGAATCACCGCGGCACTGACGCCGTACAACTGCGCAAGCGCCTTGCCCGTCGGCAATTTGGCGCCCACGGGGTAAACGCCCGCGCCAATGTCGGCCGACAGTTGACTGGCGACCTGCTCGGTGAGGGTGGTGGATTTGGTCAGCATGCGATGATTGTAGATTATTTATCAGGTTATATGAAAACTTTTTAGGCAGCCATACCAGGCGCAAAGGCAGGCTACCAGGCTCCGCCAGGAATCCGTACTGGGTGGTTGCTCAGGCTGCGTGCTGGGCCTGATGCCCGCGGTGCCCGCAGACCGCGCATTCGGGATCGCGGTGCACGTTGACGCTGCGCCATTGCATACTGCGTACGTCCAACCACAGCAATCGGCCCGACAGACTCTCGCCAATGCCAGCCAGGAGCTTCAGGGCCTCGGCCGCCTGCATGGCGCCAATGATGCCCACAAGCGGGGCGAAAACCCCTGTGGTCGCACAGTTCACGGCCTCGACGTCATCGGCCTCGGGAAACAGGCAGTGATAGCAGGGCGCATCGTCGCGACGCAGATCGTACACGCTGACCTGACCGTCGAAACGGATCGCCGCCCCAGAGACCAGCGGTTTGCGATGAAGCACACAGGCGCGATTGATGGCGTGCCGTGTGCTGAAGTTATCGGTGCAGTCCAGCACCAGATCCACAGCCGCGACGGCCTCATCCAGAGCCAGGCCGTCCAGGCGCTCGACACGCGCGGTCACGTGCGTCTCGGGATTGAAGGCCGCCAGCGTATCGCGACCCGATTCGGCTTTGGGTCGGCCGACGCTCGCCTCGCCGTGCAGAATCTGGCGTTGCAGATTGCTCAACTCGACGATATCGTCATCCGCCAGGGTGATATCGCCCACCCCCGCCGTCGTCAAATACAAGGCCGCGGGAGAACCGAGCCCGCCCGCGCCCACTACCAGCACTCGAGCCGCCAGGAATTTTTCCTGGCCCTCGATGCCCAGCTCATCTAGCAAGATATGCCGGGCGTAACGCAATAACTGCTGGTCGTTCATTTGTTCTTGGCGGGTTGCACTCCAGACGGCGTGATCGTCAGGCGCTCTGTGTCGCCATTGACGGCAGGTTTGGCATTGGCCTGTGCCTGCGCGCGGGCAGAGCCCTTTTGTACGGGTTTGCCTGCCAGCACATTTTGCGCCTGCTGCAGTTGGAAGTCGTCTTTGCCGCCGAACTCGAACACCTTGCCCACCGGCGACGATTCGTCCCCGCCAGGCAGCGATTTGACTTCGTCGCTCTGGTTGTTCGACAAATGGCGCTGCAGATCGGCTTCGCGCGGCAGACGGAACAGATCACCGTCGGCCGTATCGGCCACCACATAGTCAGGCTCGATACCGGTTGCCTGGATGGAGCGTCCCTTGGGCGTGAAATAACGCGAGGTCGTGAGCTTGACGCCCGTATCCTGGCTGAGCGGCAGAATGATCTGCACCGAACCCTTGCCAAAGGTACGGTTGCCCAGCACCTTGGCGCGCTTGTAGTCTTGCAGCGCGCCCGCCACGATTTCCGACGCTGAAGCCGAACCGACGTTTACCAGCACGACCATAGGCACGGTCTTGACCCAGCCGGGCAGATCCGACAGATAGTTGCCCTCGCCACGCGCGTATTCCGCGGGCGTCGCCAGGTATTTGTGCTTGGAATCCGGCGTGCGGCCATCCGTGGACACCACGAGCACATCGGGCGGCAGGAACGCGGCCGCTACACCAATCGCGCTGGTCAGCAGCCCGCCCGGATCGTTACGCAGATCCAGCACGAGGCCCTTGGGCGCGCCTTTTGCACCCAGGTCTTTGAGGTGACGCGCGAGATCGGTGCCGGTTTTTTCCTGGAACTGCGCGATGCGGACGTAACCCACGCCGCCGTCGAGCATCTTGCTGCGTACGCTGCGCACCTTGATGATGTCGCGAACAATCTTCACCACAATGGGTTGTGGATTGTCGGCCCGCACCAAAGTCAGCGTGATGGGCGTTTTCGGCGCACCGCGCATGAGCTTGACGGCGTCGTTCAAGGTCATGCCTTTGGTGGGCGTATCGTCGATCTTGATGATCAGGTCGCCAGCCATCACACCGGCCCGCGCGGCGGGAGTGTCTTCGATGGGAGAGATGACTTTGACGAAACCGTCTTCGGCCCCGACCTCGATGCCGAGACCGCCGAACTCGCCCTGTGTGGTGCTCTGCATTTCTTTAAATGCATCCGCATCCAGATAGGCGGAATGGGGGTCCAGATTGGACACCATGCCCGATATGGCGTTATCGATCAGCGTCTTGTCGTCGACCGCCTCGACGTAGTTGTTTTTGATGGCGGCAAACACATTGCTGAGCTGCCGGAGCTCGTCCAGCGGCAGGGGACTGCCTCGCTGCGCCAGTGCTGTCACACCTACGCTGAGCAAAACGCCCGCCACCACACCGGTAGCCATCAAACCTAAACCGCGAAACTTGCGAGTGCCCATGCACACTTCCTGATTTTGAGCCGGAGGTTATAAGGCCAACCACTGGGCCGGGTCCACCGGGGTGCCTCGATATCGAATCTCAAAGTATAGGCCCGATTCCACCTGCCCGCCGGTGGAGCCTACCGTTGCGATGGCCTCGCCAGCGGCTACGGTGTCTCCAACCTGCTTGAGCAGACTCTGGTTGTAGGCATATACCGTCATATATTGCTTGCCATGATCGACAATGATCAAGTTACCGAAACCCCGTAGCCAACTGGCGTAAACCACTGTGCCGGGGGCAACGACCTTGACTGGGGTACCTGCGGCCGTACGCAGCACGATGCCCCGCCAGACGCCACCATCGGGACGATCCACCCCGAAACGACCCTGTACCGTACCACGGACAGGCGCAGTCAATCCGTGGCGCAGGCCATTTCCTGTGCTGGGCGGCGGTGCTGCACGGCGCGCAGTTTGTTGCGTAGACGCCTCATCACTGTCAGCGGCGTCGTCCGCCTGACGACTCGAGGGCGGTGACGCCGGAGCAGCCGCGCGTGCCGGCGGCTCTGCTGGCCGGGCCGGTGGTGGCTGACTCACTCGCACATCGCCCTGGTTTGCCGGGCTCAGCGCATCCCAATCGCCCAATGCCACAGCGCCGCGTTGACGCTCGCTGGCAGCACGCTCGCGTTCGCGAGCGGCCTCGACTTGCTCACGCGCTCGCGCCGCGTCACGCGCGGCTTCATCGCGTTTAGCCTGAGCGGCAGCCCGGGCTTGTTCTGTTTTGGCCGCTTGCTCGGCCTTTGCCGCCTCAGCGGCGCGAGCCATGGCGGCCTGACGTTCGGCCTCGGCCTTGGCGCGGGCGGCTTCGGCCTTGACCCGTGCTTCCTCGGCCAGACGCGCCTCTTGCGCACGGCGGACGGCCTCGGCGCGTTGCCGGGCCTCTTCGGCGCGACGCGCGGCCTCCACCTGCTCGGCGATGGCTTTTTCCAAATCGACGATCAGGGTCGATAGGCGGCTGTCATCACGCCCTAATTTGCGCGCCTCAGCGCGTTGCGCGGCGATCTGCCCTTCCAGTTGGGCCAACAACGTCGCGCGCTCGGACTGCTGTTTGACCAACTCGGCCTTTTGCTCAGTGGTTTCGGCGACCGTGCGCTGGATCTCTGCGCGACGCGCATCCGCTTGCCCCTGCAGTTCGGCCAAACGATCCAGATCACGCCGCAATGCCTGTACCGTTTCGGCTCGGTCGCGCGAGACATAGCCCAAATAACCGAGATTACGGCCCAGTTGCTGGGGGTCATCGCCCGACAGCAACGCGGTCCACGGAGACAGGCCGCTGGTGTACTGGGTGCGCAATTGATCGCCCAGTTCGGTACGCTTGCGCTGCAACGCTTGCTGTTGCGCAACGATCTGCTTTTCCAGACCCGCCAAGTCGGCCTCGGCCCGATCATTGTCGGCAGCCAGATCGCGCAGCCGGCGGTTGATGCGCGAGATCGCCGATTCTGAGGCCTTTAACGCGTCGGCGGCTTCGCTGCGTGCAGCCTCTCGATCCTCGAGCGATTTCTGCAGGGTATCGATGCGCTCACGCAGCTCGGCTTGCTGCCGCTCGGCGTCGGACTGGCGGTCTGCCAGATCCGACGACGCCGCAACGCCGGGCCATGGCGTCACCGCCACAGCCACCGTCAACAGCAAACCTGCCACAAACCGCATGAATCAGTCCTTTTTCGCCTTGCCTTGGGCGGCAACCGCGGCCATTGCGGCCTCGATTTCCGCTGCATCGCCCAGATAATAATGGCGGATCGGGCGCAGGTCTGCATCCAACTCGTAAACGAGGGGCTGACCCGTAGGAATATTCAGGCTCACGATGTCGTCATCAGAAATATTGTCCAAGTGCTTGATCAGAGCACGCAAGCTGTTGCCGTGGGCCGCTACCAGCACCCGGCGGCCGGCGCGGATGGCCGGTGCGATGGAGTCATTCCAGAACGGCAACACGCGGGCGACGGTGTCTTGCAGGCATTCGGTCGCCGGCAATTGATCAGCCGGGATTTTGGCATAACGATCGTCAAAACGAGGATGACGCTTGTCATCCAGCGCCAGGGGTTCAGGGGCGATCGCGTAGGCACGGCGCCAGATCAGCACCTGCTCATCGCCGTATTTTGCGGCGGTTTCGGCCTTGTTCAAGCCTTGCAGGTTGCCGTAGTGGCGTTCGTTCAGGCGCCAGTTGATTCCCACCGGGGTGTACATCGCGTCCATGGCGTCCAGCGCGATCCAGAGCGTGCGGATAGCGCGCTTGAGCACCGAGGTGTACGCCAGGTCAAATTCGTAGCCCTCTTTTTTAAGCAGCTCACCTGCCTTGCGGGCCTGTTCGCGGCCGGTGTCGGTCAGGTCGACATCGGTCCATCCGGTGAAGCGGTTTTCCAGATTCCATTGGCTTTCGCCGTGACGCATCAGAACGAGTTTGTACATGGTTTTGGGCCGCCCGAGGGCTGGCTTGAAGTTGACGAATGCGCTCATTTTATAATTGAGCGATTTTGCTCCTGGTTTTTCCCGGCAACTCTGGGTTTCTTACCGTAAGCGGCAGGCATTTCGACCTGACCGCACGCTAACCCAGTATGATGCGGGTCCGAATCAGGCCGCCGTGTCCAGACGAGCGATGCGTATTGTGCAAGCTTGTCCCCCTTTCAGGAACCTCTGTGGATCTTCTGCAATTCTTGGTAGCTAAAGAAAACATCTTCATCGTCGCCGTGGTGCTGGTGTCGGGCATCATGCTCGCCGTCCCGGCGCTGCGCAAGGGTCGAGGCGGCAAAGGCCTCAGCACTGCCGAAGCCATTCAATTGATCAACCAGCGCCAAGGCGTCTGGGTGGACGTTCGGCCGACCGAGCAATTCCGGGCGGGCCACATCGCCCAGGCACGCAGCTTGCCGGCTGCCGAGGTCGAGCAAAAAGCCAGCTCGCTGCCCAAAAACAAGCCGCTGTTGCTGGTTTGCGAGACCGGCCGCGACTCCAATCGCATCGCCGCCCGCCTGCGCACGCAGGGCTTTGCCGAAGTTTCCGTGCTCGAAGGCGGCATGCGCGCCTGGTCCTCGGCTGGCCTGCCCGTCACTCAGAAACCCTGACCTGGAGCCCGGCATGAATAAAGTTGTCATGTATTCAAAGGATTATTGTCCTTATTGCGCGCGCGCCAAGGCGCTCTTGACCGAGCGTGGCGTCACCGACCTGGAAATCATCCGCATCGATCAAGATCCAGCCCAGCGCGACGTCATGATTGAACGCACCGGCCGCCGTACCGTGCCGCAGATCTTTGTCGGCGACAAACACGTTGGCGGCTGCGACGACCTGATCGCGCTGGATCGCTCAGGCGGCTTGTTGCCGCTGCTCAACGGCTGACGGTCCGCGCGCCGCCCGCCTTTATTTTTTGTCCACCTACAACCCGGAAATTCTCATGGCTGAACAGGATCAAAACAACCAGCAGGCAGGCGGCGAATCGCCTGCGTTCAATCTGCAACGCGTCTACCTGAAAGACCTGTCGCTGGAAATGCCCAATGCGCCTCACGTGTTCCTGGAACAAGAGCAGCCGCAAGTCGAAGTCAGCATCAACGTCGGCGGCCAGCGCCTGGCCGAATCGATTTTCGAATCCACCGTGACGGCTACTGTGACGACCCGCGTCAACGACAAGGTCCTGTATCTGGTCGAAGGCACGCAAGCCGGCATTTTCGAGTTGGCCAATATTCCCGCCGAACAAATGGACCCGCTGTTGGGCATCGTCTGCCCCACCATGCTGTATCCGTACCTGCGCGCCAACATCGCCGATGCCATCACCCGCACTTCGC
The DNA here is from genome assembly GCF_054780995.1 of Bordetella tumbae. Taxonomy (NCBI): domain Bacteria; kingdom Pseudomonadati; phylum Pseudomonadota; class Betaproteobacteria; order Burkholderiales; family Alcaligenaceae; genus Bordetella; species Bordetella tumbae. The sequence goes on from NZ_BAAGVG010000011.1 coordinate 253,716, forward strand.
TGCCGGCACTGCATTTGGCCGAGGTCAATTTCCAGGCGCTGTACGAGCAACGCCTGGCCGAGTTGGCCCAACAGCAAGAAGGCAGCACCAACGGCGCAGACTCGGGCATCATCCTGCCGCCCGGCGCGACTCGCCAGTAATCGACTGCGTTCGCACGTATGACCCAAGCACCCGCTCCTTTGAACATTGCCGTTCTCGGCGCGGGTAGCTGGGGCACGGCGCTGGCCGCCGCTGCCAGCCGCCGCCATCGCACGACGCTGTGGGCACGCGATGCCGCGCAGGCCGAGGCGATGGCAAAATCCCACGAGAACACACGCTATCTGCCAGATGTTGCGCTGCCCGATACCCTGGGCATCACCAGTGATCTGGCAGAGGCTCTGGCGCCTTTGGCCGCTGCGCCGTCGCAGACCTTGATCATCCTGGGCGTGCCTGTCGCGGGCCTGGATGCGATTTGCCGCGAATTGGCCGCCCGCCTGCCCGCATTGGGCTTGGCACACACCCCCGTGGTGTGGACTTGTAAAGGCTTCGAGGCCGACACAGCCCGCTTGCCGCATGAGATCGTGGCCGAAGCCTTGAGCGGTACGAATATCCCCGGCGGCGTCCTGTCCGGGCCGTCTTTCGCCCGCGAAGTCGCGCAGGGCTTGCCTGTCGCCCTCACCATCGCCAGCGAACACGAGACCGTGCGCAGCGCCACGACCACCGCCCTGCATGGCGGCGCAGTACGCGTCTACGCCAGCACCGACGTTGCAGGCGTGGAAGTCGGCGGCGCCTTGAAAAATGTGATCGCGGTCGCCTGCGGTATTTCCGATGGCCTGGCCCTGGGCACCAACGCCCGCGCGGCGCTTATCACGCGCGGCCTGGCGGAAATGAGCCGTTTTGGTGTCGCATTGGGAGCCCAGGGCGAAACCTTTGCTGGCCTGACCGGCTTGGGAGACCTGGTCCTGACCGCTACCGGCGAACTATCGCGCAACCGCCGTGTCGGCCTGGAAATCGGCGCGGGGCGTAAATTGGCCGATATTCTGGCCAGCGGCATCACCGCAGAGGGCGTGCGCTGCGCGCGTGCAGCGCTGCAGCGCGCTCGCACACTGGGTGTGGAATTGCCCATTACCGAGGCGGTATGCGCCGTGCTGTTCGAGGGCGTCGCCCCGGTGACCGCGGTATCTGCACTCCTGGCACGCGAGGCGCGACTGGAAATTTAGCTCACGCATGATTCGATGCACGGCAGCACCGCGCCAACACGCATCGACCGTCCGACACGAGCAGAAATTTTGACGTCAGCGCCGATCCTCGCGCACGCCAAGCACCGAGATCCCCTACCGCCGCACCAACATATCCCTCACAATACGCTCCACAAAACCATATCAACATCGAGACAAATCAACGAGCTCACCATGCCCCTTGCCCGCCCATTTCGCGCTGGCGCTCTGCTGCGCTGCCTGCCCCTGCTATTGATTGCCGCCGTACTGCCGACCAGTGCCATGGCCGCGTGGCCCGAACGCCCCATCCATATGGTGGTGCCCTTTCCGCCGGGCTCATCGCCGGACTTGCTGGCGCGGACCATTTCCGAGCCGCTGTCACAAGCACTGGGCCAGCCCATCGTCATCGATAACAAACCCGGCGCAGGCGGCAACATCGGTACCCGCATGGTCGCCAAGGCCGCGCCCGATGGCTACACCTTGGTCTACACCATCAACGGCCCGATGGTCACCGCCCCCGAGCTGTACAAGAAAACCCTGGGCTACGACCCGCTCAAAGACCTGCAGCCCATCACACTGGTCGCCACGAGCCCCAATGTGCTGACGGTCCCGGGGACATTACCCGTCGAAAACGTCGCGGATTTCGTCAAACTGGCGCGCGAGCGCAAGGGCGCCCTGAACTACGGTTCCGTCGGCCCCGGCAGCTCGGCGCATCTGGCCATGGAAATGTTCAAAAGCGAGGCAGACATCGACCTCGTGCAAATTCCGTATTCGGGCTTTCCGCAGGTCATCAGCGCCATCATCGCCGGTGATGTACAGGCTGGATTCATGGTGCCTGCCATCGCGATGCCGCAAGTCCAAAGCGGCAAAGTCAAAGCCCTGGCCATCACCAGCCTGCAGCCCAGCGAGTCCCTGGCGGGTATTCCCACCATGGACAAACAAGGCTATCCGGGCTTTGAAGCCATCTCCTGGAACGCCATCTTCGCCCCCGCGGGCACGCCGGCTCCGATTGTGGAGCGCCTGAACAAGGAGTTGGCACAGATCATCAACAGCGACGCTGTGCGTAAACAACTGGCGCAGCAGTACTTCACGCCTGCCCCATCCAGTCCGGCCGAATTGACCGATCGCATCCAGAAAGATCAGGCGCGCTGGAATGCAGTGATCAAGCGGTTGGGATTATCGCTGGATTGAGCGATACGCCGCGAAGGCGAACACGACAGCGACGGCACATGGCGGCACCCGCCATGCCGCCATCCCTGCAAGTATCGCTCGATGCCGGAACACCATACGGCATCGCGCGGACACTATGATCCGCCGGCGTAGCCGTTCTGCCGCCATGCTTCGAACACCGTAATCGCCACCGCATTGGACAGATTCAAGCTGCGCTGCCCCTCGCACATGGGTAAACGGATCTGCTGCGATGAAGCAAACATGGCCATGTGTTCGGCAGACAGCCCAGCCGTCTCACGGCCAAACACAAACACATCGCCCGGCACGAATGCCACCTCTGACACGTTATGCGTTGCACGCGTGGTCATGGCATAGCAATGATCGGGCTGCGCGCCGGTGGCGGCCAGCGCCTGTGCCAACGTGTCATGGACCTGCACAGGCTGCCACTCGTGATAATCCAGCCCCGCGCGCCGCAGGCGCGTATCGTCCAGATCAAATCCCAGCGGCCGCACCAGGTGCAGTTGCGCTCCGGTATTGGCGCACAACCGAATGACGTTACCGGTATTGGGAGGAATCTCAGGGCAAACGAGTACGACGTGAAACATGAATATCATCCTGGCGCACCAGCACACGCGGCACGCGAAGACGCTATTTTGCCAGGGAGCTCGTCTACGCTGCGAAAAATGCGGGACCCAGCCGGCCGAAAGCGCTAGGCATGGCGGTCCCGTACCGGCGTACGCGCCGCCACCAGCACCGTGACGTCCGCAGCCCCTGCGCGGAGCAACGCATGTGCCGCCGCATTGACCGTGCTGCCCGTCGTCATCACGTCATCGACCAGACCTATAGACAGGCCCTGAACAGGCGCGACGCAGGCGAACAGCCCCTGAGCCCCTCGCTGACGCGCCTGACGGCCGCTGTATGCCTGACGCGGGCCCTCGCGCAGGCGGCGCAAGGCCCCCCGCCGCACGGGTAACTGCAGACAAGCCCCCAAGCTGGCGGCCAACTCAGCGGCGGGATTGAAGCCTCGCCGACGCAAGGAGGCGCTGCTGGAGGGGATCGGGATCAGGACCGTACTCGCCTTTAATGCGTACGTCCCACGTCCCTCAACCTGCTCTGGCTGGCAAGGCGCCGATCTCGACCCGGTTCGCGCTATGCCGCCTGCGCGTGCGATAGCGCCGGCCAGCAGTTGCGCCAGGGTCGTACTCAGCCCAAAACGATGCTCCGCCTTGTAACGGCCGATCAAGCTGTCGAACGGCGGCTCATAGTCGAACGCCGCGATGGCCTGCGTAAAAACCGGGCACATATCGGCGCAGCCCTGGCATGCCTGCCCGCCGAACAGCATGCGCTGCGCACAGCGCGTGCAGCGGTATCCTGCGTTTTGCATCGTTTGCGTAATGTCATCGCGGCAGCCGGCGCATAGCCCGCCCCCGGCCGCCCGCCCCTCGCATAGAGGACAATCCGTCGCCACCAGCGAGAACATTCGCCGGGTAACACCCCCCAGGCGGTAGAGAAAACGCGAATCGGCCATAATGGATAGCATTCGGGCTCGTGCAAGTCGCAAGGGCCGCTATCACACCATGCTTTTCCTGCGCTGCCACGCAGCAGCGCGACATTCATGTCACACCCCACACCCGTCACGCCTCCGACCTTGCCGCTGGACCCCGCGCACGTCGTACGGCAGTTTTCGCGCCGCGGCGACCTGGCCGACGCACAATTCCTCTATGGCGAAGTCGCCCGCCGCATGCTGGGCCGCCTGCAATACATCCGCCTGCAACCCGAGGCCCTGCTCGATGCCGGCTGTGGTGCCGGGGACAATTTGCCTCTGCTGCGGGAACGTTATCCCGATGCCACCTACCAGGGCCTGGACATCAGCGAAACACTGCTCACCCATGCACGTGAGCGCTATGCCGCGGCAGGCGTGGGCCATTGGCTCGGGAAACTGATCGGCCGTGGTCAGAACGGCCCGCGTTTCCTGCGCGCCGATCTCGCCGACACGGGCCTGCCCCCGGAGTCTCTGGATTTAGTCTGGTCCAATCTGGCCATGCACTGGCACCCGGCGCCGCACGCGGTACTCGCCGAATGGCGCCGCATACTCAAGGTCGGCGGACTGGCCATGTTTTCCTGTCTGGGGCCTGCGACCCTGCGCGAACTGCGCCAGGCGCTGGACGATGCCGGCCTGCACACCGCAACGCCGTCATTTGTGGACATGCATGATTTCGGGGACCTATTGGTGGAAAACGGCTTTTCCGATCCCGTGATGGATCAGGAAACCCTGACGCTGACCTATCGCACCCCCGCGAGCCTGCTGCAAGACGTGCGAGCACTGGGAGGCAACCCTGCGAACGGCCGCCGCAGGGGACTGGTAGGACGCGATTGGCTGGCTCGCTTGCACGCGGCGCTGGAAGCCCAACGCAACGCAGAAGGCGTCATTCCGTTGACCATTGAAGTGTCCTATGGCCACGCCTGGCGCGCGGCCGCACGCCGCAGCGCGCCGGGCGAAACCCACCTGTCGATCAGCGCCATCGGCGGTCGCCGCGCGGGCAGCTGACGCGCCACGACGAATGCCGGATCACCGCTGCATAGTCAGATTTTCGCAGCAGCAGGGCTCGTACCGCCCTGCTCCAGAATGGTTCAGTGCCGCAATGGCCCTGCTACGCACCACTCAGTGCAGGCGATCCGAACCCCAGCCGGAAGTCCGCCCGGCCTCAGGAGTCGCCAGCGCCTGAACGCCGCCGTGCATAGGCTCAGACGTGGCACGGATGCGGCGTCGAGGGGTAGCCTCGGCGACCACGGCCGCATCACGCTCGCCGCGCCACACCCGAGTCATCGACTCGACCACGGCCGGCAAATCGCGCACGCGGTGGAATTGCCCGCGCAGCCAGCGTGCGTCATTGCCGTTGCGGACAGCTTCCTCTTGCAACATGGCCAGCATGTCGCGCGTCCCCAGCTCGTCTGCAATAGGCATCAGACGCTGGAACAACGCCCGCAAGTGGTCAATCAAACGCAGCCGCTGCCCGTCCGGCGTCACATAACTGCCCTGCAGGCCAAAGCGGCAGGCTTGGAAATGATTACTGCGGTAGGCCAGCCAGGCCTTGGAGGCCGGCTGCGGTTCGCGCGAGACCAATACCGCCAGCGCTTGGGCAAAAGCCGCCAACTGGCATGCTCGCTCGACCGTCAGCGGGGTATCGCACACGCGGATTTCGACCGTACCGAACTCCGGCTTGGGCCGGATATCCCAGTACAGGTCCTTGATGCTCTCGGCCAGGCCACTCTGGCGCAGTTGCGCCATATGCGCCTCGAATTGATACCAGTCCATGACTTCCGCCGGTAAATGACCGGCCAGTGGGAAGCTATTCACCGCATTGAGGCGGCAGCACGAAAACAGCGTGTCCACCCCTTCGTAATAGGGCGAGGAGGCCGACAGCGCAATAAAATGCGGAATATAGGGCGACAGACTGTGCACCATCCGCACCGCCGCATCGCCCGAAGGCACGCCCAGGTGAATATGCTGGCCAAAGACCGTAAATTGGCGAGCCAGATACCCATACATTTCCGCCAGATACTGAAAACGGGGGGAATCGGAAATAGCGCGCTCTTGCCAGCGCATGAAGGGATGGGCACCCCCGCCTGCCACGGAAACACCCACGGCATCAGCTGCCTCGCAGAGGGCGTCGCGCATTTCGCGCATCTCGGCCAACAGGCCCATGGGGTGTTCATGTACCGAAGAATTCAGCTCAATCATCGAGCGCGTAATTTCGGGTTTGACCCGGTCCGCGATAGGATGATTGGCCATCTGAACCAACAACTCGTCAGCTGCTGCAGCCAAATCAAAACTGCGTGGATTGATCAGTTGCAACTCCAACTCAATGCCGAGCGTGTTTGGGGCGGACGAGACGAACGGGATCTGTTCCATCTCCGACTCCTTTATGTACGTTGGTAGGGACGCACCATTCGGCCTTGAAGCCCGGCGACCTCCCGGGGGGCACTAGACGGTGTCTTATGCCTTCATGATAGCCGCAACTTTGTGCCAAGAAGAATCAAAATCGTGACATTTACGCGCAACTTCAAGAATCAATGCGTTTTTGTCTGTGACAGAAAAGTGAGTAAACGCTCACAGACTAGGAATGGCGCGGCTGTCAGCGCGGTTCAGCCTGTAAGGTCGCGAAAAATGGGGCTGCCGAACAGGCGCGGGATAACCCTAATTCGGGTTTGTCCTAGTATTTTGACGTCGATACCTGACCAGATTGTGACAGAAGCTCGCACGCTCAACACCGCTTGAACACGAATGCGGCGCACGCCGGCGCTCTCCCCATGGCGTCAACTGAGGTCAGTGAACTGGGTGGCCAGTAAGGCATCCCTGAGCTGCTGCGTCGGCTCGAAATCGGCCGCTTCTTTCAGGGTGAAAAACGACAAGTAGGTGGGCCCGGTATCTAGCTCACGGCCCCGTAGCGGCTGGATACCCAGGCTGTCGCGGTACTGGGCGATGAGGCGATCCGGGCCGACACTGACGAATTGCCCTCCTGCCACCATATGTATGCCGGAATGGATGGACGTGCACACGATTCGCGGCCGTGGTGCGGCCAGGCCATTGTTCAGGAACAGACGTTGGAACGCCGCGTAAGTGCGCGATCCCCTGTGTGGCACTACCCAGGAACATTCGGCTAATTCAGCCACGCGCACCTGCTTGTGCCGAGCCAGAGGATGCCCGCTCGCGGCAAACACCTGCATGCGGCCCGACCATAGCGGTTCGACATGAAGCAGATCCAGGTTTACGGACGAGGCGATCGTCTCGTCCAGCCAGCCGATGACGCAGTCGAGCTCACCGGCGGCCAACGCGGCGAGCAGCGTCACGGCCTCGGCCTCCTCGATATGCATATATGGCAACGGGCCTTGTACTGACAGACGCTCCAAGGCCTCAGGCAAGGCGCTGAAACCGATCAGTTGCACGCACCCTACCCTGAGCGTGGGATCGCGCCCGCTTTGCCGCGCCGCGCCGATGGCGAAATTCACCGACGCCATCGCGATAACCAGCCGGTCGCGCGCGTGACGGCCTGCGACCGTCAATCGGCCCCCACGCGCATCGCGCTCGACCAGCCGCATGCCAAAGACGTCTTCGACCTCGCGCAGCAACAGCGTGACCGCTGGCTGACTGATGCCCAGTTCACGCGCGGCTGCGCCCAGCGAGCCTTCACGGCCGATGACTTCCAGCAGTCGCAGGTGACGCAGCCGCAGTCGGTCCAGCCGATACGCGGCAGCAGGCGACAGCGGCTGCCCATCAGGCTGAAATGGATGCAATTTACTCATATGAAAATTATATGGGTTAATGAAATATTAATAATTGATGCTTAACACCACACTGTCGATAATCCCTGCAAGAGCCGCCACCCCGATTACACGATCCCACACAGGCGGCGCACATCACAAGGAGACGAGATGCGCCCCCTTTTCCATTACACACGGCGGCAGTTCCTGTGTGGTGCCATGCTGGCCGCCGTGGCTTATTCAACCAGCAACCACGCCTTCGCTCAGTCCACCTCCCCCACCCAGCCCATCAGATTGATCGTGCCTTTCTCACCTGGCGGCGCGGTAGATATCTATTCGCGTATCGTCTCGCCTGAGCTATCCCGCATCCTGGGTCAGACCGTGATTGTGGAAAATCGCCCCGGCGCCAGCGGCAACATCGGCGCCGAACTAGTCAAACGTGCACCGGCCGACGGCCACACGTTGTTGGTGGGTAACATTGCTATCCTGGGCATCAATCCGGTCGTGTACAAGAACACCCCCATTGACCCGCTGGCCGATCTGACGCCCATCACCAAGACGGTGAATGTCAACTACGTGTTGGTGCTCAATCCCCAGGTACCGGCTCGCACTGCGGCTGAGCTGATTGCCTATGCCAAGGCGAATCCAGGCAAACTTACCTATGGATCGTCCGGCACCGGCAGCATGCAGCAAATGGCCGCCGAGCTGTTCCAGTCGCGCACCGGCACCAAGCTGCTGCACGTGCCGTACAAGGGTACCGGCGCATTGGTGGGCGATCTGGTCGCAGGGCACGTGGACATGATCTTCGCCGACGAGGGTTCGATGATGCAGCAAGTCAACGCTGGCAAACTGATCGTGCTGGGTGTTTGCGGCCCAACGCGGCGGCCCGAGTACCCAGACATCCCGACAATCGCCGAGGCCGCCGGTCTGCCCGGTTTCGAGGCTGTGGCGTGGCAGGGGCTGGCTGGCCCCGCGGGTCTGCCGGCCCCCATCGTCGACAAGCTGAACCAGGCCATTAACCAGATCCAGGCCGACCCCGCCATCAAAGCGCGACTGGCCGAAGCGGGACTGAGCACCGATGCGGGCACGCCTCAGGCGTTTCGCCAATACATCGGCGACGAACTGACTAAGTGGCGCAAAGTCGCCACCGACATCGGTATCTCAGTGGAATAAGCGACGCACCGGATGACCATTGCCAAAATCGAATGCTGGGTGTTTCGCGCCCCGATTGAACGCCCCGTAGCCGCAGCCGTCGGCACCATGACCAACCGACCCGCCGTGTTCGTACGTGTCAGCGCCACCGACGGCGCCTGGGGTTGGGGTGAGGTGTTTTGCAATTTCCCGACCGTGGGCGCCGAGCACCGCGCGCGCATCATGCGCGAGATCGTCGCCCCGCTGGCCGAAGGCACGCCCAGCGACAGACCGGCCGACACGTGGCGGCAGTTGACACAGCGTGTGCGCCGCATGGCGCTGCAGGCTGGCGAACCGGGTCCTCTGGCACAGGTCATCGCCGCCCTCGACCAGGCACTGTGGGACATGCAGGCCCGGCGCGCTGGCCTGCCTCTATGGCGCTTGCTGGCCGATACACCACAGGCCGACAACCGCGTGCGCCTGTACGCCAGCGGACTGGGGCCCGAGCAAGTTGCCGAGACAGCACTGGCCAAACAGGCGGAAGGCTACACCGCATTCAAATTCAAAGTGGGTTTCCAGCCCGACAAGGACATCGCCGATTTCGAGGCCATACGCGCCGCGCTGGGCCCACGGGCCCAGATCATGATAGACGCCAATCAAGCTTGGGAACCTGAGAACGCAATGCGACGGATCGCCGCGCTAGAACGTTACGAGCCGTACTGGATCGAGGAACCCCTGGCGGCCGACGAACCCTTGGACACGTGGCGCCAACTGGCCGAGAGCACCCCGATTCCATTGGCGGCTGGCGAGAACATCCGTGACCATGCCAACTTCGACGCCGCCATCCAGAATGGACATCTGCGCTTTGTGCAGCCCGACGTGGCCAAATGGGGCGGCATTTCGGGCTGCGTGGCCGTAGCGCGGCGGGCTGAACAGGCGGGCCTGGTATTCTGCCCGCACTGGCTGGGCGGCGGTATCGGGCTGGCAGCATCGATGCATCTGCGCGCCGCCCTGGGGCCAGCCGGATTGGTCGAGGTGGATGCGAATCCGAATCCGCTACGCGAGCAGGTATGTCCGCTGACAAACTTGAACGACGGCTGGCTACATCTGCCGGACACGCCAGGCATAGGAGTGGAACCGGATCTGGCCGCCCTGGCGCGGTATCTCGTCGCCGTCGCGTAGCGGGGGCCTGCGGGGACTACCGATTACTTGCGCCAAAACATTGGGGTAAACAACACCACGACGGTCAGTAATTCCAGCCGACCGATCAACATCGCAAACGTACAGACCCAAGTCTGAAAATCGGTCAGGACTGCGAAATTACCCATGGGCCCCACCGGCCCCAGACCCGGCCCAGTATTGTTGATCGTAGCAAGCACCGCAGAAAAGGCCGTGATCGGCTCCAGGCCCGATACCAGCAACAGACTGGTAAACACACCGATCGACAAACCATAGACCATCATAAAAGCCAACACCGACGCCATCACGCGCTGATTCACCAGACGTCCGCCCATACGAATCGGACTGACGGCATTGGGATGCAGCATGACGACCAATTCGTTACGCGCCTGCTTGGCCAGCAACACGGCGCGAATCATCTTGATTCCCCCGCCCGTCGAGCCGGCAGAGGTGACAAACCCTGACAACAGCAGCATGGTCAAAGGCGCGATCAAGGGCCACGTGGCGTAGTCAACTGTGGCATAACCTGTCGTGGTGGCCACTGAAATCGTGTGGAACATGCCGTAGCGCAACGCCAGCAGCGGATCATGGTAGACACCGCGGAAGTACAAATAAGCGGAAATCACCAGCCCCGCGCCCAACATGATGACCAGATATGGCACCGTTTGCGGACAGACACGATAGGCGCGCAAACTGCCCTGTCGCAAGGCGTTGAAATGGGTCGCGAAATTGATCCCGGCCAAGGTCATGAAAATCATCGACACGATCTCCAGCGGCACCGAGTCGAAATAGGCAAAGCCGGAGTCTTTGGTCGAGAACCCTCCCAGCCCCATCGTGGTGGCCGTGTGGCACCAGGCCTCGAACCACGACAACCCGACGCCGCGATAGGCCACCAGGCACAATATGGACAGCCCGAAATAGACCGCGTAGAGCGCTTTTGCCGTACTGGCAATACGGGGCGTCAAACGCTCGTCTTTCATTGGCCCTGGCGTTTCGGCCCGCACCACCTGATGCCCTCCGACCCCGAGCAGCGGCAAAATCGCCACCGCCAGCACCAGGATGCCCAAACCGCCAATCCAGACCAAGGTGGCACGCCAGAGATTGATCGAAGCCGGCAGATCATCCAGCCCCGTCAACACAGTCGCCCCCGTAGTCGTCAAGCCCGACATAGCCTCGAAATACGCGTCAGTAAACGACAGTGGTATCCCGGCCCGGTCGAAATAGATCAAGAACGGGATCGACGCCAGCAGCGGCAGACTGACCCATACCACCGCCACCAGCAAAAACCCATCTCGAGCATTCAACTCGCTACGCCCGCGCCGCGTGACGAGCCAGACCGCGGCTCCACCCCCAAACGCCAGCAAAAACCCATCCAGAAACGCCGTGAATCCCGCGTCGTCGCCCAAATATGCCACCACCAGCGGCAGCAGCATGGTCAGCGCAAAGACGCCCATGGTCAGGCCCGCGACGTAGAGGGTAGCCAACAAGCGCTTCATAGGCAGTCGCAAACGCTAATGTGAATGGCCGTATGGCGCATGGGTGACGATATCCGAGATCAGAAGAAAGACGCCGAAACCTGGAACAGTTTTTCAACGCGCGGCATCATCTGGCGCGAGGGTACAAAGACAATGACATGGTCGTCCGTCTCGATGACCGTATCGTCGTCCGGCATCAAAATCTCGTCACCGCGCGCCAACGCACCAATGCTGGCCCCTTTGGGCAAACGGATATTTCCAACGGCGCGCCCCACGACCTTGGAACTGCTGCGGTCGCCATGGGCAATGACCTCAATCGCCTCAGCCACACCCTGGCGCAACCGGTGCGCGACCACAATGTCGCCACGGCGGACGTGCCGCAGCAACTCGCTCATGGTGGCTTGCGCCGGCGATACCGCAATATCGATATGGCTGCCCTGCATCAACTCGCCATAGGCTGGGCGGTTGATCAGCGCGATCACCTTGCGCGCACCCAGACGCTTGGCGAGCAACGACGACATGATGTTGTCTTCGTCATCACTGGTCAGCGCCAGCCAGGTGTCCATATCGCCGATGTTTTCTTGCTCGAGGAGCTCCTCGTCGGTGCCGCTGCCATGCAGCACCAGCACGCTGCTGGGCAACTCGGCCACCAGGTATTCACAGCGTTTTTCGTTGTGCTCGATAATGCGCACGCTGTAATTTTCCTCGGCCAGTTGACGCGCCAGCCGCAGACCGATGTTGCCGCCGCCCGCAATCATGACGCGGCGCACAGACTTTTCCGCCTCGCGCAGCTGCCGAACAGCACGGCGGGCATGCCGGGAATCGACTACCAGCACGACCTCATCGCCCGGCGCGATAACGGTCCCTCGGTCAGCCTGCAGGGGCCGGCCATCGCGCACTACGTCCACCACGCGGGCCGCTACATCGGGCCATACCTCGCGCAACTGTGCAATCGGATGATGTGCCATCGGGCTGCCATGCCCGACACGCACCGTGACTACGCTGATGCGCCCATCCGCAAATTCGACGACCTGCAAGGCCTCGGGAAACTCGATCAAGCTATGCAAATACGCAGTGACACTGCGTTCGGGGCTGATCAGCGCGTCGATACAGAAGCCCTCCTCCCCCATGAGCTCGGGCTGGTCCTCGAAATCCGGCATGCGGATACGGGCAATGCGACGCGGCACATTGAACAACTGTCGAGTGATCTTGCAGCCGACCATATTGGCCGCATCGGAAGCGGAACAGGCCACAAACAGATCGGCATCCTCAGCCCCTGCGGCCTCCAGCACGGCCACCTGGGTCCCATCGCCGTGCACCACGCGCAGGTCGAAGCGATCCTGCAGATAGCGCAGTTGATCGACATTCGTGTCGATCACCGTGATGTCGTTCTGCTCGGACACCAGATTTTCGGCCACGCTGGTCCCGACGCGGCCTGCCCCCATGATGAGGATCTTCATGTGCCGCGTTTACGTGCCGACTCGATGCCCAATTGCTTGAGCTTGCGATACAAGTGAGTGCGCTCGAGACCGGTACGTTCGGACACGCGCGTCATGCTGTGATTTTCACGAACCAGATGATATTCAAAATAAATGCGCTCGAACTCGTCGCGCGCCTCGCGCAGCGGCTGATCCAGTGCAATGCTGCCCAGTTTGCCACTGGAGGCGGGGGGCGCCTCGGCCAAGGGTGGCAGGCTGGTCACAGACGTCAGTGCCGACGGCGGGTCCAGCTCGTCCTCCAGCGGCACCACCGGCGTCACCGCGCTCAGGGGCGTCGTCACGGCGGAAGGATGCGAGGTGCGGCCACGCGCCAAGCCTGCTGCGATCGTTTTGAGCAAACGCTGCAAGGTGATGGGCTTTTCGAGAAAATCCATGGCACCGATACGCGTTGCCTCGACGGCGGTATCGATCGTGGCATGGCCGCTCATCATGATGACAGGCATGTCCAACAGCCCTTGTGAGCCCCACTCCTTGAGCAGGCTCACGCCGTCGGTATCCGGCATCCAGATGTCCAACAGCACCAGATCCGGACGCATGCGCAGCCGTGCGGCACGTGCTTGCGCCGCGTTTTCGGCTAATTCGACCGTGTGCCCTTCGTCGTAAAGAATCTCGGACAAAAGTTCACGAATGCCAACTTCGTCGTCAACCACCAGAATTCTGGCCATAAACCTTCCACCTATTGCGTAGCCGCATTATCCTGTTCTTGCGCAGCCGCGTCCATAGCCGCGGCCTTGGGGGCCACTCGGGTCAATAATATCGAAACCCGCGCCCCTCCTTCCTTGCGGTTGCCCAGATCGATCTTCCCACCATGCTCTTCCACGATCTTGCGCACAATTGCCAATCCTAACCCAGTCCCGTGAGCCTTGGTGGTGACATACGGTTCAAAAGCCCGCTGCATGACTTTATGCGAAAACCCCTGACCGGTATCAGCGACCGTAAAACGTACCGCAGATTGCGTGGCGCCATTGGACTCTCCCATCAGTTGCGTCGTCACCTGTACACGTCCGTCAGCTCCCTGCTCTGCAATGGCATCCCGCGCATTCGACAGCAAATTATGAATGACTTGGCGCAGCTGAGTGGGATCCCCCTCGATATGCGGCAAGCCAGGCTCCAGCGAGACATCCAGGTTCAGGGCCGGCGCCAGGGCGCGTCCCGGGGCCGAATGTTTCTCTCCCGGATCCCAACCATACAACGCCAGCACATCTGCCACCAAGGCATTGAAGTCGATAGTTTGCATCACAGCAGGAGGCGTGCGGGCATATTCGCGGAAATCGTCCACCATCTGCTTGAGCGAGCCCACCTGATTCACAATGGTATTCGTCGATCGCTCGAGCATCTGCCGATCCGCCGGTTGCAGGCGGTCGGCGAGTTTCATGGCCAGGCGTTCGGCTGACAGCTGGATCGGGGTCAACGGATTTTTGATTTCGTGTGCCAAACGGCGGGCTACCTCCCCCCACGCTACCGTGCGGTTGGCCGAGATCACCTCGGTAATGTCGTCAAACACCACCAGATAGCCATTGCCACGCCCATCCACCCGCAAATGTGTGCCTCGCGCCAACAGGGTCAATATTTGCGCAGACTCGTTCGAGTCTGCCGACGGCGCCAGGGAAATCTCGAACTGTTGTTGCCAATGCAGACGCTCGGACCCCACCGCCGCGTGCTGGGCAAAGGCCTGGCGTACGATCTGGATGAACTCCAGCATGCCATCGACCGTTTCCAGCGGCCGCCCGATGACCGAACGCAAATCGGCCTGCAAAATGGATTGTGCGCCCTGATTCACGGTCGTCACGCGAAAGCTTTCGTCAAATACCAGCACGCCCGACGACAGGTTCGACAGCACGCTTTCCAGATAGACGTTTGAACGCTCCAGTTGGCGGCGATTGCTCTCGACCATATGGCGCGCCTCGTCCAGCTGACGGGTCATCGCATTGAAAGAACGCGTCAATTGCCCTACCTCGTCGCGCTCGGGAGGCTCCGGCAGCGGACGATAATCGCCCACCCCCACCGCCTGAGTCCCCGCTGCCAAACGCAGCAGCGGCCGCACCAGCCGCTTGGACAGCGACAAGGCCACGGCAATCGCGGCGAACACGGCCAGCAACAACGCCAAGGTCAAGGTAATGCCATAGAGCTTGCGCAACCCCAGCCGCGACAGCGCGAGTTCCTGATAATCGCGAAATCCCTGCTGCACCCGGTTGGCGTTATCCGCAATCTGCTCGGGCACTGGCTGCAGCAGCTGCAACCAGCGCGGCTCGGAAGGCGGCGACATCAAGGTATCGAAACGCTGAGGCGTCGTCAGCGGGATGACCACGCGCAATGTCAGGCTGTCTTTGCCGCCTGCCAGACTGGCGTCATCGGCCTCGGCAGCGGAATACCCTCGCCCCAGCCGTAGCTGGTTCAACACCGATGCAGGCGGGATTTCCGGCAACAATTGGCCGTACTGATCGGTGGAAAAAGCCACCAGGCGGCCGCCACCGGTAAACACCATCACATCCTGCACCCCGCTGGACTCGCGCAAGCGAGTCAGCGCCAACGGGATGTCGCGATCAGGGGTATTGTTCAATTCCGACGCCATGGACCGCGCCTTGGCATCCAGATCGGCCAGAGATGAATCCAGCGCAGCGCGCCCCAGGTTCAGGCCGGACTCCAGCGCGCTATCGACACGGACATTGAACCAGGACTCAATGGACCTGGACATGAACTGCACCGATACGATGTAGATCAACGCCCCTGGAACCACCCCGATCAGCGCAAAGGCCAAGGCAAAGCGAGCCGTCAGCCGCGCGCCGAACTGGCGGCGGCGGATCTGCCGCACCAGCCGCGTCGTCAACGCCACCACCCAGACAAACAAGGCCAGGGCGAAGACACCGTTCAACACCAGCAAAATATCGTAGTAGCGGGCAAACCGCGACGCGTTGCCGGTCGACCAGGCCAGCAGGCCCAACAATGCCAGCCCGCTGATGGCCCCGATGATCAGCGCGATGCGCAGCAGCATTCTCATGACGGATCCCGAGGCTTGGCCAATTCGAACGAAAAACCCGTCCAAGGCGTTCCCAGGCTCCAGGAACTGCTATTGAGCGCATTGACCTGGAAGGGACGCGTCAACTGCGATGTATCCAGCCGCAGCCGCAACTGCCCTTGATACGACACCTCATAATCGAGCTCCGAGACATCGATCAAGACCCAATGGCGAATATGGCGCACCATGTCCATGGCCTCATCCAGCGAAGACACGGGCCAACTCAGCGAATCCGTTCCGACACGCCATTGACGGGTCAGCGCGTTATAGATCACCCGCCAGGTCCGGCTGGTGTCGACCACCGTCTCGTCAAACCACCACCACCGATCCCGGCTGATCACAATATCGGCCGTGAAATACAGAGGCAGCCCGCGTTCGGCAGCGTCGCGCAACTGCTCGTTCAGCCGGACATCGATTTCGGCATCGATTTCCAGTTTCCCGTCACGAATGGCGGGTTCAATACGAGCTACCGTAGGCTCACTGGCGTACGCCGGCCCGGCACCCAATGGTGTCATCAAAAATAACAGCAAGAACGCACAAAATAAGCGAGAAATCATCGATATTCGTAACCTGATCGCATCCTACGGCTATTCTTGGCGATTCAAGACTGCTTGGCAAACAGCGCATAGAAAAAACCGTCGTGTTGGGCCTGAGGTGTTGCGCCGACCGCAACAGGCAGCAGTTGCCCCGGAGCGTCCTGGCGCTGCGCATCCGCGTGGCGCCGGGCAAAAGCCTGGGCCTGGCGCTCGCCTTCCTCAGGAAAAACCGAACAGGTGACATATAGCAGCCGTCCTCCGGGGGCCACCGTGCGCCACAGTGCATCCACGATACGTGCCTGTAACGCCGCCGTGCGCGCCACGTCGGGTGCACGGCGCAGCCAGCGGATGTCGGGGTGGCGCCGCACGATACCTGAGGCCGTGCAAGGCACATCGGCCAACACGGCGTCAAACGGCCGGCCGTCCCACCAGGCATCCAGGTCTGCCGCATCGGCCGCGGCCAGGGCCACCCGATCCGAACGCAAGCCCAATCGGTCCAGATTCTGTCCCACACGCGTCAGGCGCCCTGCATCGGAATCCAGCGCCAGCAACTCCACATCGGCGTTTTCCAACAAATGCGCCGTCTTGCCGCCAGGTGCCGCGCAGGCATCCAGTACGCGCTCGCCGGCGCGCACAGCTAGCAGCACAGCAGCTTGTTGCGCGGCAGCGTCCTGCACCGACCACCAGCCTTCGGCAAACCCGGGTAATTGGGTCACAGGCCGGGCTTCGGCCAGCACCAGACCAGCCTGCCCCACGGGTTGGGCCTCAACGCCCGCGGCCTGGAACGCGTCTCGTACCTGGTCGCGGCTAGCGCGCCGCGTGTTGACTCGCACCGTCAACGGTGCGGGAACACTCGCCGCCGTCAGGATGTCCTGCCATTGGTCTGGATATGCCTGCCGCAGCCGCTCCACCCACCAGCGCGGGTGATTCCAGCGCGCCTCGGGCAAGTCAGCCACCGCCGCCTCGATGGCGTCGCGTTCACGCAAAAAACGGCGCAGGCAGGCATTGAGCAGCCCCTTATAGGCAGTCAGACTGCGCTGGCTGGCCGCCGCGGTCACGGCCTGATTCACCACCGTATGCGGGGCATACACCGGCATACCCGGTAACGCCTCGACCTCTCCGGCCACCTTCAACAAAGACAACGACACGTTCAACAGCGCATCAAACTGCGTGGCGGGCGAACGCTGCACCAAACCGCTGCCGATCGCGCTGGCCCAGCCCAGCTGGCGCATGGCATGAAAAGACACCGCCTGCGTGGCGGGCCGCAACGGCGCTGGCACAGCAGCGAGCGCCTCCGTCAGCGAGCGTCCCTCCATCACGGCACGCACCGCGCCCGCCGCGGCTAACAACACCACCGACAACGCCGGCCGGGCGGGTTGCGATTCAGGAACATCAAGAGAAGCAGGGGAAACCATGTGGATCATCAATGACTATGCAATCCCGCTATGGTAGCCGCTGACAGGCAAGCGCATCAGGGATAGAACTATTTAGGGACAGATTAAACCACGCAAATCATCGGACGAAACAGGAGAAATGCCAGCCATCAGGGCCTGCAACGTCCTTTAGTCCGAAAGGCCGCTCAATATCGAGCCGGTTAAAAGCTCGCCGTCCTTTCTCACTTTCAATACGGATCACTGCAAGACGATACGGCGAACTTGTCATACGGGAGAACCGCGATGCAATACTTGAGTCCGGATGGCGTGGTCGACGGCGAGATCGCGGCATTCGGCGGCGACGATATGTACCGAACCGTGGCATGAGGGCCGACCAATGACACGCCTGTCAGCACGGCCCTTGACGTGGATATTTGCCGACCCGGCGGCCATGCTCACTGTCGTACTAGTGGCGTTACATCAGTCTCTCATCGCCTCGTCCGCTTATTTTCTGACGCAAACCATCATCAGCTATCAGGAAGAACAGGCGCTAAAAGAATATCTCGCGCTGTACTTGCTCTCGATCATCCTTCCGTTCATTCCCGGGTACCTGTCATTTATGACGATGCAGCGCTGGATCAACGCCATACACCGGAAATTCACACTGGCCATGACATCAACGATCTATGGCAACCTGGACGAATACCGATCGATTGAACGCAAGTCGGCATTCGAATCCACGATCTGTAGAAACGCCTTCGACGTGATCTCGTCGTATGCCATGTTGTCGCACGATCTTCTGAGCCTGACACTGAATAGTGTGCTGAGCGTCGCGGTGATTAGCATGATCCTGCCGCCCGAGATTGCACTGGGCTACGGCATCAGCCTGGCGCTCAGCACGGCAATGGTTTGCTTCCTTGCCAAAGGAACGCGAAAGCTATCCGTCGACACCGGACGGCGATACGCGGGTTACGGCAATACTTTGCACAAGGCCTGGGACAACGCGGTGCTCGGTAACGCTTACAACTATCACTTGTGGATGGCCGAGTTCCGCGCCACTGGTGCCTCGTACTATTCCTCGTCCCAGCGGCTCACCACGTACAAACAGCTCGGGAACATCGCCATCGCGTCAGCGGCTCTCATCCCGACCGCCTATCTCGTATATCACCTGCTCGTGATCGAACAGATAGAGGCCGCCATCATTGCGGCGATCATCGTCAACCTGACGCGGATATTCCATATTCTCAATTCCTTGGGCAGGTTGATATATGAACTGTTCGAGTGGGCCAGTGCATCTGCCCGGCTGCGCTATCTCTGGGCTTTTCTATTACCGGCTGCCACCGCGCCATTGCCTCAGACCCCTGCGGGGACAATCACCCTCAACGGCGAGCCAATCAGCGACTATCAGACAGTGCGAGAGATGCTGCGTCGCCATCGCTTCGGCAGAATGACCCTGCGCGGCGCAAATGGCGCCGGCAAATCCACGCTTCTGCTGTCGATCAAACATGCGTTTGCGCAACAGGCCCATTTGCTGCCCGCCGGTGACAATCCTCTCTGTTGGCGTTTCAAGCACAGCAACATATCGGCAGGACAACGGACCCGCGCCATCATCGACGAGATCCTGCAACAGGGCTCGGACATCCAGTATCTCTTGCTCGATGAATGGGACGCGAACCTGGATGAAGCCAATCGGAAGCTCATCGATCAACGATTGGACACCCTCAGCAAAGAACGCGTCGTTGTCGAAGTCAGGCGTCAGGAATCCGCCGGCCTGCGCCCAGCCAAAGAGCCTTAAGCCGTTGTAAACTATAGGGTTATATTCACAAATCGGAATTCCAACATGGAAACCAAGCGGGCACCCAGCATAGCGATGGTCTCTTTAGGGTGTCCAAAAGCCCTGGTCGACTCTGAGCGCATCCTGACCCAACTGCGCACAGAGGGTTATCAGGTCTCACCCGAGTACAACAACGCCGACGTCGTCGTGGTCAACACCTGTGGTTTCATCGACAGCGCCAAAGCCGAGTCCCTGGAGGCCATCGGCGAAGCCATCGCCGAAAACGGCAAAGTCATTGTCACCGGCTGTATGGGCGTCGAGGAATCCGTCATTCGCGACGTGCACCCCAGCGTGCTGGCCGTGACCGGACCTCAGCAATACGAAGAAGTCGTACGCGCCGTGCATCAGGCCGCACCGCCCAAGACCGATCA
Source organism: Bordetella tumbae (assembly GCF_054780995.1). Taxonomy (NCBI): domain Bacteria; kingdom Pseudomonadati; phylum Pseudomonadota; class Betaproteobacteria; order Burkholderiales; family Alcaligenaceae; genus Bordetella; species Bordetella tumbae. The sequence continues at coordinate 273,758 of NZ_BAAGVG010000011.1, forward strand.
CGATCCCTACATCGACCTGGTGCCACCGCAGGGCATCAAGCTCACACCGCGCCATTACGCCTATCTGAAGATCTCCGAGGGCTGTAATCACCGCTGCAGCTTCTGCATCATTCCGTCCATGCGTGGCGATCTGGTCAGCCGGCCCGTGGGCGACGTGTTGAGCGAGGCCGAGCGCCTGGTCAAGGCCGGCGTCAAAGAGTTGCTGGTCATCTCGCAAGACACCAGTGCCTACGGCGTGGATATCAAATATCGCAGCGGTTTCTGGAACGGCCGGCCCGTGAAAACGCGCATGACCGAGCTCTGTACGGCCTTGTCCGAACTCGGCGTCTGGACGCGCCTGCATTATGTGTACCCCTATCCGCACGTGGACGAGGTCATCCCGCTGATGGCACAGGGCAAAATCCTGCCCTACCTGGATATCCCGTTCCAACACGCCAGCCCGCGTGTGCTAAAGGCCATGAAACGCCCGGCGTTCGAGGACAAGACCCTGGCGCGTATCAAACGCTGGCGTGAAGAATGCCCCGATCTGACGTTGCGCTCGACCTTCATCGTGGGATTCCCGGGCGAAACCGAAGAAGACTTCCAATACCTGTTGGACTGGATGAGCGAAGCCCAATTGGATCGCGTCGGCTGTTTCCAATATTCCCCGGTCAACGGCGCCCCTGCCAATGATCTGGCCAACCCCGTTCCCGACGAGGTCAAACAAGAGCGCTGGGATCGTTTCATGGCGCACCAACAGGCGATTTCGGCCGCCCGCCTGCAAACCCGCGTCGGACGCGAGATCGACGTGTTGATCGACGAGATCGCAGCCGACGGCGCCATCGGCCGTTCCAGCGCCGATGCCCCGGAGATCGACGGCAACGTCTACGTCAACACCGATCGCAAACTGCGTCCGGGCGACCTGGTGCGCGTGCGCGTGACCGACGCAGACGAATACGATCTGCACGGCGATCTTATCTGAGCCGAGGCGACACGGGACCGGCTTTTACGGGCTAACACGTTAGTTGGTGGGCAGGCGCAAGGCCTGCCCACGCCTACGCCAATGCGGGCCCAGCCTCGCCTGGACCTAATGCCTCACCTCGATCACGACCTTGTCGTGGCTGAGGCGCTCTAACAATTCGTCGATACAACTTCGGTTGTCCTGATCCAGGTTCGCGTCCCATTCATCGAGCAAGAGGTACTGAATGTCCGCACCTTGCTTCAGCAGTTCGTCGATGATCGCGCGGGCCCGCTGCCCCGTCGACATCGCGTCGCGCCGCCCAAGACGCCAACAGAGCTGATTGTTTCCCGCGGGCAACAAATGGGCTTTATGTGGGAAAGCCTGCTTGATCGACAACAAGAGCGTGGACTTGCCCGAGCCATTTTCACCCCGTATTGTCACTCTGCCGCATGTGCGATGACGTAACGCCTCCCGCACCGCCAGATAGTCAGTAATCAGTTCGCCGTTCACGCTCACATTCCCCGAGGGCGATTGAGGGATATCGGCAACGGCAGCCGGCGTCAGGAAAGCAAAAAGATAGCGCAGACGGGCAGACGCGGACGCCCACTCGACAATCTCGTAAATCAGCGCACTCAGTGCATTGAGAATGTGAAAGATCCGCGTCAAATTCACAATGATCGCCGCCACGACGGCGGCCTCTATTTTTTCAAGCACCAGCAGGTGATACACCAGATAGGCCGTCGGAATCAGAGACGCGAAGGCAATCCCGACGTTGCCAGCTTGTTTGCAGGCGGTGAGCCGCAGAGAGCTTGAATAGTAGCTGGCCCCGTCGGCCTTGAACTCGTCCAGCCACAGACGATAGTTGTAGGCATTTCCGACCACGGCATTGTCCCAGGCTTTGCCCAAGGTATTGCCGTAATCTGCATGCCGCCGCTCTACGTCGACAGACAGTTTTTGCACGGCCTTGGTCAGCGCATAGACCATTCCAACGCTGAGCGTCAAACTAACGAAGTATCCCAGTACGATCTCAGACGGCAGAATCAACCCTATGACAGCAAGACTCAGGATACTGTTGAGTGCGAGACTGAGAAAATCATGCGACAACAAGATATACGATGAGATCACGTCGAATGAGTTTCTCGAGATGGCTGACTCGAATGCCGACTTGCTTTCCGTCGACCGGTACTCATTGAGGTTGCCATAGGCGGCCGACGCCATGGCCAATGTGAATTTCCGATGCACAGCATTTGTCCAGCGCTCCGCCATGACAAAGGAAAGCGCACCGGGGATAAATGGAAGAATCATCGAAAGAAAATACAAGACCAGATATACACCAACCTCTGTGCCCTGCTGGTAACCAGTGATCGTTTGCGTCAGGAAATACGCAGACGACGCGATGAGAGACTGATGCACCACCACCAGCATAAACGTGAGAAAGGCTGCACGATCAAAAAAAATCCGTGTGGAAGCTCGAGTAGACGAAAGGCTCATTGTTAATCTTTATGTTGTTCGATACTTGCAAAGGCGGTCGGACTCCACAATGTCTCGAGCACCGGACAGCAGCGCTTTCGTGCGAGAGGACACTGACGTAATCCCTGCACGCTCTTGTCGGTCGATCACCTGCTCCACAGAATCCAGTGAGGCAACCAGTTGCGCCAGGATTCTCGGCGTCGGAGGATGAACAAGCGGCGCCGATGGATGTCCGATGAATTTTTCGCGAAACATCACGATCTCGGCGGCGACCACAATGCTATGAATCACTTTGTCCAGGGGACGAGCGATTTTCAAGATGGCTGACTGCGCCCAGCTATCGGGGCTCATGAGCGCGCGGTGATCGTAGTGTCCATACCGATACTCGTCGATGAACATCGCATGATGCGTCAGTTCGTGCACGATAAACTCCACCACGTCAGGTATCCGATGGGTAATCTTGGGATTTGCCCATATCACGCCGATGGCAGAGGACGTGCTTCCACCACTAGCCTCTTTGGACGGCATCAAAAATATATCGGTGATCAAGAAATCGAATAGGCACTTGTGCTCAGAGGACAGAACACCTAGACATTCGATAGCAGAGCCCAGCAGAACCGCTTTCTTTTCCACGAGCGGATCTGGTTCCCTGGCAATGACCTCGGCCTGATTCTTGTCGTCCAAGACCGTCAAATCGTCATCGGACAGCAGGCGGCTGAATTCGCTCGCCTGGTCATGGTCGAACACGATGTGTGTTTCCCGGTATTTACCCTTGCTTTTTCTGCCCTGCAGCGCCTCTAATGCTCCGATGTAACACGTCGAAAGTGTTTGTTCATCCTGCACTTGGCTTGTATCCAATCCGGCTTTTTCAATGAAAACGAGCAGATTTTCTATATGAACATCGAGCGGCGCCTGGGCAATCATCTCTATACTTTTTCTCTGAAAAACCAGAATAGCGCGCACGAATGCGCGCGCCGATAATGCGTTGACAATCAGTCCGTCAGCATCATGTCGTCGTAAGAGATCATGCGATAACGCGGATGAGGCCCTGGGCCCATGGGCATGGGTTTCATAGCCTCGACAGAACATTGTTGCGCCAGGAGGAAATCGCTCTGGCACCTGTTGGCTCGGCCACCGGCCTTTTGGGCGATCTGGAATGTCTTCTCTCTGATCATTTCATTCAGACTTGCAGCTAGCATCACTACCCTCCAGGTAAGGAAATTTGCTGCACCCTTGTGCAGCAAGGCTGCAGAGTAGACACCTGAAACCCTCATATGCCATCTCAAAGCACGGCATGCAGGCGCATTTCAGACGAGAAGAAGATCCTCTCCACTCGCAACGACATGTCCTCCCATAGACATACCAATGCCGTCCGCGACAGCGAGTTACGGTTCAATCCAACGGTCCCGGTCCCGGCTTTCGGTCCGAATTTCTCCTGGCGAATGGGCCCGTCCCTACCCTGGCCGACCGCCCCTGACCGGGCCTTGCCGCCAACTTGCGTAAACTAGAGACCCAGTATCAGCTTTTCCGGGTAGTTTCGTCCTGCCCTCATTCGACCCGTTTTTTGACTATGACCATCAAGAATCTCTGCGTTTACTGTGGTTCCAATGCCGGCAGCCGGCCTGATTATGTCGAGGGCGCACGCGCGCTGGCGCATGAGCTGGTCAGCCGCGATATCGGGCTGGTCTATGGCGGCGCAAGCGTGGGCATCATGGGCGCCGTGGCCGACGCCGTCCTCGCCGAAGGCGGCCGCGTCATCGGCATCATCCCCGAGGGCCTGCTGCGTAAAGAAATCGGCCATAACAACTTGACCGAGCTCCATGTCGTCGCGTCGATGCACGAACGCAAGACCATGATGGCCGAGCGCTCGGACGGTTTTATCGCCTTGCCCGGCGGCGCGGGCACCCTGGAAGAAATCTTCGAGACCTGGACGTGGGCTCAACTGGGCATGCATCAAAAGCCCTGCGGCCTGCTGAACATTGCCGGCTACTACGATCAACTGGCCGGCTTTCTGAACCACGCGGCGCAAGAATCCTTCATTCGAGCCGAACACCGCGCCATGCTGATCGTCGAAAACCAGCCTGCTGACCTGCTGGATCGCTATGCCGCCTACACGCCGCCTACGGTCTCCAAATGGATAGATCCGGGCGAGCATTGATCGGACCGCTCACCACGTACTCGCCATGTCTACTGCCCACGCACCTGCACTCAATACCGCATCGGTGATGCGGAATTACCTGCATGCCAAAGACGAAAACCGTCCCGTCTACATGGCTCGGGCATTTACCAACGATGCCGTACTGAAAATGACGCTGCGTACTCAGGCGATCGCCTTTCCGCCTGAGTCTCATGGCCTGGACGCCATCACCGAGACACTCGTACGCGCGTTTGGCCAGACCTACGAGAACGTATTCACCTTTTACCTCGCGCATCCTGGCGAGGAAGCCATCCTGGATACCTACGCATGCGATTGGTTTGTCGGCATGGCCGAAAAAGCGACCGGCCAGGTTCGTGTCGGTTGCGGCCGCTATGACTGGGAATTCCAGACCGAGCCTCACTTGGCCCGCCGCCTGACCATCACGATTGAGACCATGTTGAACTTGCCGTCGGACACGGCCCCGGCGATTTTCAACTGGCTCACCGCGCTGCCCTATCCCTGGACGGATCCGCAACGCGTGGTACAAGCTGCACCACCCATCGAGGCTCTGGCGCCGGTCATGCATTGGATCCGCCGCGACCATATCGTAGATCCCACCGGTGGCACCGCTTGAAATACGATCTCGCCGCCTTTGATTTCGACGGCACGCTCGCCAACACCTGGCCCTGGTTCGAATCCATCCTTGACGACGTCGCAGACAAATACGGCTTTCGGAAAACCAATGCCGCCGAGCGCGCCGAACTGCGATATCGCAACGCCCACGAAATTCTGAAATTCCTCGGTGTGCCGCTCTGGAAACTGCCCGCCATCATGGCGCACGTACGCCAGATGATGCGCGACGTGGCACCCACGGTACAGCTATTCGACGGCATGGCCGAAGCCCTGACACGCCTGCGCGCCAGCGGCTTGCGCATGATGGTGCTGAGCTCCAACTCCAAAGCCAATGTCCAGCGTGTGCTGGGCCCGCAAGCCGAACAGTGGTTCGACGATTTTGAATGCGGCACCGACATGTTTGGCAAAGCAGCCAAACTCAAAAGGTTATTGGCACGCCACAACGTCGCGCCGCAACGCTGCATCCTGGTGGGCGACGAAATGCGTGACATCGACGCTGCCCGCAAAGCGGGCGTACACGTCGCAAGCGTAGCCTGGGGTTATAACCATGTCGACGCACTGCGCGAACATCATCCCGACGACATCATCCTGACCGTCTCCGACCTACCAGCCAAACTGACCCTAGCGTGATCATGGAACTCAACGACGACTACCGCATCACCGATCTGGACGCCCTGCAAACGCTGTATGGCCAGCCGGCCGGCGCCTCGCTCATCAAGGAAGTGGATCACGTGCACCCGCACTACCGCACTTTTATCGAGGCGGCGCCATTCGCGATCCTGGCAACATCCGGTCCCGAGGGGCTGGACGCTTCGCCACGCGGCGATCCCGCCGGTTTTGTGACGGTAGCCGACGACAAGACCCTGTTGATTCCAGATCGACGCGGCAACAATCGCATCGACAGTCTGCGCAATATCCTGGCAGATCCGCGCGTAGCATTGCTGTTTCTGGTCCCAGGCGTTGGCGAAACCTTGAGAGTCAACGGCCGCGCCAGCATCAGCACGGACCCCGAGCTATTGGCGCGCTTCGCGATGAATGACAAGCCCCCTCGATCGGTCTTGGTCATACACGTCGAGACTGTGTTTTTTCAGTGTTCGCGCGCGATTTTGCGGTCCGGACTCTGGGACGCGGCCAAGCAGGTGGACCGCAGCAGCCTGCCCAGCGTGGGGCGAATGCTGGCCGATATCAGTGCAGGCACGTTTGACGGCGTGACGTATGACCGGGAATTACCGGAGCGGGTGCGCAACACGCTGTATTAGGCTGCGGGGAAACCTCGCGAGGCCCGCGGCGGCTCAAGCTGCGGGCTGCCAGCCCCGCACAAACACATCCACAGGCTGACGTTTGCCCCCGGCTTTCTGCAACTCCAGCAACCGCAGCACACCATCGCCCGTCGCAATGTCTATTCCTGTCTCCGTTGCCTGCAATAGCGTGCCCGGCGCATGCGTGACGACCGTATCCAATGCCTCTGCCCGCCATACCTTGACCGGCGCCTCCAGGCCCGGCAACCGTACCGTCGCACCGGGTACAGGATTGAACGCGCGAACCCGCCGCGCCAACAACGCTGCAGGTTGCGTGCAATCCAGCGCAGCCTCGGCCTTATCGAGCTTGGCAGCGTAGGTCACGCCATCGGCAGGCTGCGCTTGTGCCTGCAAGCCTCCGGCTTGCAGCAATTGCAGCGCTTGCACAATGGCCTCGCCACCGGCGGCGGCCAAGGCATCATGCAATTGTGCAGCGCTGTCGGTATCGCTGATCGGCACGCGGCGTTCGAGCAACATGTCGCCCGTATCCAGGCCCTCGTCCATCTGCATGATGGTGACGCCCGTTTCCGCGTCACCGGCCTCGATGGCCCGCTGAATCGGCGCGGCACCGCGCCAACGCGGCAGCAGGCTGGCATGGATGTTCAGGCATCCGCGTGCGGGCAGCTGCAACGTCCAAGCGGGCAGAATCAGGCCATAAGCCGCCACCACCATGACCTCGGGCGCGGCTTGCTCCAGCTGGGCACGGGCTTGCGCCGCCTCATCCGGATAGCGTCCATCCAGACGCAAACTGCGCGGCTGCGCGACGGGGATTCCCGCCGCCAACACGGCCTGCTTGACCGGACTGGGCGTGAGCTTCAGCCCACGGCCGGCAGGCCGATCCGGCTGCGTCAGCACCAGCGGGATCTCGTGCCCGGCGGCCAACAAAGCGTCGAGCGCGACGCGGGCGAATTCAGGAGTTCCAGCAAAAACCAGGCGCATAAGATCAATAAAACCCGAGATCAGTAAAACGCGTCACCGCGCGTCGGGCAAAAGTCAGCAACGCTGCGATGATCGCATATTCTCCACGCAGCCCGATGACACTCCCAGCAGGCCGCCGGAACGCTGACCATCACACCGGCGCGAAAACTCTCTTGGGCGAACTCAGGCGCGCAGCGCTTCGCGCTCGGCTTTTTTCAGCTTGGTCTTGATGCGGGTCTGTTTCAGGTTGGACAGGTATTCCACAAACACCTTGCCGTCCAGATGGTCCAGCTCGTGCTGTACACACACCGCCAACAGCCCATCGGCCTCGGCCTCGTAGGCATTGCCATCGATATCCAGCGCCCGGTAACGAATACGCGCGGCGCGTTCGACCTCGTCATAAATGCCGGGCACAGACAGGCAGCCTTCTTCGTAGGTCTGGCGATCGTCGCTTTTCCAGGTGATCTCAGGGTTGATCAACACGCGCAGATGGTTGCTTTCTTCGGAGACATCGATCACGACGACTCGTTCGTGTACATCGACCTGCGTAGCCGCCAGGCCCACACCGGGCGCGTCGTACATGGTGTCGGCCATATCGCGCACTAACTTCCGGATGCGGTCGTCCACCACCGCAACCGGCTTGGCCTTTTTGTGCAGGCGCGGGTCGGGGTAATGAAGAATAGGAAGTAAAGCCATGGCAAACAGAAGGAATGGGGCTGATTAGTCAGCGACTCGTTAATAATAATTCATTAGACATATGATTTCTAATAGTTTTCGACTAATAGCCCTATGAAAAAACTCGACCGCCGAGTTTTGCCAGGTCTTTTTCGTCCCTCCTGGCGCCAGGCACTCGCCCGACCCATGCGACACTAAGGCCCCGCCATCAAACTGACGGCCTTTTCGCGAATCATGCCGCTCACCCATTCCGCTACCGAACTCTCTGCCTGGCTGCGCCTGTCACTGGAGCCGAACCTGACGCCGTCGATGCGATATCCGCTGCTGTCGGCGTTGGGGCTACCCGAACAAATCTATGCGCTGAGCGCGCCGGCACTGGCCCGTTACGTGCCACAACAACTGGCTATCCAGCTGGCGGCCGGCACACCGGCCGATATTCAGGCCCAGATTGACCGGAGCCTGGAATGGGTAGCGCAACCGGGCCACCACATCCTGACGCTGGCGGACCCCGCCTATCCGCAAAGCCTGCTCACCATCGCCGACCCGCCTGTCGTGCTGTATATCAATGGCGATCCGGCACGCCTGACTCAGCCGGCGCTGGCAGTAGTGGGAGCACGCAGTGCCACTCCTGGCGGATGCGAAAACGCCCGGGCCTTTGCCCGGCATCTGGCGAGCCACGGATGGTGTGTCATCAGCGGCCTGGCCCAAGGAATCGACGCTGCGGCGCACGACGGCGCGCTGCTGGCAGGCCCCGAGGGTGCGGGCACCGTCGCCGTCATGGGAACCGGCATCGATCGCGTCTATCCCGCCGGACACCGCGAACTCGCGCATCGCATCGCGGAGCATGGCGCCCTGATATCCGAATTGCCGCTGGGCATGGGCGCCCTGCCTCACCATTTCCCGCAGCGCAATCGTCTCGTTGCCGGCTTGGCGCGCGGCGTGCTGGTCGTCGAGGCCGCGCGCCAGAGCGGCTCGCTCATCACGGCGCGCCTTGCGGGGGAAAGCGGCCGCGAAGTGTTCGCCATTCCCGGCTCGATCCATTCCCCATTATCACGCGGCTGCCATGCCCTGATCCGGCAAGGAGCGAAGCTCGTGGAGACGGCTCAGGACATCACCGATGAACTCGGTGGCGCACAGCCTGCCGCATCACGCGCCACGTCCCGCACGCGGACTCCCAAGCGCACCAGAGCCAGCGGGCAATCGTCCGATACATCGCCACCGCCATCCCGCACGGCAAGCTCGCCGGTAACCTCTGTCGACGATCAGAAGGCTGTGGCCGACGTCGATATACCCGAATCCCCACTGTTACAAGCGCTTGGCTACGATCCCCTGCATCTGGACGCCTTGCAAGCCCGCACCGGACTCGACATCCCCACCCTGACCACGCAATTGCTCGAGCTGGAATTGGCCGGCCATATCGCCCGGCTGGACGGAGGACAATTTCAGCGCCTCAGATGACTGGCACGGTGCCTGGCAAGCACGCTCTGTCGCCGGACGATAGTTAAATAGACGTTGCAACGTCTCAGCCAACGAGCACGGATGTTCAGCCCAGCTCTTTGTGCATCCGGTTCGGCAGCATAGGATTACTATATGTTAGTCATCAGCATCAATCGTAGGTATGCGTCCCACGGTACGCCGCCCTTCCAGGAAAAAAAATGAGTTTGCCTTCACGCGTCAAAATCGTCGAGGTTTCTCCTCGCGATGGTCTGCAAAACGAAAAAGAACTGATCAGCACGGACATCAAGGTAGAGCTGGTTGATCGCTTGACCGCTGCGGGGTTTCCCAATGTCGAGGCCACGTCGTTCGTTTCGCCCAAATGGGTGCCGCAAATGGCCGACGCTGCCGAGGTCATGTCGCGCATCCAGCGCAAGCCTGGCGTCATCTACTCCGTCCTGACACCGAACATGAAAGGCCTGGAGGGCGCACTGGCCGCCAAGGCCGACGAAGTCGTCATTTTCGGCGCAGCCAGCGAAGCGTTCTCGCAAAAGAACATCAACTGCTCCATCGCCGAATCCATCGCCCGCTTTGAGCCCGTTGCCGAAGCCGCTCGCGCCGCGGGCCTGCGATTGCGCGGCAGCATCAGTTGCGCGCTGGGCTGTCCCTACCAGGGCGAAGTCCCGATCGAGGCCGTCGTCGATGTCGCCCAGCGCTATCTGGCGCTAGGGTGCGATGAAATCGATGTGGCCGACACGATAGGCGTAGGCACGCCGCAGCGCGTGCGCGAGGTGATGGCCGCCGTCACCCGGGTGGTCGATCCCGGCCGGATTTCGGGACATTTCCACGATACGTATGGGCAAGCATTGGCCAACATTCTGGCCGCATTGGAAACCGGCATCAGCATTTACCACACGTCGGTCGCCGGACTAGGTGGCTGCCCTTACGCCAAAGGCGCGACGGGCAACGTCGCCACTGAGGACGTGTTGTACATGTTGCGCGGCCTGGATATCGAGACCGGCGTGGATTTCGATGCAGTCGTCGATATCGGCCAATGGATGTCGGCCAATCTGAACCGCAAGGGCGGCAGCCGTGCCGGCAATGCCATCGCCGCCAAACGAGCTGCATGATCGTCTGTGGCCATGAACCCCTTTGATACCTCCCCATCCACGGACGAACAAGCAACGCTGCTACGCGAGATCGGTCCCTTGCCGCTGTCTGGCCAGGCCTGGCCGGATTGGGTGCGTATTCTGGCCTGGATTATCTTGGCCATCATCGGCGTACAGATCACCCTGTCGGCCATACGGATGCCGCCCGAGCAAGTCAATTCAGTCGTTGCCGCAATCGTCATCCTGTGTTTTCTCGGATTGGTGTTGGTGTCATGGCACATGCAAAAATCCATTACCACCATCGACGAGGCAGGCCTGCATCAAACGTGGATTACGCGGCGTGAGGTAGCCTGGCAGGATATTCACTTTGCCAAATTCGTGCCGCTGCTGTTCTCGAAACGCTTGGTCGTTTTTACACAGCGCGGGCGGCCGGTTGTGTTTCAAGGCGGGACGAAGGAACTGCAGATCGCGTTTGCGAAGATATCGTTGTTATATCGGCGTCAGCGGTGAGCTGGGGCGGGGGATTCGGCGGAGCACGTGCGGGATGAGGAGGGGTCGGGACTTGCGGTAGGTTGGGTTCGACTTGCGGTAGATTGGGTTCTTTAGACGCAGCGTTGCGGCGGCTAAAGGCCCATGCCAGCCCTATCGCAGCGGCTCGGCGCAAGACCAGGCGCCGAGGTCCCCTTCGGGGACTGCCCGCTGCTCAACGGGCCGGCATGGGCCTTTAGCCGCCGCAACGCTGCTCGCAATGTCTCTTAATTACGGCTTTAATTACGGTTGCCTTGGTTAGTAGGCCGGGCGCTATGCTTGTCGCATTTTGAGCTTGAGGGCTGCGATTAATGTGGGCGGGCCGTTGCTTACGCTGCCAATGAGATAGAGACTGGCGCATTTGCCTCGCAGGCATCCAGCGCACGGCCCAGACGGGTCATGCCTTCGGCAATCTGGCTTTCGTTCATGGTGGCGAACGACATGCGCATGGCGTAAAGGTCGGCCTGCGCCGGATCGGCGTAGAAGACTTTGCCTGGGACGTACACGACGCCTTGCTCAATGGCGTAGGGCAACAGGCGCGTCGCATCGATGTCGCCGTTGAGCCGAGCCCAGAAAAACATGCCGCCCTCGGGTTTGTTGAACACGATACGGCCGGCGAGCGACTGGTTCAGGGATTGCGCCATGGCATCGCACCGGGCGCCGTAGGCGGCCTGGATGCGGGGGACGTGCTGTGCGTAGCGGCCGTCGGCCAGGTATTGAGCAACGACTTCCTGAATCCAGGCCGATGACGCCATGTCGTCGGCGGCTTTGGCGCCGACGCAGCGACGGCGGACCTCAGCCGGGGCGACGATCCAGCCTATGCGCAAAGCGGGCGCCATGGTCTTGGACATGGTCGAGATATAAACGGCCCAATGGCGGGCCTCGCCCTCGGCCAACGCAGCAATCGGCGGAACCATGTCTCCGGCAAAACGCAGTTCGCCATATGGATCGTCCTCGACGATCAGAAACTGATGCTTGACGGCCAGCTCGAGCAGACGCAGACGCCGCTGCCGGCTGATTGTCGCGCCGCAGGGATTCGAGAACGATGCAACGACACAGACTATTTTGGGCTTGATACGGGCGGCCATCTCGTCCAGCGCATCAACGTCGACGCCATCTGGCCCCGAGGGCACCGTATGGACAGTGGCGCCGGTGTAACGCAAAGCCTGGACAGAGTTCGGAAACGCGGGACTCTCGATAATCGCGTGATCGCCGGGTTGCAACATGACACGGCTGACCAGCGCCAAAGCCTGCTGTGACCCGCCGGTGACGGCCAGCTCGGTGTCTGGATCGCAAACCAAGCCCCGTTCGGCTGTCAGGCGCGCGAGTTCCGTACGCAAGCTGGCTTGCCCGTCGATATTGGAATACTGCAGGCATGCCCCCAAGCGCGCCACGACTTGGTTCGAAGCCGCCGTCAGGCCCTCCACGTCGAACAACTCCTGCGCGGGATATCCCCCCGCAACGGAAATATTGCCCGGTTTCATGGCATACGGCATCAAGGAACGAATGGGCGAAGCGGGAGGCGTTTCGAACGGCGCGGCGAACGCGTAGCGGGGTGCTGCGAGCGACATGAGAAGGGCAAAGCCGGTAAAAGTAAGCGCTGAATCCAGCGTCAGCGTAGCGCCGGGCCGCAACAGACAGCTTAGCGCCCAACGGAATAAGTAAATGACAAAGAATTCTATGCCTGCCCCCGAGGACGGTCAACGACTGCTGCAGACAGCCCCAAAGGAGCTCAGGTACCGAAGCGCACGCGTCTCTTCACGAGCAGACCGCAATCGGCCCAGGCACACGCGCCTGCCCTCGCCAATGGGACATGGCCAATAAAAACACGGGCGCGATTATCATGATGCTTTTACCCAGTATTCATCCATTATGAGTATCGATGACTCGATGTCGACCCGCGTGGCCCAACTACGCGCCCGCATCGACGCGGCCTGCGCGCGCGCGGGCCGGCCAGCCGGCAGTGTCACACTATTACCCGTCAGCAAGACTTTCGGCCCCGACGCCGTACGCGAGGCGGCAGCCCTGGGTTTTACGCGTTTCGGCGAAAACAAAACGCAGGAAATTCGCCAGAAAATCGACGCGCTGGCAGATCTGCCCGTGCAATGGGTCATGATCGGCCACCTACAGACCAACAAAGCCAAAGACGCAGCGCGCGATGCCTCTGAAGTCCAATCACTGGATCGCCTGGAACTGGCTCACGCGCTACAGCGCCGGCTACACACCGAGGGCCGCGACATCGACGTGCTGGTGCAAATCAAAACCTCGTCCGAACCCAGCAAACATGGCCTGCCGCCCGAAGAGGCAGCCGATTTCTTGCGGACCGTCGTGCGGGAATGCCCCGCCTTGCATGTGAAAGGACTGATGACCCTGGCAGTACAGTCTGAAGACTCGCAAGCCGTACGTAATTGTTTTCGTGCGCTGCGCGAACTGCGTGACCGCCTGAAAGACGCGGCCATCGAGGGCGTTGAACTGGACAGGCTGTCCATGGGAATGAGCGGCGATTTCGAAATCGCCATCGAAGAAGGCGCCACCGAAGTCCGGATCGGCAGCGCGATTTTTGGCGCCCGGCACTACTCCTGACAGATCAGTGCTTCATATGCTCCATGTGTGCCCCATGACCCGCATCCGGCTGATGCCCGATATGCTTGACCTCGAACTTCACGGCCACCTCGCCCGCTTTCTCGAACTTCAGCGTAGCCGGCACCTCGGCCCCCGCAACGAACGGCTGTTTTAAATTCATGAACATCACGTGATAGCCGCCAGGGGCGAGCTTGACCTCGCCCTCGGCAGGCACCTCGATACCCTCCGGGAGATGGCGCATGCGAGCCACGCCCTTTTCGGCTTGTACGGTATGCAATTCAACCCGCTCGGCGGCATCGGAGCTCACCGACACAAGACGGTCAGCCGTCTTGGCGTCGTTATCAATGTCCAGATAGCCTGCCCCATTGGTTTGACCAGGCGCCGACGCACGCACCCAGAGATCATCGATCTCAATCTGTCCGACCTTGTAATCTTGAGCCCAGGCCGATGTGGCGGAAGACAACCCCAAGGCGGCGACCAGCGCCCATTGACGGAATTTCATGCAAAACCTCTCCGTGACGGTCAGCCTAAGCGCTGACGAGTTAACGCCGCCGAATCAGACCTCCGTCCGCGGCGGCAGCCAGGACCGCATCGGTCAGGGCCTCCATAGCCTGTGAGTTTACCCGCCAGTGTTGCCAATACAAGGGGACGTCCTCTGCCGCACGGGCACGTAATGGGACTAAAGCACCCGTGCCGAGCTCATCCTGAATCAAGGGCAACGGATTCATGGTCCATCCCAGACCGTCCCGCGTCGCCTGCACAAAAGCGCGCGACGAAGGCAGCCACCACACAGGCGGCTGCCACGGCTCCTCACCCATGACCTTGCGGGCAAAGCGCGCCTGCAATGCATCTTTGCGGTTAAACACCAGTACCGGCGCGAGAGCCAGGGTGCGCGCATTCACGCCTGCGGAAAAGTACTGCGCATGAAATGCAGGCGTACAAGTCGCGACATAGCGCATGCTGCCCAGGGCATGGATACGGCAGCCTTGCACCGGATCTGCCAAAGCGGTCACCGCCCCCAGCACCGAGCCATTGCGCAATAACGCCGCAGTATGGTCCTGGTCTTCGGATTGCAGATCCAGGGTCGCGCGGCTGCGGGCTGCAAAGCGCCGCGCAGCATCCATAAACCAGGTCTCCAGGCTGTCATGATTCACGGCCACCGTCAGACTGGCCTGTGTCACGGCGTCGTCCTCCAGGCCCAGACGATCCAGTGCATCATGCTCCAGCAAGGCCGTCTGATCGGCCAATTGCACCAGCACCTGTCCGTCGGGCGTAGCCACGACCGGCACCGTACGCTGCACCAGCAAACGCCCCATGCGTGCCTCCAGCGACTTGATGCGCTGTGACACCGCCGAGGGCGTCACATTCAGCGCGGCGGCTGCGCGCTCGAAGCTCCCTTCGCGCACCACAGCGGCCAGGGCGCGCAGATTGCCGTGATCGATTTTCATCTGTCGTTATTCCGGCAAACAGCGCCGTTCTCAATTTAGAAAAACTTAATCAACTTAAACAAAATTAGCTTTATTTCACATCTTGCGCAAGCCAAAATACGCTCCTGGCCGCGGCAATTGCTGCGGCGCTGTTTTGTAGATTGCAAAAATGTTCACGTTCGCCTCCTCCCCCGCCCTGTTTACCGCCTGGGCCAGTGGCACCGCCACCGGACTGGGACTATTTGCCGTGGTCGGCGCGCAAAGCGCCTTTATTCTGCGGCAGGGATTGATGCGCGCGCATTTGCTCAGCATCCTGGCGATTTGTGCCCTGCTGGACGGCATCTGCATATTTGCCAGTGTGTGGGGATTGCAGGCCGCGGTGAATTGGTTTCCCTGGTTGACGCATGCCATTCTGTGGTTCGGCGTCGCCTTTCTGGCTTGGTATGCCTTTCAATCCGCCCAACGCGCCATTCGGGCGCAAGGCAGTCTGACTGCCGCGCAGCATGCCGTTCCCTCACGTTCCGCAGCCCTGCTGGCGGCCGCGGGCTTCACCTTGTTGAATCCGCATTTCTGGCTGGACATCATGGTGATCGGCTCATTGGCACACGGATTCGATGATGCGCGGCTGGCCTTTGCTGCTGGCGCCGTTACCGCCAGCGTCCTGTGGTTGATCGTGCTGGGCGTCGGATCGCGCCTGTTTGCGCCCTATTTCGCCAACCCCAAAGCGTGGCGCATATTGGATGGCGTGATCGCCGTCATCATGGCTGCGCTGGCAATGCGATTGGCGTGGAATGGCCTGGCCTGAGCAATCATTCTGCCCACTGGTCGACAGCGTGATGTTTCACCGTCAACGATTACGCGATCGTCGTTGCTGACGTGGCGCTTACGCTGCGCGCCTCCTCATCATCTGCTTGCAGCGCAGCCCTTGGTGCTTACTCATCGCGCTGTCCGCTCACCGCGTCAGCGCCATAGCGTTTTAATCCGTTCAGATCCAGCACGCGCACCGCGCCATATTCCACCCGCAGCAGGCCGGCCTCCTCGAGTTTGCCCAAAGCTTGGTTGGCGCGCTGACGCGAGACGCGTGCCAGATAGCCGACTTCTTCCTGGGTGATGGTCAGCCGCATGCCCATCCCGGGATAAAGCAACGGATTGAACAATTCCGCCAGACAGCGTGCGACCCGGGCATCAGGATCGAGCAAACGGTCATATTCCGCCTTGCCGATAAATTGCGCCACGCGTTCGTTCAATTGATGCAGTAAATAGCGATTAAACGGGATGCTGGTGTCAAGCAACCATTCGAATGTCGCCGCCGGCATGCGTGCCACCACCGAATCGCGTAAAGCCACCACGTCGTATTTGCGCACTTCGCGCTTGAGCAGCGAGCCCTCGCCAATCCAGCCGCCGGCAGGCACCCCGGTCAACGAGGCGACTTTGCCCTCGGCGTTGCCCACCGACACTTTGATCAATCCCGCCAACACCCCGATCCACGCCTGGGCAAGCTCCCCTTTGCGTTCTATGATCGTTCCTGCCTGCACGGGCTGCACCACGATATCCCGCTCGACGCGCGATTTTTGCTCGTCGGTCAAGACTCGGAACCAGGCTGCGGCGAGATGCAGAGAATCGGTTAATTGCATCGGGAATACCCTAAATATTCTTGGAATGTCGTGATCATGACAGTTGGCGACTAACCAAGCTTATACCTTACTGTTGCCGTACATCGAAAATGAACTGGTCAAGCGCCACCCCGATGTTCATACCGCCAGTGTGAACATCGGACCAGTGGCCCCCAAACCGGAGGAGACAACGTGGTGCATGCACAGCCTGCCGTCGACGGCAACACGTCGGCCGCACCCAGCACCTTTCCCGGCCTGCTCTTGCAGCATGCCAGCGTACGCGGGTCGCGGCCCGCCATACGCGAAAAGGACCTGGGCATCTGGCAAACCCTGACCTGGAGCGACGTCGCGCGCGACGTACGCCTGACTGCGCATGGTTTGGCAGCGTTAGGGATAACACCCGGAATGCACGTCGCCGTCATTGGCGAAAACCGGCCACGCCTGTACATCGCCATGATGGCCACGCAGGCTCTAGGCGCCATTCCCGTGCCGCTCTACCAGGATGCCGTCGCACAGGAAATGGTCTATGTCCTGCAAGACGCCAGCATCACGGTCGCGGTAGTCGAGGATCAAGAACAAGTCGACAAGATGCTGGAAGTGCGCGATCAGTGTCCCGACCTGGCCCATGTGATCTATGACGATCCACGAGGACTGCGTCATTACGCCGATCCTATGCTGCGTTCATATGATCAACTGATGGCGACCGGCCAACAACACGCAGAACAGCATCCGGGATTTTTCGAAGCGTCCGTCGCCACCGTGCGGCCGCATGATGCCGCAGCCATGTTTTACACCTCGGGCACGACAGGCAAACCCAAAGGCGTCGTGTTGACCCACCATGCCTTGATCGATCGCGCCCGCGCCGTTGCCGAACTGGAAAAGCTCACCGATCAAGAAGACGTGCTGGCCTATCTGCCTCCCGCCTGGATCGGGCAGAACATGTTCTCGTACACGCAGCTGCTCGTCAGCGGTTTTACCGTGAACCACCCCGAGTCTCCCGAAACGATATCGATCGATATGCGCGATATCGGACCGACCTATTATTTCGCACCGCCTCGCGTGCTGGAAGGCCTGCTGACGCACGTGATGATCCGCATGGAAGACGCAGGCCGCATCAAGCGCAGCCTGTTTCAGGCCTGCATGAAATTGGCCCGCCGGGTCGGCGTACGTATTCTGGATGGCGAACCGGTCGGCCTGTGGGATCGGTTGCGTTATGCCTTGGGCAACATCTTGATCTACGGTCCGTTGCGCAATGCGCTGGGGATGAGCCGCGTGCGGGTAGCGTATACCGCCGGCGAAGCCATCGGTCCCGATCTGTTTGTGTTCTATCGGTCCATCGGCATCAATCTCAAACAGCTTTATGGCTCGACCGAGACCTCGGTATTTGTCTGCGTGCAACCCGATGGCCAGGTCCGTGACGATACGGTTGGCCCGCCAGTCAGCGGCGTGGAGATCCGCGTTGCCGACAATGGCGAGATTCTCGTCAAAAGCCCTGGCCTCTTTAAAGAGTATTACCGCAACCCTCAAGCCACCGCCGAAGCGCGCGATGCCGACGGGTGGTTCCACACCGGGGATGCGGGCTATCTGGATACCGACGGTCAATTGAAAATCATCGATCGCGCCAAGGACGTGGGCAAGCTCGCCGATGGCAGCCTGTTTGCGCCCAAATACCTGGAAAACAAGCTCAAGTTCTTTCCTCACATTAAAGAAGCCGTGGCCTTTGGTGCTGATCGGGATCACGTCTGCGCCTTTGTGAATATTGACCTGGAGGCCGTAGGCAACTGGGCCGAGCGTCGCGGGTTGCCTTATGCGGGTTACACCGATCTGGCGGGCAAAGACGAGGTGTACCGGTTAATAGAAGAATGCATCGAACAAATCAATGCCGATCTCGCTCTGGATCCCAAGCTCGCTGCCTCGCAGATTGCGCGTTTCCTCATTCTGCATAAAGAACTCGACCCGGATGATGACGAGTTGACGCGCACCCGCAAGGTTCGACGCGCCTTTATTGCGCAGAAATACGGTATGCTGGTCGACGCCTTGTTCGCAGGCTCAGACACGCAATACATCGAGACCGAAGTCAAATTCGAAGACGGCCGTATCGGCAAGATTGCGGCGGATATCAAGATCCGTCCGGTCAAAACCTTTCCCGCCATTACCGCTCGGGCCGCCTAGATCATGAGTCATACAGACCGCGACCAGCGTATCGGCAAGGTCATGCTCGACCTGCAGAACATTTCTCTGTCATTCGGTGGGGTGAAGGCGCTGACCGATATTTCATTCAATGTGCGCGAGCATGAAATCCGCGCCATCATCGGCCCCAACGGCGCGGGCAAGAGCTCGATGCTCAACGTCATCAACGGCGTCTATACGCCCCAACAAGGCGGCATCGAATTCGAGGGCACGCGCTACTCGCGCATGAACCCGCGCCGCGCCGCCGAAATGGGCATTGCGCGTACCTTCCAGAATCTGGCCTTGTTCAAAGGCATGAGTGTGCTGGACAACATCATGACCGGGCGCAACCTGCGGATGACCTGCGGCCTGCTCGCGCAGGCCTTTCGCTGGGGCCCCGCCGAGCGCGAAGAAATCCGCCATCGCGAGTTCGTCGAGAACATCATCGATTTTCTGGAAATCCAGGCCTATCGCAAAACCCCTGTGGGGCGTCTGCCCTACGGTTTGCAAAAACGCGTGGACCTGGGGCGCGCATTGGCAATGGAGCCGCGCCTGTTGTTGTTGGACGAACCCATGGCGGGCATGAACATCGAAGAAAAGCAGGACATGAGCCGCTTTATCTTGGACGTCAATGACGAGTTCGGCACCACCATCGTACTGATTGAGCACGACATGGGCGTCGTCATGGACATTTCCGATCGCGTTGTGGTTCTGGATTACGGCAAGAAGATCGGCGATGGCAAACCCGATGAGGTCCGCGCCAACGAAGCCGTCATCCAAGCCTATCTGGGCGTATCGCACTAGCACCAAGGCGGAAACAGAACCATGGGATTTTTTCTAGAAACCTTGTTCGGCGGCCTGATGAGCGGCATGTTGTATGCGCTCATCGGCTTGGGCTTTGTGCTGATATTCAAGGCATCGGGCGTGTTCAACTTTGCACAAGGCGCGATGGTCTTGGTGGCGGCGCTATCGATGGCACGATTCTCCGAATGGATCCCACGATGGCTGGGATTCGAGAATCTGCTGCTGGCCAACGTGCTCGCCTTCATCATCAGCGCCTTGCTGATGTTTGTGCTGGCGGTAGTCGTCGAACGCTATGTTCTCCGTCATCTCGTCAACCAAGAGGCCACCACGCTGCTCATGGCCACGCTGGGCATCAGCTATTTCCTGGATGGCCTGGGGCAGATAGCCTTTGGCAGCTCAGTCTACAGCATCGATGTGGGCATGCCTAAAGACCCGGCGTTTATTTTGGAGTCGGTCTTTGAAGGCGGTGTCCTGATCAACCTGGAGGACCTGACCGCCGCGGTCGTCGCCGCCCTGCTCGTTGCCGCGCTGGCCATTTTCTTTCAATACACCAGTACGGGGCGCGCGTTGCGCGCCGTCGCGGATGATCACCAGGCCGCTCAATCCATCGGGATCCCACTCAATCGCATCTGGGTCATCGTCTGGAGCGTAGCGGGATTGGTCGCTCTCGTCGCCGGCATTATCTGGGGCTCGAAATTCGGCGTGCAGTTCACCTTGTCCACGGCGGCACTGCGGGCCTTGCCTGTGGTGATCCTGGGCGGACTGACCTCAGTACCCGGCGCCATTCTCGGCGGGCTCATCATCGGTGTAGGGGAAAAACTGTCAGAGGTATATCTGGGCTCTCTGGTAGGCGGCGGCATCGAAATCTGGTTCGCCTACGTGTTGGCGCTTGTCTTCCTGCTGTTCCGCCCTCAGGGGCTGTTCGGCGAGAAAATCATCGATCGGGTCTGAGGGAGACATCATGTTCTATCGCGAAAACGGCCAATTCAAGACGGGCTATCGCGCCGACCAGCAGATCTTTCCGATCCGCCAGGACCGCATTTTCATGGTGCTGCTGCTGGCAGTGGCCTTTGTTGCGGTACCCATGTTGGCCAGCGATTATTTTCTGCGCGCCATCCTGATCCCGTTTCTGATCTTGTCGCTGGCAGCGGTGGGCCTGAACATCCTGGTGGGCTATTGCGGCCAGATTTCACTGGGCACGGGCGCCTTTATGGCGGTAGGCGCCTATGCGGCATGGAATTTCGGTGTGCGCTTTCCCGGCTTGCCACTGGTGATACAGATCCTGCTGGGGGGGTGTTTTGCCACCATCGTCGGTGTGTTGTTCGGCATTCCCAGTCTGCGCATCCGTGGTCTGTATCTGGCGGTCGCGAC
Organism: Bordetella tumbae; assembly: GCF_054780995.1. Lineage (NCBI taxonomy): Bacteria > Pseudomonadati > Pseudomonadota > Betaproteobacteria > Burkholderiales > Alcaligenaceae > Bordetella > Bordetella tumbae. The sequence continues at coordinate 294,867 of NZ_BAAGVG010000011.1, forward strand.
CTTGGCGGCACAGTTTTTTGTGGATTGGGCGTTCTTGCGCATTCCGTTTTTCACAAACTACTCCTCATCGGGCAGCGTGTCGGTGCCGCCGCTCAATGTCTTTGGCATGCCCGTGCAAACCTCGCTGCAACGCTACCTGCTCGTCCTGTGTTTTGTCGTGGTCTTTGCACTGCTGGCGAAAAACCTGGTGCGCGGCGCCATCGGCCGCCAATGGATGGCGATCCGGGATATGGACGTGGCAGCGGCGGTGATCGGCATCCGCCCCATGTACGCCAAGCTCACTGCGTTCGCCGTCAGCTCGTTCATCGTTGGGGTGGCCGGCGCATTGTGGGGCTACATCCACTTAGGCTCCTGGGAGCCCTTGGCATTCGATCTGGCGCGCTCGTTCCAACTGTTGTTCATGGTAATCATCGGTGGACTCGGCTCCATCGTCGGCAGCTTCTTTGGCGCGGCCTTTATCGTGCTGGTGCCTGTCGCACTGACCAATGTGCCGCATATGCTGGGGCTCTCGCTGTCGGTTGACACGGCAGCGCACGTCGAACACATGGTTTTTGGTGCGCTGATTGTGTTTTTCCTGATTGCCGAGCCGCATGGGCTGGCTCGACTCTGGGGTATCGCGAAAGAAAAGCTGCGAATCTGGCCTTTCCCGCATTGATGTTGCGTACTGTTCCCGGCTGCCGCCCGCCGTCCGCGACGCAGCAGTCTCTTTGACTACCCGGCTTCAGACCGGGCCAATCCTGGTGTCAATCACACCAAGCAGGAGGTAAATGGAGATGAAGCGTCTTAACTTGAAATGGGCTGCGGCCTGCCTGGCCGCCGCAGGCGCCCTCAGCGCCGCCGCGCCAGCACTGGCGGCTGAAGAGCAGTTCGTTCCGCTCTTGGTGTATCGCACCGGTTCGTTCGCGCCGCTGGGCATCCCCTGGGCCGACGGGAAACTGGACTATCTGAAATTGGTCAACGCACGCGACGGCGGCATCAACGGCGTCAAGATCACCTACGAAGAGTGCGAAACGGCGTATGCCACCGATCGTGGCGTGGAATGCTACGAGCGTCTGAAGGGCAAGAGTGGTGGAGCATCGGGTTTTGACACCCAATCCACGGGCATCACCTTTGCCGTGACGGACAAAGCCATCGTCGACAAAGTCCCGGTAGAAACGATGGGCTACGGCCTCTCGCAATCGGTCGACGGCAGTGTCTTTGAATGGAACTTCCCGTTGCTCGGCACCTATTGGACGGCAGCCGATGTCATGATCCAGGACATCGCCAAAAAAGAAGGCGGCATGGACAAGCTCAAGGGTAAAAAGATCGCCCTGGTCTACCATGACTCCCCCTACGGCAAAGAACCCATCGCGCTGCTGCAAAAACGTGCGGCCAAGGAAGGCTTCGAACTGCTGCTCTATCCGGTCACTGCGCCAGGGGTAGAGCAAAAGTCCACCTGGCTGCAAATCCGCCAATCGCGCCCCGCCTACGTGCTGCTGTGGAGCGCCGGCATCATGACGCCGACGGCCATACGCGAGGCCCAGGCCACAGGCTATCCGCGCGAAAAAATGTATGCCATCTGGTGGGCAGGCTCTGAGGGCGACGTCAAAGACCTGGGCACGGTTGCCAAAGGCTATAACGCGATCACCATCCACAACAGCGCTGCCCAGGGCAAGGTCTACGAAGACTTGAAAAAGTACGTCTACGACAAAGGCCAGGGCAGCGACGCCTCGGGCAGCTCCACGCTCGGTACGATCGCGCACACCCGAGGCATGATGATCTCGATGCTGCAAGTCGAGGCCATCCGCGCCGCGCAGGAAAAATTCGGCAAAGGCAAACACTTGACGCCCGAGCAAGTCCGTTGGGGCTTTGAAAACCTGAACCTGACTCAGGAACGCCTGAACGAATTGGGCTTTGGCGACATCATGCGGCCGGTGAAAACCTCGTGCAGCAACCACATGGGTGACGACTGGGCGCGCATCGTGCAGTGGGATGGCAAAGACTTCAAAGTCGTCTCCGACTGGTACCAGGCCGACAAGGCGGTTACCGGGCCGCTGGTGAAAGAGGCGGCAGAGAAATACGCCAAAGAAAAGAACATCACGCCTCGCAAATGCGAAGGTTGATGTGAACCAGCCGCCGGCGCCTCGTGCGTTGGCGGCTACCACGCAGGAACTGCTATGACTGCTGCAAACACTGCCCAACCGTCCGCCGTGGCCAGCACCCCGATGACAAACTCGGGGGCAGCCAAGGCAACGGCACCCGACATCGCTGCACCGTTGCTGGACGTCAACGGTATCGAGGTCATCTACAACCACGTGATCCTGGTGCTGAAAGGTGTCTCGCTGCAAGTCCCCGAAGGCCGCATCGTCGCCTTGCTGGGCGCCAATGGCGCGGGCAAAACCACGACACTGCGCGCTGTGTCGAATCTCCTGAAGGGCGAGCGTGGCGACGTCACAAAAGGCTCCATTCAATACCGCGGTCAACGCATCGACCAGCTCTCGCCTGCCGAGCTGGTAAAACGCGGCGTCGTACAGGTCATGGAGGGCCGCCATTGTTTCGCCCATCTGACCATTGAGGACAACCTGCTGACGGGCGCCTATACCCGAGACCTCAGCCGCGGCGACACGGCAGTAGCCTTGGACCGCGTCTACCAATATTTCCCGCGCCTGAAGCAACGGCGCACGAGCCAGGCGGGCTATACCTCGGGCGGCGAACAGCAAATGACCGCGATCGGTCGCGCGTTGATGGCCAACCCCAACATGATTCTGCTCGACGAGCCCTCCATGGGCCTGGCGCCTCAAATCGTCGAGGAAATTTTCGAAATTGTGCGAGACCTGAATCAACGGGAGCGCGTGAGCTTTCTATTGGCCGAGCAGAATACGAACATCGCGCTGCGCTATGCCGACTACGGCTACATCCTGGAAAACGGCCGCGTCATGATGGACGGCGATGCCGGCGAGCTCAGCCGCAATGAGGACGTCAAAGAGTTCTACCTGGGCATCTCCAGCGGAGAACGCAAAAGCTTTCGCGATAACAAGTTCTACCGGCGCCGCAAACGCTGGCTGGCTTGACCCTTAATGCCTTTGTTTACGCCTTTTGGCCTTTCATAGAGTGCGATCACATGCCTGCGTTTTTTGATGCACTGGAAACCCGCGCCCCCGAACAGCGCGAACGCGATCTGATGGCGGCATTGCCGGGCGTTGTTGCACATGCCATGGCTCGAGCACCCGCCATTGCCGAACAATTGCACGGAGTCGATCCACGCGGCGTGGATTCACGCCAGGCGCTCGCAGCGCTTCCCGTTTTGCGCAAGCACGAATTGCTGGAAAAGCAGCAACATAGTCGTGCCAGCAACCGTCCTGCCAGCCCTGCCAAGGCCTTTGGCGGGTTTTCAACCATCGGTTGGGGGCAAGCGCTGCGCGTCTTTGCTTCGCCTGGCCCGATCTACGAACCGGAAAGCAGTCGCGCCGACTATTGGCGTTTTGCCCGCGCACTCTATGCGGCAGGGTTTCGGTCTGGCGAGTTGGCGCACAACTGCTTTTCATATCACTTCACCCCCGCGGGCTCGATGATGGAAACCGCAGCCCATGCCGTAGGCTGCACGGTTTTTCCTGGCGGCACAGGTCAGACTGAACAGCAAGTCCGTGCCATAGCCGATCTGGCGCCCAGCGGCTATCTAGGCACGCCGAGCTTTCTGAAAATCATTCTGGAAAAAGCCGATGAGCTGGGCGTGACATTACCGTCGCTGCGCCGCGCGCTCGTATCGGGAGAAGCCTTTCCTCCTTCGCTGCGAGACTGGCTGACAGCACGCGGTATAGATGGCTATCAAGCCTATGGCAGCGCCGACCTCGGCATGATTGCCTTTGAAACGCCGGCCCGCGAGGGCTTGGTCGTCGGTGAGGAAATCATCCTGGAAATCGTGCGCCCCGGCACCGGCATACCAGTGCCTGAGGGCGAGGTCGGAGAAGTCGTCGTCACTACCCTGAACCCCGACTATCCCTTGGTGCGCTTCGGTACCGGCGACCTGTCTGCGGTACTGCCCGGCACGTCGCCCTGCGGCCGCACGAATCTGCGCATCAAAGGCTGGATGGGCCGCGCCGATCAGACTACCAAAGTCCGAGGCCTGTTTGTCCATCCCTCGCAGGTGGCTGAAATCCTGGCGCGCCATCCCGAAATCCGCCGAGCGCGGCTAGTCGTCAGCGGACAAATGGGCAGCGATCGCATGGTGCTTCAGGTCGAGACCGACGATCACTCCGAGGCCCTGGCCGAACGCATCGCGACCTCGGCCCGCGACATCACCAAACTGCGTGCCGACGTGCAATGGGTCGACGCGGGCAGCCTGCCCAATGATGGCAAAGTCATCGACGATATACGTTCTTACGACTGACGCCGCCGTAGCGCGAGCTGACATGCAATCGGCGCGTCCATCAGGATGCGCCGATTGCATTTTGGGTGAACCGCTGAGCATGTCGAGATTGGCGAATTCGATAACCGCTAGGCCTGTCATTTTCCCGGACTACGTTTTACCAAGCTGGCTTATGGCTCATTGGCTCAGATATAGGCAACGAGGTTGCGGCGCGGCGTATGCTGCACCACCGAGGCCATCAGTTCATCTTTCGACACGATGTCAGAGCTCGCCGGACGCGCAGCCACGATCGCAGCGATTTCGGCCTCGTCCCACACCAGAACGTCGGCCACGTTGCCAGCCAGAATCGCGGCCACGTCGACCTGTCCGTGGGGCTGCGCCTTGAAGACGGCGACCATCGCGGGAGTAATGTCCTCGGGGTACAGATCGCAGTCGGCCTTGATGGCATTCCACGTATCCAGGATATCGCCGAAGCCATTGCCAGTCAGCCCCATGTCACCCCCGTCGGTTTTAAACGCCGAGTATGCGATTTCTTCGGGGTTTTTCTTCTTGCTCAGACCCTCGTAGGTGGCATTGTCCGACCCATACGTCCAAAGGTTGCGAGCCCAGATGTAAATCTGCCCATACCAAGAGGTTTCGGCTTGATGGGCCTTTTTGATCGAGTCCCGAGTATCGAACGCTTTACGCGCCAATTCCTCGCCAAAGCATTCCTGGTTGTCATGGTAGATCGCAGCCTCCTTGACAAAGGCCTCATAGGCTTTGTTGACCGCCGCGTTATAACTTTCACGCACGTCGCTATCGCTGCGCGGCTGGGTCCGCGCCGTCGTGGCGTCGACCTCCGGTCTGTAGGCGTTGCGCAGCAGGGTCGCGCCGGTCGTCATCGAACTATGGACGTTACGCAGCAGGGCCCCGCCGATCGTCATCGAACTCATCACGTTCATTTGGTTTATTCCCGTTATCTCAAGTAAAAATTGCCACAAAACAACACCGATATGGCCACTCTGAGTAACCCTCCCAATGATCTTGTTCCATGAAATCCCTAATTGCCGATTTTCGTTTGTCAGCATGACAGGGCACCGACCTGCTTGGGCCGCCTCGTAGCGGTCACGATTTGCTTGTGCCTCATTCCGATATCCTGCACCATCGGACATCTCCACTTTCGCCCCGAGATGCCACCCATGTTTGCAGACGCCCAGTCCGATCCCTCGCTTTCCAAAGAAGAATTCGACGCGCAGGAACCACGGCTGCGCGCTGCCTTGCTCAAAGCGCAGTATCGGCTGCTGGAACGGGCTGACCGCAGCCTGTTGATCGTCGTATCGGGGATAGATGGGGCAGGCAAAGGCGGCGCCATCAATCTGCTCAACGAGTGGATGGATCCCCGCCATATCCACACCCTGGCGTTTGGCGCGCCAACCTTCGACGAACAGGAGCATCCTCCGTTCTGGCGCTACTGGAATGAGCTGCCAGCCAAGGGCAAGACCGGCATTGTGTTCGGCTCGTGGTACGTGCCGCTATTACTCGAAGCCTCACGCAAAAAACCACGGCCGCGTCGAATGACAACCTACGCAGAAGCGATCACGCGCTTTGAGGCTGGGCTCGCCGCCGAGGGCGTACAGATCATCAAGCTCTGGTACCACCTCTCGGCCCAGGCCCAAGCCGACCGCACCAAGGTGCTGCTCTCCAGCCCGGAAACCGCCTGGCAGGTCAAGCCCGCTGATCGTAAAGTCCACAAAAAGTATGACCGGATCTGCCGTGCGGGCCAGCAAGTCATCGAGCATCTGAATCCCCCTCACGCTCCTTGGACCATCATCCCCAGCGCAGACGAGCATATGCGTGCAATACGCACAGCACAGGCTGTGCAGCAGGCCCTGCAGCATCGCTCTCCCACACCCAGGGCACAGGTTTTCAACGCACCCGGTCTCGCCAGACGGCACAGCCCCGACCGTCTGGCGCAGCTCGATTACCACACCAAATTGGACAAGGAAGATTACGAGTCCGAACTCGGCTTGCTGCAGGGCCAACTCGCCCGCGCAGTCCGATCAGACGCGTTCAGAGAACGTTCTTTGATCCTGGCCTTCGAGGGGCAGGATGCCGCCGGCAAAGGCGGTGCCATCCGCCGCGTCACACACGCACTCGATCTGCGGCAAGTCGATATCCACCCGATCAGCGCCCCCACGCCTGATGAACTGATGCACCCCTATTTGTGGCGGTTCTGGCGCCGCCTGCCGCGGCAGGGCCGCATCGCGATTTTCGACCGCTCCTGGTACGGCCGCGTGTTGGTCGAACGTGTCGAGGGGTTTGCCTCGACCGCCGACTGGCGGCGTGCCTACGCAGAGATCAACGACTTTGAACGCCAGCAGACCGATCATGGCACGATCGTGCTGAAATTTTGGTTGGCCATTACCCCCGAAGAGCAACTGCAACGCTTTCACGAACGCGAACGCTCGCCTTTCAAGAATTTCAAGATCACGCCCGACGATTGGCGCAACCGCGAAAAATGGAAGCAATATGCCAGCGCCGCCAACGACATGTTGGCGCGTACCGATACGGAACATGCACCGTGGCACGTCATCGGCACTAACGACAAACGCTATGCACGCGTACACGTGCTAAAAAACATCGTCGCAGCGCTGGAACAAACCCTGTAACTTCCCTGGTGACCCATCATGGCTCAATCTCCTGATATCCGCCCCGTTTCCGATACCGATTTCGATGCCTGGCTGCCGCTATGGAAAGGCTATCAAGCGTTTTATCAGGTCGATATCCCTGAAAGCGCCACGCGCACCACCTGGGCCCGGATGCTGGATCCCACCGAGCCTGTCCACGCCGCGCTGTCCTATCACGAAGGACGGGCAGTAGGGTTGGTGCACTGGATATTTCATCGGTCGACCTGGACGCCTGGCGATTATTGTTATTTGCAGGATCTGTTTGTCGCGCCGGACGTACGCGGCGGCGGCCACGGCCGCCACCTGATCGAGCACGTCTACGCACAGGCTCGCGCCGCCAACGCCGCTCGCGTATATTGGCTGACCCATGAAACCAACACCACCGCGCGGCAGCTCTACGACCGCGTGGCCGACCTACCCGGCTTCATTCAATATCGGAAAGTCCTGTGAGCGCACGCGACCCTAATTGCCCTCTCTGCCGCGAAGACGGCGGCACTGTCCTATGGCGGGGCACGCACCTGCGTGTGATCGAGGTCGAGGATGCCGATTACCCGGGCTTCACGCGTGTCATCTGGCACGGCCATCTGCCGGAAATGACCAGCCTATCTACGCACGGGCGCGATTTGATGATGCGCGCGGTCTATACCGTGGAACAAGTGCAGCGCGACATCCTTGCCCCAGACAAGATCAATCTGGCATCGCTGGGCAACATGGTGCCGCATCTGCATTGGCACGTGATACCGCGTTGGCAAGGCGACCGGCATTATCCGGACGCGATCTGGGCTGCGCCTCGTGTGCCGCCGGGCACAGAATCTGCGGACTGGCACACGAGACAGGCGCAAACCCGGCAGCTGCTGTCTCGCTATCGCGACCGCTTGGTCGAAGCAATGAACGCCCTGCTCTGGCACTGACGGACAGGTGAACTCTCCCGCTTGGACTCACCCCAATCCGCCACCGCGTAGAATCCTTATTCCATCCCGTTATTTGGCAAGCCCGAACAAGCTCGTTACGCTGTCGGGTTCGCACATACGGGCCGCTTTGATCGTCGGCTTAGGTAGAGGGAGAAGCACACCATGAAAATCACGAAAGGCCTAATCGCTGCCGCTTTGTTGCTCGGCACGTTCGCTGGCGCACAAGCCGCCACACTCGATGTCGTCAAAAAACGCGGCGAAGTCCGCTGCGGCACTACCACGGGGTTTGCGGGTTTTTCAGCACCGGACGCCAAAGGAGTCTGGCGCGGTCTGGACGTGGACCTATGCCGCGCCGTCGCCGCCGCTGTCTTTGGCGACGCCACCAAATTCAAAGTCGTCCCGCTGAATTCTCAGCAACGCTTCACCGCGCTGCAATCGGGCGAAATCGATGTGCTGACGCGCAACACGACCGTCACCCAACAGCGTGACACTGCGCTCGGCCTGATCCATGCGGGCATCAATTTCTATGATGGCCAAGGCTTTCTCGTTCCCAAATCGCTGGGCGTGAAAAGCGCAACTGAGCTCAACGGCGCCACGATCTGCCTGCAAACGGGCACGTCCAATGAAAACACCTTGGCCGATTGGGCACGTGCTCACAAGGTGGAATACAAACCCGTCGTCATCGAAACCTTCGACGAGGTCGTCAATGCCTTTGCCTCGGGCCGCTGCGATGTCTTCAGTACCGACGCATCCGGTCTGGCATCGATCCGGATTTCCAAGCTGCAAAACCCGGACGATTATCTCGTCTTGCCCGAAATCATCTCGAAAGAGCCGCTCGGCCCCTTTGTACGCCAAGGCGATGATCGCTGGCTGAATATCGTACATTGGTCATTGTCTGCCATGATCGAGGCCGAGGAATACGGCATCACCTCGGCTAATGTGGACGAGCAAACCAAAAACACAAACCCCAATGTCCAACGCATTCTCGGCGTGACGCCTGGGGCGGGTGCCAACATGGGTCTGGATGACAAGTGGGCGTATCACATCATCAAACAGGTCGGCAATTACGGCGAGAGTTTTGATCGCAACGTCGGTGCGGGCAGCCCACTGAAAATTGCGCGCGGCTTGAACGCCCAATGGAATCAGGGCGGGTTGATGTACGCGCTGCCTATACGCTGACAGGCATGGGCGAATCGATCAGTTGATGCTGTATCCCTTGCCCTTGAAACACGCTCCCATGGCGCGCGTGTAGGACTCAGCCGATGCACTCGTGGTGTATTCGGTGATGTTGTCAGGATCCAGCCCGCTCTGGTTCATTGCCCAGTTTTCGCAATCCAGGCGATCCTGCTGTTGCTGGGAGTCGCTTTGCCCGTTAGCCGGATAGGCAACAACGTTCAGGCTGGATGACGCCACGGTCACTCGTGGCGTCGCATAGGTCACCACAGGTGCCGGCGTCACGTAGGTGACAGGCGGAGCCACATACGGTCCGGGTGAGTAATACACGGGAGGCGAGGTATAGCTGACGCCGCTGTATGCGTAGCGTGGACCGCTGGTCAGCGCCAATGCCACGCCGGCACCTAAAAGCGCCCCGCCAATCCACCAGCCCGAACCGCCGTAATAACCACCGTGATAATGGCGGTACCCGCCGTGGGCAGAAACTTGCCCGCTACATGCGGCCAGCGCAACGGCCAGCGCCGCCGCACGCCAAAATCGGGACTTCATAACTGTCTTTCCTGAAAAACAGCTCAGTCGCGACATGCCTTCATGTCATCAAACGCCGAGCCGATACTGCGGTATAGCGTGTTTTACTTTACTCCCGAGCGAGAAGTCTGTCTCGCATCGAGGTGCGATGAAACGCGGAAATGACTACAAGCTGTTTCCAACGCGGCAAATACTGCCGCGCCGGACGCTGTCCAGGGTCTTATTTCGAACTTCAGCTCGGACGTTCTAATGGATGTCTGCCTGAAAGGCCCCGGCATGATTGGCTCAGTCATGTGCCAAAATTCCACCATGGCACATGACAATCGCTTGCACAAGAACACGTTGGCTGCGCAAGCCAGCCATCTACCCACTGCCTGGCAGGCTGCCCTACAGGCTCCTGGCGTCGCGCAGGCGCTTTCCGGGATCATCGACCACGTCGAAGCACGCCTGACCGCCGGTGCGGTGGTGTATCCAGCTACCCCTTTTCGCGCCCTGGATCATCTGGCGCCAGCCGACGTGCGAGTCGTGATTCTGGGTCAGGATCCCTATCACGGCCCGGGCCAGGCTCAGGGACTGGCGTTTTCTGTACCCGATGACTGCAAGCGCCCTCCCAGCTTGCGCAACATCTTTAACGAGATTGCCAAGGATTTCCCCGGCACGTCTTTGCCTCGAGGCAATGATCTGTCCCCCTGGGTCGGCCAAGGGGTCTTGCTGTTGAACACTTCGCTGACTGTCGAGGACGGCCAGCCCGCATCGCACGCCAAGCGAGGATGGGAAACTGTGACCGATGCCCTGATCCGCCTGGTCGCCCGCGACCCCGCCCCCAAGGCCTTTCTGCTCTGGGGCGCCCATGCGCAAGCCAAGCAATCGTTGCTGCCAAGCAACAGCGATCACCTGGTATTGACGGCCAATCATCCCTCGCCGCTGTCCGCGCGCCGCCCTCCTGTTCCCTTTCTGGGCTGCGGACATTTCGCCAAAGTGAACACGTGGCTCATTGACCAGGGAAAACCCCCTATTGACTGGGCAATAGAAAAAAACCAGGGGGCTGTACTCCAAGGGGAATTCAGGTTATAGTCGCGGCACTGCACAAAATTGTTCTGGCATTTCATACGCGTGTAATTGCGCGATTGGTTTTCGCAGTCATAGTTTGTCGGGGAAAGTTGCCCGACCTTATGCCGAACACCATCGATTCCTGACCTCCTTTCCTTCCGCCTCGCGTTTCAGAAAACGCGCCGTGCGCACGGTTGATCCGGTCGGCCCGATGCTCCATCAACCGTCGCCCGGATCTCGCCGCTATTATCTCGGCTATCCCGGCACATGCGCCGCTTTATGCGGCAAGGACAAGTAATGTCTTTTGAAACGCTGGGTCTCGCTCCTACTCTGTTGTCGGCCCTCCAAGAAGCCGGTTTCTCCGCCCCCACCCCTGTTCAAGCCGCTGCGATCCCCCAAGCACTCGCCGGCCATGACCTGATGGTGTCCTCGCAAACGGGTAGCGGCAAGACCGCCGCATTTATGCTGCCTGCGTTGAACCGCATTGCTGGCCAGCCTGGCAACAAGGGCGTAGGCGTGCAGGTACTGGTCCTGACGCCCACCCGCGAACTGGCTCTGCAAGTCGCCGAAGCCACCGGCTCCTATGGCCGCAATCTGCCTGGCCTGCGTACCGCCACTGTAGTAGGCGGCATGCCCTATGGCGCCCAATTGAAAGCCCTGTCGCGTCGCGTCGACGTGCTGGTTGCCACGCCGGGCCGCCTGCTCGATCACCTGAAGGCCGGCCGCGTCAAACTGAACACGGTCCACACGCTGGTGCTGGACGAAGCCGATCGCATGCTGGACATGGGCTTTATCGAGGACATCGAAACCATCGTCGCCCGCTTGCCCCAAGAACGCCAAACGTTGTTGTTCTCGGCAACGCTGGATGGCACCGTGGCCAAGCTGGCCGCAGCCATGATGCGTGAGCCTCAACGCATCGAAATCGCCGGCCAGAAAGACAAGCACACCAACATCACGCAAAGCCTGCTGTACGCCGACGACGCCAGCCACAAAATGCAATTGCTGGATCACGTGCTGCGTGACGCCAAGCTGGATCAAGCCATCGTCTTTACCGCCACCAAGCGCGGCGCCGACGATCTGGCCGACCGCCTGGCCGACCAGGGCTTTGCCGCTGCAGCGCTGCACGGTGACATGAACCAGCGCCAACGCACCCGTACCTTGACCCAGTTGCAACGCGGCCAATTGCGCATTCTGGTTGCGACCGACGTCGCAGCGCGCGGTATCGATGTGCAAGGCATCAGCCACGCCGTCAACTTCGATCTGCCGATGCAAGCCGAAGACTACGTGCACCGTATCGGCCGTACGGGCCGTGCCGGCCGTGATGGCCAAGCCTTCACGCTGGCGACGCACTCCGAACGCCACAAGGTCCGCCGTATCGAGCACTACATCGGCCAATCCATCACGCCGGAAACCATCGCCGGTCTGGAACCCAAGCGCACGCCGCGTCCGTTTGCGGGCGGCGGCGCCGGCCGTGGCGGCAAGCCCTTTGGCAAACGCCCCGGCGGGTTCGGCGGCGACCGCCCGTTCCGTGAAGGACGCGGCAGCCATGGCGGCGCCCGTGCTGACGGCCCCCGCGAAGGCGGCTGGCGCGGTGGCGAGCATAAATCCCGCGACGGCGGTGCCCGTGGTGAATTCCAACCGCGTGGCGAGTTCAAGCCCCGTGGCGATTTCCAGCCCCGCGGTGAGTTCCAATCTCGTGGTGAATTCAAACCCCGCGGCGATTTCCAGCCGCGCGGCGAGTTCAAGCCCCGTGGTGACTTCCAGCCCCGTTCGGGCGGCCCGCGCGGCGAGTTCCAACCGCGTGAAGGCGGCTGGCGCGGCCGTGACGAGCGTCCCGCAGGCGCCCGTCCTGCCCGTTCGTTCGGTGACCGCCCGCAGCGTGGCGACTGGCGTGCTGAGCGCGATGCCCAACCGACCGCAGGTTTTGGTGACCGCCCGCAACGCGACGGCCAACGCGGTGAATTCAAACCTCGCGGCGAGTTTCAAGCCCGTGGTGAATTCCGCCCCCGCGCCCACGCCGAAGGCGAATTCCGCGGCGCAGAGCGCCGTCCCAGCGGTTTTCGTCCCTCGTCCAAGCCGTTTGCCCAACGCGACGGCGGCCCGGGCAAGCGCTTTGGCAAACCCGCTGGCGCACGTCGCGACTAAGTCCACGATGGAATCCGCGACGGCATCCATGACGTCGCGGGCGCCCATCCAGGAACGGCTCCTGTATTAGCTGCCGTTTCGCGATCAGCCTCCACACTGCCCGCCCTGCCGTTTCTGACGGTCCGGCGGGCAGTGTCACATTCGAGCCTCGCGCGCCATGCGGATCACTCCCACCCGGCCAGCGTGGGACAATCCAATAATCCTGCAGTCTTGCCACTGCGCCCCTTTCCTCCTCGGCACGGATGCCGAGGGATCTCGGAGTAACGGACCACGTTCATGCATCGCCCGGCCTCTTCTTCCCTACCCGCACTGGACCCCGACAGCGCGCAGCACAGCGCACGCACCGCCGCGCATTTGCGACGCGCCATCGAGGCGTCGGGCGGCTGGTTGCCATTCGACCAATGGATGGCGCAAGCACTGTATGCGCCGGGCCTGGGGTATTACACGGCGGGGGCGATCAAGCTCGCTTCCACCGCCGCCACGGACGCGCGCGGCATTCCTATTGCCCAAGGCGATTTTGTGACAGCCCCCGAGCTCACGCCGTTGTTTGGCTACACGCTTGCCCGGCAAGTCGCTCAAATATTGAACGACACGGAGACCAACACCGTGTTGGAGTTCGGTGCGGGCACGGGTGCGCTGGCCGACAGTGTCTTGAGCGAGCTCGACCGCATGGACCTGCCCGCGCAATACCGCATCATCGAGGTGTCTGCTGACCTGCGTGCACGCCAACAGACGCGATTGGCATCGTACGGTGATCGGGTCCAATGGCTGGACGCATTGCCAGACAGTTTTTCGGGCTGTGTGCTGGCCAACGAAGTGCTCGACGCCATGCCGGTGTCGCTCTTTAGCTGGAACTCGGATGCCACTGTACTGGAACGTGGGGTAGCCCTGGACACCAACGGTGGCTTCACCTGGCAAGACCGCCCCGCCGGCCTCGAACTCGCCCAGGCGGTCGCGGCTCGTATGCCGAGCCTGCCTGGCTATATGTCCGAGATCAATCTGCAAGCCGAGGCATGGATGCGCGCGATGGGCCGCTGGCTGACGCATGGCGCGGCATTGCTGGTGGACTATGGCTTTCCACGCAATGAGTACTATCACCCGCAGCGTGCGGGCGGCACGCTGATGTGCCATTTGCACCATCACGCTCACGCGGATCCGTTGGTCGCCCCTGGCGTGCAGGACATCACCGCACACGTCGACTTCACCGCCATGGCGGATGCGGCGCATGAGGCTGGCTTGCAAGTCCTGGGCTACACCTCACAGGCGCGATTTCTGATGAACGCCGGACTGACTGAATTACTCGCGCGATACGACCCGGTCGACGCACGCAGTTACGCCCAGGCCATTGCTCCCGTGCAGAAGCTGCTGAGCGAATCGGAGATGGGGGAACTGTTCAAAGTGCTGGCGGTGGGGCGCGGCATTACAACACCGCTGCAAGGGTTCAAGCGCGCGGATCGATTGGCAGCGCTTTGATATCGGCACGACAACTGCACGGCATCGCATTGCCCGACGACGCCACGTCAGTTCCTTTGACAATAGCCTGATCGACTCTCGACCAAGTTGAACGTGGCGTCAGGCGTCCTGCTAATGGGGCAACTCGATCAGCGCCTGCAAACGTGCAGCGCGAACCGCGCTCTTGATACGCTGAGGATCTGCAGCACATTGTCGCGCAATGGCCCCTGCATCGACAGCACGGGCAGCGTCAAGCCGCAGCCGCCACGCCGCATCATCCCCGTCGTGCACGATCGCAGCCGTCTCCAGCAGTGCGACGAATCGCTCGGGCTTGCGCAGCGCATCGGTTTGTTCGATCAACCGCAGTTGCACATCCGCGTCTGCCGCGTCGAAACTGTCGAGCAATATCGGCAGCAATCGCGCCTGATCCGCGCACTCGGTGGGCACACGTAGTCGCCGGCTCAGTGCCTCACGCTCTGGGGTAAGACGGCACAACAAGGCATAACGCCCTGCCACCGCCAAGGTGGCTTGCGACGCGCGATCCAGATCGCTGCCCACGATGTCGATCTGCTGCAGTTCCGGCATCACGCGCGCCAGTGCATCCGACTGGGCCAAGACCTGCAACATGCGCGAAGGCGCCCTCGCCAGCAGGCCGCGCGACAGCTCTTTCCAGACACGTTCGGCGACCAGCGCGTCAGCCTCGCCGGCTGCGACCATGCGGCGGCATAAAGCCAAGGTCTCATCTGCCACCGTGAAATCGCCAAATCGCGCGGCAAAACGCCCCAAGCGCAAGATCCGCACCGGATCCTCGGCAAACGCGTCACCGACATGCCGCAGCACACGAGCCTGAATATCACGCGCCCCATTCAAGGGATCATGCAATTGCCCATCCGGCGTGCAGGCAATCGCATTGACCGTCAGGTCGCGGCGTTGCAGATCTTGTTCCAAGGTCACGTCGGCGCCGGTATAAAAGGTGAAGCCCTTATAGCCGCGGCCCGATTTGCGTTCGGTGCGCGCCAGCGCGTATTCCTCTTTGGTGCGCGGGTGCAGGAACACGGGGAAATCGCCACCCACGGGACTAAACCCGCGGCGCGCCATGTCCTCGGGCGTTGCCCCGACCACCACCCAATCGCGGTCCCCGGCAGGCAGGCCCAGCAACGCATCGCGCACGGCCCCGCCCACGATATACACCTGCAAGCCGGTCACAACAGGATCCGCAGCCAACCCTTGAACGGCGGCGGCCACGGACATGGCCGGCGTGCTCGCCGACACCATCACTGCACCTCGGCGGTACGTACGGCGCTGGTCGGCTCGATGCGCCCTAAACGCGCTTTCAGCGACTGCGGTTGGCCGGAGAACAGCGCGGCATAGTAGGTCGCGTTGGACAACACGTGCTTGACGTAGATGCGCGTCTCTGTGAACGGAATCGTCTCTGCGAAAATGGCGCCCTCTACCGGATGCGATAACGTCGCACGCCATGTCTTTGGCCGTCCAGGACCCGCGTTGTAGCCCGCGCTGGCGAGCACCTGCGAACCATCCAGACCATTGAGCACGATGCTCAGGTAGTTGGTGCCCAGCTTGGTGTTGGTATCGAAGTCATTGACGCTGGACGGCGTGAAGTCGGCCATGCCGATCTGACGGGCCACCCATTTGGCAGTGGCGGGCATCAATTGCATCAAGCCCGATGCGCCGACATGCGAACGCGCATTCATGACAAAACGCGATTCCTGGCGAATCAGGCCATATACCCAGGCAGGATCCAAGGCAATCGCGTTCGCCTGGGCCGTCACACGGCCCTCGAAGGGAGCGATATAGCGTTGCGTAAAGTCGACTTCATTCTGCGTCCGTTCGGAGGTGTTGACCACCCGATCGTAGATGTCTTCGGCCCGGGCCAACTCTGCAGCGGCCAACAACTGCCGATCCGACATCCCCCGCAGGGCGAAATTCCACTCGCCAACGGCCTCTGAACGCCACCCCAAGCGGAATAGATGCACCGCACGGCGCAGGCTGGCATTGGCGCGGGCCTCGTTCATTTCCGCGTCTGTCACGGGAGCCGGCCGAGCGGGCACCGTGATGCTGCGCCCCAGTTCTTCGGAGGCAAGTTGCCCGTAAAAATGGTACTGATCGGCGATGCTGGTGTAGGCACGCTGGGCCTGTTCATGACGGCCGCGGGCGGCGTCGGCACGCGCTTTCCAGTAGACCCAGACGGGTTCCTCTTGTTGTGACTTGGGCAGGTGCTCGATCGAGTCTTCTACCCAGCGCCAATCGATTTTCGGCTGACGCAGCGCGGAACGCACGCGCCATGCGCCGTTGTATTCGGTCAGCGCAACGGTATTGCCGGCTTCGCGATACCAGCTATCGGCTCGGCTATCGAGATTCAATGCCAGGATCAAGGCATACTGGCTGCGGACCCAGGCCAGATCGGATTTGGCCAGATTGTTCGCCCACTCGCGACGCAAATAGCTGTCGGCGACGTCGATGTCTTGCCGCGCCAGGCGTGCCAACGCGATGGCGGTCAACTCTTTTTCATTACGCCCTATTCGTTGATGATCTTGTCGGGTCAACCACTTCATCGGGCTTTTCATCAGCGCATCGTAGGCTTTCTGATCTTTGGGCTCGAAGATATAGGCGGCAAACTTGCGGGCATCGCCGGTACGGTTGGTCTCGATGGCCTCTCGCAGTTGCGGTTGGATTTCATCCCACCCCAAGACACCGTCAGCGACCAACTGGTCGTATAGATTCCAGCAGTCTTTCCCCGGCTGGAACACAGCCAAGGCCTGCTTTGCCGTGGCGCGCTGCCCCGTCATATGACGGGCCTCCAGCATGGCGCATTGCGTTTGCGAACCCGCATTCGGGATATCGCCCAAATCGCGGGCGGTTTCAAAGTCGCCCCGGCGCGTCGCGGCCAAGATCCAGTTCCCGCGCAGACGTTCACCTAAATAGGTATTGCCGTTTTCCTGCAAAAACCGCGTCACATCGGCTTTGGGAAAAGCGCTGCTGGGCGCATTCCACACCTGATAGTTCAACAGCCAGAACTGGGGATAGTCGCCCAATACATCGCCGCGCGCCTGTGGGATGGCCATCCCGAGCACCGACCATTGCTTGCGGTCGTTGGCGTCGCGCGCAGCAAGGACCGCCTGAAAGGCCGATGTTTGCGGCGTTGGAGGCAGCCCGGCCAACTTCACTGCAGGAATGTGAAGGCTCGCCTGGGCTGGCTGGGTGCGACCCGCAGGCGCGCCCTGCCCTTGCTGAGCATCCACAGACGAACACGCAACGGTGATCAACGCCAGCGCCGGTAACCAGCGGCTGGCGCGCCGATCGACGCGGCCCGGCATCCCGGCCCGGCGGGCCTCGGGAACCGCAGATTTCTGATAACGTCTTGATTCAAGCCACTGCCGCATCGCCGATCCGAATGAACACTCAAAATACCGCACAGAATAACGCAGTCGCGCTACGCGCGCGATTACGGCAAGCCCGTACCGACATTCCCGAGTCGCAACGCAGCCGCGGCGGCCTGCTCATGCGAGGAAGGCTGTTCACCTGGCTCAATGCGGTACGGGAACAATCGGCCAAGCAAGGAGCGAAGGTGCCCGCGACCGTAGCGGCCTTCTGGCCTCTGGCAGGCGAGCCTGATCTACGTCCATTGCTGCAACAATGGGCAGACGCCGGCATCGCCATCGCCCTGCCGGCGATCCGTGACACGGACGCCCCGCTGGAGTTTCGTGCCTGGACACCTGGCGATACGCTGGAATGCGGCCCCTTTAATGTCCAGGAACCCTCAGCCGATCGGCCGGCGCTGCGCCCCGACGTCATCCTGGTCCCCACGCTCGGCTATACCGATCAGGCCGACCGCCTGGGCTATGGCGGCGGCTATTACGACCGGACCCTCGCCGATTTAAGGCAAACCGGCCATGAGTTCACAGCTATCGGCATTGCCTGGAACGAGGGCCTGCTGGACGAGGACTACCAGCCCGCCTCGCACGACGAACGGCTGGACGCCATTCTGACGCCCGATGGATGGTTGCCCGAGCCCCCGCTGCTGGGTCCCAATGCGCCATCCGGGGGAGTCGTGGGATCTTTTGTGCTGCGTTAAATTGGTGCACGCACCATGACGGTGCGTGAATTTACCCTAGGGGCAACCCTCTCACTCCTCCCATACCTCCTCTGCTACAACGGAAAAGCACAGGCGCGGGCCGTATCAGGCCTGGTCAGAGCTGGCACAAGGGTTGCTTAACAGTTTGATATGGCGCAGGACCCAGCGCCCCCTGTCGGGCCGCAGGCTCCATCCGGATCACGCGGCAGGCCCGCACAGGATACCGGAGGAGCCCATGCTGCATGCACAACCCGCCCCCTCGTCGGCCTATGACGAAATGGTCGACGCCCAGGGCCTGGTACGCCCCCACTATGCGGGGTTTTCACAGTGGCTGACTCAGGAATCCACCGATGCCATGGTGGCGCGGCAGGTCGAGGCCGATCTCAGCTTCCGCCGCGTCGGTATCACGTTTTCTGTGGCTGGTGACGAGGCCGGCACCGAGCGGCTGATCCCTTTCGATCTCATCCCCCGCATCATTCCCGCCGATGAATGGGCCCATCTGTCAGCCGGCCTGACACAACGGGTACGCGCCCTGAATATGTTCATCCGGGATATCTATCACGGTCATGACATCGTCCGCGCCGGGATCGTGCCTGCCCAGCAAGTCTTTCTGAACGCACAGTACCGCCCGGAAATGCAGGACGTAGACGTCGCCGAAGACATCTATTGCCATATTGCCGGTGTCGATATCGTGCGCGCCGGCGCTGGAGAGTTCTACGTCCTGGAAGACAACCTGCGTGTCCCGTCCGGTGTGTCGTACATGCTGGAAAACCGCAAAATGTCGATGCGCCTGATGCCCGAGGCGTTCAGCAGCCTCAAGGTCAAACCCGTCGCGCATTATCCCGATTTGCTCCTGGATAACCTGCGCGAGGTCGCGCCGCGCAGCACCGACGCACCCACGGTCGTCGTGTTGACACCGGGGATGTACAACTCGGCCTATTTTGAACACGCGTTCCTCGCACAACAAATGGGCGTGGAACTGGTCGAGGGTCAGGATCTCTTCGTCGACCAGAACACGGTGTACATGCGCACCACGCGCGGCCCGCGCCGGGTAGATGTCATCTATCGTCGAGTAGACGATGATTTTCTGGATCCTCTCTCGTTTCGAGCCGACTCGGCGTTAGGTGTGCCGGGACTGCTGTCGGTCTACCGCGCCGGGCGCGTCACGCTGGCCAATGCCATCGGCACAGGCATTGCCGACGACAAATCCACGTACCAGTACGTGCCCGACATGATCCGTTTTTATCTGCAGGAGGAACCGATCCTGTCCAACGTCCCGACGTGGCGTTGTTCGCGGCCTGACGAGTTATCGCATGTCTTGGCCCACATGCACGAACTGGTCGTGAAGGAAGTGCACGGTGCAGGCGGCTACGGCATGCTGGTCGGCCCCACCTCGACTCGCGCCCAAGTGGAGGCCTTTAAAGAACGCGTTCGCAGCCGTCCCAGCAACTACATCGCTCAGCCCACCCTGGCGCTATCGACGATTCCGACCTACGTGCAGTCTGGCGTCGCACCCCGCCATGTCGATCTGCGTCCCTATGTGCTGTGCGGCAAAGACATCCGCACCGTGCCGGGAGGCCTGTGCCGCGTCGCATTGACCGAAGGCTCGCTGGTCGTCAACAGCAGCCAAGGCGGCGGCACTAAAGACACTTGGGTACTGGGAGAATGACCATGCTGAGCCGTACCGCCGACAATCTGTTCTGGATGTGCCGCTATATCGAACGGGCCGAGAACACGGCCCGCATGCTGGACGTCAACCTGCAGATGTCCCTCATGCCACAGGACGCTCACGCCCGCGACAGTCTATGGCGCGCCGTTCTGCGTATTTCCGAACTGCAGCATGACTACGACGCCCGTTATCCAGCGGTCACGCCGCTGGACGTGCTGCATTACCTCGTGCGCGAGCCGACGAACCAATCTTCGATCTATTCGTGCCTGCGTGCAGCCCGCGAAAATGCGCGTGCCGTGCGTGGCAGCCTGACAACCGAGGTCTGGGAAACGTACAACACGACGTGGCTGGAACTGCAGAAACACTTGCAGACCCATTTGCCTGAACGTAATCCCGGCGAATTTTTTGAATGGGTGAAATTCCGTGCCCATTTGGTGCGTGGCGTCACCATCGGCACGATGCTGGATGACGAAGCCCTGCATTTCCTGCGATTGGGCATGCATCTGGAAAGAGCCGACAACACGGCGCGGCTGCTGGACGTGAAGTTTCACGAAGAGCAGGATGATCTCGCTGCGCGCAGCAGCGAGTTCTATCGTTGGGCATCACTGCTCAGTTCTGTATCGGGTCTGGAGATCTATCGCAAGGTCTATCGCGATGTCATCACCCCTGATCGCGTTGCGGAATTGCTGATCCTGCGTCCGGATATGCCACGTTCGCTGTTGGCCTCGGTACAAGCCCTGACGGAAGACTTGGCACGCGTGACCAACCAACGCTCCGCCGAAACCGAGCGCCGTGCGGGCCTGTTGTATGCGGAACTGCGCTACGGGCGTATCGAGGACATTTTGCACAGCAGCCTGCACCGCTATCTGGAACGCTTTCTAGAGCGCATCAACGACTTGGGCAACCGTATCAGCCAAGATTTTCTCGTGCCGCTGGCGGCATAGCATCCGGAGCCCTCATGAAACATCTCATTCGACATGTCACCCAATATCGCTACACGGCACCGGTCAGCTATAGCATCCAGGCGCTGCGCCTGACACCGCGCCTGGACGACCATCAGCGTGCCCTGCGCTGGCGCATCGACGCCCCCGGCTCGCTGGAACAACAAGTCGATGCTTACGGCAACATCACGCACATGCTGACCTTGCCCAGCGCTCATGACAGTATTGATCTATGCGTCACCGGCCAGGTCGAAATCGACCCATTGCGTGATGGACGGCTGCATCCCGAGGACAATCGCCTGCCTGTGCATGCCTTCTGCGTGCCCACGTCCTTGACGCAAAGCGATGACACTATCCGGGATTTTGTCCACACGACGCTGCCTGATGGTCTACGTACCCCCAACGACGCTCTGACGCTGGCCAGCGCCATTTGCGACCGCGTGGCATACGAACCCGGAACGACGGACGTGACCACGGCGGCCAATCAGGTGCTGGCCCTGGGCCACGGTGTCTGCCAAGACCACGCGCATCTGTTCCTGGCCTGCGTACGCGGCATAGGCGTTCCCGCCCGCTATGTCAGCGGCTACCTGTACACCGAAGCCGAGCATGCTGCCAGCCATGCATGGGCCGATGTCTGGCTGGACGATATAGGTTGGACCAGTGTGGACATCACCAATCGTCAATTTGCCTCCGATTGCCATTGCCGGCTGGCCGTCGCACGGGACTATGATTCTGCCTCGCCCGTGCGCGGTGTCCGGCACGGTGGCGGCGAGGAGTCGATGACCGTGTCGGTACAGGTCCAGGCGGCTCGCCAGCAGACCCAGTAGCAATGACTACACGGCTGGCCTGTTGCCGGTTAACGACTAAAGCATCAACAAAATAAAGGGGGACAAAACGAGTCTGACGCCGCGCCGCCAGACTCGTTCTTCTCCCCCTACAATACGCTAGCTGTTATTCACCGACTCACCATGACTTACTGTGTTGCCGCCCGCCTGGATTCAGGCTTGGTTTTTCTTTCCGATTCACGCACCAATGCGGGCGTGGACCAAGTCAGCATCGCCCGCAAGCTCAACGTATTCGAGCAGCCGGGCGACCGCGTCATGGTGTTGCTCACGTCGGGCAATCTGGCTATCAGCCAAGCCGTAGTGAATCTGTTGGCTCAGCTCGATAGCGACAGCCCGGATTCGCTCTGGTCGGCACCGGATATGTACGAGGCAGCCCGCCGCGTCGGCGAGGCTGTACGTCGTGTTCACGAACGCGATGCCGAGGCCTTGAGTGAGCATGGCGTCGATTTCAATATCAATCTGATTTTTGGCGGTCAGATCGGCGCTGAGCGCGGCCGGCTGTTCCAGGTGTATTCCGCCGGCAATTTCATCGAAGCCAGCGCGGACTGTCCGTATGTGCAGATCGGCGAAGCCAAATACGGCAAGCCGATCCTCGACCGCGTCTTGCGTCCTGATACGCCGCTGGATGAGGCGGCGAAATGCGCGCTGATCTCTATGGATTCGACCTTGAGATCAAACATCTCTGTCGGCTTGCCGCTGGATCTGCTGGTCTACGAGGCAGATACGCTGCGTGTGACGCATTTCACGCATATTGACGAAGACAACGAATATTTTCGGATGATTCGCAAGACCTGGGGTGAACGGCTGCGTCAGGTGTTCACGGAGATCGACGATCCGACTTGGACGGATGCTGGCGTCTCTGGCTCACTGGCAGCCGCAGGTCGACTGCACCAGCCGCACCGGCTCACGCCAAATGGGGTGGCGCCGAATAGTCCGACACCATTGCAGGTTGTCGCGCAGGATCCGGGAAAGTCGCAAGCCTCTTGATGCGGGATTTGTTGACGGGATGTCGGGGGCTGCGTCGGGGTGTCTGTGTGTTGATGCAGTATCTCTATTAAGCCGTCACGGCTGGCGGCCAAGGCTGTGCCGGCCCTATCGCCCGGTCTGGCCGCCTGCGCGGCCAGACTGCCCTTCACCAGCCTCGCCAGGCGGGGCGGCTGGGCAAACTCGCTCCGCTACGCTGCGCTCAAACATGCCCAGCCGACTACCCCCCGCCTGACAAGGCTGGTTCGGCGAGCTCTACGGGCCGGCACAGCCTTGGCCGCCAGCCGCGACTCACAACAGTGGCATCCATGAACGGTGTAGGCCACAAGCTACGTGAAACATAGCCTGCAAGATAATGCGAGCCGGCGTCCGGTGTGCTGAGGCTGCGCCGGCCTTTTGAGCGCGGATTTAGTCCGCGAAGCGGACCGAGGCCCCTGGTCATGGGCCGAGTCCGCGCGATTAGGCCGGCGCAGCCTCAGCACACCGGACGCCGGCGGATCAAGAACGCCAGCGCTACGTCAACGCGACGAACACCAACGGTCCAATCAAACCTTCAATAACGCGAAGCCTACCGCGCCCCGGTCAGATCCAGCTCCCGCCAAATCCCCAACGCCGCCTCAGCTTGATTCAACGTATAGAAATGCAAGCCAGGCGCGCCGTTATCCAACAAGGTCTGGCACAACTCACCCACCACGTCTACGCCAAACGCCCGAATCGACGCCTTGTCGTCCCCAAATTCAGCCAACCGCAACCGTATCCAGCGCGGAATCTCGGCACCACACATTTCGGAGAAACGTACCAGTTGCGTATGGTTGGTAATCGGCATGATCCCCGGCACGATGGGGATCGTGACCCCTTTGGCCTGGGCACGATCGACAAAGTCAAAATACGCGTCGGAATTGAAGAAATACTGCGTGATCGCCGCATCCGCCCCGGCGTTGACCTTGGCGACGAAGTGATTCAGGTCTGCCTGCGGACTCGCGGCCTGCGGATGCATTTCCGGATATGCAGCGACTTCGATGTGAAATGCGTCGCCCGTCTCCTGGCGGATAAAGGCGACCAGATCTGCCGCATAACGCAATTCGCCGGCATCGCCCCCCATGCCCGAAGGCAAATCCCCGCGCAATGCCACCAGCCGCCGCACGCCTTGCTCGCGATAGGCCGAGAGGATCCCTCTCAAGTCGTCACGCGTCGCACCAATGCAGGACAAATGCGGCGCGGCATCGCATCCCAGGTTTTGCAGCATGCGTACGGTATCGGCCGTGCCGGCGCGCGTGGATCCGCCCGCCCCGAATGTCACGCTGACATAGCGAGGCTGAATGGCCAACAATTGCTTGGCCGCGCGTACCAACCGCTCTTGAGCGGCGATATCGCGCGGGGGGAAAAACTCCAGGCTCAGGGCCGCAGGGGAAGGTCCGGTCATTAGAGAATCGAAAAGGGGAAATCGGAATCAGGGGATCAGGCGCGAAAGCAGGCCGGAAATGATGCTGTACAAAATAGCGCCCCCAACGGCCCACCAGAACCCGTTGACCTGAAAGCCTCGCAAAATCGAGCCAGCCAGCCAGAACAACAGCGCGTTGAGCACCAGCAGAAACAAACCCAACGTGACGATCGTGATCGGCAACGTCAATAGCACCAACACGGGTTTGACCAGCATGTTCAGTAAACCCAACACCAGCGCGGCAACGAGCGCCGAGCCAAAACTGGCCACTGTGATGCCTGGCAACAGATAAGCCACAATCAACAGGGCCACCGCGTTCAATAGCCAAACTAAGATCAAAGTCATCGTGCTTTCTCCGGTAAGGCGCCCACAGGTAGGCGAAATCCGCCGCGCCCGAGGCGCGGCGATACAGCAGGCCTGGCATAACCTATTGCAGTGGCGCCCCCATCGGGGTAGCGCCGTGCGGTCTATGCACAGGCCTAAACATCCACCTATTGTGCTACAGGATCAATAGCGATAGTGCTCGGGCTTGAAGGGGCCCTCGACCGGTACATTGATGTAATCAGCTTGATCCTGACGCAACGTCGTCAGCTTCACGCCCAGTTTCTTCAGGTGCAGGCGAGCAACCTTCTCGTCCAGCTGCTTGGGCAGTACATACACCTGGCCGCGCTCGTAAGCCTCGTTACGCGTGAACAATTCGATCTGTGCGATGGTCTGGTTCGCAAACGAGGACGACATCACGAACGAGGGATGGCCCGTGGCGCAGCCCAGATTCACCAAGCGTCCCTGTGCCAGCAAGATGATGCGCTTGCCATCGGGGAACACGATGTGATCGACCTGCGGTTTGATTTCTTCCCACTGTAGGTCTTCCACCGAGGCGACGTCGATTTCGTTGTCGAAGTGGCCGATGTTGCACAAGATGGCCTGGTCTTTCATGGCGTCCATGTGCGCGCGGGTAATGACGTGATAATTGCCCGTGGCCGTCACGAAGATATCTGCCAGCGGAGCGGCTTCTTCCATGGTGACGACCTTGAAGCCTTCCATCGCGGCTTGCAGAGCGCAGATCGGATCGACTTCAGTCACCCAGACTTGGGCGCGCAAGGCGGCCAACGCTTGCGCGCAGCCCTTGCCCACATCGCCATAGCCGGCGACTACGGCGACCTTGCCGGCGACCATCACATCGGTCGCGCGCTTGATGCCGTCGACCAGCGATTCACGGCAACCATACAGGTTGTCGAACTTGGACTTGGTCACCGAGTCGTTGACGTTGATGGCGGCAAATGCCAACTCGCCTTTTTGCGACATCTGGTAGAGACGGTGCACGCCGGTGGTGGTTTCTTCGGTCACGCCCTTGATGGCAGCCAGGCGGGTGGAATACCACTTGGGATCGCGTTCCAGCGTGGCTTTGATGGAGGCGAACAACACGCGTTCTTCTTCGCTGCCCGGTTTGGCCAGCACCGAGATATCTTTCTCGGCACGTGCGCCCAGGTGCAACAACAGCGTGGCATCGCCGCCGTCATCCAGGATCATGTTGGCATGACGGCCCTCGGGCCATTCGAAAATGCGGTGCGTGTATTGCCAGTATTCTTCCAGGGTCTCGCCTTTGACGGCGAACACCGGCGTACCGGTCGCGGCGATCGCAGCGGCTGCGTGATCCTGGGTCGAGAAAATGTTGCACGATGCCCAGCGGACTTCAGCGCCCAGCGCCACCAGCGTTTCGATCAGCACGCCGGTCTGGATGGTCATGTGCAGGCTGCCGGCGATACGCGCGCCCTTGAGCGGCTGGCTGGCGGCGAATTCTTCACGGATGGCCATCAGGCCGGGCATTTCAGTTTCGGCGATCGCCAATTCGCGGCGGCCCCAGCCGGCCAGCGAAATATCGGCAACGAGGAAATCGGGGGTGGTAGTCATGTGTTGAGTGCTCCTAGATATCAACGGCAGTGCTTGTCGCAGGCAACCGTACGGAACACCCAATCGTGAAAAGGCGCCCGCCTTTGCCTGCTGCGACAAAGGTGAGCGCCGTTGCTGGACGCCGCCTGGGCGACGTCTGGTGAGATTCCTGAGCCTGGCAACCCGCCTGGCCGCCCCGACAGGGACAAACCGGGGATCGTCGCAGCGCTCCTCAGGACTGAGACGAATTGTACCGGGTGCAACGAGGGATGCAACCAAGCGGCGCAAAACGCCTAGGGGGGCCGCCTTATGTCTGCGGCGTCAGTGAGTTCGTTGCGGCCGAATTTGCCGAGATGGGCCAGGCAGCCTCTCCCGCCGGCGTCAAAGGCACCAACGCCTGCAGCAGATCCTGCGCAATCTTTTCCCAGGTACGCTTCAATGCGCCCTCGCGGACACCTGTACGGTCGAGTTCCAGCGCCTGGCGGCACGCCATTGACAGATCGTCATTTACGAAGCCCGTGGCGCCGGCATCGATCACCGCCAGCGGTGCTTCGGTATGAAACGCGGCAACGGGGGTACCGCAAGCCATGGATTCCAACATCACCAGGCCAAACGTATCGGTCAGGCTGGGGAACACAAAGACGTCGGCCGACGAATAATAGGCCGGCAGTTTCGCATCGGGCTGCATGCCCAGGAAGCGGACGTTGGGATAGGCTTTGCGCAGCCGGGCCTCATCGGGCCCCGTGCCGACCACCACCTTGCTGCCTGGCAGATCCAGCGACAGGAACGCATCCAGATTCTTTTCCCGAGCCACTCGCCCCACGTTCAGAAAAATCGGCCGCGGCAGATCCTCGAACGCATCCCGCTTGCCTGGACGAAAGTGCGCCGCATCCACGCCGCGGGACCACACGCGCAGGTTTGCCAGCCCGCGCGCGGCCACAATGTCGCGTACGGTCGGCGTCGGCACCAGCACACAAGCTGACGGACGGTGAAACCAGCGCATGAATCGCCAAGGCAGCGATGCGGGAATGCCCATTCTGGCCTGCAGATAATCTGGAAACAACGTGTGAAACGACGTGGTGAATCGCCATCCCTTGCGCAGGGCCATGCGCCTCGCCGCCAGGCCCAGCGGCCCCTCGGTAGCGATGTGCAAGGCATCGGGCACCGTATCGCCCAGGATGCGGCGCAACTGCCGGCCCGGCGTCAGACATAGGCGCAACTCGGGCTCAGACGGCGCCGGCATCGACCGCGCGCCATTGGGATTGACCACGATCAGTTCGTGTCCCCATTGCGTCAGCAGGCGCTGCATGGTGGTCCAAGTACGGACCACGCCATTGACCTGGGGGGGCCAGGCATCAGTAACCAAAACGATACGCATAGGTATCCCCGGCGCGAAAGTCATCGATCCCGCGATTTAGCCTGCTGAATGTGACACGTCAAAGACAGAAATATGACGGCTGCAAGACGAGGATCTACCACACGTCCCGGTCGCTGCCCGGCGGGCGGACATGGCCGGCGAAACGCTGCACCAGAAAATCCACGAATGCCACGGTCTTTGCCGGCAGATTCAGCCGCTCCGGATACAGGGCATGGATGTCGGCCGGCGGCGTATGCCAATCGGACAACACCTGCCGCAGTCGCCCGGACCGCAGATACGCCGCAGTTTCCCACTCAGATCGCATGACGATACCGTGGCCGTCCAAGGCCCATTGCAGTGCGCTCTCGCCATCATTCGAGCTGAGCGGGCCACGCACTTTGACGGTTTCCATACGCTGGCCGCTGCGCAAATGCCACGTACCATAGGCCACATCATTTTCGCGCACCACGATGCAACGATGACGCGACAGGTCTCCTGGCGTACGCGGTTCGCCCGCTGCCTGCAGATAGCGGGGCGACGCACAGAGCAGCCGGCGATTGGACGCGATCTTGCGTGCGGTGAGCCGGGCATCGGGAATGTCGCCAAAACGCACGGCCACATCAAAGCCCTCGTCCAATAGATTGACGGGACGATCCGTCAAACGCATCTGGACCTCGACCTCGGGAAAAGCGCGCGAGAAATCAGACACTGCCGGCACGATGTGGGCGCGGCCGAAACCAAACGTGGCATTCAGTCTCAGCAGTCCCCGAGGTTGAGCCTGGCCACTGGCGATATTGCGTTCCAACGCCTCCAGATCGGCCAGGATGCGGTTGCCTTCGGCCAGATAGCGCTCGCCCTCGTGCGTGACGGTCACCCGTCTGGTGGTGCGGTTGAGCAGCCGTACGCCCAGCCGGCGCTCCAGATTGGCCAGCCGCGTACTCACGGCAGGCGGCGTCAAGCCGAGCTCGCGTGCCGCTGCCGACAAGTTGCCGTGTTTCACCAGCAGTGAAAAAAACGCCAAGTCAGAGATGGCATTCATGGGCGCCTCCGCCTGCCTATTATTAAATTATTTTAAATAACGCTTTATTTATTCATTAATTATAAGAACAAACTTGGCCTATACACTGGCTGCACAACATCGAACCATAGCCGTGCCATGTTCGCGGCCCCAAAGGAGACATCCATGACGTCATTGCTTTCCCGGCAGATCCTCTGTGCCGTCGTATCGGCGGCGGGCTGTATCGCCGCGCCATCCGCCTCGGCGCAGGCGTTCCCCCAACGCGCCATCACGCTGGTTGCGCCATTCGCGCCAGGAGGCAGCGTCGACATCACGGCACGCTTGATCGCGGATGCCTGGGCCAAGCAATTGGGACAAAGCGTGGTAGTGGAAAACCGCGCGGGCGCCTCCGGCAATATCGGCATGGCGGCCGTGGCACGCGCCCAGCCTGACGGCTACACCCTCTCCATCAACACGATGTCGTTGGCGATCAATCCGTCGTTATTCAAGAACATGCCCTTCGATACGCTGAAGGATCTGCGGTCAGTCGGCACGATCGCGACGTCGCAGCATGTGCTCACGGTCACCAATAGCCTGCCGGTCAACAACGTCGCCGAGCTACTGGCGTATGTGCGTGCACGGCCCGACAATGCGTTGAGCTTTGGATCGGCTGGAACGGGCAGCACCTTTCACATGGCTGCAGAGCTATTCAAGTCTGTCTCCAAAACACAAATCCTGCATGTGCCCTATAAAGGCGGCGGCCCCGCCATGCTGGATACGATCAGCGGTCAAGTGCAGATGAGCTTTCCCGTACTGTCGGCTGCAAAACCGCAGGTCGACGGCGGCAAGCTCAAGCCTCTGGGCGTCACAGGAAAAACGCGATCCCCGCTCTTGCCCAATGTGCCCACTATCGCCGAATCGGGTCTGCCTGATTACGAATTCAACACGTGGTTTGTGATCAGTGCGCCAGCGGGCACCCCCCAGGCAGTGGTGGACACGCTTAATGCCAAGCTGGGCGACGCATTGCGTTCGCCGGAGGTGGTCGAACGCATGAAAAAAGAAGGCTTTGAGCCGCTGATCTCCACCCCGAGCCAAACCGACGACATGGTTGCTGCCGAGATGAAGCGTTGGGCTGGTGTCATCCAGGCCGCCGGCATTGAACCGAACTAAGGAGCCTTTGATCATGGCTGCCATGACGCTATATGACAAACTAGTGGCGAGCCACGAAGTGGCCCGCATCGATGATGAGCATATCCTGCTGTATGTGGATCTCCACATCATGAATGAATACACCAGTCCGCAGGCATTCAGCGGCCTGGCTACGCGGGGCCGGCAGGTATTGCGACCAGGCCAGCAAATGGCGGTTGTCGATCATATTATTCCGACGCATCCAACGCCTGCTGCGTCCCGCGTCATTCAGGATCCGGCATCATCGCGGCAAGCCCGCAATCTCAAGCGCAATTGCGATGAACAGGGTATTGCGTTGTTTGATACGACGGATCCGCTGCAAGGGATCGAACATGTGATCGCGCCCGAACACGGCATGATTCTGCCCGGCATGGTGGTGTTATGTGGTGATAGCCATACAACAACCTACGGTGCGCTGGGCGCACTGGGTTTTGGTATCGGCACCTCAGAGGTGGAACACATTCTGGCGACACAGACACTGGTCTATCGCGTCGCCCGCAATATGCGTATTAGCATCGACGGCGCATTACCGCCAGGGGTATCGGCCAAGGACCTCGTGATCTACGTGGTGTATCGACTCGGTGCGCAAGGCGCGCGCGGCTACGCGGTGGAATACTGCGGCTCGGCAATCGATGCGCTCTCGGCAGAAGCACGCATGACCTTGTGCAATATGACCGTCGAGGCTGGCGCACGCGCTGCGTTGATTGCGCCGGATGACATCACCTGTCGCTATGTCGAGAAGCATGCTCCGCAACTGCATGGCGCAGACCTGGAACAAGCGCGTGAATACTGGCGTACCTTGTATTCGGACGCAGACGCGCAGTTTGACGCGGAATACGTATTCGATGCGGCATCGATCGCGCCTTTCGTGACCTGGGGTACCAGCCCGGATCAAGCGATGCCGGTGACCGGTACAGTGCCGGATCCAGAGGAAGAAACCGATACGCTGGCACGCATCGCATTGCGCAAAGCCATCGACTACATCGGTTTGAAACCAGGCACACCGATCGCGGGTGTTCCCATTGATCGCGTGTTTATCGGCTCGTGTACCAATGGCCGTATCGAAGACCTGCGCATCGTCGCCGCGATGGTCCGAGGCCGTAAAGTCGCTGCCGGCGTGCGCGCAATGATCGTGCCGGGATCGGGTGCGGTACGGACCCAGGCAGAGGCCGAAGGCATCGCAGCACAGTTGATCGAAGCGGGCTTCGAATGGCGCCAGCCGGGCTGTTCGATGTGCCTGGCCATGAACGATGACATGCTGCGTCCCGGCGAGCGCTGTGCGTCGACCACCAATCGCAATTTCGAGGGCCGCCAGGGACGCGGCGGCCTGACGCATTTGATGAGCCCCGCCATGGCCGCCGCGGCAGCATTGACCGGCCGGATCGTTGACGCACGCACATTGGAGCAAGCCGCATGACTGCCTCATCTCTCATCCAGGGCATCGCCGCGCCGTTGCCACTGAGCAATCTGGACACCGACCAGATCATGCCCAAGCAATTCCTGCGCATCATCGACAAGGCCGGCCTGGATCGCGGACTGCTCTACGACTTACGTTTCGACGAAGCGGGCGCGCCGCGCGCAGAGTTCGTCTTGAATCAACCGGCATATGCAGATGCATCGGTGTTGGTAGCGGGGCCGAACTTCGGTTGCGGCTCCAGTCGCGAGCACGCGGTCTGGGGGTTGCAGCAATTCGGCATCCGCGCGGTGATCGCGCCGAGCTTTGGTGAAATTTTCTTCTTTAACGCGCTGAACAATGGACTGTTGTTGATCGCCTTGCCCGTCGAGCAGATTGACGCCCTGCTGCAGCGCGTATCGAATGCCGACAGTAATCGCATCGAGATCGATGTCATGGCCGGGCAAGTGCGCGCCGATGATGATTGGACGGCAACGTTCACCTTGTCGGCTCGACATCGCCAGATGTTTGCACAAGGCCAAGACATGGTGGGCGCATCATTGCAGCAACTGGACGAGATTACTCAATATGAAGCTCAGCACTGGGCTCGTTACCCGTGGATGAAAGACGTCGCCCAACGTGTGCGCAGCCGGCTCGACGCCGCGCGTTGATACGTTCGTCGCCACGGTGATTTGACATGCGATTGCCCGTGTATTGTTGTATGCCCTGAAATTGGAACGCACGTGACCGACTCACTATTCGATCTGCCTTTGCAAACCTTTGTCGTCAATGGCGTACGCATAGCCGCCCGCATCCAGGGCGACGGACCGCCACTGCTGCTATTGCACGGCCATCCTCAGACACACGCCATCTGGCATCGCATCTGGCCTGAGCTGATTCGCACTCACACCTGCATCGCCGCGGATTTGCGCGGCTACGGCGACAGCGAAAAACCCGAGGCCACGTCCGATCACGCCGCGCATTCAAAACGCGAGATGGCGCGTGACATGGCCGAGTTGATGACCACGTTGGGCCACGAGCAATTCGATGTGCTGGCTCACGACCGGGGCGCGCGCGTCGCACATCGTCTGGCGCTGGATCATGCCGCGCGCGTGCGGCGCATGATGTTGCTGGATATCGCGCCTACCCTGGATATGTACGAGGGCACGACCCGTGCCTTTGCACAAGCGTATTTTCATTGGTTCTGGCTCATTCAACGCGCGCCGATTCCCGAAACCATGATCGAACATGACCCGGTGTTTTATATCCGCTCCGTCATGGGCAGCCGGCCCGGGGGCCTGGCGCTGTTCGCCCCCGAGGCATTGGCCGAATACGAACGCTGCGCCCAGCTGCCGAACTGGGCCACCGGCATCTGCGAGGATTACCGCGCCTCGGCCACCATCGACCTGCAACACGACCGTGACGGCCGCGCACAAGGCGAACGCCTGCGCATGCCAGTGCGCGTATTCTGGGGCGAGCGCGGCGCCGTCGGACAAAATTTCGACGTGCTAGGACTATGGCGCGCCGTCGCCGACGATATCGCGGGCAGTGCCTTGCCCGGCGCACATTATCTGGCCGAAGAAATCCCGGAACGGGTTGTGGAAGAAGCGCGACGATTGTTTGCCTAGGCTCCGCCCCGCAGTATCCGACCCTGCATCAGGGCCTTGCAAAAAGGGACGCACGGCGGATGCTAAGCTGCGCCTGATGAGTCACACCCTATCCACCCCTGGCGGCGACACGGCTGCCCCTGGCGACACAGAGCCGTCGCAAAACGCTTTTGTTGCGACCGATTCCCCCTGCGTGGCCGTCTGCTCGACGCTTTTCGACGAGATCTGCCGTGGCTGCGGCCGTACGGCCATGGAAGTCTCCAACTGGGTCTTCATGACCGAGGAAGAAAAACAAATTGTGTGGCACCGGATTCGGGCCCAGGGATATCCGCGGCGCAAGGGATAACGTGGCGGTCTCGCCGATAGTATTAACGCCTTCGTGGAAGTACTGTCTTCAGAGACACAAACCGCGTCAACGACTCCAACGACCTCGTTGCGCAAACAAAAATCCCGCCTGTCTTGGCGGGATTTTTGTCGGATCAAGCAGAAACGGACTTAAGCACTTTTCTTCAGTCCCTGAGCCTTGTCGGTGGCTTCCCAAGAGAACTCGGGCTCGGCACGGCCGAAGTGGCCATAAGCTGCTGTCTTGGTGTAGATCGGACGCAGCAGGTCGAGCATGTTGACGATGCCCTTGGGGCGCAGATCGAAGTGCTCGCGCACCAGCTTGGCGATCTGGTCATCGGAGATCACGCCGGTGCCTTCGGTGTACACCGTGATGTTGATCGGCTCGGCTACGCCGATGGCGTAGCTGACCTGTACCTGGCATTGACGGGCCAGGCCAGCGGCCACGATGT
Source organism: Bordetella tumbae (assembly GCF_054780995.1). Lineage (NCBI taxonomy): Bacteria > Pseudomonadati > Pseudomonadota > Betaproteobacteria > Burkholderiales > Alcaligenaceae > Bordetella > Bordetella tumbae. The sequence continues at coordinate 328,336 of NZ_BAAGVG010000011.1, forward strand.
TCTTGGCCACATAGCGCGCTGCATACGCCGCCGAACGGTCAACCTTGGAGGGGTCCTTGCCGGAGAAAGCACCACCGCCGTGCGGGCAAGCGCCGCCGTAGGTGTCCACAATGATCTTGCGCCCCGTCAAGCCGCAATCGCCTTGCGGGCCGCCAATCACGAAACGGCCGGTCGGGTTGACCAGGAATTTCGTCTTCGGCGTGATCAGGCCATCAGGAAAGCTGGGCTTGATGATGTCTTCGATGACGGCTTCGTGAATCGACGATTGCGAGATCTCGGGGGCATGCTGCGTAGACAGCACAACGGTATCGACCTCGACCGGACGGCCATCGACATAGCGGAACGTGACCTGCGACTTGGCGTCGGGACGCAGCCACGGCAGGCGGCCGTCCTTGCGCAACTCGCTCTGGCGCTGCACCAGACGGTGCGCGTACCAGATCGGAGCGGGCATCAGATCAGGGGTTTCGTCGCAGGCGTAACCGAACATCAGGCCTTGGTCACCCGCGCCCTGATTCAAGTAGTCTTCGGAGGTACGGTCCACGCCCTGGGCAATGTCAGGCGACTGCTTGTCATAGGCCACGAGCACCGCGCAGCCTTTGTAATCAATACCGTAATCGGTATTGTCGTAGCCGATGCGACGGATAGTGTCGCGCGCGACCTGGATATAGTCGACGTTGGCGGTGGTGGTGATTTCACCGGCCAACACCACCAACCCGGTGTTGCATAGCGTTTCGGCAGCGACGCGGGCATTCGGGTCTTGGGTAAAAATGGCGTCAAGAATGGAATCGGAAATCTGGTCGGCGACCTTGTCCGGATGCCCTTCGGAGACGGATTCAGAGGTAAAGAGAAAATCGTTACTGGCCACGGATACGTCCTTACGAGACCGGCAAAAAACCGGCACACAGGTTTAACGAGGCGCGTTGCGCGCGGATCTGAACCTGAATGGATAAGGATCTGGGCGCGACGCTTTAGCGGATTTTGCCCGAAACGCATGCGCGTAACAGGCGTCGCCCCGCAAGTTGTCGGTTAACTCGGCGACAGAGCCCATTTTAGGCGAAAATGCCGGGTCCCTGCTTATTGCATGAATTCATACGCTTATCCTTAGATACTTCGCATCGGGGCTTTCTCGCTGCGACACAGACCACGACCCGCATGCTGCTTGCCTTGTTTCGCGCCTTTGCCTTGCTTCCCCTGCCCGTTTTGCACGCGGCGGGGCGACTGCTGGGCCGCCTGGTCTATGCGTTTCCGGGCCGATATCGGCAACGTCTGCGGGCAAATGCCGCCCAGGCGGGTTATACCGATCCGGCATTTGCCCGCCGCGCGGCATCCGAGACCGGCGCCATGATGATGGAAATGCCCAAGGTCTGGTTCCGCGGCCCCGACAGCCTCGCCAAAACGGTTTGCGACGACGTGCACGTCGTCGAAGCGGCGTTGGCCGAAAACCGCGGGATCTTGTTCCTGACGCCGCATTTGGGGTGTTTTGAGATCACGGCACGCTATTTGGCAGTGGCTCTCCACATCCCCATGACCGTCATGTTCCGCCCCCCCCGTGTGGCGGCTTTTGCGCCACTGCTCGATACCGCGCGTAACACCTCCGGCCTGAAGGCCGTGCCCGCGAACATGCAAGGCGTGCGTGAGTTCGTGCGGGCCTTGCGCCGAGGCGGAGCCGTCGGCCTACTGCCCGATCAAGCCCCTGGCGAAGGCGATGGCGTCTGGGCACCGTTCTTCGGGCGCATGGCGTACACCATGACACTGCCGGGCAAGCTGGCCACACAAACCCAGGTGGCCGTCATTATCGTGGCGGGCGAACGCCTGCCAAAGGGCCGCGGTTGGCGCGTCCATTTCTCGCGCGTGCCCGACCCGTTGCCAGAGGGCCCGCAAGCCCAGGCCGCCTTGTTCAATGCCGCCATGGAAAAATTGATTCGCCACGTGCCGCATCAATATCTATGGAGCTACAACCGCTACAAGACGCCACGCGGCGCGCCTCCCATCCCGCCCATGCCCGAAAACACGGCGTCCGACACGCATCCTTCGCATCGTCCAGGGCCGACATCTCATGAATGACTTCAAGCTGCGAGCCCTGAACGCGCTATTCGCCTGGTTTGGCCGCATTCGGCCGTCTACCCGCCAACGCATTGGCGCAGGACTCGGCTGGCTCACCCGCAAACTGGCCCGCTCGCGCGTGCGGATCGTGCGCCTGAACCTGAAATTATGTTTTCCCGAGCTCTCCGAACAAGAGCGGGAAAGCATGATGCAGGCGCACTTCCGCGCCCTGGCACAGACTATCGTTGACCGGGGCGTCCTGTGGTACGGCACGCCCGAGGCCATTCGCGAAATGGTGACCACCGAGGGAGCCGAGCGCATCAATGCCTTGATCGCCGAGGGCCGGCCAGTCCTGCTGCTGGCACCGCACTTTGTGGCACTGGACGCCGCCGCGACGCGCTTGAGCATGGATGTCCCCAGTAGCGCCACCATGTACACCCCCCAGAGCGATCCCGCGGTGGACACGCTGGTGCGTAACGGCCGCGGTCGATTCAACGAAGTCTTCCTCGTGAGCCGCAAAGACGGCGTGCGCGATCTGATCCGCCATCTGCGCGCGCCTCGACCGGTGTATTACCTGCCCGATATGGACTTTGGCCGCCAGGGAGCGGTGTTCGTGCCCTTTTTTGGCGTACCGGCAGCCACCCTCGAAGCCACCGCCCAATTAGCCCGCAAATGGAACGCCGCGGTCGTGCCCGTGATCGATTTCTGGGATCCGGACACGGGCCGATACCATGTGGAAGTCCTGCCCCCGCTGGCGGATTTCCCTGGCGAGGGTTCCCTGGAGGAAGCCACGGCCCGCTTGAATCTGCACATAGAAGGCTGGGTGCGGCGCTGCCCCAGCCAGTATTACTGGGTTCACCGGCGCTTTAAGACACGCCCCTTGGGCGAAGCCAAATATTATTGAATGCCCGGCAGGTGTGGCGTTGGCGGCATCCGTCACCTGAATCACACGAAAATCCGGAGCGGCTCGGCTTTCCCCCGGTCAGCCACCCCTACTGCCACGCTCCCACGTAATGCGCGATAATCCTCCCATGATCTGGAACTTCACCAAAATGCATGGCGCGGGCAACGACTTTGTCGTGCTCGACGGCGTACGCCAAGCCATCCACATGACGCCCGAGCGCGCGCGCGCCCTGGCCGATCGTCATTTCGGCATCGGCGCCGACCAAATTCTCCTGGTCGAACCGGCCACACGTTCGGACGCGGATTTTCGCTATCGCATTTTCAATGCCGATGGGTCGGAGGTCGAGCACTGCGGCAACGGCGCGCGCTGCTTTGTGCGATTCGTACACGAACAACATTTGTCCGATCGTAATCCGCTGCGCGCCGAGATTGCGACCGGCATTCTGGTGCTGGATGAGGGCGACGACGAACAGGTCACCGTGGATATGGGCGTAACCCGATTTGATCCGGCCGCCCTGCCGTTCGATACCGATGGCCTGGCCTCACACACGCAGGGCGAGGACACATTGTGGCAATTGGACTTGCCCGACGCGCCCGCCGATGCACCGCGCAGCGTGCAGGTCTCGGCCGTCGCCATTTCCAATCCCCATGCCGTCCAACAAGTCGACGACGTAGACACCGCTCCCGTAGGTATCGTTGGCCCGCTGGTCGAGCGTCACCGCCGTTTTGCCCGTCGCGTCAACGCGGGCTTTATGCAAGTCGTCGACCGCAACACCATCCGGCTGCGCGTATACGAGCGCGGGGCGGGCGAGACCCTGGCCTGCGGAACTGGCGCCTGCGCTGCCGTCGCTGCCGGCATTCGCCGCGGCCTGCTGGATTCGCCCGTGCGGGTCCACACCCGCGGCGGCACCCTCACCGTGGACTGGAACGGCGAACGCCTGCGCATGACGGGCCCCGCCACCTCTGTCTACAACGGCCAAGTCGATATCGACAAGCTGGTTTTCTCCATGGCCCTCGGCCGATAAACGCTACGCACTCAATGACCGATACCGCTCTCACTGCCCAGGACATCGCGGATTTCCTGCAAAACAACCCGGAATTCTTCGATCAGCACGCCGAGGTCTTTGCCACGCTGCAAGTCCCGCACCCGCACGGTACGCGCGCCATTTCGCTGGGTGAGCGGCAGATTCTGACCCTGCGCGAACGCAACCGCGAACTCGAATGGCGCCTTAACGAGCTGATCAACAACGCCGATTCGAATGAGGCCATTGGCGATCATGTATCGCAATGGTGCGCGCGCCTGCTGGGCGAAAGCGAGCCGCAACATCTGCCAGGCGAAATCGCACTGGGCCTGGCCGAGCAATTCGACCTGAATCATGTCGGCCTGCGGTTGTGGAATCTGGCCGGACTCACTCCCACGGGCTACGGCGCGCCTGTTTCGCAGGACGTGCGCGACTTTACCGACAGCCTGAAAACACCCTACTGTGGCCCGGACACCGAATTCGAAGCCGTGAACTGGCTGGATGCCAAGCCTCAATCGCTGGCCTTGATTCCGCTGCGTTTCGAGTCCGATCAACCCAGCATCGGCCTGCTCGTCTTGGGGTCTGATGATCCTGTCCGCTTCAATCCGGAAATGGGCACGGTATTTCTCGAAGCGATCGGCCGCTTGGCTTCCGCAACCCTGCGCCGGCTGAATACGCCGGCGCCGCAGAATCCGGCCTGACATATCGAGAGGACAGGGATCAGGAGCACACCACATCAATCCCGTGCTTACCTTTGACCCATACGGATCGCAGGCCGGCCAACCCGTGCCTGCCCCCCGCCGTAAAAGCGGCGATGCCTGGACCTGAGGCTTATCCATCATGACCGAGCCAGTTCCCGATCCCGTTTCAGAATCCCTGCCTCAGCCCCTGGATGCGTGGCTGCAACACTTGCAGGCCCATCGGCGCTATTCCCCTCACACGCTGGACGCCTATCGACGCGACCTGCGCCAGTTGGCCACCTTGGCCCACGCAGTCAAGCTGCCGCTCGAACAGCTCACCAACAGCCACATCCGGCAGTTTGCCGCCCGTCTGCATGCACAGGGCCTGGGACCGCGCAGCCTGGCCCGCGCATTGGCCGCCTGGCGAGGTTTTTATCAATGGTGGGCGCTCACGATCGACCTGGCCGGCAACCCCGTTGTCGGCGTGCGCGCCCCCAAAGCGCCCCGCGGCCTGCCCAAGGCACTATCCGTAGAGCAGGCACAGGCACTGCTGGACCATGCTTCGGCACAACTGGCTACCGAACCTGCGGGCTTGCGCGATCGCGCCATGTTCGAACTCCTGTATTCCAGCGGTCTACGGCTCTCTGAGCTCGTCGGGCTGGATTTGCACTACACCCGTACTGCCGACTACGAATCGTCGAGCTGGCTCAACCTCGCCGAAGCCGAGGTCGTTGTATTGGGCAAAGGCGGCAAACGCCGCAGCGTCCCCGTCGGACAAACCGCATTGACTGCCCTACAACGCTGGATCGAGGTCAGGTCCCAATTGGCAGCGGCGAGCGCTACTGATACCGACGCCAATGCCCTGTTCGTCGGCACACGAGGCCGGCGCATCTCACCTCGCGTCGTCCAAACACAGCTCGCGAAATTCGCGCAGGCAGCTGGCCTGCCTGCGCACGTACACCCGCACGTGTTGCGCCATAGCTTCGCCAGCCACGTGCTGCAATCCGCGCAAGACCTGCGTGCAGTGCAAGAAATGCTGGGGCATGCCAACATCTCTACGACACAGATCTACACCAGACTGGACTTTCAGCATCTGGCCAAAGCCTATGATCAGGCTCATCCACGTGCGGGACGTAAATCCTAGATTTACGTCGCGATCAGTACATCACCCGCATGCCCAATAGCACGCTACGCCCCGCCAACGGCGCGGCTGTCGAAATAAAAGACGCGTGGTTATAGGCTAGCTTATCCAGCAAGTTCGTCCCGCGTAGATAGACCTCATAAGCGGTATCGGCGCCAAACGTACTGCGATAGCTCACCACGGCATTCACCATGTCATACCCCGCCGTGCTTGATTCATACGACGCGATATCGTTCTGGCGGAACACATGCGCATACTCGACGCCGCCGGACCATTGCTGCCACTTGACGTTGGCCCGCACGCCCGCGCGCGCAGCAGGAATACGCGGCAGATTGCCATCGCCGCCGGTCAATTTGCCACGTACGTAGTCACCGAACACACCGGCCGAAAACACCTTGTTGAACTGGTGGCGTACCTCGCCCTCGATCCCTGTGAATTCTGCATCATGCTGCGCGTATTCGATCAAGCGGAAATCCTCGTACTGATCGAGCGTGTTCGCATAAATGTAGTTCTTGACCCGATTATGGAAAGCGCTCACGCTGAACGTCGTGTCGCCTTCATGCTTGCGCAGAGTCAAATCGATATTGTGCGAGGTTTCCTTGCTCAAATCTGCATTGCCGATTTCATAGGTATTCGTCGCCAGGTGCACACCGTCTGCATACAACTCCTGCGCATTGGGCAGGCGCTGCGAGCGCGACAAAGACAAGGCCACCGAATACTGCGGCGCAAAGTCCCAGATTGCGGCGGCCGACAAAGAGGTGCCTGATTGGCTGGAACGCGGGTTATCGCCCTCGGGAGAAATACGTTGCCAGTCCTGGCGTGCACCAACCTCAAAGCGCCAATCGGCCAGACGATATTCCTCTAGCAAAAAGAGGCCCGTCGACTGCGTATCGCTGCGCGGCAAGAACGCCTCTTCGCCCTCAGCGCTGAAATCACTGAACGAATTCTGCAAACCGATCACACCGCGCCAGCCGTACAGCGGCTTGTGCTCCAACTCCAGACGCGCGTCATAGCCGCGGTTTTTAAAGGTGGTGCCGACTTCTCCGCCTTCGATTTCCTGATGCTGATAATCCGTCAGACCGCCACGAAAGCGGATCTTTTCGAATCCGGCAAAAGGCTCGGTATATTCCGCACGGACGTCCACGCGCTTGCTGCGCAGCTTGACGTAGGGAGGATCCTCATCCTCACCATGTTCGTGGTCATGATCATGACCGTCTTCACCCTCGTGATCGTGATCGTCGTGACCGCTGCAATGCAGATGCGTGCCATGGGGGTGGCAGCCTTCATATTCGTGATTGTGTCCGGGCAGGCCGTATTTGCTGTCCAGATAGGTGAATGCCACCCCGACATAACCGCGCGGCGTGACCCACGACAGGCCCAGGCTGCCTTGCGAGGACTCGCTATACGAGCCTGCCAGCTCTTTGCTGGTCCAATCCGGCACGTCGTAATCATCGGTGCGACGTTTCATGCCTTCGACGTGGACTGCAAACTGGCCTGTGCCGGCGGTGATGCTCACTGCGCCTGCACGCTCGTTGGTGCCGGTCGCACCGCGAATCTCTGCTTCGGCCTCCACGCCTTTCTCCGGGATTGCCGTGGGGATACGGTTATCCAGCACGTTGACGACACCGCCAATGGCGCCTCCGCCGTACAACAGCGTGGCCGGACCGCGCAGGACTTCGATGCGTTGCGCCAAGAGGGGCTCTGTCGTCACAGCGTGGTCGGGAGAAATGCTGGAAGCATCCATCAATTCCGAACCGTCTGACAGCACCTTGACCCGTGGCGCGGTCTGGCCGCGGATCACAGGCCGGCTGGCGCCGCCGCCGAACGTATCCGAGTTGATGCCCGGTAAACCGTTCAACGTATCGCCCAGGGTGCCTTGACGGCGCTCAATCAGCGCGTTGCCGTCCAGCACCAGCGCGGGCAAGGCCATGCTGTCGGGGTCCAGGCCCAGCGGATTGGCCGACACGGTGATGGGAGCCAAGGTGGCAGCAGTGTCTGCATTGGTATCGGCCGCTTGGGCTTGTTGCGCCTGCACGGCGGGGGCTAGCGCTAGAGAGAGTGTCAGCGCTAGCGGATGAGGGTTTAACGTCATTTCCCGTCTCGACTATGTTATATCATTTCAAAAACTACGAGATGATATAACATATCAATTATTGACGCAGAAAAAATTACGGCGATTGCTGATCGATCAGCGCTGGCGGGATGTATCTCTGGGAAGGCGTCCCTGCCGGGTGCCTGGAAGCCGCACCGGCCCTATCGCACGGACTCGGCCCGTGACCAGGGGCCTCGGCCCGCTTCGCGGGCTAAATCCGCGCTCTACGGGCCGGTGCAGCTTCCAGACACCCGGCAGGGACTCACAGTAGTGGCATGCCGCGGTCGCTGGCTGGCACGGGTCACGGCTGAATCGTGGCGTAAGTTGCAATGTGCACGGCCGGCCAATCAACGACGATGTTGCCACTGCCCGTGCCACCACTGCAGGAACATCCGTCATATGCAGACAACGTGAGCCGACGTCCGCCGTGTCAAAGCGGTGCCGGCCCGTAGAGCCCGCCGAACCTGCCTTGTCAGGCGGGGGGTAGTCGGCTGGGCATGTTTGAGCGCAGCGTAGCGAAGCGAGTTTGCCCAGCCGCCCCGCCTGGCGAGGCTGGTGAAGGGCAGTCTGGCCGCGCAGGCGGCCAGACCGGGCGATAGGGCCGGCACCGCTTTGACACGGCGGACGTCGGCGCCAATAGAACGCAAACCGGAACGTCAAAAAGCGCCTCCCAAAAATCACCCTCCTCCGCGAATCTGCCCCCCCAACAACAACACCCCCAGCAGCAACACAAACACCGCCGCCGCCGCCTCAATCGCCACACGCACCCGAGTCATCCAGACAGCAGAAGCATAAGCCCCCACCCGCGTAGCAGCCCCCGCCGCCACAACGGCAAAAACCGCCAATGCAGCAACAGTAAGCCCCGTCCCCAACCCCATGGCCAACGCGGCGGCTATCCCCGCTGCGAAGAAGTCTTGCGACAACGCAAAGACCAAGACAATGAGCGCGCCACTGCATGGCCGTAATCCCATCGCGAGGATGGCCGACATGGCTTTGCGCCAGTCCAGCGCACCAGCGACTTGATCGGGCGATGGGACATGCACGTGCCCGCAACCACAGTCGTCATGATGGTGATGACCATGATCATCATGCGCGGCTCCGTGCGCATGCCCCTGCTCTGCACCATGGACATGGCGATGGTCCGCTCGGCGCAGCCAAGGCCGCAGCGCTTTGCTCCAGACCAGCCATGCTCCCAACAGCGTGATCAATGCGTATGACGCGGTTTCCAGCCAGCGCGTGGCGCGATTCATTTCTGGTGCCGTCGCGTGCAACAGCCAGGCCATGACAGCGACCAGCATAATGGCGACCAGGGCTTGTAATAGCGCAGCCAAGAGTGCCAGCAACGCGCCGTTGCGAGCGGTCTGGCGATTGGCCAGGACATACGAAGCAATCACGGCTTTGCCATGGCCTGGGCCCAGCGCATGGAATATGCCATACGCAAACGAGAGGCCTAACAAGCCCCAGGCGGCCGTTCCGTCGGCCTGCCAGGCGCGTACCGCACCGGTGAGCTGTCTATAGAAATGCGATTGCCACGCGGAGATCTGCGCAAATAGACCGCTCAGCCAGCCTGGCCCCGCCACGGCGCCTCCGCTTTCCGGCACTCCAAATGGATGCGCGCTCTGAGCCCATCCCGCCAAAGGCGGCAGCCAGAGCAACAATGCCCATGCCAACACCGCCGCATTTACCTTCCTCATCAGCAACTCACGTCGATTCGATGTGTCAGTCCTTTCGTGATGGCCAGCAACTCATCGGGTACGGTTTCCGCCTCGGCAGGGATCGCCGCCAATTTCTGCATGGTTTGCCAATCGAGTTCACCGGGCGGCCGATAGGATTGCTGACAGGATTTCGGCGCCTCGATCAATGACACCGCACCCGGCGCACCAAAGTCATAGGCGACGAAATACGTCGGATCGTAGATATCGAACTGCACGCCCTGTTTATCCGGAACCATGGGTTGAGCGAGAGGCAGCGTGAAGGACAGTGTCAATCGCTGCGATTTGGTATCCCAGCTCACTACGGCGTCACGTGGTTCGGCGAACGCCACGGGCTTTCCGTTCACGCTCGCCTGCGTGAAATAGTGTGAAATCGGTTCACCCAAAGCCTGCATCCAATCTTTCGCCATACCCTGCAGGGTTTTGGCGGGCAGGCTGCCATCGGGACCTTTTTCCAGGCCTTGAGTCGTGTAAGCGCCGAACATTTCGTCGAACAGCCAATCTTGTTGGATCGCCGTCATTCGGCCTTCTGCGTCAAAGGCGATACGTGCGCGAGCGTCTATCCACATATGTGGATGAGCCTGCGCCACCGGTGTGGCACAAGCCATGATCATCACGGCTGCAAGGCCTCGGAAAGCTGACGCGCGTTCCATTCAAACATCCCCAGATAAGTCGCCGCCGGCTGTCCGGACGGAGCCAGCGCATCGGAGTAGAGCGTACCACCGGTACGTGCCCCCGTTTCGCGCGCGATCTGTTGGACTAAAACCGGGCTGCTGACATTTTCGACAAACACGGCAGGCACGTGCTCCCGTTTGACCTGTTCGATGATGCGCGCCATATCGGCCGCCGAGGGCTCGGCGTCGGTGGACAAGCCGGCCACCGGAATGAATCGCACACCATAGGCGTCACCGAAATAGCCAAAGGCGTCGTGCGAACTGACCACTTGGCGACGTTCGGCCGGGATGGAGGCAAAGGTCTTGCGAATCTGTGCGTCCAAGGCCTCGATGCGTGCGATATAGGTTTGTGCACGTTGGCGATAGGCCGCTGCGTGCGCTGGGTCGGCGGCAGCCAGGCCCTCTGCGATGTTGCGGGCGTAGACGACACCGTTCTTCAGGCTTTGCCAGGCGTGCGGATCATGATCGCCATGGTGATGATGGTGACCTCCTGCCGCATGGTCGTGCGAGGCATCATGATCATTGTCGTGGTCGTGGTCGTGGTCGTGGTCGTGGTCGTGGTCGTGGTCGTGGTCGTGGTCGTGGTCGTGGTCGTCATGATCATGATCGTGACCGTGCGCGCCGTTATCGCTCTGAGTCGGCTTCTTGTCGTCGCCGTGGTCATGCGCGTCGCCATCACCATGGTCATGACCATCTGCTTCCTGCTCGGTCATCTTGCGCGGCGTGATTCCTTTCGTAGCGACAATGGTGGCACCGGAAAAGTCCGCGGCTTTCGCGAGGCGAGGCAGCCACGTTTCGAAATCCAGTCCGTTCTCTACCAGGACGCTGGCCGCCTTCAATTCGCGTGCGGCCGCCGGCGTGGGTTCATACGAATGGGCATCACCATCGGGACCGACCAATGTTGTCACCGACACATCGTCGCCGCCGATTTCACGCACCATATCGCCCAACACCGAAAAGCTGGCGACCACTCGCAAGGGTTCGGCGCTATGCGCCATGATGGGCGCACACACACTGGCCGCCCCCAACGTCAACATCATCAATATACGGCGCCGTGCCTGCGCGGCAGAATAGTTGTGCATCGTTCTTCCTTTAGCGAAAACGGGTGCGGCCATGAGCCATCAGGCCATGCAATAACCCACCCTGCGGCCCGCAAGCCACAGAAACCAGATACGCCAGTCCGGCCGCCAGAATGATGGCGGGCGATGCAGGCAAGTTGTAGTGATAGGAGAACAGCAGGCCAGAGAGGCCTGCGACGACTCCCAGGATCGCCGACAAGACGATTTGTCCCGCCACGGTCGGCAGCCAGAAACGCGCGGCAGCAGCAGGCAACATCATCATGCCCACCACCATCAACGTCCCCATCACCTGAAACCCGGCCACCAGATTCACGACGACCAGGAAAAGAAAGGCCATATGCGCCAACGTGCCTCGGCCTGCGCAGGCGCGTAGAAAACCCGCGTCCAGGCATTCGGCCACCAGCAACCGATACAGCACCGCCATCGCCAGCAATGTCACACTCGCGACGCTGGTCACCAGCAGCAGGGATGCATCGTCCAGACCGAGCACGGTGCCAAACAACACGTGCAGCAGATCCATATTCGAGCCGCGCATCGACACCAGCAATACGCCCAGCCCCAGCGATATCAAATAAAACGCCGCGAAACTGGCGTCTTCGCGCAAAGGGGTCAGCCGGGCAACAACGCCCGCCAGTACCGCGACCAGCAAACCGGTGATCAAGCCGCCCAGCAGCATCGCCCACAACGACAGGCCCGACAGCAAGAAGCCCGCTGCCACACCCGGCAAAATCGCGTGCGACATGGCGTCGCCCATCAGACTCATCCGACGCAACACCAAAAAGACGCCAAGCGGCGCCGCACCCAATGCAGCCGCCGACGTACCCGCCAGCGCCCGCCGCATAAAGGCATAGTCGACGAACGGCGCCACGGTCCAGTCCAACAGCGTCATCGGAATCCCCTCTCCATGCCGCGCCTCACAACCATTCCTGAAGCGCGCCGCGCGCTGCCGCCAAATTGCGGGCCGTCAGTACCTGGGCTGTCGGTCCCCAAACGATCTGCCGCCCTGCGAGCAATAAAGTCTGCGAAAAATGCGCACGCACCATGGCCAGATCATGCAGAACGGCCACGACGGTGCGACCTTCCCGATTCCACTCGCATAGCAATTGCATCAATACATCGGCGGTGTGGCTGTCGACAGCCGCAAAAGGCTCATCCAGCAACAGCACTTGAGCGTCCTGCAACATCAGACGGGCAAACAAAGCCCGTTGCATCTGCCCGCCTGACAATGCACCGACCATGCGGCCCGCCTCATCGGCCAGTCCGACAGTCTCAAGCGCCTGCCAGGCCCGCTGCGTTTCCGTATGACCAAAACCACGCCAGGCGCCCACACGGCGCCATGCGCCCATCGCTACCATGTCCAGCACGGTAATAGGAAAGGAACGGTCCATCTCCACCGCCTGCGGCAACCATGCCAGACGGCGACGTTCCTGTGGGTCGATATCCAGACGGCCGGCCAAAGGACGCATCAATCCGACGATGCCTTTGAGTAAAGTGGACTTTCCCGCGCCATTGGGCCCCGCAATGGCAGTCATGGAGCCGCGATCAAAATGCCCGGACACGGCTTGCACAGCCGCCCGGCCGCGCCAACCGAAGGCCGCTTCACGCAACGCGATCACGGGATCGCCGGACACGCTTGTATCCACCGCCGCCTCGAGAATAGACATCGCCATCCCGCTCACGCAGCAGCCCACCAGCCCATGGCCCATCCGGTCAACGCCCACAAGACCATTGCGGCCGCTGCCGCGATACTCAACCGGGAAAAAACAGAGGCCCGCAGCGCTGATCCACGAGAACGAGCCGCCGCAGGGGAAACAATATGAGACATATCCACGCGTACAGCCCGCTCTCGGGGGCAGGGCTGTTTATTCATTCAATTAGATATGTTATATCATAACAAATATGAGTAAGACCGGCTTGGCGCTCCCCGTACGGCCCGTTTTCTGATACCTTCGCGGGATTGCCTGTCCGGCGCTATCCGGCTGCCACGATCAATGCCCACCCCGCCCCGCTCCGCTCGCCCTGACTCTATTGGCGAACAACTCAATATCGCCGAATCGCTCTGCGCCCAGCGCGGCCGCCGGCTGACGCCTATTCGCCGTAAAGTGCTGGAATTGCTCCTGCGCCACGGCCGCAGCCTCAAAGCCTACGAACTCCTGGACGCCATGCGCGCCGAGCACCCGGGAGCAGCGCCCCCTACGGTCTACCGGGCGCTGGACTTTCTGATGGACGAGGGCCTGATTCACCGTCTGGACGCGGTCAATGCCTGGACCGCCTGTCACGACGCGGCGGGTGCGCCGCATGATTTGCTGGTGGTCTGTACCGGCTGCGGAGCCGTGGCCGAGGTCAGCGACCCTGCCATGAGCCAACAATTGGCCGATCGAGTGGCCTTGACGGGCTTTGCCCTGGCCACGCACGAAACCGAAATCCGGGCGCTCTGCCCCCAATGCCAGCAAAAACAGCCGGCCGATGCCGGCCATCGCCATCATCACGGCCATACGCATTGAAACGGCTTGCCCGGCCGGGCGAGTCGGGTGTCATTTGCCGGCATGATGGAACCATCTGTTAGTCTGCCTGTTGCTGCGGCGCAGCATATGGGGGAATTGGCGGGCAATCCGTCCTCTATGCACGGTAGATGGACGCTCCCCCTTGAAATGCAGCCATACATCCCCATATAACTGCATCGAATGGATTACAGCGCCGCTTTATGCCTGTAACAGCAGTGCGGTGCCGGGGGTTGTCCCGGGGTTTGCCCACCTGCCCTTACTGTGCTGTAATCCTGCGTCCGGTCGCAACCGCGGCCGCCTGTTGTTTTATGCCTTGGACGCACTCGTGTGCCTGAGGCTCTCAGATTACCGCCTTGCCATGAATACCCAGCGCAGTTTGGACAAAATGGTTCCCGTCACCATCCTCACCGGCTTTCTCGGTGCAGGCAAGACCACCCTGCTCAAGCGCATTCTGACCGAATTCCACGGCCGCCGCGTTGCCGTCATCGAAAACGAATTCGGGCCGGAGAGCATCGACAACGACTTGCTCGTGCAGGATAGCGAGGAAGAAATCATCGAGCTCAGCAACGGCTGCGTCTGCTGCACGGTACGTGGTGACCTGATGCGCACGCTGGCCGAACTGCGCGCCAAGCGCGTGGCGGGCGAGCTCACTTTCGAACGCGTCATCCTCGAGACCACTGGCATGGCCAACCCCGGCCCCGTGTGCCAGACGTTCTTCATGGATGACGATATCGCCGAATACTATCGTCTGGACGCCGTTGTCACGGTGGTCGACGCCAAGCATGGCATGGCGACGCTGGATGCCCAGTCCGAGGCTCAAAAACAAGTCGGTTTTGCCGACCGTATCCTGGTCTCCAAAAAGGACCTGGTCAACGAGGCCGACTACGAGGCGTTGCGTGCCCGTCTGGTGCGCATCAATCCGCGCGCACCCATCACGCCGGTCAATTTTGGCGAAGTCGATCTGAAGTCCATCATCGACATCAGCGGCTTTAATCTGAATTCCATTCTCGACATCGACCCGGATTTCCTGGCCGATGAGCACCCCGACGCGGCGCACAGCCACGCCCACGGTCATGACCACGACCATGATCATGATCACGATCATGACCACGAAGGCGAATGCGGGGCGCATTGCCATCACGAACATCACCATCACGACGACGAAATCGGTGCATTCGTCTTCCGCTCAAACAAGCCGTTCGATCCCGCACGGCTGGAAGAATTCCTCGGCGGTGTGGTGCAGGTCTATGGTCCCGACCTCATGCGCTATAAAGGCATCCTGTACATGAAAGGCATCAACCGCCGCATGTTGTTCCAGGGTGTGCATATGATGATGGGTGCCGAACCCGGCAAGCCGTGGACCGCAGCCGAAAAGCCGTCTACCAAGATGGTCTTTATCGGCCGCAAGCTGCCCCAGGAAATTTTCACCCGGGGCTTGGAGCAGTGCCTGGCGGGCTAACGCCGCAATCCGGACGCGCGCAATCGCGCCAGGATCGATTCATAGTGGAGTGTTTTCATGGCTACCAAGGCAGCAACCAAAAAATCAAACAAGTCGACTAGCGATACGGCGATTGATCTGCCCAGCGAAGAAGAATTGCTGGCCATGCCCGAGTCGGAATATATGAACGACCGCCAACTGGCGTTCTTCAAAGAGCGACTCAAGCAACTCGAACAAGACATCCTGGCTAACGCCGGCGAGACCACCGAGCACCTGCGTGAAACGCAATTCGTGCCCGACCCCGCCGACCGCGCCACCATCGAAGAAGAGCACGCTCTCGAGCTGCGTACTCGCGATCGCGAGCGCAAACTTCTGAAGAAAGTGCAACAGTCCATTGCCCGCATCGATAGCGGCGAATATGGCTGGTGCGAAGAGACCGGCGAACCCATCGGCATCCCGCGCCTGTTGGCCCGCCCGACGGCCACGCTCTCTCTCGAAGCGCAAGAACGGCGCGAAATGCGTCAAAAGCTCTACGGAGATTAATCCTCTCCTTTGCGTTTTCGCTCTCGTCTTTCGGGGCCGCATTCTTCAACGAATGCGGCCCTTTTTCATTGTTGAAATTGCCCGGGCATCAGATCGGAAACTGCTCGACGGTGTGTCTGACGCGCAGCAACGCGGTTGCCAACAGATCTGCGGGTACTGAACTCAAACCCAGGCGTAATGCATGCGGCGCGTGCCGGGTGGTAGCGTAGGCTTCGGCCTTCGAGACCGCGATACCATGTTCGGCCAGCGCCGTTGCAATCCTGTCCATGCGCAAGTCCTGCGGCAATGGCAGCCACAGGAACAGGGAGTTCGGATGAGCCATGAATTCCATGCCCGCCAGGACGTCCTGTGCGATCTTCTGTCGGCGACGCGCATCGGCACGCTGCGCCTTTTCCCTCTCAGCGACCACACCGGCGGCTACCCATCGGGTTGCCATAGCAGTCATCACACTGGGCAGGCTCCAATAGCTGGCCCGGATCACAGACTTGATCCGCCCAGCATGAGTCTTGGGCACAACGGCGAACCCGAAACGCAGGCCGCTGGCCACGCTTTTGGAGAGGCTTGAAACGTAGATCGTGCGTTCGGGCGCAAGCGTGATCAAAGCAGGTGCAGTGCGGCCAGCCAGAAATGCGTACGAAGCATCTTCGATCAGCAAACAATCGTGGCACCTGGCAATACTGACCATTCGCTGCCGCTGCCTGGCGGTCAGCACCCAACCCAGCGGATTATGCATTGCAGGCATGGCGTAAATGGCTCGAACGCGTTCACGGCCACATAGTGCATCCAACGCCCCTAAATCCGGGCCATCGTCTGAATACGGCACGGGTTTCATCGTCAACCCCTGAACACCAGCCACCATCTTGAAACCCGGATACGTCAGGGCATCGACGGCAACCGTATCGTGCGGACGCAATAAAGCGCGCACAGTCATATCGAGCCCCTGCTGACTGCCGTTGACCAGAAAAACCTGCTCTGCGTCCACATGAACGCCGCGCTCAGCAAGCAGAAAATCCGCCACGACCTGCCTTTCGTGGCGCCGGCCGCCAGGGGGTTGCTGATGCATCAGTGCAGCCAGATCGCCGGACGCTGCCAGCTCGCGCAAGGTATTCCGTAACAACTCCGCCTGGCCGGGCCACGTGGGGTGATTGAATGAAAGATCCAGGGTATCGGCGCTCAAGCGGGCCTCATCAGCGCTGTCCCATTCGCGCTGCCCTGGCCGGTCCCGCACAAACGTACCCCGCCCCGTCTCGCCAACGACCCATCCCAAGGCACCGAGATGGGCATATACCTTGCTCGCCGATGCAACAGCCACCCCATATTGCGCGGCAAGTTGGCGATGCGTAGGCAAGGCCGCGCCTGGCGGGAGCTTGCCGCTCTGAATCTCGGCCGCCAACGTGTTGACGATAGACATGACAGGAGAAACCGGCATCGGAAATGTCCCTAGGACAATTTTTTGATTGTTCTATTTTAAGGCCTCAAACTCTGGCTTACCCATACAACCTCCTGCCACCATGTCTTCCTGTCCAGCGCCGATATCAACCGTTCTACCGGTATTGACCTACTTGCAGCGCCAATTGAACGGCACACTGGCCAAAGGCGATGCCACGCACATGCACTACCCCACCGCGATCTCACAACTGCTGGGATTTCGCATCGTGGAGATCAGCGAAGCCGTCGCCGTACTCGAGTTCGACGCAAACGCGGCGATCCATGGTAATCAGCAGGGTACCGTCCATGGCGGGCTATTGTGCGAATTGGCCGATGCGGCAATCGGCACAGCTCATTCCACACTGATGCAAGACGAGGAAAGTTTCACCAGCATCGATCTGAAAGCGACTTTCTTGCGTCCCGTATGGCAATCGACGCTGCGCGCCCACGCCTGGGCGTCTCATCGAGGACGCACCATCAGCCACTATCGCTGCGAGATCCAGCGCGACGACGGCAAACTCGTCGCCAGTGTGGAAAGCGCGGTCATGACGCTGCGCGGCACTCAGGCGCTAGGCAGGTAACTGCCGTCATTGCGCGGCGTGTACTCAGTCGCCTGACAGGCCGCGCACAGTATCAAACTGGGCCGTCGATCCGGCCCCACCGCACGGCCGCCTAGCTGATTTTTCGCACTTCTGTCGCATCGGGTGGCAGCACGTTCCCCGCTTTATCAGTCGGGACCATCCGCGCAATGGGTTTGCCTGTGCATTTATCAATCAGCATGGAATGACGCTCGCCCCGCTCAAACAAGTGCTGTTCGCCCCATTGCCGTAGCGCCACCACAATGGGAAACAAGCTCTTCCCCTTGTTGGTCAGTACGTATTCCTGATAGACCGTACCGTCCGATGCCGCCTGCATTTGCAAGATCCCGGCATCGACGAGCTTGCGCAGCCGATCAGAAAGGATATTGCGCGCCACCCCCAGGCTGCGCTGCAGGTCACCGAAGCGACTCACACCATCGAAGGCGTCGCGCACGATGAGCAACGACCAACGATCTCCAACTACATCGACGCAACGTGCAACTGGGCACGGCTCATCGTTCATGGTCTTGCGGCTAGCCATGAGGTCTCCAGGAAATCCGATGTGAACACACCAACAAGTTGCATTTTAAAACCACATCGCCTAGCATTCAAACCAGTTTTATTTCAAAACTACTTTGAACATACTCGGATCATGAAAACCTCCCTCGCCTGTCCCTCATCAAACGGTCATCGCTATGCACCGAGCAGGAGCGTCGCTATGCCTCGTGGCCTGGTGTGGCTGTTTGCCACCGCCAGCGGCTTGAGCGTGGCGAATGTCTATTACGCCCAGCCACTGCTCGACGCGCTGGCGCAGACATTTGGCATCAGCCAGGCAGCGATCGGCGGTGTGGTTACCGCCACTCAGTTGGGTTGCGCGTTGGCGCTGCTGTTGCTGGTGCCGCTGGGAGACCGGATGGATCGCCGCCGTCTGATGGCAATCCAACTGCTGGCGCTCGTAGTCGCGCTGATCGTCGTGGGTACAGCGCAGTCCGCCACTGTGCTGCTCGCGGGGATGCTTGGCGTCGGCTTGCTAGGCACTGCCATGACGCAGGGACTGATCGCCTACGCCGCCAGTGTGTCGGCCCCTCATGAGCGAGGCAGCGTCGTTGGCACCGCTCAAAGCGGCGTATTCATCGGCCTGCTGCTCGCCCGCGTCCTTGCGGGCGGCGTCAGCGATCTGACCGGCTGGCGTGGTGTCTATCTCAGTGCGGCTGCCCTGATGCTGATGCTGGCACTACCGCTGTGGCGACGCCTACCGGCCTTGAAAACCGTGTCGAACGCGATGAGCTATCCGCGCCTGATTGGGTCCATGCTGACGCTGCTGCGCCAGGAAAAGGTCCTCCAGATACGAGGCATGCTGGCACTCCTGATGTTCGCCGCGTTCAACATTTTCTGGAGCGCGCTCGTACTGCCATTAAGCGCACCGCCCTATGGCTTTTCCCATACGCTTATTGGCGCTTTCGGCTTGGTCGGCGCAGTGGGCGCGCTCGCGGCCACCCGGGCTGGCCTATGGGCCGACCAAGGGCACGGTCAGCGCACCAGTGCCCTGGCGCTGGCCGCGCTGCTGTTGGCATGGTGGCCCCTGTCCCTGATGGACACCTCACTCTGGGCGCTGATCGTAGGCATCATGCTGCTGGACCTCGGAGGACAGGCATTGCACGTCACTAACCAAAGCATGATCTTTCGCACCCAGCCCGAAGCGCATAGCCGACTGGTCGGTCTGTACATGCTGTTTTACGCGGCCGGCAGCGGGCTCGGGGCCATCAGTACGACGGCGACCTACGCCTATGCCGGCTGGCAAGGCGTGTGCGTGCTGGGGGCTGCAGTCAGTCTGTCGGCCCTGCTGTTCTGGATGATCACGCGACGCGCCCACGATCAGCACAGAAACATACTGAAATACTGACGCCTTCGCACCGGCAGGCGGCATACACTTAAAGCTTGGGCGGCGCCTTGAAATCGGTCGCATCGCCCCCAGATCAAACCTTCATAGGAAGGAAAGCATGGAACAATTTCACGCCACCACCATCATCTGCGTGCGCCGCGGCAACCGTGTCGCACTGGGCGGCGACGGTCAAGTCACCCTGGGCAATATCGTCATCAAGGGTACAGCCCGCAAAATCCGCCGCCTGTACCATGACAGGATCCTGGCGGGCTTTGCCGGCGCGACGGCAGATGCCTTTACGCTGCAAGAGCGCTTCGAAGCCAAACTCGAAAAACACCAAGGACACCTGATGCGCGCGGCCGTCGAGTTGACGCGCGACTGGCGTACCGACCGCGTGCTGCGCCGTCTGGAAGCCATGCTCATCGTGGCCGACGCCGAGCACACCCTGGTGTTGACTGGTAACGGCGACGTGCTCGAACCCGAACATGGCCTGGCCGCCATCGGCTCGGGTGGCGCCTACGCCCAATCGGCCGCACTGGCGCTGTTGCGCAACACCGAATTGGCACCCCAAGACATCGTCAAACAGTCGCTGGAAATCGCCGGCGACCTGTGCATTTACACCAACCAGAATCACGTCGTCGAAACGCTGGGCGAATAAGCGTCCGCTTCGGCCGGCTGTAGCAAGGATTCCGTTTATGTCCGCATCCACCATGACCCCCGGGGAAATCGTCTCCGAGCTCGACAAGTTCATCATCGGCCAGAACCGTGCCAAGCGCGCGGTGGCTGTGGCGCTGCGCAATCGCTGGCGCCGTCAGCAAGTCGACGAGCCCTTGCGCCATGAGATCCACCCCAAGAACATCTTGATGATCGGCCCCACCGGCGTGGGCAAGACCGAAATCGCCCGTCGCCTGGCCAAGCTGGCCAATGCGCCCTTCATCAAAATCGAAGCCACCAAGTTCACCGAAGTCGGCTATGTCGGCCGCGATGTCGACACCATCATCCGCGACCTGACCGAGTACTCGATCAAGCAAACGCGCGAACTGGAAATGCGCCGCGTGCGCACCCAGGCCGAAGACGCAGCCGAAGACCGCATTCTGGATGCCCTGGTGCCGCCCGCGCGCAACGCCTCCGGCGAGCCCGAGCGCAACGATGACAGCAGCGCCCGCCAGACCTTCCGCAAACGTCTGCGCGAAGGCAAGATCGACGATCTCGAAATCGAAATCGACGTCGCTCAAGCCGTCCCCCAAATGGACGTCATGACGCCTCCGGGCATGGAAGACATGGCCGAGCAATTGCGCGGCATGTTCGCAGGCCTCGCTCGCGACAAGAAAAAACCCAAGAAAATGAAGGTCAAAGAGGCCTTCAAGCTCATCGTCGAAGAAGAAGCCGCCAAACGCGTCAACGAGGATGATCTACGTACGGTCGCGATCGCCAATGTCGAGCAAAACGGCATTGTCTTTCTGGACGAAATCGACAAGATCGCCGCCCGCCAGGAAAGCGGTGGCGCTGACGTCTCGCGTCAGGGCGTGCAGCGTGACCTGCTGCCGCTGGTAGAAGGCACCACGGTCAACACCCGCTACGGCATGGTGCGCACCGACCACATCCTGTTCATTGCCTCGGGTGCGTTCCACCTCTCGCGACCGTCCGACCTGATTCCCGAGTTGCAAGGGCGGTTCCCGATCCGTGTCGAGCTGGAATCGCTGTCGGCACAAGACTTCGTGCGCATCCTGTCCGATACCGACGCCTCGCTGACCAAGCAATACTCGGCATTGCTGGCCACCGAAGACGTGCATCTGGATTTCACCTCGGACGGCATCGAGCGCCTGGCCGAGCTGGCGTTTTCGGTCAACGAACGCACCGAAAACATCGGTGCACGCCGTCTATACACCGTCATGGAAAAACTGCTCGAGGAACTGTCGTTCGACGCGACGGCCAGCGGCGGCAAAACCGTCAAGATCGACGCAGCCTACGTGGAGGCACAGCTGTCCGAAGCTGCCGCCAGCCAGGATCTGGCGCGCTACGTGTTGTAACGCCTGAACGCCTCCGCGCGCCGGCCAATGCTGGCGCGCGGTGCGTGGGTACGGGCACGCACTGACAACAAGCTGAACTATCGCAGCGTGAGGATGTCGCATGAGTTCGTTCATCTTCAATGAAGGCTCGCATGTTCAAACCCACCATTGCCGCTACAGCGCTTTTCGTTGCCGCCGGTGTTCACGCCCAGCCAGCCGTGCCCGACTATGGGCCCCAGCTCGAACGTTTCAATTATCCCTACCAGGTCAGTGAATTCAAGCTGACCTCGCAAGGTCAGTCATTGTCCATGGCCTATATGGACATCCGGCCCGAACGCTCCAATGGCCGCACTGCCGTGCTGTTGCATGGCAAGAATTTCTGCGGCGCTACCTGGGAAGGCACCATCAGCGCCCTGACAAACGCTGGCTACCGGGTAGTGGCACCCGACCAGATCGGCTTCTGCAAATCGAGCAAACCAGCCGCCTATCAATACAGCTTCCATCAACTGGCCGCCAATACCCACGCCTTGCTGCAGAGCCTGGATATCGAGCGCGCGGTGATCATGGGCCATTCCATGGGCGGCATGGTGGCTACGCGCTATGCCCTGATGTACCCGGATCAGGTCGATGCACTGGTGATGGTGAACCCCATCGGGCTGGAAGACTGGAAAGCCAAGGGCGTGCCCTATCGCACCGTGGACGAATGGTATGAACGCGAATTGAAAACGAACTTTGCCGGTATCAAGAAGTACCAGCAGAACACGTATTACGCCGGCACCTGGAAACCCGAATACGACCGCTGGGTCGCGATGGCCGCAGGCATGTATCAGGGCGAAGGGCGCGAGCAGGTCGCCTGGAGCCAGGCCCTGACTTATGACATGGTGTACACCCAGCCGGTGGTACATGAGTTCGGCCAAGTGCGCGTGCCGACCTTGCTGTTGATCGGCGAACAAGACAACACGGCGCCGGGCAAGGATGCGGCCGTGCCAGAAGTCGCTGCGACGCTGGGCAATTACGCAGCCTTGGGGCCCGCCACTGCACAGGCAATACCGGGTGCCCGGCTGGTGGCTTTCCCGGAATTAGGGCACTCACCGCAAATCCAGGATCCCCAGCGATTCCATGAACGTCTGGTAAAAGAACTGGATCAGATGCTGTAGCGCACCTTGCAAGCTGGCGGCGATCTAATTACTGATCGCCGTCACGACATATTTGCCATTTTGGCGGGCAGCCGTGAACCTCACGCGGTCGCCAGGCTTGATATTGGCGAGTAGAGCCGGGCTGGCCTGATACACGAGTGTCATTGCAGGCAATTCCAAGTCCGATATCGCGTCATGCTTGATCGCGACTTTGCCTGCCGCAGCGTCGACCCGCCGCACCTCGCCACTCGCCGTCGCGGTGGCGTCCTGT
The DNA here is from genome assembly GCF_054780995.1 of Bordetella tumbae. Taxonomy (NCBI): domain Bacteria; kingdom Pseudomonadati; phylum Pseudomonadota; class Betaproteobacteria; order Burkholderiales; family Alcaligenaceae; genus Bordetella; species Bordetella tumbae. The sequence continues at coordinate 351,471 of NZ_BAAGVG010000011.1, forward strand.
TTCGCTGACGGCTTCTGGTCGGCAGCCAGAACTGGCAGGGGCTGCCAGACGGCCATGCCGGCCAGGGCCATCGCCAAAGCCATTGATACTCGTGCCGCTGCTAGACGCATCTTTTGCATTACCTCTCCTTCGGCCGAACCTGCGGCCCAGAACGCCGACTATTGCCGACGCTGCACTGGAATACAGGATAACGCGTCCGCAGGCATTCCCCTCGGCACTACACTACCAATCTGTTTCCACACATAACCACCACGCAGAGAGATTTTCTACATGGGCAACCGACTTTCCGCCATCGCCACACGAACCGGAGACGATGGCACGACCGGCCTGGGTGATGGCAGCCGCCTGCGCAAAGACGAACCGCGTGTGGCGGCGTTGGGCGACGTGGACGAGCTCAACAGCGTCATCGGCCTGCTGCGCACGGAATCCCTGCCCGATCCAGTACAGGCGGACCTGAACACGATCCAGCATGATTTGTTCGACCTCGGCGCAGAACTCTGCATCCCGGGTCACACTACCCTGACCGATGCCCAGGTGGCGTTTTTGGATCAGCGCCTGGCCCACTATAACGGCGCCCTGCCGCCATTGCGCGAATTCATCTTGCCCGGCGGGTCCCGGCCAGCAGCCCTGGCTCATCTGGCCCGCACCGTATCGCGCCGGGCGGAGCGTTCGGTTATCACCCTCGAACGGCACGACACCCTGAATGCTTCGGTGCGCCAATATCTGAACCGGTTGTCAGACCTGATGTTTGTACTCGCCCGCCACCTGAACGGGGTCCAAGGAACGGGCGATGTGTTCTGGACCAGCGCACATTCGCGGGTCCAGGCGGAATAAAAGCCTCAATTCACGCCAGCGGCATGCGCCTGCTCGTCGGCGTGATACGACGAGCGGACCATCGCGCCCACAGCGGCATGGGTAAAGCCCATCTCGTAGGCCTCGCGCTCGAACATCGCAAATGTATCGGGGTGCACATAGCGCAACACCGGCAGATGGTGTTCCGAGGGCTGCAGATACTGGCCTATGGTCAGCATGTCGACACCATGGGCGCGCATGTCGCGCATGACTTGCAGGATTTCCTCGTCAGTCTCGCCCAGGCCCAGCATCAGACCGGACTTGGTCGGCACCTCGGGATGCAGTTGCTTGAACTCGGCCAGCAGTTTCAGCGAGTGCGCATAGTCGGAACCCGGACGCGCCTGCTTGTACAAACGGGGCACGGTTTCCAGATTGTGGTTCATCACATCGGGCGGGCCGGCATTCAAAATCGCCAGCGCGCGTTCCAGACGGCCACGGAAATCGGGCACCAGAATCTCAATGCGCGTCGTGGGCGACAAGGCGCGGATGCGCGAGATGCAATCCACAAAGTGAGCCGCCCCGCCATCACGCAAATCGTCGCGATCGACCGAGGTGATCACCACGTACGAGAGCTTCATGGCGGCGATAGTGCGCGCCAGATTCTCGGGCTCGTTGGTATCCAGCGGATCGGGACGGCCGTGTCCCACATCACAGAACGGGCAACGCCGCGTGCATTTGTCGCCCATGATCATGAAGGTGGCCGTGCCTTTGCCGAAACATTCGCCGATGTTCGGGCAGGAGGCCTCCTCGCACACGGTGTGCAGATTGTGCTCGCGCAGGATGCGCTTGATGTCGTAAAAGCGCGATCCCGGGGCAGCGGCCTTGACGCGGATCCACTCTGGCTTTTTCAGGCGCTCGGCCGGCACGATCTTGATCGGAATCCGTGCGGTCTTGGCCTGCGACTTTTGCTTTTGCGTAGCGTCGTAGGCGGCCGACGTCGTGGCGGTCGCTTGCACTTCGGTCGCAGCAGCAGTGGGCTCAAGAGTAGACATACATCACCTTCGTCATGACCGGCGCACGTCGATGACACGGCGCTGGACGGGGGGAAGAAAAGGGCATTTTAGCGCGTCAACCTGCAGCATCCCTGCGCACAGGCGGCGGCAAGGCGGTCAACAAGCGTTCGGCGAGGCGTTCTCCGACAGTCATCAAATCCTGCCGAGCCCCGCAAGTCGCCATATCGACGGTCACCAATCCCTCGTAACCACAGGGGTTGATGCCCAAAAACGGCGACAAATCCATGTTCACGTTCAACGCAACGCCATGATAGGCGTAGCCGTTACGTATTTTGATACCTAATGCAGCAATCTTGGCCACATGGCCGCCAGCGCCATACGGCACATACACGCCCGGTGCGCCGGGCTGGCGACAGGCATCGGCAACGCCAAAATCGCTCAATGTGCCGATGGCCGCGTCCTCCAGCAGACGGACATAGTCGCGCACAAACAGGCCGGCGCGGCGCAAATCAAATAGAGAATAGGCCACTACCTGACCGGGTCCGTGATAGGTCACCTGGCCCCCGCGATCCGACATCACGATAGGAATCGCCCCGGGGTTCAGCAGATGCTCGGGCTTGCCAGCCTGCCCCAGGGTGTACACCGGGGCATGCTCACACAGCCAGACCTCGTCGGGCGTACAGGCGTCGCGGGCAGCCGTAAAAGCCCGCATGTCCTGCCATACCGGCTCGTACTCGGCCGGGCGGGTCAACCATTTGATCATGACAATGCCAAATGGCCAGCCTTACAGGACGATGGACACCATGGGATGTCCATGCAGGGCGCGATACAGATTATCGAGCTGCTCGCGCGAGGTCGCGCGCACGGTAAAGGTCAGGCCCATGTAGTTGCCGCCCTTGCTGGGCCGCATTTCAACCTTGGCCGGATCGAATTCCGGGTCGAACCGCAGCACCACCTCGGTCAGCGTCTGGGCAAACTCAGGATGCTGCTTGCCCATGACCTTGATAGGAAAGTCCGAGGGATACTCGATCAGCGATTCTTCGGGAGGAATGGTAGTCATAACAATTACCGCAATGCGCGTAGGGGCAATGTCGGTTTACAAAGCAGCAATACGGGCATCATACGCTGCCCGCAGCTTCGCATAAACCGGGCCGGATCGGCCGTTGCCGACCGGTTTGCCATCGAGCTGCAACACCGGCAGTACCTCCTTGGTCGCCGACGTCACCAGAATTTCATCCGCCGAGACGACTTCGTCCTGGGTAATCCGACGAGCTTCGAACGGAACGCCGGTTTCCTCTGCCAACTCGGCCATGAAGCCATAGCGTATCCCTTCGAGAATCAAGTTGTCCTTCGGCGGCGCCAACAGCTTGCCCGCCGACACAACCCAGAAATTGCTGGATGAGCCCTCGGTGAGGAACCCATCCCGGAACTGGATCACCTCGTCCACCCCCGCCTCGGCTGCCTGCTGACGCGCCAATACGTTACCCAGCAATGACACGGACTTGATTTCGCAGTGCAGCCAGCGCTCGTCAGGAATGCTGATCACGTTGATGCCTCGTTCGCGTTGCTCGACCGTGGGCGGCGTGAATTCCGTCGTCATGCCGAACACCGTGGGTGTGATTTCCGCGGTGGGAAAGGCATGCTCACGCTTGTAGACGCCGCGGGTGACCTGCAGATAGACCACGCAACTCGGCGTAGCCGAACGGCGGATCAGCTCATTCACCAGGTCCAGCCATTGCTCGCGCGACTTCGGCGACGGAATGCGCAAGGCCTGCAAGCTGCGGTCCAGGCGATTCATATGCTCGGTCATGCGGAACGGCTTGCCGTGATAGACCGGCACGACCTCGTAAATCCCATCACCGAAAATGAACCCCCGGTCCAGCACCGAGATTTTGGCCTCGTCGACGCGCGTGAACTCACCGTTGAGATACACCTGGCTATCGCCTGGCATGCCCGGAATCATGAATGGCCCCTAAAAATCTAAGATAGCTAAAAAAATGAACAGGCACAGATCTGGATCGCCGTTACACGCCGAACCTTTGCTGTGCCTGTTCATGGATATGAATCGCAAAAAAGGAAAAGTACCGCACTGCCCCAGCGATTGCTCGCCCCGATGGTGTTTTCACTGGGGGCCAGCGGATAGACCCGCGCGCTCCCAGCTCGGCAGTGCGTATTAGTTCACTAAAAAAACCTACTCGAACTGACGTTTGACCAAGTCGACCATACGGCCGAAAAAGCCGGCTCGCTCGACGGCATCCTGAACCACCAACGGCTCAGTACGCAGAACCTTGCCATCCAACGTCAATTGCAACGTGCCGACTTGCTGGCCCTTGGTCAGCGGGGCTACCAGCGGATCCGTGCGTTGCGCCACAGGTTTGAGATCGCCGGATTTACCGCGCGGTACCGTCACCCAGATCGGAGGCGCAGACGGGCCCAGCTTGACAGTCTCGACCGTGCCTTCCCAGACGCGGGCGTCCAGGCCGGGCTGATTTTGATCGTACAGTTTGACCGAGTCAAAATTCTGGAAACCCCAGTTCAAGAGCTTCAGGCTTTCTTCGGCACGTGTGGCTTCGCTGTCTGCGCCGGCCAGCACGGTCAACACACGGCGGTCGCCGCGCAACGCAGTCGACACCAGGCAATAGCCCGCCGCATCGGTGTGGCCGGTTTTCATGCCGTCGACCGAGGGGTCCGCCCATAACAGGCGATTACGGTTGGGCTGCGTAATCTTGTTATAGGTGAACTCTTTTTGCTTGTAGTAGTGGAATTCTTCGGGGTGGTCTTTGATCAGCGCCACAGCCAGTTTGGCCAGGTCCGACACCGTGGTGATGTGCTGCGGGTCGGGCAAGCCCGTGGCATTCATGAAATGCGTGTGAGCCATGCCCAGACGCTCGGCCTCTTGGTTCATCAGCGTCGCAAACGACGCCTCGGTGCCGCCCACCGCCTCGGCCAATGCCACAGATGCGTCATTACCCGACTGCACGATCACGCCCTGAATCAGCTCGTTGACCGTGACAGGCTTGCGCGGCTCGACAAACATGCGCGAGCCGCCAGTGCGCCAGGCATGCTCGGAAATCGGTACCTGTTGCTCCAACGTGATCCGCTTTTCGCCCAACGCATTGAACACCACGTAAGCCGTCATGATCTTGGTCAGCGAGGCCGGTTCGATTTGCATGTCCGGATTCGACGACGCCAATACCTGCCCGCTGGTGACATCAATGGTGATCCAGGCACGTGCAGCGATGGTCGGCGCAGGCACGGCCGATAGCTCCGCCAACTGCGTGACGCCGGCCGGAGCCGGAGCAGACGCTACGGCTGGCGTTGGCGCCGCCGGCTGCTGTTGTTGCGCCCAGGCGGCAGATGTTGACGCCATCAGCGCCGACAATACCGCGCTAGCCAGGACACGGCGGGAAAACGCAACAGAAGACGGAAAGGAACGAGTGAGTTTCATCGGCAAAAAGGGTCCACGATCAAAAGCAGCCCAGGCGGGTGACAACACATTGGGTTAACAAGCCTGCATGGCGGGCAAAGGCCGCATCATCAACAACCGGCCTCATGAAAAGCAGCATCATTATAGGCAGGCCCATCAGACCGCGCGGCAGCGATAACGTTCAACAACAGTAAAGGCACGCTGGAACACGGCCCGGCAGGCTCGATGCGTAAACATCATGCGGGCCTGCGAACGGGCGGGCATCAGTCCAGGGCGACCTTGAGCCGGGCCTGCACCAACGCCCTCAACACGAGCAGCTTGCCGTGGAAAAAATGCGAAGCCCCTGGCACGACCACAATCGGCACATCCCTCGGACGCGCCCAGTTCAGCGTTTCAGATAAAGGCACCACGTCGTCCTGCTCGCCGTGCACCATCAACGTGTCCGCCGGTACGGTGACCTCTTGCTCTTGAAACCGCTGGACCGCGGCCCCCATCAGCATCAATGCCACAGGCAACGCCGTATCGCCCGCATCGGCCAGACCTGCATAGGTCTGCGCCGCGACTGCCGTCCCAAACGAAAACCCCGCCAACACCCAGGGGGCCGACGCCCATTCGGGGTAGCGTTCCCGGACTTGTGCCACCAACGCCAGCATGTCCTGCGTCTCGCCGCGCGCCTTGTCGAATTCGCCCTCGGATTGGCCCACTCCGCGGAAATCCGGACGCACGGCAACCAGGCCATGCTGCACGCATGCGCGGGAAATCGTGGTCACCACCTTGTTATCCCGAGCCCCGCCTTGCAGAGAATGCGGATGCAGGACCAACGCCCAGCCCCGTGGCGTACCAGCGGGCCAATCAATGGCGCAATCAATACGGCCGGCCTCGCCGGTAAAAGCCTGGATTTCGGTACGAGCAGACATGACTTGAGCGCAAATTAAAAAAGCAGCCTGCATGTTACCAACCTCGCCTGCGCTCTGTCCGGCTGGATCGGCCGCTTTTGCGTGAGGCGACCGACAACCATTTCCGCTTGCCCGCAGGCTACCGCTGTCTCTGGCATCCTGTCCGTGGACCGTTTTGTCACGGCCGCCGTGACCCGTCCCGCCCTCGTGCCCTACAATCGCCGCCATGCTTACTGATGCCCGCCCTATTGATCTGCCAACGCCCGAGGCGTTGGTACGCGAGCTGTCTGCGCGACTGGACGGCTTTCAGGACATTGCCTGGCCTGCCAGCACCGGCTCGACCAATGCCGACTTGCTGGCGCGTGCGCGCCACTGTTCAGGCCCCTGGCTGCTGGGCACTCACCAGCAGGCTGCGGGCCGCGGACGCGCCGGACGGCCCTGGCAAAATCGTATCGGTGCCACGCTGATGTTTTCGTGCGCCTTTCCCGTCCGCATGCCGCCTCACCGGCTGCCCGCCCTGTCGCCTCTGGCCGGGCTGGCCGCGGGCGAAGCGCTACGCAGCCTGCTGGTGCGCGATGCCGGCCCGCTGCGCGTCAAATGGCCCAACGATGTGCAATGGCACGATGCCAAATTAGCGGGCGTCCTGGTCGAATCGACCCGCAATCTGGCCCTGCCGGACACCTACACGATTGTGATTGGCATGGGTGTAAACCTGACGGACGCTGATCGGCTATCACAGAGCCTTGGCCGTTCCGTGGCTGACTGGACGACCATCATGCAGCAAACGGGTACCCCCGCCGTCAGCGTGGCCGATATCGTATGCGCCTCGGCAAACGCCTGGCGCCAGGCTGTTCAAGGCCTGGAAACCGACGGATTCGACGCCTTTCGCCAACGATTCAGCGCCATTGACGCCCTGGCAGGCCGCGACATCAATGTCATAGACCAGGGCGTAGTCCTGTTCAGCGGCACGGCGCAAGGCCTGGACGAACAGGGCCGGCTCCTGGTGCAGACGTCTCAGGGGCTTGTTCCCGTATCCGTTGGCGAAATCTCGATTCGCCCACGCACCGCGGAGCAAACGCGATGATCCTGCTGATCGACTCAGGCAACAGCCGTCTGAAGGTCGGCTGGCTGCATCCATCCGCAGGGACTGGAACATCAGACAATGCTCAATCCGCGCCCCCGAATGGCAGTACAGCGCCCCTGGACAGTGAATCGACCACCAACGGCTCGACTGGCGCCCCGGGCGCTCGCGAGCCCGCCGCCATCGCCTTTGATAATCTCGATCCGCACGCCCTGGGAGACTGGCTCGGCACGCTGACGCACAAGCCAATCTCGGCCTTGGGCGTCAATGTCGCAGGCGACGAACGAGGAGCCGGCATTCGCGATGCGCTGGCACGCCACAACTGCCCTGTGCACTGGATCACCTCGCGCGCGCAATTGCTAAATTTGAAAAATAGCTACACCCAGCCTACGCAGCTCGGTGCCGACCGCCTCGTATCGCTGCTCGGGGTTCGCAGCCGACTGGCGCCTGGACATCCACCATTCGTGCTCGCCTCATTCGGTACGGCCACCACCATCGACACCGTGGGCCCCGATGACACCTTTATTGGCGGCTTGATTCTCCCTGGCCCGGCGTTGATGCGCAGCTCGCTCGCGCGCGGCACCGCCAACCTGCCTTTGGCCGACGGATCCATCACCGATTTTCCGACCGATACGCACCAGGCCATTGCCTCGGGCATCGCCGCCGCCCAGGCCGGCGCGGTCGTGCGGCAATGGTTAGCTGCCTGCCAACACTATGGCCAACCAGCGGCGCTCTATGTCGCAGGCGGCGGTTGGCCCGAGATGGAACACGAAACGCAGCGCCTGCTGGCGCAGGCCGGTAGTACGATGGGCGCGGTGCCTACCCCCTGCTATCTGGACCGCCCCGTCCTCGATGGGCTGGCGCTGATCGCGTCCCAACCCGACCCTCAATCCCTGTGAGCGAGCCCCCATGCGTGTGCTTTTTCTGCTGATCGTCGCCGCCAACGTCTGGGCCTATGCGCTGGGACAGGGCTGGATCGGCGCGCGGCCCGACGATGCTGGCCGCGATCGGTCCAGATTCGCCCAGGAACTGAATGTGGAACGCATTCGCGTCGGCCCCTAGCCCTGCACAACCTTGCTCGGTTGCGCCGAGTCGACGCGGCCCGCGTCCAGCCGGCAACCTCGATCCTCCGCCTAAAACGGCCACACGACGAACACCTGTTTCAAAACGTCCATCAACCGGACACTCATCCTGGCGCCACACAGGCCCTGCCCTCACTCACGCTACGATGGCGGCCACGCGGAACGAGCCCCTTCGTCTTTTGGCGTTGAGAATTCCCGACGCAACAAGGCCTCGTTCAGAAACAGGAGTGTAGACACTATGAAAAGCGCCCATACGCAGCGCTGGCTGGCCTTGGCCGCCATCGCCAGCACCTTTACCGTAGCCGCCACAGCCGCCCAGGCCACCGGCTACCCCGACCAGCCCATCACCCTCGTCGTGCCGTATTCCGCCGGTGGTGGTGCCGATAACGCCGCACGTATCATTGCCGAAGGCATGGGCGCGGTTTCCGGACAAAGCATCGTCATCGAAAACAAGGGCGGCGCCAGCGGCTCGATCGGCGCTTCTTACGTTGCCCGTGCCAAACCCGATGGCTACACCGTGCTGTACGATTCCTCGGCATTCACCATCAACCCGGGATTGCGCAAGCTGCCCTACGACGCCAAGAAAGACTTCATCCCGGTATCGCAGGCCGTCTCCGTCCCCAACATCCTGGTCGCCGCGGAAAAGTCGAGCTTTAACAATCTGTCCGATTTCATCGCTGCTGCCAAAGCGAAACCTGGCCACTACACCTATGCGTCCTATGGGCCTGGCAGCCTGGCGCAGATGGCCGCTGAGCTATTGAAAAAAGACACCGGCATCGACGCCGTACACATTCCCTACAAGGGCGGCGCGCCGGCCATCGTCGACGTCATGGGCGGTCAGGTCGACGTGTACTTCGCCAACGCCGCCTCCAGCCTGAACTATGTCACCAGCGGCAAACTCAAAGCGCTGGCGGTGTCCTCCGACAAGCGCATGCCTGAATTGCCCAATGTCGCCACCGTGGCAGAGTCCGACCCCAGTCTCAAGGACTTCAATGTCTACGAGTGGAACGGCTTTTTCCTGCCTGCAGGCGCGGCACCCGACGTCGTGGCCAAACTGCAGGATCTCGTGCAAAAAGCCCTCGCCCGTCCCGAAACGCGCGACAAGCTGGCCAAACTGGGCCTGACCCCGGTCGGCTCCAATGCGGAGGAGTTCACCCGTTTCATCGACGCAGAACAAGCGCGCTGGGCCGAGGTGATCAAGGCCAATAACATCACGGTCAATTAAATCTGCGATACGCAAAGGAGGATACCCATGAGCCGCCAAGACGATTTCGAACAAGGCCTGAAAAACCGACGCGCCGTCCTGGGCGACGCATGGGTCGAGCGCTCGCTGTCCCGCGCCACCTCCTTTACCGCCGACTACCAGAACCTCATCACCCGCTACGCATGGCATGACATCTGGAGCCGCCCCGGCCTGCCGCACAAATCGCGCCGCATGATGGTATTGGCCGTCACGTTGTCGCTAGGCCGCTGGGAGGAGTTCGAACTCCATGTGCGCGCGGCACTGACCGCTACCGACGACTCGCGCCTCAGCCCGGACGAGCTCAAGGAAGTGCTGCTGCAAAATGCGATCTATGCAGGCGTGCCGGCTGCGAATACGGCGTTTAATTTGGCGCAGAATATCCTGCGTGAGGTTGCGGCGGACATCGGCTACGAGCTGCAACCCGCGGATCCGCGACAAGCGGATTTGTTTGCGGAATAACGGAGGATGCAGTGCAGCTGTGCCTGACGCCTAACCGCGCCGCTCTGCCAGCTCACGAAACAACGCCGTGTATTCCCTGCCCAGCGGCCCGCCCGAAAACAGACGCTCGTAACGATTCCGCGCCCCCTGCCCCAGGCGCGCTGCATACGGACGGTCATTCAACAACCGATTCATCGCCCTGGCCAGCGCCTGTTCGTCCTCCGGCGGCACTAGTAACCCGCTCTCATCGTGTGCATTAACAAACGACATCCCTGATCCGATATCGCAGCAGATCAACGGCCGACCTTGCATCGCGGCCTCGACCAGCACCATGCCATAGGCTTCGGATCGTAAATGCGATGGCAATACAAATGCGAGGCAGCGTTTCATCAGCGCCATTTTCTCCGCATCGGATACCAGCCCCGCGAACAAGACATTATCGGCACCCACACTCGTACGCTGCGCGCGCAGCGCCGCGTCTTCTGTGCCCGCGCCTGCGATGACTATCGGTGCATTGACCGCTTTCGCGGCAGCCACGAGCGTGTGCAGGCCCTTGTAATAGCGTAAAGCGCCCAAAAACAGGAAAAAGGGCTGCCTGTCGCTCAACCCCAGACGGGCTAGTACGCCTGTGTCCTCGGGTTCCTGAGATTCAATAATGCCCAAGGGAATGGCACGAACCTTGTCTTTCCAACGCGGATCCGACAGTACAGGGCTGGAGGCCGCGTACGTCGGCGATGTCGCAACAATGGCGGACACAGAGGACAACGTGCGCCGCATCAACGGAGCATAAACCTGGCCAAGCGAACGCTGCCGCACGATATCCGAGTGATACACCAACACGGTCGGAGCCTTCGGACGCACCAGCAGATCCATCAGATCGGCGAATGGCCACGGGAAGTGGTAGCAAATCACATCCGCCTGCCGCGCCTGCGCCCCGAAACGCAATAGAGCGCCGGGCCCACCCACATCGCACGAAGCCGGCGCCATCCACGAGCGGGCTCGAACTACCTGGCCTTCCTGCATGGGTAACACAGACGGATGGGGTGTTGGAGACAGGGTAAAAATCGTGCTCTGTACCCCATGTGATGCAGTCGCCAAACATATTTGACGCACCGCCTGCGCAACTCCGCCCGGCGGGTCGGGATAGTACGTACGATAGATGTGCAGAATGCGCAGTGCTGACATCAATCGAGCGCCAGATTTTCTACTGAAAACGGCACGTAGGTGACTCCCCACAGATCCAGTGCGCTGTCACTATCGGGAAACCGGACGTTGAAACGCGCGCCGCCGGCCGCGTAATCGACGATATGGTTCGTCAGCATCTGGCCAAAATTGTTGGGATTTTTCCGGAACGACCCGATCCCCGCAGAGAGACCGTACTCTCCTGGGCACAATGAGTTGTCAAACTCAAACTCCATCATGCAAGGCCTATGCATGCTTTCCGTGTCCAGGGACACCCCCATCGAACATGAATTGAAGTGAACCACTTCCCGTCCGCTGTTATCAGAAATACCCAGCGTTATGCCACACTCCGCAGGTAGCTTCTTGTCGATCTGATAGAAAACTCGTATGCGGGTCTTCTCATTGAACGGCACGGTATCCGTATCGACACCATCGTGTCCAATGACGGCAATATCCAGGATTCTCGCTTCCCCGCTACCTGTGCGCAACGCGGCGATGCGCTCTTCAAAAGCCCTGTGTCGCGCATGGTCCACGCTCTGCGCGACTGCACTCTGCTGTTCCTGCGTCGCGCCATCATTGCCGGTGCTTACTTCGTCGCTCAGACCCGCATGGACCATGCGCCGGAAAACCTCGGCCTGATAAGCCGCTCCCACCTCGCTTGAGGACCCCGCCATGCGGACTTTGCCGTGATCCATCCAGACGCCGCGATCACACAAAGCGCGAATAGAATCCGCCACGTGCGTCACGTAGATAAACGTCACGCCATCGTCCAGCAAGGACTTGATCTTGTGGAGGCACTTATTCTGAAAATAAGCATCCCCTACACTGAGCGCCTCGTCCACAATGAGAATCTCGGGTTGGACATAGACGGCGCAGGCAAAGCCCAGCCGAATGGCCATGCCACTGCTGTAGGTTTTGACCGGCTGCTCAACCGCATCGCGCAGTTCGCTGAACTGGATGATGTCTGGCGTGGCGGCCTCTATCTCTTCGGAGGACATACCATGCAGCATGCAGAACTGCTTGATGTTTTCCCTGCCTGGCAACGCAGGGTTAAAACCGGCCCCCAGCTCCAGCAACGCCGAAACACGGCCGTTGACGGTAATGGATCCCGAGCTCGGCGTGAGCACCCCTGCCAGCACTTTCAGCAGCGTGCTTTTGCCGCTCCCGTTCTCTCCCACGATACCCAATCGTCCGCCCTTGGGCAGCATGAAAGAAACTGAATCCAGCGCCCGGGTTTCTTTGGCGTAGCGCCTTTTCCCATTTGTCAGGATTTCCAGCAGCCGATGCTTGGGAGACTGATAGGTATGGTAGATCTTATTGATATTCGACAGCTCGATAGCTACGTCTTGGCGATTGTCCATGTTCGAAGCCATCCCGTCAGAGCACGTCGGCGAAGCCGGACTTGAGTTTCTTGAATACCAATGCCCCCACCCCAAGTGCCACGAGCGATATCACAATGAGAAAACCCGCTTTGTCCGCCGAGAAGGTCACTCCCATATCGAACATTGAACGCCGGGACAACTCCGCCCAGTAATAAAAAGGGTTGTATTCAAGAATGAACGCCTTGGCCCACCGTCCGCCGTGGCTCTCCACGAGAGACGCGGGATACAAGATGGGCGTAAGCCAATACAGAATATTGACAATCACCGGCACGATCTGGGACAAGTCCGGAACGTACACGGTCAAAGCCGACACGGCATACGCCACACCGAGGGAGAAAACCAGGCAAGCCATCCACACAAAGAGATAGCCCCATGCGTCGGCTCCGGGTGCAATGCCGTAAAACGCCATCAGCACGGCCACAATGGACAAAATCACCACTTGGTTCACGAAGGCTGAAGCCAATGGCACCAGAGGCAATACCCAGAACGGAAAGGAGATCTTATTAATGAGATAGCTATATTCCTTGAGGATTCCGGTGCTGCGATTGACCGTCTCCTGAAAGAAAATCCAGATCGAGAACGGCACAAAGTAGAACAGTGCAAAGGGGATGTTCTCATAACCCCCACCCATTCTGCCGCCGACCAGAATTGAAAACACCGCCACGTTGATAGAAGCGTAGAGCAGTGGCACACCGATGTGCCATGCGATCCCCGCATACGACCCCGCGTACCTGTTTTTCAGATCGCGTTTGGACAGCATCCAGGCCAGCGATAGGCCTTTGAAAAAACCCGCATTGTTCATATAGCGTTATCTTGAACGTTACGCAGCGGTCTGGCGCCATGCGCCTGACATGCGTTCTATAAATCTCAGAAAACTGCGACGCACCGCATCAGGATGAAACTGTGCGACATGAGCCTTGGCCCGCTCTGCATACGCATGATAGCCGGTGCTCGCCCAATCCTTGCTATCGATGTCCCGCAACGCGTCGTCGAGCGCGCGGGACAGAGCCTCGACATCGCCCGTGGGCACCAGCGAGGCCAAGCCGCCCGACACCGCCGGCACATTGCTGTTCTCGTAGGAAACGACCCGACAACCACAAGCGAGCGCCTCTAAGATCGGAACGCAGAACCCCTCGTGATAAGTAGGCAGCGCGAAGATGTCCGCCTCTGCCAGGAGCGCTTGTTTCTCGCTGTCCGCCACGCTCCCCTTGAGCGCCACGCGCACACGCTCTGGAAACATCCGATGCAAAGCGTCAATTTGCAGCCTCACCTGGGCAATGATGGCCTGATCCGAAAAATCCAGGTTGCCAATCAGATCCAGCTGCAGGCGCCTGTCAGGATTGCCGTCCAGAACACGCCGTACTGCCTCCAACAATTCGCCCGGCCCCTTGGACTGGACGAAACGGCCCAGGAACACGATGCGCGGCAAACCATCAACAAAACTCGGTTTGCTGGCAGGCATCACCAAATCATCCCGTATTGCCAATGGCAGCTTGGTCCAGGGAACGGTGATTCCTGCCGAGAGCAAGACGTCATGATTGGTATCGCTGACGCATACAACATGATCCGCAAAGACAATATTGCTCATTTGTCTGAACGAGCGCTCGATCAGCGGTGCCGCGGACGGAGGCAGGAATTGCTTGGGCGTAATGTTATGAAAAACGACGATCCTTTTGGCATGCCGGGGCGTTACCATCAGCAAGTCAAACAGACCGGAATACACACCAAAGTGAAAAACCACGATATCGGCGGACTGAAATCCCGGATCGGACATCACCTGCCATAGGCTACTGACCTGCTTATGGGGAATATCCCCATAATCGCATCGATAGGTAAATAGCCGGACCTCGTGCCCGGCCTCTTTCAGCCATCGAACTTCGCTATGAATAGCATTGGAAATGGCGTCGTGCGCTACGCAGACTCCAGCCAAATAGGCGACTCTCATGATAGGTTCACAGTGAGTTTGCCCGTTCGCGATGTGCTGCCGTCGCGATCTCGTACAGTTCACCGCTTTTCTCCGACATCCGCCGAGCGGTGAAGTGTTCCTGAAAGCGCTGCAAACCGGCCCGTCCCATCTGGTCGCGCAGGTCCGCACTGTCAACCAACTTGATAATGGCCTGAGCCAGGGACTGCACATCGCCAGGTTCAGCCAGCAAGCCATTGCTGCCGTCCTCCACGACCTCGGGCATCCCGCCCGCGCGGCAACCAATCACCGGCTTGCCCACTCTCATTGCTTCCAGAAACACCAGGCCAAATGACTCGAAGCGGCTAGGCGCGACGAAAACGTCGGCTTGTGCGTAGGCTTGCAACAGCGCTTCCTGCTCGAGGCGTCCAGCAAAAGTGATGCTCGATAACCAAGCCTGCCGGGAATGCCGCTTCAGAAACGCTTTCTTGTAGGTGCTGCCGTCGGGGCCTGGCAACGTATCATCGCCGACCAGCGTAAAACGCACAGAAGGACAAGCTTCCATGACCACGGGGATGGCCTCAAGCAAGACATCGATGCCTTTGCGCGGCTCTAAACGACCCACATACAGGACATTGACGGCGTCGCCGCGATGGTCGCTGTCTTCAACGGCAGACACTGCTACATCCGCCATGCCATGCGGTACGACGCGAGTTGATTGGACCGGGAAATCGAATCCATAAGCTTTTTGAATTTCTTCGACGATGGCCTTGCTATTGGCCCGTACCGCGTCGGCCTTGAGCATCAATTCGCGCTCCAATGAGAGCATGGGCGTGCCGAAGCTTTCCATCCATTTCGAGTCTGCGGATTTTTCCGGATGCGAAGCGATCCAGAAATGCAGCGTCGTATGCAGGCTGGTTACCAAAGGCCACGCCCCATCCAGCAAGAAAGCAATGCCCTCGCAATCCCAGATGGGAGCCTCGATGACATCGATATTTCGATGCTCTGCAATACGCCGGGCTTCGGCCAAGGCGCTGGCCGACCAGTTCCAGATATGTTGCGGGACCTGCCGGGAAACAGCCTCCGGCGTTCTCTCTCGATCTTTCAGGACGATCCGGTGTACCCATACGCCATGTTCAAGATCGACACGATCAATGTCGGGGCTATGCGTGATGACATGAACGATATGCCCTTCTTGCGCAAGCGCCTCGGCCAGGTTCTGGCTGAAAACAGCGATACCACCGCCGTGTCCGGGCGGAAAATCCTTGGATACCAACACCAGACATTTGGCGTTCGGATTGTGAATTGGCTCGAAGGGCAGGAATTCGCCCGCATACTTCTGCTGTTTGGCCGGAGTGATCAGACCGTCCGGCAGCGTCCCCTCAAAACCGCGTTGCAGGCCCACCTCGACGGCGCGCTCCATATCCACATTAAAGCGTTTTACGTCCTCGTCGGACAACAGCCGCTCACCGTGACACCAATTCACATCATTGCGTTGCGACTGCAGAAAAGAATCCTGCTCCTGCATGACACGATCCAACGAATAATATTCGCGGGCATGCTTGAGCATGAAATAAATTTTGTTCTTGATGATGGGATAGCGGTAGCGCACTGCTTTGTTCTCGCCACGAATATTGCTTGGCGCATATTTGTGATGGACAAAGGCGTTGGGCAGCTGACCGATCAGATAGCCTGCATCGACGATACGCAGACAGACATCGGTTTCATCAAGAAAATACTCGAACTCCTCATCGAACCCACCAATTTCCAATAACGCTGAACGCAGGAATGATGAGTTACACCCGAGCAGATGGGGGAAGCTGCTGCTTTTGGGAAACGAGAGCTGAGGGTGAGCCCTGGAAGGCGTAAGATCGGCATTGCCGAAACGATCCACCAAGCCATACTTGTACTGGAAATGGTAGCCCGTGTGATTGAACACAAATCCGCCAACGGCACCCACCTGAGGGTCGCGGCGGTAGGCCTCGGCCAGTTGCTGCAGCCATTCCGGTTCCGGTACTGCGTCGTCATCGATGAATGCGATGATGTCACCGCGAGCCATGCAAATGCCCACATTGCGCGACACGGACAAATTGGCGACATCGCACTTGCCCGCCCGAATTCTCGGAAGCCACGACGCAATGACCTCTTCGGAATTATCGGTAGAAGGCCCGTTGACGACAACGACCTCGAACTCGCCATCGTATTTCAGCCACTGGAAGCTCTCCAGTGTTTTCTGGAGCACGGCGCCCCGATTCAGCGTGTTGATGACGATTGTGAAAGAAGGATAGGACTGATCCATGCTCACCCGCATGTTATGTAATTTCGGTAAGGTTGCGACAAACGCAATACGGTTTACTTTTTTGCTGAAATCTCAAACTCGTAGCATTTACCGTTCTTGCGCCCGGCCTCGATGACAGTCACATCGCCAAACCCTGCTTCCACAAGCAATCCGCTCAGCGAATCAGGGGTAAACATGTTGAAGTGAAAATCACCGTCATAGTCCTGCCCGCCGTATAGAACCTCTCGCATATCGTCGTAGGGATAATTGCCGTTGCCGTACTCGCGAATCATGGCTTGTGCATCGGGCACCACCGCACGAAACTCGCCGCCGCTCTTGAGCAGCCTGTGGAAATAGGGCAATAGCTCACGTCGCAGCTGTTCCTGAGGGAAATGTTCCAGCACATGCGCCGAGAACAGCTCGTCGATCTCGTCATCGCCGAAAGGCAATTGATCGATCTCGGCCACGATATCCACACCGGGCAAGCCCCGCCGATCGACATTCAAATAGCCATCTAGCGGCACATGACCACAACCCAAATTCAGCCGTAAAGCGCTGGCACGCGCCTGTTCGAGCTTTTCCTGATTCAGCACCTTGGTGTTGGCCGTGATCTGGTCATCCCCTTCTGCGGCTCCACCCGAGGCGCCATAGCGCATTTCAAACATCAGTTCACGGCGGACAAACTCCATCCGGCCCAAAAGATAGCCAACGGATTCCTTGATTTCTTCTATCGTCTGCTTCTTGTCGGCGGCCGCGCTTTGCGACTCTTTTAGCTCGGCAACCAGGTTTTCAACATCCGACACCGTCTTTTTTAATTTATTCAAGTCCAACGTATTCTGACGCAACGCGATAGGCACGGATTGAATGAAATTGTCGTGCTCCAGCCGACGATGATTGACGTCGGAAATCGCCTGCAGCAGAGTGGGCATCTGCTCTTCCTGGAAATGCGGCAGTCGAACCACCGCGATGCCGATGTTCACGAAACGCCCTATGACAGGCATCTTCGCCATCCGACGAACTACTCTTTTAATGAACGGCTTCACGTTTGCTACCTCTATTCAATAACCATTTGGGTTTTTCGTTTGCCAACGCCACGTATCTCTGCACATACGCTCGATATCATGCTTGGCCTGCCACCCCAACAATTCCCTGGCCTTCGCTGGATTGGCATAATACTCTGCCAAATCGCCCGGGCGACGGGCCACTATTCGGTGAGGGATAGGCCTATCCGCCGCCTTGCCAAACGCAGCCACCATCTCCAATACGCTGGTCGACTGTCCAGTCCCCAAATTGACCACAATGGGATTGGCCTGCCCTTCCAAAGCATTCAGCGCCGCCAAGTGGCCTGAGACCAGATCCTCCACGTGGATGTAATCTCGCCTGCCGGTGCCGTCGACGGTCGGATAATCACCTCCGAATACCGACAGATATTCCCGCTGACCTGATGCCACCTGTGACATGAATGGCATCAAGTTGTTGGGTATGCCTCTGGGATCCTCTCCGATCAACCCAGATTCATGCGCCCCGACGGGATTGAAATAACGCAAAATGGCTACACGCCAGGCAGGATCAGCCTTGAGCGCATCGCACAAAATCTGCTCTACCATCAATTTGGTACGGCCGTAAACACTGACCGGTGCCACAGGCGTATCTTCGCGGTAGTCAGGGTAACCCGGGTCACCATAAACGGTGGCAGAAGACGAGAAAATGATTTTCCTGACCCCGGCGCTGGCCATTTCCATGAACAGGGCGGCACTGCCTAGTACATTATTGTCGTAATAACGTAGCGGCTCGGCTTCGCCCTCGCCCACCGCCTTCAGGCCGGCAAAATGGATGACTGAGTCTATTTCGTGAGTGGCGAACAGTTCCCGCAACGCTTGTCGATCACGAATATCACCCTTGACGAAAGCAGGGCGTTTGCCGGTGATGGCCTCGATACGATCGAGGACCTGTTCCTTGCTATTGCTCAAATTGTCGAAAATGACAATATCTCGCTGCGCTTCAAGTAGCCGCACAGCCATGTGCGAGCCGAGATAGCCTGCGCCACCCGTTATCAATATCGTTTTCATTTGAACCCTTCTCTCGGAACAGCCATTGAACGCCCTCGCTCCAAGGGACAGCCTGACCAAATCGATAGTGCGAGCAGCGATGCAGGCATAGCAGCAGAGTAATCGTTGAACATTTTCACGTCAGTACAGATCGGTAGACAGCTTGCGTGCGGATGGCGCATGCTTGCCAGGTAAACAAGCGGGCACGCGCCAGCCCGGCAGTTATGAGTCGATTGGCTAGCGCAGAATCGTCCACAATTCGACGCATGCCGTCAGCAATAGAGTGTGGATCACGCGGGTCGACCAACACCGCAGCCTGACCCGCTACTTCAGGCAGTGAGGTGGTGTCGGATGTCACAACGGGCAACCGGGAAGCAAATGCCTCCAGTACGGGCAAGCCGAAACCTTCTCCCAGAGACGGGAAGATCATGGCCGAAGCACTTTGCATCAAGGCGCGCAAGTCCTCGTCTGGCAAGTACTGTAACCAGTACACCGTCCCCACAGCCTGTGATGCCTGCAGGCGCCTCACCAACGTTTCGCTGCCCCAACCTTCCCTGCCTACTACGACCAAGGGAAATTCGGTGCGCACAGCTGCCGGCAAGGCAGCATGCGCGTCCAGCAGATTACCAATGTTCTTACGTGGTTGCAGCGTACCAATAGACAGAAAAAACTGCTCGGGCAGGCCGTATCGCGACAACACCGTTTTCCGGTCCGCTGACGCGATCAGCTGGAAAAATCGCTCTCCAACACCCTCTGGAATGACAGTAATGCGGCGCGCAGCAATCCCGAAGTACTCGACGATCTGCCCTTTCGAATACTCCGACACGGTGACGATATGGTCAGCCCAGCGTGCGGCGCGTTTCCATAACCAGCATTTCAAGTGGGCGTTTTTCATACGAATCCACTCAGGATGGGATAACGGAAAGGCGTCGGCCAATGTCGCTACGACAGGAATGCGCGAAAGCTTCGGAATCAGGTTATCCGTCGCATGAAATAAATCGATCTGATTCGCCAATGCGGACTCGCCCCGAAAAGCAAACGGTGTGCTCACTCCCAAGCCTGCCAGCGCAGGATAACGCCCCATCGACACGGGCCTTTGTGCCTGCGGAAACACGTCGGTATTTATGTTGTGCCCGAATCCAACGGGCACCAAGCCCACATCGCCGACATCCAACAGCGCTCGACCCAATTCCCGAGTGTAGATGCCAATGCCATCCACCCCGCTTCCCGCCAACCCCCGGGCCAAATTCGTCGTACCGTATCCCACTCTCACTTCGCGTACGCTCCCAGTACGTTCAGTAGTTGACGTGCCGAATTAGACCAATTGAACTCGCTCACACGCTGCCGTGCTCTGGCCCCGACGTCATCTCGGTACTGCTTGTCGAATGCAAGCCTATGCATGGCGCGGGCCCAGGCCTGGGCATCATCCGGCTCGCAGAAAACTGCGGCGTTCCCCAGCGTTTCATCCATGGCGGGACGCGCGCTACAAATAGAGGGAACGCCTAACCAGGCCGCTTCGAGCGGAGGCAGACCAAAGCCCTCGTACAAACTGGGAAACACCAGTCCGGCGCTGTCAACCAGTACGCGACCCAGGCTCTCATCGCTGAGTTTCCCCATGAACCACACTCGGTCTGACAGGCCTAGTGACTTAACCTTCCGCACGCAACCCTGGGTCCTGTTGTCTCCTATCATGGCCAGCGCCACGCCACGCATGGCAGGGTCGGACATGGCCTCGAGCACTACGTCTACGTTTTTGTGCTTGTCGTCCGAAGCAAGGAATACGAAATAGGGCAGGTCCGGCATGGACATATCCATGCGTTGAGCCACTGGCAATACCGTCGTACCGTTATAAACGACGCTGATCTTTTCTCGTGGAATATCGAACACGCGCTCGCAGGCCTGTGCGGTAGCTCGACTGATCGCCACGATATGCACGGCCTGCCGCAAGATATGCCGGAAGCGATATCGCCATTCGCTGACCAACGATCTTGAAAACTCCTCGGGAAAAAGCAGAGGTATCACATCGTGGACCATCACCACGGTATTGGGCGGCAACGTGCCGGGACACCAGTGCACGGAAGTGTAGAAACGTACGGTGCGTCGTCCCGCTTGCGCGTATCCGGGGTTTTCGACAGACTTTGCCGATAGCGTCGACAACTGCCCTATTTGTTCGCGGCAGACTCTGCCTATACCGCGACGATCCAACAATGGCCCATTGGAAAACAGCACATCGAAGTCACCGCAGTCGATTCGCGAAAAACTGGCATCCTTGATGTCTGTTCCTTGCGGATTGAACATCACACGATGCAGGGTCCGAAGTGTCGGATTGAGCGGTTGCGCCTGGGGCGACGTCAGGCGCGACAGACCAGGCACGGCCTTCATGGCGCGCCCCATCACTCGCAACCCAACATACAGCAGACGCTTGACTCCCACTATGGTTGCGTATCGAAAGGACGCGAAAGACTGCAGCCACCAGGAACCGCTCATATTGCAAGAGTCCTCGCGCATATCTGGAGTCAAGTGCGTCCGTAGATATCCGCAAAACGCACGATATCATCCTCGCCCAGATATTCTCCGCTTTGCACCTCGATCATGACCAGATCCAGCACGCCCGGATTTTCCAGGCGATGCTTGTGGCCGGCAGGGATGTAGGTGGACTCGTTGGCGCCGACTAACAGTTCTTTGTCGCCGTTGACAACCCGGGCCATACCGCACACCACGATCCAATGCTCGCTGCGATGATGATGCATCTGCAGGCTCAGGCTGGCACCGGGCTTGACTTCGATGCGCTTGATCTTGAAACGTGGCCCCTCCTCGAGCACCGTGTAGGTGCCCCATGGCCGCGTCACAGTGCGATGCAGCCGATAAGCTTCATGGCCTTGAGTTTTGAGCTGCTTGACGACCTGCTTGACCTCTTGCACCTTGTCCGGATGAGCCACCAGCACAGCGTCGGGCGTATCGATGACCAGCAGATCCTGTACCCCTACGGTGGCCACCAGGCGGTCATCGCCTTGCACGTACACGTTATGGCTATCGACGAACACCGCATTGCCCGTGGCGCGATTGCCGACATCATCGGCGGCAGTCAAATCGCGCACGGCGACCCAGGAACCTATATCGCTCCAGCCGAAATCGCCGGGCACCACGGCCACGTTGGACGAACGCTCCATCACGGCATAATCGATAGAAATATCCGGCACCTCGGCAAACGCCGCAGCGGGAATCTCGGCCATGGCAAGGTTGTCACCGGACGACGCAAGCGTGGCTTCCCAGCAGGCGCGCGTGGCAGCGTCCACATCGCTCGCGTGCGCGGCGAGTTCTTGCAGGATGACGCCGGCCTTAAAGCAGAACATCCCTGAATTCCAGACAAAACGGCCCGAGTCGACATATTCTCGAGCCTTGTCCAGCGAGGGCTTTTCAACAAAACGCACTACCTGCTTGCCATCACCTACGTCGGCACCGGTTTCGATATATCCGAAACCGGTTTCCGGCCCGGTAGGAATGATGCCGAACGTGACCAGTTTGCCTTGTTCGGCCAACGTCTGAGCACGAGATACTGCATCTGCAAAACTGTCTTGATCCTGCACGAGATGATCGGCAGGCAACACCAGCATGAGGGCATCGGGACCATAACGCTCTGCCACCAGATGCGCGGCCATCGCCACGGCTGGTGCCGTATTACGGCCGGCGGGCTCAAGCAGGAATTGGGTAGACACATCAAGCTGCGCCTGCGCCATCTCATCCTTGCTCATGAAGTAGTAATCACGATTAGTGACCGTGAGAATGTCTTTGGCGCCCACGGCCGCCGCACGCCGATAAGTTTTAAGCAGCAGACTTTCGCCATCCGCCAGCTTCATGAATGGCTTCGGATAGCCCTCGCGAGAGACGGGCCAGAGGCGGGTACCCGCCCCACCAGACAGGACAACAGAGATCAGCATGAAGATGCCTTAGCGTTTAAAGGGAATGGCGACTTCTTCTGAAGAAAGGCAGGATTCCCGATGACAGAATGATGAATAATAGTAGCCTGGAGCTATTTTGCTCCATTTGGCAATCCGCAAGGGCAGAAAAACGGCTGCCCAACGTACGGATTACCGATCAACGTCCATGCTTTTTCTTCCTCACAATCATCCATTTGGGAATACGGAAAAGCACTAATTTTCGATACAGCATGACGTACCCCGTGGCGAATGCGAGCACGCACACCATCAATACAACGGGCATTTGCCAGAACAGCACGGCAGGAATCACTCCTAGCGACGACAGCAGCCACAAATACGGCGATGTCAGCGAATTGCGCCAAGTCAGATGATGCGCTTCACGCGACCCCACCACCCATCGTACGACACGCTTGTAGATCAGCATGTGCAGATGCACGCCGTCGGGCGCGCCCGGTGAATTACCGCGCAGCCACCGTTTCCGATAAATAGAAAATAGCGTCTCGAATACGGGATAGATACACAGCAGCAACGGGAACCAGGCAGACACCTCTGGATGGCGCGCCAGCAGCAACACCGACAACTCGCCAATCATGAAGCCCAGGAAATAGGCGCCGCCATCACCCAAGAAGATATGACCACGCGGATAATTCCAGAAAAGGAATCCGATCACGCCGCCCAACATCCCCAGGGCCACGATCAGCAGCATGCGATCGCCCAAATAGAAACAGACATAGGCGAAACCCGCGAAAATCATCGCCGACACCACCGCCGCCAAACCGTTGTACCCATCGATGATATTCAAGGCATTGGCCGCACCGCCGATCGCCACAATGGTAAACACGAACGAGATGGCGCTGAACTGCAGCAACCAGTCCAGGCCGATGATATCCACCCGCGTCACCGCGGCATCGAGCAGAAAATACGCCAACGCCCCCGATGCCATCGCCAACGCCAAACGGGTCAAGACCCGTACGCGCTTGGTCAGGTCCTCAACGAATCCGCCCAAAAAGGCGGGCGCGGCCGACAGGCCCAGCAACAGCATGCCCCACAGGACCTCCGGCTCGCGAAAGCCGGCGACCATACAGGTGGCAGCCATAGCGATCACCAACGAGAGGCCACCCACTCGCGGCACAGGCTTGGCGTGGAATTTTTGTACGCTGCCGAGTTCGGAATCCAAAGTCCACCCATTGCGCCAGAATCGGCACCTAACGAGTAATGCAGTGAATACCAACGAGGTAAGAAATGCCGTCAACAAATATTGCATAGCAAAGCAGTGTTAGAAACCCCAAACTGCCGGGTTCCGAGCGGATTCTATAGGTAGGCACCCATACATAGTGTTTCTGGATTGATCCGCTGGTATTCGCGAACCTTCGCGCCGGACACCAATGCATGCGTATCTATCGGTTCATTTCAGTCGTCGCAGCTATACTCGCTGGATTAGATGTCTCCTCTTGGCTACTGCAAAGCCTCGGATTCGGCGTTCTTGGAGATCTAAGCCGCACAACGAATCCCCCAACCTTCACACTCTGTGGCAAAAACCACAAAAAGATTCCATCGGGTTAGTTTAAGTTTAGAATATTTTACACAATTTATGTAACAATTTTGTCACGCTTTCGTTGCATACCCAAGGGCAATCATAGACTGCCCTAGCCGTACCAGTCTGCCGCTTTCTTTTCATGACGCCTTCATCTTTACCCCGTGCCTCGCTACTGATTACTGTCTTGGTAGCGCTCCTGCCTATGCTGACACTCACTGTGGGCTGGGGCAGCGGTCTCTTCTACCTGCTGGCTTTCGTCTGCCTCTGCCTTATCTTGACCGCGCCTGCCCCGCACTGGCTGCAGCAGTTGCATCCCTACCGCTGGCTGATGCTCGCCTTGTGCCTGCCACTGGCGGCCGTACTGCTCAGCCAGGCGCTCAACGGTCATTTGGAAGGTCCCGGCATCGAGCGTGGCCTGCGAGTCGCCTTGGGTTTTCCTTGCCTGCTGGCTGGTTTTCTATTGATCGACCGTGATCGGCTGCGCCATTTCGTCTGGGGTGTGCTCGCTGCGGGCATTGGCTCCACCGCTATCGTGTGCTATTTGGCAGGACCGACGTTAGAGCGCCCACCAACGCCCCAATTCAATGCCGTCGGCTACGGCAACCTCATGCTGCTGATGACCGTGCTGACGCTCTATAGCCTGGGTTGGCAGCTCACTCGTCACCCGCGAGCCGAACGCGCGCTCAAACTCGCCGTCGCGGCGATCACCTGCCTGGGCTTCGTCCTGACACAAACTCGCACCGGCTGGATGGCCATCCCCGTATTCGCGGCGATCGGCATCGCATTGGCCGGCTGGCTCCACCGCCCAATGCGGGCATTGGCAGCACTGCTGGGCATTGGCCTGGTCGCGTTGGCCATCGGTGCGTCCAGCCCGGCATTGCGTGAGCGCGTGGCGCAAGGCGTTCAGGAAATTCACGAATGCGTCACCGTGGCTCCGACTGCCGATACGTCCATGTGTATACGTCTGCAGCTATGGGGCGCAGCGTGGCATACGATCAAACAATCCCCTTGGTCGGGGATCGACGGTGAATCCACTTTCTCAGACAAGCTGCGGCAACTCGCTGCCACGGGCCAAGTCTCATCCTTTGTCGCGAGGGATTTCGGCGAACCGCATAATGACTTCTTGCTGGCGCTGGCCACCAACGGCGTGCCGGGCGGCATCGCTCTGCTAATTCTGTATTTCGCACCCGCAGGGCTGCTCGCGTGCCGCTTGCGCCGCAACGTGCCACAGGCTCAACGTGTAGCGGCAGCCATGGGGCTCGCGGTATGCCTGGGTTTTGCCGTCTTTGGCGTCACCGAACTCATGTTCCGGGGCATGCGCACGGTGAGTCTGTACGTGACACTCATTGCACTGTTTACTGCACTGTCGGCACCAGGCCGCGAGCAGACGACAGCCTCAACACCCAGATAGCTCGGGCAAGCTGCTACGACGACAGCCACGTCTGCAGCGCCTGCAGGGTCCGCGCCGTGGCTCCGGCATGCGCAGCGGCCCAGCCGCGCGCGGCACGTCCCATGACCAGACGGCGGTTTTCGTCACCCAAGAGCGCCGATGCCGTGTCCAATGCTTCAAGGACGTCGGAGGCCCGCAACGCAGCGCCTGCGGCAATCGCATCAGTTGCCGCCTGTTTGAAATTGAACGTGTGCGGCCCGACGATAACAGGCACGCCGACGGCGCAGGCCTCGATCAAATTGTGCCCCCCCAACGGCACGAAGCTCCCCGCAACGATGGCCACATCCGAGGCGGCGAAATAAAACGGCATCTCGCCCAGCGTGTCTCCCAACATGACATCGACATCGAGATCGGTCAGCGGCAAGCTTTCTGCCTGCGTCAGCGGCAGTTGCCCCTGTTGCGGCACCGTTCGAGGCGCAAGGCTCTCCGGCGCGTATTTTCGGGCTTGAGTACGCCGCATATACGTCAATCCAGCGGCATTCAACTGCTGTGCAACGTCTTCAAAGCGTTGCGGATGCCGAGGAATTATCAGATACAACACTGACTGCAGGCCGCCCGTCTGTGCCGTTGCCGCTGTATCGGGCGCCGTCTTTCCAGAGTCCGCTATCGCTACTGCGCCGTTCGTCCGCGCGTCGCGCAGCGTCTTTATCGCTTGCACGAACAACGCGTCTTCCCCTTCACGCGTACTCGCCACGGCCACGATCGGCCTTCCCACGGCGTGACGCCAGGCCCGGCCCTCCTCGACCTGCGCGGCGGGCAGGCTCAGATCGAACTTCAGATTGCCTGTCACGCTGACCCGGTGCGCGCCCGCCTGCTCCAGCCGCTGGGCGTCTTCGGGGGTTTGTGCCAGCACGGCATCCAGGCCTGCCAGCGCATCGCGCAACGCCCGTCCCATCCATCCCGCCTGGCGCAGCGAAGAGGCGGAAAATCGCGCACTGATCAATGCCATGCGTATCCCTTGCCGACGCGCCTGCGCCAACAGGTTAGGCCATACCTCACGCTCGATCAAAAGCCCGCAACGAGGCCCATAACGCTGCAAAAACCCGCGCACAGCGCCAGGAAAATCATAGGGCAGCCATGTCTGACGCAACTGACCGGAGGCAATCGCCTCGGCAAACAGACGAGCGCCTTCGGCTCGGCCTGTCGCCGTCGTATGTGTCAACAAGATGGGCAATCCGCGCTCCAGCAGAGCCTGTACCAACGGTTGCGCCGCGCGCGTCTCTCCCAGGCTGACGGCATGTACCCAGACGGGCGGACGGGCAAATGGCGCCGGGCTGCGGTCGTCAGCCCGGCCAAACCTTGCGCCTGAAAAAATGCCCCAGTCGCCCCCGGCCCGGCGGGCACGCCGTCCCATCCAGAGCCACACCAAGGGAGCCAGAACATACAACGCCAGAGTGTAGGTGCCGCGTCGCATGTCAGCCCTGTGCCATCGTGATCAGCTAGCCGCCAATGCCTGATCGACAGAGGCCAAGACCGCCTCTCGCGACGGCGGAGCGCCTCGGTCCCCTAGACTGGCAGTGAAATTCGAGCCGATCAAAGGCGTCCGTACCGGCGTGGAGGCCCGATAGATCCCCACCGTGGGACGCCCCAACGCTGCCGATAAATGCGTCAAACCGCTGTCCAGCCCCACCATGATGCGAGCACCGGCCAACTGCCGGGCAATCGCCGTCAAATCCATCCGGGGCAGTACCTCGACGCCGTCGAAGCCGGCCACCAAAGCCTGGGCGCGCTCGGCCTCTTGCGGATTGCCTGCCAGCAACCGCAATGTGCACCCCGCCTCGCGCACGCGAGTGAATACGGCGCGCCAGTCCTCCTCGGGCCACAGTTTGTCGTCACGGCTGGCGGACGGCATGATCACGGCGTAGCCACGATCCGTATTCAGATGATGATGCGGACGGGCGCAATCACCCTGGCCCTTGCAGGCCTGCGCCTGCGCCCGCGCCTGCTGCGCGAACGTCTGCAATCCGAAATCCGGCGGGCCACTGTAGGTATAGCCAAATGCCAGAGACGCCAACAATCGTTGCCGCGTCACAGCCGGCTGCCAGAACTCAACGCGGTGACGGACCTGATAAAACAACGACGCCAAAGGCTCACGGGCCGAGCGCCAGTCCAGCCCGTGACGCACGCCACGGGTCTGGCGTACCAGCCAGGCCGACTTCATCAGCGCCTGCATATCCAGCACGACGTCGTACTTCACCGACCGCAGCCGCTGGGCCAGCGCACGCCGCTCGGCCTTCACCGGCTCGGACCACCAGGCCTTGCGCCAACGCCGATGCGCCACTTTGATCACGTCATGCACGGCAGGATGCCAGCTCGGTATCTCCGCAAATGCCTCCTCCGCGATCCAGTCGATGACAGCATCGGGAACATGGCGCGCGATGTCGGAGATCGCGGGCAGCATGTGCACGAGATCGCCCAGCGACGAAGTACGAACAATAAGAATACGGGTTGTCATCAATGACTAGCGGGAACCCTCGGGATACGGGTCAGGCCGCAAAACAGAATCCTGGCAATTTACAACAAACGTAAACTTTATGGTGCCCGCCCTGCGGGAGGCCTCAGCGCGGAGCGGACACGGATCGCAATAACGGCAAGAAGACAGCGCGCAATTCGCGGGCGGCGTCATCGGTCACCTGGTGCGCGTTGCGATACCAGGTACGCCCCTCACTTGCCACCAGGCATTGCCCTGTCGCGCACAGCTCAACGGCCGGATCCACAATTCCAAAGGGCTTCACGGTCGGCCAGACCTCCTCGATGCTCCTCACGATTGCCGCCTGGCGCGCCATATGATCGGCCAGACTGGGCCCGTACACATCGACCCCTTTCTGGTTGACACTGAGCAACGCCGAATCGCGAGGGACATCGTCATTGGCCAGCCGCGGCACATCCAGAATCAGCGTTACCGCCTTGCCGGCCTGCTGCAAATATCGAATGGTGTCACGCAATGAGGTACTGAACGTCGGTGCAGGCATCGGCGAACCATTCGCCACCGCCGCTGGTCTCGCAAACGCCGTTGCCTCAGCCTCAGTCCAAAAACCAGCCAAAATTACCTGCTGGACGGGAGAGCGCGCGACATATTCCAGCGCCGTATCGGTGATCTGCGCACAATCTGTGCGGGCGGGGGAAACCGCCCCACGCAACGGCGCGCAATTGGCATACGCCATGGCGACACCATGCAATTGCAATTCACGTGCCGACGCATCGAATGCACTGACCCACATCCGCGCATGCGAGTCCCCCAGCAAAATGAAGTCAGGCTGGGATGCAGCCGTCGCGGGATCTCCCAGCTCACATCCCGACTGTCCCATACGGATCGCGTCGAGCTCGGGCTTGCCTTCGCATTCGATACCTGGCGCTACGCTGGTGTCACGATCCAATTGGGTCAGCACTGGCGGCAAACTCTGCTGATCGGTACGGCTGGCGTGTATGGTCCACCATCCCGCCCCAACGCCCGCGATACACACGCCCAATGCCACGGCGAGTATCGTCCTGGATCCTGCTGTCGAGAACCACCCCGTCCGGAAAGGACGCTCGATCCCACGCCACGAGACCCATGAGACCAGGAATGTAAGCGCGAGATACCCTGCCACCGGGATTTGTGGCCAGCCGTGGACCGACCACACTGTCGAGCGCGACAAGACCCACAACGGCCAATGCCACAAATACAGCGAATAGGACATCAGCCCCACAAACACCAGCGCCCGCAAAGACAACAACCGTGTCATCCAGGCCGGCGTGCTCGAATGGCCCGCATAAAGAATCAACCCCGCGCCCGCCACCGGCACTAAGGCGTGCGCGGCAGGAAACGGAGTCGCCTGGGTATAGGTCAACACGCCCCACAGCAGGCAGACCAAGCCGATGATCGAGCAGATTTCGGCCAACCACAGTGGCGGCCGGCTCAGGCGCGACCCTGCCAGCGATGCAATGATGCCCCCGAACAGCAGCTCCCAGGCGCGGGACGGCAGCAGATAAAACGCCGCCGACGGGTCGGCCTGCAAGAGAGCGCCGCTCACAGCGAACGACACCAAGGCCAGCCCGGTCAATACGCTGCGTACCACCCATATTGGCGGTGGGGCGAAAAGATGCGGCCCCGCCGGATCAACGCGCCTGCCTGCACGAAAAAGCAACACCAGCAAGCCTGGCAGCACGATGATGAACTGCACTCCCACGGCCAAGGACCAGACATGCCATAGCGGTTGCGTGCCCTGTGCAATCTGGTCCCAGTGATTGTTGCCCAAGCCCCAGAAATAGTGATTCGAGAAAAAATACGCCGTCTGCCAGGCCGCTCTGCCGGCCTCGGCCAACTCGTCTGGCATCAACAGATAAAAACTCGCGGCCAAGGTGAACGCAACCACCGCCAACAAGGCCGGCACAATGCGCTTGATGCGCCGTGCATAAAAATCGCAGAAGGAGAATTCGCGCTGATACAAGCCGGACAAGATTTGCCCAGTGATCAGATAGCCGGAAATCACAAAGAAAACATCGATGCCGACGTAGCCTCCGCCAAAGCCAGCCACACCGGCGTGGCACAGCACCACTGACAGCACGGCCAGCGCGCGCAAACCATCTATATCGGGACGATATTCAGGGAAATACAAAGAAGACGACATACGGCGTGGCACAACTCATGCGTAAAAACACCCAGGAAACTTCATGCATGCAGGCCATGCCTAATGCTAGCCGCTGTTTATATTGGGTTTTGTCCTAATTTACTCGTATCCAAACGTACTATTTCGCTACATTTCATTAATTTTCGCTATGACGGTGCCTCTGCCTCGCGGCGGATACTTAACGCGAGATAGATGACAACGACGGCAGTCAGGTCCACAATGAATTCAAAAGCAGACCAAGGAGACCGCCATGCGCATAGCCGATGCTCAATGGATTCCGTCCACCCAGCACCAGACCTGGGACGCACTCATGGATCCTGCTGTGCTGCAGAAATGCCTGCCGGGGTGCGTCAAAATCGAACGCCGGTCCCCGACAGAGTATGCCTTGTCTTTGCATGCCAATGTGGGCGGCGTAGAAGCCAGTTACGAAGGAGAAGTTTTGCTTTCCGAACTGAAGCCGCCGCACAGTTGCGCGCTCGCTTTCGAAGGCAAAAGCCCGACCGCTTGCCTGGCAATCGGGACGGCGCAGATCAATTTATCGGAGAAAGACGACGGCACGCGCCTGGCCTATACGGTGGCCGCCATGGCGGGCGGATCGCTGGGCAAGGTCGGCGATCCCATACTCATGAAAGCCGGCGGCAAGCTTGTAGAAAAATTCTTTGCCGCTTTCATCGATCACATGTCCAGGGTCCCGCGTATCGCGCCCCCACCACCAGTACAAGAACCCGAACGTGGCCTGGCCTCCTCACGCTGGTCGTGGCTGGCCGTGGCAGCAGTGGTAGTCGTGATTGTCGGGTATCACGCGTTGTTCAAATAGGACGGGCCCGCCCCATGCGGGCCGCCATACTCCTGTCTGGCCATTGGTAGGGCATACCAATGGCTCGAACTCGCACTCCGGCCAATATGTACTGTCGCGTTTTCGTCGAATCATCTGTGGTTCACGATTAAATCGCTGACCTGTCAATGATATCCTTGGCGGCATGACCACACCTGCGACGCCCTCTGCTGAAACCGCTGCTGAGCCTACCCGCTCCAAGCGCGATTTGCTGATGGCGATGATGGGCGTGTCGGCCACTGTCGTGTTGGCCGCCTTTGACTCCACCATTGTCAGCACGACGCTGCCGCGCGTCGCACAGGCCCTCAATGGCATGGCGTTGTACGCCTGGGTGGGGACCGGATATCTGCTCGCTACCGCGGCGTCCATTCTGATTTTCGGACGCCTGGGAGACTTATTCGGGCGCAAGCCGCTGATGCTGCTGTCTGTGGCGATTATTGCCCTGGGCTCCATCGCCTGCGGCTTGGCGCAGTCCATGCCTCAGTTGATCGTCTTCCGTACGTTGCAAGGCATAGGCGGCGGCATGATGATCGCCACGGCCTTTGCCGCGCCAGCAGATCTATTTCCCGATGCCAAAGAACGCGTACGTTGGCTGGCGCTGGTGTCGGCGGCCTTTGCCATGGCCAGCGGCATCGGACCGCTGCTCGGCGGTGCTGCCACACAGGCGTTGGGCTGGCGTGCTGCGTTCTTCATATCCCCGATCGCCGCAGTGATCGCCCTGTTCCTGCTGGCGCGCTATTTTCCACGTATCCGGCCGCTTGCGGCGCAGACGGGCGGCCAGCGCATAGATTGGGTGGGCAGCCTCTTGCTGGTCATCGCCGTCAGTGCGCCGTTAGCCGCAATGGAACTGGCCTTTGCACCCGGCGAGCATGCCCACCCTATGATCGCACTGGCTTTGGCGTTGGCAGGCGTGGCTGCCATTGCGCTGTTGATTCCCTACGAGCGGCGGGTGTCCTCGCCAATTTTCCCGTTGCGCGTCATTGCTCAACCCGAGCCGCAATTGCTGAACGTTGCCGGCCTCGCCGTCGGTGCAGTGATGTTCGTCCTGATTTTTTACAGCCCCCTGCTGCTGCAAACGGAAATGGGCTACACACCGAGCGAGGCTGGCCTGTTGTTGACACCGCTGGTGGCAGCCATTCCCATAGGCAGCATCATCAATGGACAGCTCTTTCCCAAACAGAGCGAGCCACAGCGCCTGATGGTATTTGGCGGCTGTCTGTTGGCGGTAGGCTCGCTGATGGTGCTGGCGTTTGGCAAAGACACCTCGACGATCTGGATCCTAGCCGCCTTCTTCGTCAATGGCTGTGCCTTGGGCTTTCTGCTGCCCAATCTGACTCTGTTCATGCAGATGCTCAGCGAGCGCCGCGACGTCGGCATCGCCTCCGCATTGGTACAGACTACTCGCGCCATCGGCAGCGCCGCAGGAACGGCATTGGTCGGCATTGCCATTGCCCGCAGTTCGGTCCTGCAAGGCGTGCGTATTGGCCTGGTCATCTGCGTACTGCTGGCCTTGGCTTGTGCCTATCTGGCGCATCGCGTCAAAATGAAAAACGTCCTCACCCGCGCCGCTCAACGGCGCAAAGCCTAAACTGGAAATTTGCGCCATGCGCCGTCGCGACTTGCTGGACCTGCTGCTGTTGGCGGCAGTGTGGGGCGGATCATTTCTGTTCATGCGTATCGCCGTGCCTGAGTTTGGACCTGGTCCGCTCATGGAACTGCGCGTCGGTCTGGCGGCGCTGACACTACTGCCTCTGGCCGCCCTGCGTGGCAAATTTCCCCTGATCGCACAGCGCTGGAAAGCCATTCTGGTCGTGGGCGCGTTCAATTCCGCCATTCCCTTCCTCCTGTATGCCTATGCCGCACAGTCTCTGGGCGCCGGCTTCATGTCTGTCGCCAACGCGGTCACACCCGTCTGGGGTGCCGTCATCGGCTGGCTATGGCTGAAAGACCGGCTGGCCTGGAGTCGCGCGTTTGGCTTGGCTGTGGCCGTATTGGGGATTGTTGTGCTCGTCTGGGACAAGCTGAATTTCGGCGCCGGCGGCGACGGGCCCGCGGTACTGGCCGCCGTTTCCGCCCCGCTGTTCTATGGCATCGCCGCCAACTGGACCAAACGTTTTCTCAGCGACGTCGACGCGTTGTCCAGTGCAACCGGCAGCATGATAGGGGCTTCGCTCATACTGGCGCCCCTGGCCATTGCTACCTGGCCGGCGGAGCCCGTCTCTTGGCAAGCATGGTCTGCCACCGTTGCACTCGCGATTCTCTGCACCGGATTCGCCTACATCATGTTCTTTCGCCTGATCGCCAGCGTCGGGCCGACGGGTGCGGTGAGTGTCACCTTTCTGGTGCCGGTCTTCGGCGTCCTGTGGGGCGTCTGGTTCCTGGACGAAATGTTGACCGCGCGTATCTTGATTGGCGCGGCCATCATTTTGATTGGGACAGCGCTTTCATTGGGACTGATTCGCTGGCCCGCACGGCGCACCTGACCAGAAGCGACCCTGCGCTTTCCATACGGCCAGGCATTCAGTTGCCGGGCAGAGGCCTGATCTGCAGCGAACAGGCCGCCCACGTCGTACGTCTATGTCAATTTGAAACAAGCGCGAAAAATATTGTCGTTCCGCGGCTTATTACACAAAGATTGCTAGCATTTGACGGCTCTGTCGCAAGCCGGTGTGTCGCATCGTCTCGCCAGAGCCCAGTCGTGGCCATTACAAAACAACGACATGCCCTATGGACGTCAAATCACTAGAACGATCCGGCGAAGTCGCCGCTCTGCGTAATAACGGCGAACTTTTGCTCATCGGTCCCTGGTATGTATTCGAGGGAATATCCAGATCGCTGGTCATCAACGAGCCCACGCGCCTGCGTGCGGTGCTGTATCCCCACCTGCGTAATGATGCGTCGCTGGCCAAACTGTCGGCGCTTTATCGGCGGTTGATCTGCTCTGGCTCGGTCCCTGGACATTACTCTGCCCAGCAGACTGTCGAGCAAATGATGGCGCTGATGCGGGTCGGCCAGATCTCCGCAGTCGCCCTGCCAGACTCTGCCAGCCACGATATCAACGGCAGTGTTCAGCCCGCACAACTGTCGGCCACGCTTTCCGGTCCGGTCTCTCAGTGGTCCTTGGCCGATCGCTTCAGCTACGTCCTCAATCAAAGCCTGGAGTACATGCCTGCTGCACTCAAAACGGAACTGGCTGGCCAACTCAGCGGTACGAATCTGGCAATCATTGTCGGCGGTCTCGTGATCTGGGCAGGCTCGCACGCCGTCGGCGTAGGGTTTGTCGCTGATGCGGCGCTGATTGCCATCGGCTTTGCTTTCGCAGGGTGGGCGATTTTCAGCGGTATCAAGAATCTGGCGCGATTCTTCAATTTGACCATCGACGCGTCTAGTCACAACGACCTGAACGAAGCGGCCAAGCAGTTCGCGCAAGGCGTCATGGCGATGGGTGTCGGTGCGGTCATCGCCATGCTGACCCGGGGAGCCGGCCGTCTGGCGCCACGGCGAGCGAGCGGATCAATGCCCAGACCCGGCACTGAAACCCCGCAAACCGCACGCCAAGCCGGAGCCCGGCCGGCAGAATCGGCCCCTGCTACCCATGATTCCCTACCTTGGGGGTCGTGGAACGACTATCCCAAAGTCACGCAAGGAGGCCGAACCTACGCACAAATCGGCGACCGTCTTTATTCGCAGCACGCGGTAGACCGCATGCTGCCGTCCGGGTTGGGCGCTCCTGCAGGCACGGTGGGAGCAGGCCGCAATATCTCTCCCAATATCGTCGAGCACGTCATCCGCACGGGAGATCCCACCACATCGATCGTCAACGGCGTGAGCCGCACCACTTACTGGAGTGGTAATGTTGGGGCTGTCACCGAAAATGGTGGGAACGTCATCGTCACCATTCTTCGTCGAGGAGGATAAAAATGAATACTTGGCTATACCCAGAGGCAGTCCAACGCGTAGAACAGGCTTGCGCTTCGTTCTTGTCGCAAGATGCCACTATTGAACAAGTGCAAGCGGCGCTACGCCAGTCCGAACAAGAAGTCGTAGCGCTCGATGAAAAATGGCTGCGATCTCTCCTGTTTGACGCTGAAAACAAGCTCGAGGAAATCTTGTACACAGTCTCCGACGACCAACAGGCCCAGGCTGCAAACGAAGTCATTCGCCACATTTTGCACAGCATTCAGGCGCCGCGTTCCGCTTGAGACAATCAGTATTCCCCGGAACGCCCTGTCAAGGCCACGCCGATACGTAGCATCGTGTATGACACGGCATCGACACACCGCTTCCACCAACCTCGCCGCTGATAGTCCAGAGGGCGAACAAAACGCCCTCCTTGTGCAATCGCTGTTTCCAGACGTTGTTGCAAGTCGTGGGCAAAGGCGAGGTCATCGACCACGACATTCGCCTCGCGTGCCAGCAATAAGCTGAACGGATCCAGATTTGACGAGCCCACTGTAGCCATGCCGTCAATGACCGCGACCTTGGCGTGCAAATAGCTGGGCATGTACTCATAGATTTCTATTCCGCCCGTCAACAACTGATCGTACAGCGATCGCGTCGCGTAATACTGCATGTGGTATTCGATCTTGCCTTGCAGCAGCAAACGCACCTTGACGCCTCGTGCAGCCGCACGCAGCAGTGCTTTGCGAAACTGGCGTCCAGGAAAAAAATAGGCGTTACCGATCAGGATATCGCGCTGGGCATGCTGAATGCCATACAAATAGGCTCGCTCAAATGTCTGCCGATAGCGCAAGTTGTCACGCAGCACGAGTGCGGCACGCTGATGGCCCGCCAATACCGCAGAGGGCCACGATGGCAAACCCAGTTTGATACGAGGCCAGTCGCGCGGATAGCGGCGCAGTCTGGCCCAATTCATCCGTACCCACAGCAAGTCCTGGGCATGCACCGCATACGCGACCAGAGGGCCTCGCACTCGCACTGCAAAATCAAAACGAGGCGCATTGATACCGTCATGAGGATCCAGATCGTCGTAATCATCCACCACATTGATGCCGCCGATAAAGGCTATTTCCCCGTCCACGACCGTCAGCTTGCGATGCAAACGGCGTAATCGGCTGCGTGACGGCACCAGGCGTCCATACCACGGAGGCTCTGGGCGATAAATACGGCATTGTCCGCCCGCCTCCACAATACGATCACGCATGGCTTGCGCGGTATTGGCACTGCCAAAACCGTCCAGCACGACTCGGACCTTTACACCGCGACGCGCCGCCTGCTCCAGACTATGCAGGACCTGCTCACCAGTGCGATCTGGCAGAAAGATGTACGTTTCCAGATGCACGCTGACGCGTGCCGCATCAATCGCCTGGCACAACGCCGGAAAAAAATCGGCGCCATTCTGCAACAGGTCGACGGCGTTGTGATCGGTCCAGTCCAGCCTGACGATATCGGCCTTCACGGCAGCTCGAGCTCCGCCAGCAACGGGGCGTGATCCGACAGGCGCGCCCATTGGCGGCCGCGCAGGACACGAGCGCTGCGCACCGCGAATCCGCGCTGATAAATGCGATCCAGCCTGAACCACGGAAACACGGCCGGAAAGGTGCGCGGCGGCGGTAGCGGGCAATAGGCGCCGTCCATCCCCAGTTGATTGCTGCGCTCTTGAACGGCCAGTGAATTGGGTACGCCTCTCAAGGCATTACTGAGCCGCCGTACCGAATCCCGCAAGCGAGGCAGTTCCCCGCCATGGCTGCGCGGCGCATTGGCAAAGACCTCGACGACGCCCAACTGCTGCACGAACAATGGCGCCAGACGATCGCCCCAATCGTTGAAATCCCCCGCGATCAGAATAGGATCGCCGTCGGGCACCGATCGAGCGATGCGCTCGGACAACGCCAGGACCTGTCGACTGCGGCTGCCCGCGAACAACCCGAGGTGCACCACGAAACAGTGTACGTCGCGGTCCTCGACCCGGACCCGCGCATGCAGCAATCCACGCTGCTCTAGCCGATGATCGGAGATATCCAGATTCTCGTGGTCCAGAATCTCATAGCGCGACAGTAATGCATTGCCATGATCGGTACGATCACGAATGGCATTGCAGCCATAGGCCACATTCAAGCGCAACGCTGCCGCCAATGACTCGTGCTGCGCGTCCGACATCGAACGCTGCTCATTGCGGCCCTGCACTTCTTGCAGAAACACCAGATCGGGGCGCAGCCCATACAGGCCGAGACGCAAGTCGTTCAACGACTCGCGAGCCCCGAGGGACGATCGCCCCTTGTGAATGTTGTAGCTGATAACGCGAATAAGCGACATAAACCGAATGGCGCCTTTTATGCAACGGACAAGGGCAGCCTAAGCTGCCCTTACCCTGGCTAGCGGGTGAGTGACAAACCGGCCTGACCCAGGCCCGCGCCACCCTCTGCCCGCAGATTACTTCATTTCACTTCAACATTGCGCAGGCGAATGTGCAACTCGCGCAATTGCTTCTCGTCAACCTCGGACGGCGCCTGCGTCAGCAGGCACTGTGCGCGCTGGGTCTTGGGGAAAGCGATAACATCGCGAATCGACTCGGCGCCGGTCATCATGGTCACGATACGGTCCAGGCCGAACGCGATCCCGCCGTGCGGAGGCGCGCCATATTGCAGCGCATCCAACAGGAAGCCGAACTTCTCGCGGGCCTCTTCGGCACCGATCTTCAGCGCACGGAAGACCTTGCTCTGGACTTCTTCGCGGTGAATACGAACCGAGCCGCCACCGATTTCCCAACCGTTGAGCACCATGTCATAGGCTTTGGCGAATGCCTTGCTGGGATCCGATTCCAGGAAGTCTTCGTGGCCATCTTTGGGGCTGGTGAACGGATGATGCGCAGCAGTGTAGCGGCCGTCTTCCTCGTCGTATTCGAACATCGGGAAGTCGACCACCCACAGGGGTTTCCAGCCGCTGGACGCGAGGTTGTGCTTTTTGCCGAAATCGCTGTGACCGATCTTGACGCGCAAGGCGCCGATCGCATCGTTGACGACTTTGGCACGATCGGCGCCAAAGAAAATGATATCGCCGTCTTGTGCGCCGGTGCGCTTGATCAGCTCGGCCAATGCGGCATCGTGCAGATTCTTGACGATGGGCGACTGCAGGCCATCACGGCCCTTGGCGGTTTCGTTGACCTTGATATAGGCCAGGCCCTTGGCGCCGTAAATCGCGACAAATTGCGTGTAGGCATCGATCTCGCTACGCGACAATTCACCGCCATTCGGCACACGCAAGGCCACTACGCGGCTGCCAGGTGTCGTGGCGGCGCTGGCGAATACCTTGAAATCCACATCAGCCATGATGTCCGCCACATCGGTGAACTCGAGGTTCACGCGCAGGTCGGGCTTGTCCGAACCATAGCGCTGCATGGCGTCGGTCCAGCTCATCATGGGGAACTGCTGAGGCAGCTCGACGT
Source organism: Bordetella tumbae (assembly GCF_054780995.1). Lineage (NCBI taxonomy): Bacteria > Pseudomonadati > Pseudomonadota > Betaproteobacteria > Burkholderiales > Alcaligenaceae > Bordetella > Bordetella tumbae. The sequence continues at coordinate 390,011 of NZ_BAAGVG010000011.1, forward strand.
CTTGCACCACCTTGAAGACATGACGGATCATGTTTTCAAAGATCTCGCGGATTTCGACTTCGTTCAGGAACGAGGTTTCGCAATCGATCTGGGTGAATTCCGGCTGACGGTCTGCGCGCAGGTCCTCGTCACGGAAGCACTTGGTGATCTGATAGTAACGATCAAAGCCCGACACCATCAGCATCTGCTTGAACAGCTGCGGCGACTGAGGCAAGGCAAAGAAGTGACCGGCGTTCACACGCGAAGGCACCAGATAGTCGCGCGCGCCTTCGGGCGTGCTCTTGGTCAACATCGGGGTTTCGATGTCGATGAAACCCAACTGATCCAGGAACTTGCGCACTTCGATGGACACACGGTAACGCAGCATCAGATTGCGCTGCATCTGCGGGCGGCGCAGATCCAGCACACGATGCGTCAGGCGCGTGGTTTCAGACAGATTGTCGTCTTCGAGCTGGAACGGCGGCGTGATCGACGCGTTCAGGATCTCGACTTCTTTACACAGCACTTCGACTTCGCCCGAGGCCAGATCGGGATTGGCTGTGCCTTCGGGGCGCAGACGCACCAGACCGGTGACGCGGATGCAGAACTCGTTGCGCAGGCGTTCGGCGGTGGCAAAGGCGGCATTGTCCGGATCGAACACGATCTGGGCCAGCCCCGCGCGGTCGCGCAGGTCGATGAAGATGACCCCACCGTGGTCACGGCGGCGGTTCACCCAGCCGTACAGGGTGACAGTCTGGCCGAGATGGTCACGGCAAACCTCGCCGGTGTAGCAGGTACGCATTGCGGAATGACTCCTAGGTGCTGTGTGTCAGCGTAAAAAAGTTACGAATCGACGGCCGGAGCCGCCGGAATGGGGGTAACTGCCGCGACCGGTTGGGCCGGCGGCGCCACCACGCCCATGGATACGATGTATTTCAGGGCAGCGTCCACGCTCATTTGCAGCTCAATGACATGGTCGCGAGGCATCATCAGAAAGAATCCCGACGTAGGATTCGGCGTCGTCGGGACATAGACACTGACGTGCTCGCCCGGCAGATGGTTCGCCACCTCGCCACTAGGCACGCCCGTCAGGAACGCAATCGTCCAGGACCCGGCTCGCGGATACTGCACCAACACTGCCTGGCGAAACGCCTGGCCATTGGGTGCCAGCACCGTGTCGCTGACCTGCTTGACCGAATTGTAGATGGAACGCACGAGCGGGATGCGGCCCAATAGAGATTCCCACTGTTCGAGCAGCGTGCGGCCAAGCAGATTGGCGGCAAATATCCCCGTCAGCAGCACCACCACGATGACCAGCGCAAACCGGAAACCAGGAATATTGATGCCGAACAGGGATTGCGAAGACAAGAAGCTGGGCACAAAACCCTCGAGGGTCGCCACCAGCAAACCCAGGACCCAGACGGTAATCGCCAGGGGCACCCAGATCAGCAACCCAGTGATGAAATACTTCTTGATGATGCGCATGCCCATCTGCCCCAGAGCGATCAGGAAGCTGCCGCAGGCGCGGGGGGGGATGCGGCGGCGGCTGGCGCGGGACTGGCGTCGCTCTTGGCAGGCGCAGCCGGCGTGGCCGTGGTGCTAGTGCCGGACGTACCGCTGTCGGGCGTGGCGGCGCCACCGCTGGCGCCATTGTTACGGAAGTCGGTCACGTACCAGCCCGAGCCTTTGAGCTGAAAACCGGCCGCAGTCACCTGCTTGGTGTACGTGGACTGACCGCATTCGGGGCAAACCGACAGCGGCGCATCAGACATTTTCTGCAGGACGTCCTGGGCATGGCCGCAGGCGCTGCATTTGTAAGCATAGATAGGCATCGTTGGGTATTCCAGGCACGCCGGCGCATCAAAAACCGCCGTGTCGCCACCCGGGCAAGCAGGCGGCGGCCTGGCGGCGCCGGATCCAATACGGGAAAGTATTGAATTTTAGCGGTTTTTGCCGACGAGGCAGTGTCCTGCGGCCAACACCTGCTCCTGCGGCGTACTTGCCAGCGACAAGAACCATCTCATAGAATGAAAATAATTCTCATCCACCAAATCAAGTTTCCACTCTCGTACCGCCCGCTTGCCGCGCCTGATGAGCGTATGTGTTGCCGGGAGCCGTGACGGCAAACTGACAGAACCCTGCTGGAACCAACGTCTTGCGCGCCAACGAATCCTCGCTCCAACAGCAGGTCGCTACGCTATACACCGACCATCACGGCTGGCTGCAGGCGTGGCTGCGCCGCAAACTGGGCGATACGCACCATGCCGCCGACATGGCCCACGATACCTTTGTGCGCATCATGGCATCGCGCGATGCGCTGCTGGGCATTCAAGAGCCCCGTGCCTATCTCGTCACAACGGCCCGGCGCCTGCTGGTGGATCGCTCCCGGCGGCAGCTCATCGAACAGGCTTATCTGGCCGAATTGACGTCGCTGGCTCAAACGCTGCCCGGCTACCCATCACCGGACCAGATCCTGATGGCCGTCCAGGCATTGGAACAAATCAGTACGGCGCTCGACACACTGCCCGCCAAGGTACGGGAAGCCTTTCTGCGACACTATCTGCAAGAACAGTCTCAGACCGACATCGCCATCGCCCAGGGAGTTTCCAAACGGATGGTGCAAAAATATCTGGTGCAGGCATTGCTGCATTGCCGTACCCATTGCCCTGCCATGACCCAACCAGGCACCTGACGGCATGGCAAAGCCCGAGACAAGCGACCCTGCTCTGGGACCGCTGGCCGAACAAGCCGCTCACTGGATCGTACGGCTCACCAGCGATGACACGGCTGAGCGCGAACGCGCTCGCCACGAATTCGAAGCCTGGAAACGCGCAGACCCGCGCCATGCTGCCGAAGCTGCGGTGATGGAAACCTTGATCGGCTTGATGCAGAGCCTGCGCGCGCCTACGGCCGGTAATGGCCGCCCTGCACGCGCAGCGCTCGACGCGGTACAGGCGCGTAACGACCGCCGGCGGCGCACCAAGCGTCTGACCGTCTCGCTACTGCTCCTGCTCGTCTTGTGTGTCCCCCTCGCGCTGATGCTGTACATCGCCTCACCCACCTACCTATTGGCCGACCTGCGCACCTCCACCGGTCAATGGAAAACCCACACCATGCCCGACGGCACCCACATCACGCTCGACAGCGCCAGCGCCGTCAATTTCCACTATGACTCGCAACGCCGCGCCATTGAGCTCGTGCAAGGCAACGTCCTGGTAAGCGTCGCCAAAGACACCTCTCGACCATTCGTCATCAGTACGACTCACGGTTGCGTGCGGGCGCTGGGCACGCGTTTTGTCGTCGAACGCGATCCTGACGTTACCGTGCTCAGCATGATCGAATCGCGCACAGCAGTTCAGACCGCAGCCCAATGCGAAGGCCATGCCGATGCCGCCATCCAGATCCAGGCCGGGCAACGCGTACGCATTACAGAGCATGCCGTCAGCCCCCCCGAAACCATTGTGCCCACGCAGGTAGAGGAGGCTTGGCGGCGTCACCAGCTCATCGCCGCCGACCGGCCGCTCACCGAGATACTGGACGAACTCGCTCGCCACCGGCGCGGTTTCATCTATTACGACCGCCCGCAGATCGAGAACATCCGTGTCAGCGCAGTGCTGCCGCTGGACGCGCCAGACCAGGCCATAAAACTGCTGCAGGCCAGCTTTCCAAACCTGCGCGTGCGCACATTGACCGACTACCTGGTGCTGATCGATGCTCCGGCTCCGAATCCGTGATATCCCCCGGAGGTCTGAGCCAAGGGCAATGCGCCGGGCTCCGTATACACAAAAATGAACGGCCTTCTACAAATCGGCACGCCAATGTAATCAGTTCGAAGATTCTTTTGTTTCTGCGGTTCCACTTTTTGCGTTTCGTTCGTCATGTCTTGGACACCGAAAAATCTGCAACGCAAACCAGGAACTCGAACCATGTCCCTACCCGCCGCAACGCACCGGCACCGCGCCGCAGTGCACCGTCACGCTACATTTACGCCCGTGCACCTCAGCCTGATCGTACGCTTGGCCTTTTCCGGATCTTTGGCGCTTGGACTAGGCCTTGCCTTGCCCGCCTATGCCCAGACCGCGGCAACTGTGACATACAACATTCCCTCCGGGCCGCTGGCTGACGCGTTGAACCAATACGCACAACAGGCGGGCGTATCTCTCGCGATGGATGCGCGCCAGTTGCGGGGCCTGACATCACCCGGCCTGCGTGGCAGCCATGGCATCGAAGCGGGCTTCAATCTGCTGCTGCGCGGCAGCGGCTATGTTGCCCACAAAACCGAATCCGGCTACGTACTGCGTCCGGCACCCGCCGCCTCGCAAAACGAGGTCGCCACGCTGCCTGCCGTTACCGCCATAGCCAGCGCGCCATCGACGCAGGGCTATGTGGCGGCACGTACCATCGCCGCCACCAAAACCGACACCTCCCTGCTGGAAACGCCGCAATCGGCCTCCGTCATCACCCGCGAGGAACTGGACGACCGCAACGTGCAAACACTGCTCGAGGCCATTTCCTACACACCGGGCGTACGTACCGAGCAAAGTGGCTTCGACCCGCGCTTTGATGTCTTTACCTTGCGCGGTTTCGACGTCACCTACACCGGCATCTATCGCGACGGCCTGCGCCTGCCCGGCGCCAACATGTCGGTATTCAAAGTCGAGCCCTATAGTGTGGAGAACGTGACTGTGCTGCGTGGCCCGAGTTCGGCGCTCTATGGTCTGGGCTCTCCCGGCGGCTTGGTCGACATCACCTCAAAACGCCCGGTCGACGAACCGTTTGGCGAAGTCCAGCTCATGACGGGCAACTACCAGCGCAAACAGGGCCAGTTCGACATTGGCGGCCGCGCCGACGAAGAAGGCCAGTGGCTGTATCGACTCACCGGTGTCGTACGCGACGCGGGCTCGCCAAACACCGACGGTGGCGGCAACAACGACATTACCTCCATCGCCCCGGCGTTCACATGGCAACCCAATAGCGACACCACAGTCACCCTGTTGGGCGAATACCTGAAATCCAGGACGCCCGCTGCCCTGCCTTATTACGCGTGGGGCGGTGCCCGCTCGGACCTGCCAGGCTCCACCGGTGACTACAACCGTCAGGATCAAGAGCAATTCCGAGTCGGCTATCTGGCCGAACACCGCTTCAACGACACCTTTACCGTGCGGCAAAACCTGCGCTATGGCCAGGTCAATACCCATGTCCGCTACAACAGTCTCGGCGAAATCGACACCGAGGCCAACACCATCAGCCGCTCCACAGGCTATGTACACGACAAACTCAAATCATTTGTGGTCGACAACCAATTGCAGGCCGACTTCAAAACGGGCGATGTCGAGCACAAGCTGCTCGTGGGACTGGATTATTCCTATCTCGGCTTGGACGGCGGCATCGGCTACGGCACAGCCTCTGATCTCGATGCCTCGACACTCGAGCCACTAGGCCCCACGGAAGACCCACCGACCGACGCCTCGCGTTATCGCCAGCGTCAACGCCAGACCGGGCTCTACTTGCAAGAACAAGCCAAGTTCGACGGCTGGATCGTGACCCTCACCGGCCGTCATGACTGGAGCACCAGCATCGCGGACGACCTGATCGCCGATAGCCGGGAAAAGACCGTCGATCGCAAGTTTACGGGCCGTGCTGGCCTGACCCATGTTTTTGATAACGGCATCGCTCCCTATGTGAGCTACTCGACCTCGTTCGCACCCACTAGCGGCGTCGACGCCAACGGCCAGACCTTTGACCCCACCACCGCGCGGCAGGTCGAAGCAGGCGTGAAATACGCACCCAGCAACATGAACAGCTACGTGGCCGCGTCGATCTTCGAACTCAAACAGTCCAACGCGCTGGTCACGGATCCCAATAACCCGCTCTTTCAAGTGCAGACCGGCAAGGTGCGCAGCCGCGGTATCGAGCTGGAAGGCATGCTCGACCTGGCCCAGGGACTGAAGGTCCACGGTGCCTATACCTACCTGATGGCTGTCAATATGTCCGGCTCACCGGAGACCGACGGCCGCACGCTTTCCGGCACGCCGCGGCACACGTTCTCGCTGTGGACCGACTACACATTTCAATCAGACACGGCACTGGCTGGTCTGGACGTCGGTTTCGGCCTGCGTTATGTCGGCACCAGCTGGGGCAATGCGACCAATACATTCCAGAACTCAGCGCATTTGCTGGCCGACGCCAAGATCGGATATGACCTGGGACGCCTATCACCGTCGCTCAAAGGCTGGAGCGCGCAGGTCAATGCCTTGAATCTCTTTAACAGGGACTACACGACCTGCGACGCGGGCTATTGCTACGAAGGCGCTCCGCGCATGGTCACGGCCAGCCTGAAATATCGTTGGTAGCGGGACTATCGATCGCGGACCGGGATACTATCGCCCCAGCGGCAACAAGAACATCCCGGCCGCCACCAGCGTAGGCACCAGCGCAGACAAGAACAGCTTGCCTGCGGAGATTGCTTCGTCAGGGAAAAAGGGCCGCAAAATCGCGTAACCCGCAGGATTGGGCGCATTAGCAATCACCGTCAATCCGCCTCCAGTCACCGCACCGGCTACCAACATGTAATGCCATGCCGGGCTCGATCCCTCGACCAGCGAACCCAGGTAGGTCAGCGCGGCGTTGTCTGTGATCGCCGTTAGCGCGGTCGCGCCCCAGAACAATACAGTAGGTTCCAAGCCGCCCAGCAAATCCTGCAGCCACCATTTCTGCAGGCCACCCAAGACCACCAACCCCGCCAGGAAAAAACCGACCATCAGCCCCTCGCGGATCAGCAAACGATCTTGATGACGCCGATAGGCATGGGAAAAACCGATGAACAGCATCATCAAACCCAAAAAGACGGCCGGATGATGCGCCGTCATCACAATCCCCACCAGGCATGCCAAGTGAATCAGAATGATCAACAGAGGCACAGGAGCGCGGCGGGGGGGCTCGTCTTCCGCAGCATTGACCCCATTGCCCGTTCCGATACGATGATCGATCAAGGCACTACGGCAGATCCACGTCAGAACCCCAGCATTGATGAACACGGCAATCGCAGCACGCCAGCCGAAATGCATCGCCATAAAGGCCGAATCCCATCCAAACGTGGAAGCCACCATCAAGACCGGTGGCGCAGCATAAGCCGTCAATACCCCGCCAATCGACACGTTGACAAACAACACGCCCAGCGTCAGATATTTAAAACGCGTATGTCCCGATCGGCAGAAATAAGCATCACGCAGCAGAATTGCCGCCAGTGTCATCGCCGCCGGCTCAGTGATGAACGAACCTCCCAGCGGCACCACCGACATCACAACGAAAAACGTCGCGACCTCGCGTTGCACCGGCAAACAACGCGCCAGACCTCGCACGACCAGGCCCACCAATTCCAGGATCGGCCGGCTCGCTGCCACCACCATGATCACGAACACGAAAAGCGGTTCGGTGAAGTTGCGCGTATCCACGTAATGAATGGCAGCTTCGCTCCCGCTAAGCAGCGCCATGCAAACGATCAACACAAAAGCCCAGACGCCGAATACGGCCTCCACCTCGGACAGCAAATGCCACACCCCCGCATGCGGTCCATTGCGATGCGCCAGGCGCGCAAAGATCGGCACCGAAAAGGTGTGGATAACCGCCACCGCAAACAAGATAGTGGCGACAAGCTCAATAGTGTCTGGCATAGGAGAAACCCTGAAACATAGCAGTGCACCCCCACATCGATCGCAGCGTGCGGGAAAACTCAGGGACTATAACTCAGCGATTTGTACAGCACGTGCCCACGGACTAAGCATTTGCCCTACCCGCGCGCATCGCGTCCAGACGATAGATCTATGCCCCTCTGAACAGGGGGGTTGGGGCACAACGGACCAGTCATGCAGGCAGATCACGCGCCAGCTTTCGCGCTGGCGTGGAGAAAATGCGCGCCTCTCTCGGCGATCATGACCGTGGGCGAATTGGTATTGCCCGACGTGATGGTCGGCATCACCGACGCATCGATGACACGCAACCCTTGCAAGCCATGAACACGCAATTCAGGGTCCACCACCGCCAAGGGGTCCACGCCCATTTTGCAGGTTCCCACCGGATGAAAAATCGTGGTGCCGATTTCACCGGCGGCACGCGCCAAATCCTCATCCGTCTGCAATGCGTTACCCGGTTTGTATTCCTCTGGGGCGTAACACGCCAGCGCCTGCTGCGACACAATACGGCGCGTCAGTCGAATACTGTCGGCCGCCACTCGCCGGTCGGCCTCGGTCGATAAATAATTGCACAGGATCTCAGGTGCATCATCCGCCTGCGGGCTCGTGATCCGCACATGGCCACGGCTGGTGGGCCGCAGATTGCAGACCGAGGCCGTAAAGGCCGGAAAAGCATGCAAAGGCTCGCCGAATTTTTCCAGCGACAACGGCTGCACGTGGTACTGCACATTGGCGCGTTCTTGTTCAGGACCGGATCGCGCGAATGCTCCCAGTTGCGACGGCGCCATACTGAGCGGCCCGCGTCGTCCAAAGGCATACTGCGCCCCCATCAACGCCTTGCCCCATAACGATCCCACCATGGCATTCAAGGTTTTGGCGCCCGTGACGCGGTAGATCATGCGCAACTGCAGATGGTCTTGCAGGTTTTCACCTACCCCCGGCAAATCATGCAGCACCGGTATACCGCGGGCCTGCAACTGCGCCGCCGGCCCGACGCCGGACACCTGCAGCAATTGCGGCGACCCTATCGCTCCCGCAGCCAGGATGACCTCCGCTCGCGCACGCGCCACTTGTTCGCTGCCGTCTCCCAGGCGAAACGCCACACCCTCGGCGCGCCGATTCTGGAACACGATGCGCGACACGCGCGCGCCTGTCATGACGTGCAAATTAGATCGCTTGGCCACCGGCCTGAGAAAAGCCCTGGCCGCGCTCCAGCGCATGCCGCGACGCTGATTGACTTCGAAATAATCGCAGCCCTCGTTGTCGCCCCGGTTGAAATCCGACACCGGCGCAATCCCAGCCTGGGCTGCCGCGGCACGAAAGGCATCGAGCAAATCCCACGACAAGCGCTGACGCTCGACACGCCATTCACCGCCTGCACCATGATAGTCCGACGCCCCCGCGTGATGGTCCTCGCTGCGCTTGAAAAACGGCAGCACCTCATCCCATCCCCATCCGGCATTGCCCAACGCCGCCCAACCGTCATAGTCCGCGCGCTGGCCGCGCATATAAATCATGCCGTTGATGGAAGAACTGCCGCCCAGCACGCGGCCGCGCGGATAGCCGAGGCTGCGTCCGTTCAATCCCGGATCGGGATGCGTGCGATAGCACCAATCGGTGCGCGGATTTCCGATGCAATACAGATAGCCGACCGGGATATGGATCCAATGCCAGTTATCGCGCCCACCGGCCTCCAGCAGCAACACCCGCTTGTCCGGATCGGACGACAAACGATTGGCCAGCAAACACCCTGCCGACCCTGCGCCCACCACGATGTAATCAAACACCAGATCGGTACTGCCCGTCTCGGCCGCCATGGGTTGTGTCTCCGTTAGCTCGTCCAGGTTTCCTTCAGTATGCCAGCATAGCGGCTCTCATGCTGCTTGCGATGCTGGTGAATCAGCGGCCTCGGCCTCGCTTTTCGCATGCATCAACAGACTATGCAACATCTCGGTCGACAAACCATGCAGCACCAATCGGTATCCCGCACGCAGGGTCGACAACGGCACCAGCGGATGCTTGTTGTTCACCAAAATCAAATGCTGCGGCGCGCCCAGAATCTGCGCGGCATAAATGCCGACCGTTTCGTCCAACTGCAAGGAATTAGCCGCGCGCCAAAAATCATTGTCGGTCAACATCAACTGATATAGCGGCGTGAACAACTCGATCGCACTTTGCAGATCCAGCAAATTCCGTTTGCGCTGCGGCATATCTTCCAGCCGCAACCCGGGATCGCGAATCATCGAAAAATCCACTTTCTCGGGCGCATGCATTTCCACGCCCGCCTCGCGCAGCGCGCCATTCAACCGGATCACAAAGTTGAACAAGTTCAGATCATGCTTGACGAACAACTCGTCCTTCAGATCTGCAATACCCATGGGCTCCAGCGGCGTGGTCGACACCTGCACCGGCGCATTGCGCGCGATGAACGACAAGACCTGCGCGCCCAGATGAAAATGCCGCAGGATCAGCCAATTGGCCTCGGGCGACACAAAGTGTTCCAGCCCCCACGCCAAAATCCGATGCAGCAATTTCGAATGCGACCACTTGCGCGGCAGGAACGTCTTGACGACTTGAATCAGGATGATGAACGCCCGCGCCAAGGGCCGCAAAAACGGCAGCAAATACTGGCGCGATCCACAACTGGAATCTGCGAGCCATGCCTCTTTCACAGCATCGGGCAAAGGCGTGCTGCGATCCAGATAGAGCGCCAGCCACGGACTGGGATCTGCCGGATCGTGTTCGCGTGTCAAAAACTCAGGGGTGCGGGAACTCATGATTGTTCGGCCTCCATCACGTGATGGAATTGCATCAAGTAGAGCGCCGCTGTGCGGCGTGCCGTATCCACGATACGACGCTCTGCCTGGCCGCGATCGTCGGCGTCCAGCGCCAACTCCACCGCCATCAACCAACGCGCCAGATGGTTCTCGTCATTGTGCCCGTGATACTCCAGGAAGCGGAATCGATCCGGCGGCAAATCCAGGCTCGCCTTCAAGAGCGGCAACAATGCCGGCACTATGCGTTGGCCTGTACCTTCGATGATATAGATGGCGCCCAGCAATCCAATCGGATCCTTCGTCGCGGCCAAGGCATGCAGATAGGCATTCAAGGCCTCGCCGCCGGGATTACGGCGCAACGCATCGATGTCCGCAATGGTGCCGCCCGCGTTTCGATAATCCTGGAACAGAATCTGGAAATCATTCTGTTCCTCGCCGGCATGTACGCCAATCAAATCCGCCAGGGTCTGATACGTATCAGTGAGCGACGCCGCGCCCTCGCGCATCCACTTGCTGCCTTCGCGCACCTGAGGGATCCACTGTTCCATCCAATTCAAATAATCCGCCGTCACGAAACGGCGCTCGCGCAAACGCCGCACGACAGGCGTGCGCCAGACGCGGGAACGGTAATCGTGCCAGATCGAGGCCAGCTCCGTCAGCAGCGGCCCCAGCCCCTGTGGCGCTTGCTCGGGATCATGCGGCGGCGCAATCGTATCGGCATCATCGCTATGCACCGATGCGCTCACGGGCGCACCCGGCCGCACCGTCGCGGCGGCCTGACCCGTAGCGGACGACGAGGCCGATAACGGCGCGTCGACAGCCTCGGCCTCGAACAACATATATGCCGTCATGAACCGCCCAGACTCCGGGATGTAGCAAAAGACTTGCTGTCCGGGCGTGAGGGTATGCGTTTCGAGGAACTCCGCCAGCATGATCAGAATCGACGCAGCGCCGGTATTCCCACGCCAGGCCAGGTTGCTGAACCATCGCTCGTGAGGGATCTCCAGCCCGGCCTTTTCCATGAGATCGGCCACGACCGGAATGAATTTCTCTGACGAGTAGTGACACAGGAAATGGTCTACCCGTTCAGGATTCACCCAGCCGTCACGCACCAGGCTCACATATTCATGAATGCCTATATCAAACAGATGCGGCAACAGGCGGATATCCTGACGCAGCGACAATGCACCAGCTGCCTCGGCCTCGGTCCACGACGCGTAGTCCAAATGCCCCTGCCCGCCCTCGGCGGGCAGGCCCAGTTGCATGCATACCGGATAGTCGCCGGAAAACGCGCGTTGATGGATCCACTTCAACCGCAGTCGCACCCCCGACGACGATCCCGGCAACGCAGCGCCGCTATTGCCCAGCAGCAGCGCGCCCGCCCCATCCGACAGCATCCAGCGCAGAAAATGCGAATCAAAGTCTGCGTCATAACCTCGCGCGGCAAAACGCGAGCGCTTGAACAATCTCGAGGGCATCTCGCTGGCGACCGCTAACGCACGATGATGCGCGCCTAGCTCAATCCCTTGCGCCGCCGCTTGAATCGCCGACACCCCCGCCGCGCAAATGCCATGCACCGACAAGGTCTCCATCGGCGGCGCCGCCAACTCGCCTTGGATCATATTGGCAAAGCCCGGCATCAAGGCATCGCCGCCCGACGAACCGCAGGTGAGCAACGACACCTCGTTCAGCGTACGATCCTGCCGGCGCAGACAATCGCCGATAGCCTGCGCAGCTTGCGCAGCATTCGTCCAACGTGTATTGCCCGTCTCGTCGATCGAGTAATACCGTTGCTTGATACCGTTTTCAGCCAGAATGCGCTGCTTGATACGGCCCGATATGCGGTTCAGCGGCGCAATATAGCGATCCATATCCTCATTGTTCACGGGCTCGCCCGGCATGAAATAGCCGGCACTTTCCAGATACACGCGGTCAAAGGAAACAGGCATGAGAAGGAACGCTCCTACTAGGTAATATGTTCCGGCCGCATCAATGAGCGACTACGGCAGCGCGGCCAGATCAGCGCCAACACAAACACCCGCCACATATACGGGACCAGGCCGCGTTCGATCAGCATGGGATCGACGCGATGGCGATAATGTTGAACATGCAAACGCGTCAGCTCGGACCAATGCGCGCGGCCGTGCTCGTGGTGCGCGGTATGCAATCCGATGTTGAACAGCAAGGGATTGACCCAGCCCTCGAAATTGCGCGCATAGCTCAACCGCGCACGGCGCTCGGGCCCGCCGTCAGTATGGGCGTGCTGCAGATAGTTCGTCGCCAACAGCCAATGCAGGCCATGCAGCTGCGGCACGATCACGAACACCAAAGCCTTGGACGGATTTACCGCCAACAACCCACCCCATAAACTCAGCCATGCGGCATACTGCCAAAGACAATAGCGCAGCGTCCCCGGCCAGTATCGGCGCAACCGCGCCAACCAGCGCCAGAACAAGGGATACAAACTCCACACTGCTTGAAACGGGTGCAGTAAATACCCCGCGAGATGATTCGTATCGCCACCGTAGCGATAGGTCCGCGCCAAGTCACGCGGCCCATGTTGATAGCGATGATGATTGCCCGCATGGGCCGGAAAAAACACAAACGTGGGATGGCCCTGCAATAAGGTCAGCACCATATCCGTCGCTCGGTTCGCGCCACGATGACGCCACATGCGCAAGTGCGTGTGGTTGTGATGCACGACACCGATGCCCAATGTCAAAAACAACATCAACCCATACAGCAGCCAATTCAGTCCGTAGACCCACTGCCACGCCATCAATGCCGGCAAAGCGGCCATATAAGCCAGGCTTTGCACGTCACGCCAATGACGCAGCATGGGCAGCCTGTGCGGCCCTCTCGCGCGCGCCATGGCGCTAGCTCCGACGCTCAACCGCGCCTCGCCGGTTAGCCGCGGCCAATTGCGCTGAGGCTGCATCTGCCGTTAACCGCGTGCGGAATAAACGGTCCATGAACGTGAACTGGAATCCATAGTTGCCGTTGTAGCAAGCGTGGTGCAGGTGATGCCGGCGGCTGGCGGCAAACCAGTGCGCATAGGACACGCGTGGAAAAAAATCATAGTTGGCATGCCCCACGCAGTTGAAAAACAGACTGAACAGAGGCACCGAAAACAGCGACCAGAAACTGAAATCGTGCAGCACCATGGGCAACAAGATCACATTGCCCAACATCAGGGCCTCGATGGGATGAAAGCTGTACGTCGAAAATGGCGTCGTCACCACCGAGCGATGGTGCGGCAGATGAAATCGGCGCAGCCACCGCGTGTGCAGCAAACGGTGGTTGATCCAGAAATGCACGTCGTTCCAGGCCACCAATACCAGGATCTCTACGACGATCTGCGTGGCACTCGCATCGGGATTGAGATGCGCCCATCCGAGCTGCAAGAAGCCCCAGGGAAAGACCATGCCCAGCCCAAAGATCAGGACGGACACCCCCGATTGTGTCAACTCGCGACGCAGCTGACCGGGCGCCAATGGACGCGGGTCCAGCACTCCGCCAATACCCAACGCCGGCAAGACATAACGAGTCAGCAGCCAGGTCGCCGTGCCGAACAACAAGTAGATACCGCCGAAAAACAGCAGGCCGGCCATCATGACCTGCCACGCCGACAGCGACTCAAAAGTATGCGCCATGGAACTCCATAGCCCACTGCGGAGCTATTCAGGATGGCCGCATCATAGCAATATGGCAGAAATATGTACGCCTTGGCATTGCCCGCCGTTCAGAGGATGCTGCCAAGCGATGTGCGGCATACTCTGAATGGCGGGATCTGCCGCCCACGGCATCAGGCCGCGATACCCAGCCGGCCCGCGATTGGAAACGCCTGATTCAACCCGATGACGACCGCTTCCAACTCTGCTGCCGTGGCAGCACTGGCATTGGGCATCGGGGCGCGCAGCACGTCGGAAAGCAGCCCCTGCCGGCCCAGGAGCGCCTTGAGCGGCCCCGGATTCGGCTCGGCGAATACCAGGCGAATCGCAGGAGCCAGGGCATGAAACAGCCCGCGCGCTACCTCCAATTGTTGCATCTGCACCGCCCGATGCATCGCCACGAACAGATCCGGACGTATATGCGCGGCAGCCGCAATCATGCCGCTGCCACCGAGACACATAGTGGACAATGCCTGCAGATCCTCGCCCGCCATCACCTGCATCCCGCCATCGGCGATCAATGCCACCGTCTTGTCCAGCGAGCCGCCACAATCCTTGATGGCGGCGATATTGTCGTGCTTGGCCAACGCCAGCAACGTCTCGGTCTCCAGCGTCGCCCCCGTGCGATAAGGGATGTCGTAAAGCACCAGCGGCACACGTGAAGCGTCGGCCAGCGTGCGAAAGTACGCCAGCGCACCCTGCTGCCCCGGACGCACGTAATACGGCGCGGGCGTCAACACCCCCGCTAACGGCCGCGTCCCGAACGCCGCCAGACGCTGCATCACATGCCCTTGATGATTCCCCGCCAGCCCCATGACCACTGGCAGGCCCTGCGCTTCGTCGAGCACGGTATCCAACACCGCCAATTGCTCCGCATCATCGAGCGCCGCGGCCTCGCCTGTGCTGCCGCAAACCACCAGCCCGTCCACGCCTGCGGATACGTAGTGACGGACCAGACGCCGCAACGCGCCGCCGTCCACGGCGTCAGTGAAAACATGCCCGCCACGCCGCGCTTTTGACTGGCGGCCCACCGCGCCGCTGAACGGCGTCACCAAAGGAATCCAGACCCCCTGGAAAATCGAAGTAGAAGCAGAACTCGACATAAAGCACTCCTGATGCAATGCGGACCGTCAAAGGAACCGTGCAGAAGTGCTAAGGATGCTGGGGGGAAATCGCCGCGCGTCATGCCGCCGGGTTTGCCGCCGTTCCGTCGCCCATCTGACGGAACAGCATGCTCCGGTCAGATGAGCGGCTGTTTTTTGGATTTCAGGCCAACGCACGTCAACCCCACGCAGATAGCGCGGAGAGCAACGACGGAGCGGATGGCCGGAAACATTGGAAAAATAACGCGTACGCGAAGTGGGCGTAGAAGAAACCGAAATCTACCGGGCCGCGGCAAAGCTGTCAATTCGTCGCGGCCTCTGAAGAAAACACCGGATGCCCAAGTCGCTGACAAAGCAGCGCCCCGCTCCCCGGTCTACGAACGCCCTAGCGTTGCCCGAGACTTTCCAGGAACACGGCGCACAACGCCTCCATCCCTTGGCGATCCTCGTCGTCGAACCGGCCGGGTTCGGGGCTGTCCACATCCCAGACACCCAACAGCTCTCCGTTGAGCACCAGCGGCACCACGACCTCGGAACGCGACGCCGCATCGCAAGCGATATGTCCCGGAAACGCATGCACATCCGCCACGACTTGCGTGCGACGCTGGCTTGCCGCTGCGCCGCACACGCCCCGATTCAAAGCGATGCGCACGCATGCCGGCTTGCCCTGAAAAGGTCCCAGCACGAGCTCTTCGCCGTTATAGAAATAAAAACCCGCCCAATTAATCGCAGGCAACGCCTGATACGCCAACGCCGCAAAATTGGCGGCATTCGCAATACGGTCCGTTTCGTCGGTCAACAACGCCCGGGCCTGGGCAGTCAGTTCAGCGTAAAAACGCGGCTTGTTATCGGTAGGCAGATCAGTGGCGGTAAACATGGAAATGTAACTGTACAGGCAACTTTCGAACCAAGTGATTTTAGGCCCTGCCGCCCCGCATGACGGCGTGCCTCGGCGTTGTGGGACAATATTTGCTCATTTTTTCCGTTCTTTTCTCCAAAGTTTCCCATGGACCAGCCTCTCGAACCCGTGTGCGTGTTTTCCCAACGCGCTCAACAACTGACCAGCTCCGCTATCCGCGAAATCCTCAAAGTCACCGAACGTCCCGAGGTGATTTCCTTTGCCGGAGGCCTGCCTGCCCCCAGCGGTTTCCCGGTAGAAGTAGTACGAGCGGCGTTCGACAAGGTATTGGCCGACAACGGCCGCGCGGCCCTGCAATACGGTCCCACCGAGGGTTATGCCCCGCTGCGTAAATGGGTGGCCGAGGATCTGAACCGCGCCGGGGCACAGGTCACGCCTGATCAGATCCTGATCGTTTCGGGCTCGCAACAAGCCCTGGATCTGCTGGGCAAAGTCCTGATCGACGAAGGCAGCAAAGTCCTGGTTGAAGACCCCAGCTACCTGGGCGCACTGCAATCGTTCAGCCTGTATCAGCCCAAGTTCGTACCCGTCGCGACCGACGAGGGCGGCCTGATTCCCGAGGCCATCACGCCCGAGTTGGCCGCAGATGCCCGTTTTCTGTACGCGCTGCCCAATTTCCAGAATCCCACGGGCCGCACCCTGACCCTGGAGCGCCGCAAGGCCCTGGTCCAGCGTGCGGCCCAACTGGGTCTGCCCATCATCGAAGACGACCCCTACGGTGAACTGCGCTACGCCGGCGAACCGCAGCCGGGTCTGCTGGCCCTGGCCAGCGAATACGGCGCCAACGTGATCCGCCTGGGCACATTCTCGAAAGTCCTGGCGCCGGGTCTGCGTCTGGGCTATATCGCCGCCCATCGCAGCATCATCGACAAACTGGTCCAGGCCAAACAAGCCACTGACCTGCACACGCCGACGTTGACCCAGATGGCCGTCTACGAGGCGGTAAAAGACGGTTTCCTGGAAGAGCACCTGCCGACCGTGCGCGAAATCTACCGCGTACAAGGCCGCTGCATGCTGGACGCCCTGGCCCAGGAATTCCCCGGCACCGTCAAGTGGACTGTCCCAGAGGGCGGCATGTTCCTGTGGGTCACGTTGCCGGAGCACATCGACAGCACCAAGCTGCTGGCCGAGGCCATTGAGCAAAACGTAGCCTTTGTTCCCGGCAAGCCGTTCTACGCAGGCAAGCCCCAGACCAACACCTTGCGCCTGAGCTTTGTCACCGTCCCTGAGGACAAGATCCGCTCCGGCATTGCCATTCTGGGCAAGTTGATCAAACAATACGTCTGATCGTTTACGTTGGGCGGCGCCTTCCACGGCGCCGCCTGGTCCCAGCACACGCCTATCCATCGAGCTGTCATTATGGTGAGCGCGCAGCAAACCCCCTCTCCCGATCTGAACGACATCGTCTTTACTGACTGGGTCGAACGTTGGCTACCCAAATCGTGGCGTCCCTACGCACGCCTATGCCGCCTGGATCGCCCTATTGGCACCTGGCTGACGCTGTTGCCTTGCATCGCCACGCTGATCCAGGCTGCCGGCGGCCTGCCGGATCTGGGCCGATTGATCGTATTCTCGCTCGGCGCCTTGCTGATGCGCGGCATCGGTTGCACCGTCAACGACATGTGCGACCGCGATATCGACAAACATGTCGAACGCACCCGGTTTCGCCCACTGACCAGCGGCCAGCTCAGCATGCGCCAGGCAGTGTGGTTCTTGCTGGGCCAGTTGCTGGTCTGCGGATCGCTGCTGTTTTTCATTAACGAAATGAGCCGTTGGCTGGCAGTCGCCGTCCTGCCCTTCGTGTTCATCTACCCATTGTGCAAGCGCGTCACCTACTGGCCGCAGGTCGTATTGGGCATCTGCTTTAACTGGGGCATGCTGATGGCATGGTCCGATACGCAAAACACCGTACCGCTGGGTGCCATTGCCATGTGGCTGGGCGCTGTGCTGTGGCAAGTCGGCTATGACAGCATCTACGCCTACATCGACGTGCGCGACGACCAGCAGCTCGGCCTGCGTTCGACGGCCCTGCGATTTGGTGCCCGCGGCAAACAATGGGTGGGCGGGTTTTATGTCGCAACCATCATTCTGTGGGCATGGGGCGGCTACGATATCGGTATGCACTGGGCTTACCAAGTCGGCATCTTTGCCGTCGCGGTGCACTTGGCTTGGCAACTGTATATTTTTGATCTGCAACGGCCGGCACGCAGCCTGATGCTGTTTCGTGCGAACCTCTGGACTGGCCTGCTGCTGATCGCGGCAGCACTGGCCGGTACACTTATCTGACGCCCGGGTAGCGGGCATGCAAAGAGGAGTCACCATGTCCGTTCTACCCCGCCTTTCCTGCTGGTTTGCCGGCGCCGCCCTGATCGTGCCGGCCCTCTCCGTCCAAGCCGCCCCCGCGGCCGCCATCCAGGACTGCAGCGCCTTGCGCAGTTGCGCGGCCAAGTTCTGCCACATCGAAAACGACATCGCCGCCGCACAGGCCAATGGCAACACCCATCGCGAGGCGGGTCTGCGCCGTGCGCTATCAGAGGCGCGCGGATCCTGCACCGACGAGTCTTTACGCAAAGATCGCCTGCAAGCCATCGATGAACGCAAAGAAGAAGTCCAGGAACGCGAAGAAGAACTCGCCGAGGTACGCGCCAAAGGCAAACAAGACAAAATCAACAAGGCCCAACGCAAACTCGAAGAAGCCCAGGCCGACCTGAAAGACGCGGAAGACGAGCTGCAACGCTAGCAGCTGAGACGGAATCCCTGCCCGAACACATCGGCGATAGATCCCGGTAGACGAGCTTGGCCAGGATTCGTCTATTCCATTTATCAGGGAAATCGCACGGTTTTCACAAAACCGTCACCAATTATCCTTATTTTTGGAAAAATATTTTCAGAAAACTAGGGTTTATCCCAGGTCTCAACAGGCACACAATGTCTTCAACGGGCAACAATCACACCCCCTAAAATTTCAACTGCCGGGTGCGATGGTCCCAAGACAATGAACTGGAGATCGTCATGAAAACCCTTGCTACTGCCATCCTGTTATCCCTGGGTGTCGCCGCCGGCGCCCAAGCCGCTGATACCAACACCCAACCCATCACCCGCGCCCAAGTCCAGGCCGAACTGGCTCAGGCCAAGGCCACTGGCCAATACAGCTTTGGTGATCTGGACTATCCGCCCACCGTCGCCGCCCAAGGCCCCAGCCTCAGCCGCGCTGAAGTTCAAGCCCAATTGGCCCAAGCCAAGGCCGCCGGCCTCGTGACCTACGGTGAAGAAGATTATCCCGCTGCCGTGGCCGACAATGGCAGCCGCCTGAGCCGCGCTCAAGTACAAGCCGAACTGGCCGAAGCCAAAGCTTCGGGCAACTACTCGTTTGGTGACCTGGACTATCCGCCGTCCAATAGCTGATTGTCCCGATCGGGGGCCCCCCCTCCTCCCCCGGCACACTGGCCTCCTTCGGGAGGCCTTTGTGCGTCTGGACGCGGGGCTCGCGCCCGCTTGACGCCGTATTACCGTTCCCCAGGCAACATCGATGCCGATCGGAGACAGCGTTGACTCGAGCCGGCGTCCGCGACGACGCAGACTACGCCCAGCCCTCCAAGCGTAGCGTCGCCCGCACCAGGCGCTGCTCTTCTTGCTCAATCTCGCCCAGGCTTTGCCGCACGCTGTTGACATGATTCGTGGCGGCTTGATGGGCCTGATCCGGCAGACGCGCCGTCACCGCCTCGAACACGGCCGTGTGCTGATGATCGATCTGCTGCTTGTGCGGCTGGCGATGGTACAGATTATTCACACAGGCAAACACCGACCCCAGCATCAGATCCGTCAGCGATTGCAGCGTATGCGTCAGCACAGGGTTATGCGAGGCCTCGCACACGGCCAAATGAAATGCGTGATCCAGATGGGCGTGCGTCGCAATATCGGTATCCTGCTCGTGCGCGTCCATCATGGCCTGATAACGCCGGCGGATCATGATGAAATCCGCCTCGGTCCCTCGAATCGCCGCCAGGCGCGCAGACTCCCCCTCGAGCAGGGCGCGCACCTCCAACAGGTCATACAGCGTGCGCGGCTGGGAATGGAACAAATGCACCAGCGGCCCCGCATCCACCTGCGAAATCGGCGCGACGAATGAACCCTTGCCTTGTTCGGTGTGAATGATGCCGCGTGCGCGCAAGAGTTTCAGTCCCTCGCGCAGGGCCGTACGAGAAGCGCCGAGCTTTTCCGTCAAACGGCGCTCAGACGGCAATGCCTGCCCGGCTTTGAGCACGCCATCCATGATCAGGCGTTCAATACGTTCGGCCACCACATCGGCAACCTGGCGTCCTGCTGTCGCAGTTTCTGTTTCCATACGGGGCTCACTGGTATGACCGGGTGATCCTCCAGCATGCCACATGCATACCGAATCCAGTCAAGTAATTGAAATAGAAACATAAAAAAGTCCATTACCGCAAATTCAAACCAAATAAACTGGTATGACCAGTGGGTTCGGAGGTAGACATCGTGGCCACATGCCCGGATCATGTAGGTTCATCGCGCTGGTTGCGCCCGCCCCTGATTTTTTGCGAGCAAATGATGACTGAACGTATTGAGCAAGATGGCCTGCAAGTGGCGGCCGTCCTTCACCAATTCATCCAAAACGAGGCCCTGCCCGCAAGCGGCATTGCCCCTCAAGATTTCTGGCGCGGTTTTGCCGCCATCGTGCGTGACCTCGCGCCGCGCAATCGCGCCCTGCTGGCCGACCGTGACCGCCTGCAAAGTGAGCTGGACAACTGGCATCGCGCCAATCCGGGGCCGGTACGCGATCTCGCCGCTTACCGCGCCTTTCTCACCAAAATCGGCTATCTGCTGCCCATCCCCGACGCAGTGCAAGTCACCACGCCCGATGTCGACGCCGAAATCGCCGAGCAAGCCGGCCCGCAGTTGGTCGTGCCCATGTCCAATGCACGCTACGCCCTGAATGCCGCCAACGCACGCTGGGGCAGCCTGTACGATGCCCTGTATGGGACGGACGCCATTCCCCCGACGCCCGGCGATACCGGCCGCGGCTATTTCCCGCAACGCGGCGAGGCCGTCATCGCCCGCGCGCGCGCCGTGCTGGATCAAGCCGTGCCCCTCGCGCAGGGTTCGCATGCAGATGCCACGTCCTACACCATCGACAACGGCCAGTTGGTCGTCACGACCAAACAAGGCAGCACTGGCCTGAAAGACGCCACGCAGTTCGTGGGCTATGTCGGCGAGCCCCAGGCCCCGCAATCCGTCTTGCTCAAACATCACGGCCTGCACATCGAAATCCAGATCGACCGCACACACACCATTGGCGCGACGGATGCCGCGGGCGTCAAAGACGTCGTGGTCGAAGCCGCACTGACCACCATCATGGATTGCGAAGATTCCGTCGCCGCCGTCGACGCGGATGACAAAGTGCAGATCTACCGCAACTGGCTCGGCCTCATGAAAGGCGATCTGACCGAAGCCGTCACCAAAAACGGCCAGACCTTCACGCGCCGCATGAATGCCGACCGCGAATACCGCACGCCCGACGGCAAGAGCACACTGACCTTGCATGGCCGTTCCCTGCTGTTCGTGCGTAACGTTGGCCACTTGATGACCAACCCGGCGATTCTGGATGCCAGCGGCAACGAAATCCCGGAAGGCATCCTGGACGCCGTGCTGACGACTTTGACGGCCCTGCCCGACCGTGCAAACAAGCGTAATTCGCGCAAGGGCTCGATCTACATCGTCAAACCCAAGATGCACGGCCCCATCGAAGCGGCCTTTGCCAATGAACTGTTCGATCGTGTCGAAAACCTGCTCGGCCTGCCGCGCCACACGATCAAGATGGGCATCATGGACGAAGAGCGGCGCACCAGCGTCAACCTCAAGGCCTGCATCCTGGCCGCTGCCGGCCGCGTTGCCTTCATCAACACGGGTTTCCTCGATCGCACGGGCGACGAAATGCACTCCACCATGGAGGCAGGTCCCATGATGCGCAAGGGCGACATGAAATCCAGCGCCTGGATCGCCGCCTATGAGCGCAGCAACGTCCTGGTCGGCCTGGATTGCGGCTTGCGCGGCCGTGCCCAGATCGGCAAAGGCATGTGGGCCATGCCTGACCTGATGGCCGCCATGCTGGAGCAAAAAATTGCACATCCCAAGGCTGGCGCCAATACCGCGTGGGTGCCCTCACCCACCGCAGCCACCCTGCACGCCTTGCATTATCACCAAGTCGACGTGTCTGCCGTGCAGCAACAACTGGAAAGCACCAAACTCACCGACGTACAAGACGAACTGCTCAATGGCTTATTGACCGTCCCCGTCGGCAACCCCGCCGACTGGAGCGCCGATGACATCCGCCGCGAGCTGGAAAACAACGCCCAGGGCATCCTGGGCTACGTCGTGCGCTGGATCGACCAGGGCGTCGGATGCTCGAAAGTCCCGGACATCAACGACGTCGGCCTGATGGAAGACCGCGCCACGCTGCGTATCTCCAGCCAGCACATCGCCAACTGGTTGCGTCATGGCATCGCCACGCGCGAACAAGTGCAGGAAACCCTGGAGCGCATGGCCAAAGTCGTCGATCAACAAAACGCCAACGACCCGCTGTATCAACCGATGGCCGGTCATTTCGACACGTCCATTGCGTTCCAGGCGGCCAGCGCCCTGGTGTTCGAGGGCCTGACGCAGCCCAACGGCTACACCGAGCCGTTATTGCACCGTTATCGCCAGGCGTATAAAGCGGCGCACTGATTCCGCGCATTCCGCGATGATCCTTCGACGGGCCCCTGACAGGGCCCGTTTTTTTCGTTCTCCCCGATTTTTATCGGTAGCCGCACTTAATCATTTCAATAATTAAAAGTAATTGCGAATTACTCGTATTTTCAATAAAAAGACAGGTTTTCCTTCTCATCATTCCTGTCTGGAGCCCCTTCCGTGGCTTACTCAATGTATTTCCGGCAACGTCCGGCATGGTTTAGCGCTCAACGTCCCAGCCTGCCCACCGTTCTCGCCCTGGCCTTGGCTGGCGTCTATGCGACTTGCGCCCAAGCGCAGTCCACTGAAGCATCGGCCTCAACCAGTGCGCCGAGCGTGACGCAACTGCCGGCTGTCACCATCCAGGCCGATACCTTCGATGACTCGCTGGAGCACCTGCAAACGCCCGTGAACGCGGGCGCATTGGGCAGCCGCACCCAACTTGAAACGCCATTCTCCAGCACCGTTGTCACCGCCGCAGATATCGAAAATCGCCAGGTTTCCAAATTGGGCGACGTATTTGCATTGGACGCCTCTGTAGGCGACAACAGCTCATCCAACGGGGCCTGGGCCAGCTACCTGACGGTGCGTGGCTTGCCACTGGATTGGCAAAACTCCTATCGCATCGATGGCAAGCCCTTTGTCAGCTATGTCACCACCTTGCCCTACGAGCAGTTCGAGCGTATCGACTTGCTCAAAGGCGCCTCGGGATTCATGTATGGTTTTGGCGCGCCGGGCGGCATGCTGAACTACGTCACCAAGAAACCCACTGAGGAACCTGTACGCAACATCACGCTAGGCTATACCTCGCAAAGCGTGTTGCGAGAATCCGTCGACCTGGGAGGCCGCGCCGGCGATGACGGACGATTCGGCTATCGGCTCAACGCGACCCACGAAGAAGGCACCACCTACAACGATGGCTCACTTTATCGCGACTCTGTCTCGCTGGCGCTGGACGCGCGTCTGACCGACAAGCTGACCTGGGATTTTCAGTCCATCTACCAGGACCGCAAGGCCATCAGGCAGGACGCGACCATCACCGCCGCGGGCATGTCCGGCACTTCGCTGCCCTCGCCGCTGCGAGCCGATAACGACAACCTTCAGGGTGAAGGCCCCTATGCCGACAACGCTTTCCGCTTCTACTCCACAGGCCTGAAGTACGCGGTAAACGACAACTGGAACGTCAGCACCCACTACACCTATAACTCCACCCGTACACGCCGCAACGAAGCCGTACTGTCGCTGACCAATAGCGATGGCGACTACGACGATTACCGTTCCGACTATGGCGAGGCCTATTCCTATAACCAATGGGAAGCCATGGCCGAAGGCAAATTCAGTACCGGTCCGCTCAAACACCAAGTCGTGCTGGGCGTGTCGTGGCAAAAGCAAAAGAACGATTACAGCTCCAATGGTGTGTATCAGCTCCAGGGTACAGGCAATCTGTATGAGCAGAATCCCAACACCTATTACAGCGAGGGCCAGCTCGATCTGTATCGCGCCGCAGAGATCACACAGAAAGCGGCGTTCGCCAGCGACACGATTGACTTGACCGGCGGCTGGTCGATCCTGGGCGGGCTGCGCTACACCAATTATGAGCAACAAGGTTTTGACGCCACCGGCGTTCGTTCCGAACCCTATGAGAAAAACGGCGTCCTGACACCGACCGTGGCGCTGATGTACAACCTCACGCCGCAGACCATGGCGTATGCCAGCTACATCGAATCCCTGGAACCGGGCTCCGTCGTCGGCAATACCTATGAAAACCGCGGCGCCCTGCTCAGTCCGCTCAAGAGCAAACAATACGAGCTGGGCATCAAGACCGAAAACGAGGATTGGTCAGCGACCGCCGCACTCTTTCGCATCGAGAAAAAATCGGAGTACGCCCGGCAGCTCGCAGACGGAGGACAAGAGCTGGTACAAGGCGGCAAGTCGATTTACCAGGGCCTGGAGCTCGGGGCCTCGGCTCGCGTCGCGCGGGACTGGAATGTCGGCGGCAGCATCATGCTGCTCGATAGCGAGTACAAAAAAGGCGCCGATCACAACGGCAACCGCGTCGCAGGCGCCCCCAAATTCATCGCCGCAGCACAAGTTGTCTATGATGTGCCGCAACTGCCAGGTCTGAAACTGCGGGCCGATGCCAAATACACGGGCGGGATCATGCTGGACGCGTCTAACAACATCGAGGTCGACGACTACACTGTCTTTAATATCGGCGCCACCTACGACACGCGCATCTATGGCTACAACACGACCATCCGTGCCGGCATCAACAACCTCACCAACAAGCGCTACTGGCTGTATCAGTCCGAAAACTACATCAAGGCCGGGGATCCGCGTACTTATAGCTTGAGCGCCAGCATCGCGTTCTGACCCCAACCGGGGCCGATGCGCGCCAGCAGCGCTGGCAGCACTCACCACACGCACGCGAGGCGGACGATGATGATTCATTGTCCGCCTCGCCGCTTGTGCGACACCTGTTGTGCGGCAGGTTCAGCCGACAAATTGATCTATCAACGGTATCATCGATGGTTGTATCCGGGTGCATGCGCCCGATTCCACTATCCATTGCTACGTATCATGAGCCGTTTCGAAGACAATCCTTTTCTGCACTCGCTGGGCGCCACGATCGAGAGTTGGGGCGACGGCCGCGTCGTCATCCGCATGGCGCTGCAACCCAACCATCTCAATCGCCAGGGCGCGTTACAAGGCGGTGTTGTCTCCGCCCTGTTGGATGCCGCCTGTGGTTATGCGGGTATCGATCCCGATCATGCCGAGCGCAGCAACTCCGTGACCATCTCACTGGCCATCAACTTTATCGGCTCGGTCAAAAGCGGCCATGTCCTGGCGACGGGTACTGTCACCGGCAGTGGACGCAAGATCTATTTCTCTCAAGCCACGGTGACCGCCCCCGACGGCCGCGTGTTGGCCTCAGCACAGGGATCATTCAAATATGGCAGCCCTCGCGTCAACGCGGATGCGCCAGAGGTGCCAACCGTCTGACCGGTGACATGAACTCGCTATCCTCGGGTTGACGCCCATCGACCTGGATACCGGACTTAGGGAAGATTGAAATGAACGATGTACAGCACGCCGTTGAGCAAGCCATCGTCTCGCGGCAAAGTATTCGCGGTTTTTTGCCTACGCCAGTGCCCACTGAACGCATTCGCCACATTCTGGAAGCGGCGGCGCGCGCACCCAGCGGCAGCAACATCCAGCCCTGGAAAGTCCACGTCGTCACAGGGGCTCGCCGCGATGCGCTGTCGCAGGCCTTGCTGCAAGCCCATCAGCGTGGAGAGCCCGAGCGACGCGAATACCAGTATTACCCTGTCAACTGGCGCAGCCCCTATCTGGAACGGCGCCGCGCAACGGGTTGGGGGTTATATAACCTGCTGGGTATCCAGAAAGGCGACCGCGACGCCTCGGCACGGCAGATCGGCCGCAATTTTGAATTTTTTGGCGCGCCCTGCGTACTGCTGTTCACGATCGACAACGACATGGACAAAGGGAGCTGGCTCGATTACGGCATGTTCTTGCAAAACATCATGATCATGGCTCGTGGCTGCGGCCTGGATACTTGTCCACAGGCGGCCCTGGCCAACTATCCCGATATCGTCAAACAACAGCTGAACATCCCCGACGATCAGATCGTGGCCTGCGGCATATCAATGGGCTATCAAGACGTCGACGATCCAGCCAATCAATATCGCACGACGCGTGTACCCGTCGACGAGTTCACTATTTTCCACGATGCCTGATATGCGGCACCGCTCACGTCCGCACGCGTAGCCATGCCCTACGAGCACCATAGGAGTTCACTCGCCATGCCTCCCATCACGCTTCACCGGCACAGCGTACGCAAGTCCTGATCGTCTTTTTATCCACACGGATCTGCCTCATGCAAACCAACACATCTGCTCCCGCCCCCATTCGCCGTCAACCCAATTTCTCGCTGTATCGCCGCGCAGGCGATCTGGTTTTCGTCTCCGGCCAGATGGCATTTGGCGAAGGCTTTCGCCTGATCGGCGATGACGTCACCACACAGACACGCGTCTGCCTGGAAAACATCGAACGCCAACTCAAAGCCGCCGGACTCACCGCGCGCGACATCGTCAAGGCCACAGTCTGGTTGACCCGCACCGAAGACTTCGCGGCGTTCGATGCAGCCTACGGTGCGTTCTTTGGCGATGCCACGTTACCGGCGCGCTCAACAGTGCGTGCCGATCTGATGGTGCCAGGCGCGTTGATCGAGATCGAAGCCATTGCTCAAGCCGGCGCAGGCAAGGCCTGAGTTTGGCGCTATCCTTGCACCCATGGCCGCACTATTGCGACCATGGGACTTCAGCCGGACGACATTCTGTTTTCCGGCTTTGTATTTAACGCTGTCTGACAGCATCCATTCAAACGCTCTGTCTCACTTTCGGACACTTCATCCATGGACACCGCATCAACGGTATCGCCAGCAACAGGCAAGGCCTCTCCTTCAGCAGGGCGCCTGATCGCCGCCGCCTCAATCGGCAATGCACTGGAATGGTTTGACCTGGTGGTTTACGGCTTTTTTGCCGCGACCATTTCGCGCCTGTTTTTTCCGAACGAAAACGAAACGATTTCGCTGCTGATCACGCTGGGTACCTTTGGCGTGTCGTTTTTCATGCGCCCCCTGGGCGCATTAGTGCTGGGTGTGTACGCCGATCGTGTCGGCCGCCGCGCTACCTTGACGCTGGCCATCATGCTCATGATGCTGGGCACATTGATGATCGCCGTCATGCCCACCTATGCCGCGATCGGTATCTGGGCGCCCATCGGCATTGTGATCGCGCGCATGATCCAGGGCTTTTCCGCAGGCGGAGAGTTCGGTAGCGCTACCGCCTTTCTGGCCGAGCACAGTCCGAACCGCCGCGGCTTCTTTGCCAGCTGGCAAGTCGCCAGCCAAGGCCTGACCACCATCCTGGCCGCCGGCTTCGGCACTGGCCTCAATGCCTGGTTGACGACCGAACAACTCGAGAGCTGGGGTTGGCGTGTGCCGTTTTTCTTTGGCCTCTTGATCGGCCCCGTCGCGTACTACATCCGCACGCGCATCGACGAGACGCCAGAGTTTCTCGCGGCGGAGCGTACGGAATCACCATTGGCCGATACCTTCACTCAACACCGCACGCGCTTGATCCTGGCCATAGGCTCTGTCGTACTGGGCACGGTTGCGACCTATCTGATCCTCTACATGCCCACGTATGCGGTAAAGCAACTGGGTATCCCCGCGTCCGCCGCGTTTGCCGCGACCCTGGTCACCGGCGTCGTTCAATTCATCTTTGCGCCCATCGTCGGTCACTGGTCTGATCGGCACGGGCGCACCGGTGTCATGCTGACCTCGGCAGTGCTCTTTCTCGTCTTGATGTATCCGCTGTTCTTATTGCTGAGATCGTCGCCCACCTTTGCCACCATGATAGTGGTGCAATTCGTGATCGGCGTCTTGTTGGCGGGCTACTTCGGTGCGCTGCCTGCGTTGTTGACCGACCTGTTCCCGACCCAGTCGCGCACGACTGGCATGTCCCTCGGCTACAACATCGCCGTCACAATCTTTGGGGGATTCGCGCCCTTCATCATCGCCTGGCTGATATCGACCAGCGGCAACAAGCTCGCGCCGAGCTTCTATGTCATTTTCGCGGCCGTGATCAGCTTGATCTCGCTCATTGCCGTACGCAAAAAATTAGGCTTGCGCTGAACCATAGGAAATCATCATGACCACCTCTGCGGAAACATTACCCGTTCCGGACCTCGCCGCCATCACCGACCTGCATAGTGAGCTGCAACACTGGGTACGCACGACGCCTGTCGTTGCCAAATCCGATTTCGATCCTGTTGCGGGCACGGATGTTTGCTTCAAATTTGAATTGTTCCAAGCCAGCGGAACGTTCAAGGCACGCGGGGCCTTTTCCAATCTGCTTGCGCTTGGCGAAGCCCAGCGCAACGCCGGCGTGACCTGCGTCTCTGCCGGCAATCACGCAGTCGCCGTCGCCTACGCTGCCATGCGTTTAGAGATCCCCGCCAAGGTCGTCATGATCAAGACGGCAAGCCCTGCTCGCGTGTCCCTATGCCGGCAGTATGGCGCCGAGGTCGTCCTCGCCGAAGACGGCCCGTCGGCGTTTGAAACGGTGCGCCGTATTGAAAGCGAAGAGGGCCGATTCTTCGTACATCCGTTCAACGGCTATCGCACCGTTCTGGGTACCGCTACGCTGGGCTACGAGTGGCTGCAACAGGCTGGCAAGCTTGACGCCGTCATCGTCCCCATCGGTGGCGGCGGTTTGATGGCAGGCGTCAGCACCGCCATCAAACTGCTCGATCCCCAGTGCCAAGTCATCGGCGTAGAGCCCGAAGGCGCCGATGCCATGCATCGCAGCTTTGCCACCAATGGCCCCGTCAAAATGGGCCCCATGCAAAGCATCGCCGACAGCCTCATGGCGCCTCATACCGAGCAATACAGCTATAACCTGTGCCGCCAGAATGTCGACCGTCTCGTCACTGTCTCGGATGACGATCTGCGTAGCGCGATGCGGCTGCTATTCGATCAACTCAAACTGGCGACCGAACCCGCTTGCGCTGCGGCGACTGCAGCGTTGGCCGGAAAACTCAAGGACGAGTTGGCCGGTCAACGAGTCGGCGTATTGCTCTGCGGCACCAACACCGATCCTGCGACGTTCGCGAAACATCTGGGCGTGAAGTAGTTGGCTATGAATAGCGGGGTTCAGGTTGGCGTGTCGCGAAGTCGTGGTGCGAACAATTTCCTGCTGGCCTATGAGAAATCGTTGCTCGAGAGATCTTCTGTTCGCCACCGATGCCAAAGCCTTCGCATGCAGATCACGAACGCGATCCATGGGCGCGCCCGTAGGCGCCCATGGATCGCCACCCTGCAAGATATTCGTCCTTGCAAAAGCCAGTTCCTACGAAGCCTAAGAAAACCAGCCGTGCCAGCGACGAGGGAGTCAGAGATTCTGCGAGTCGAAGGGGGGCAGTGACTGCGTTGGCGCGCCTCGGAGTCGCGCGAGCGGAAGTCGTAGGTAGGCCCGGAGGGGCCGGACGAGACTAGCGATGCGGCAGTCGGACGCGAAGGCGGCCGACCGACTCCGTGAAGCGCCAACGCGGTCACTGCCCCCCTTCGACGTCCAACGGAACTCGATCCCCGCACTGCAACGTCCAATAGTCCCCCATCAGCAGGCCCATCACTCACGCCCACGCGAGAAAACCATACATACCGGGCTTCCCACAGCCACCAAGTCTCCGGCCGGCGACAGCAGCCCCGTTGCCGCATCCACTTGCATCGTCACGATGCTATCGCTGTCTTCATTCAGCGCATACAGGAAACGGCCACCAGGCAAGAACGTCATATAACGCGGCGTTCGCCCTCCCGACGCATAGGCGTCCAGCCACGTCAACATCCCCGTCGCCGCATCGACACGAAACACGGCGATGCTGTCATGCCCGCGATTCGAGGCATAGACGTAGCGCCCATCATCACTCACCATGATTTCAGCCGCGCGGCTGTTGCCGGTAAACGTTGAAGGCAGCGTCGACAGGATTTGTAGCGGGCTCAATGACCCGGTGTGCGCATCGTAGCGATACGCTGTCACCGTCGAATCCAGCTCGTTGACACAATACGCATACTGCGCCGATGGATGAAACGCGATATGGCGTGGCCCTGAGGCTTCGCGTGCCACTGCCTCGACGGGCGGCACTGACAACCGCCCCGCCTCAAAACGAAATGAGAGCACGCGGTCGGTCCCTTTATCGGGCACCACCACGTATCGGCCATCAGGCGAAAACGGACAGGCATGCGGTTTGGCATGCGGCTGCTCGATACGATGCGGGCCAGCAACGCCCGCCACCGGCACAAGCTGCACCAACGGCAACAGCGAACCATCCTCGGCAATGGGCAGCACCACCATACTGGCGCCGATGTGATTGCACACGATCAGAAATCTGCCGCTGGGGTCCACCGCAAGATCGACCGGATTCTTGCCCTGTGTCTGCTCCGTATTCAACGCCGTCAGCGTCCCGCTGTCGCCATCAATTGCATAGGCGCTCACCCGTGTCGTATCGCCGTGCACGGCATACAAGCGATCCCCACGCGCGTTCAACGTCAGAAAAGAAGGATTTTCCAATCCGTCCAACAACTGAATCCGTTGCAGGGCCGCCGTTTCCGGATCGACCTTGAAAACACTGATCCCTTCGCCTCGCGCATTGCGTTCACGCGTCGTGCGGCTTCCGACATAGGCGTACATGACGTCTCCTGATCAATGTTCAGCCGTGATATTGGCCTGCGTCACAATCGACTTGTACTGCTCGCTCTCGTGTTGAATGAATTGTTTGAACTCAGAAACAGACATGGCCTGCACTTCGCCGCCTTGATCACGCAAGCGCTGCACCAATTCCGGATCCTTCAATGCGGCCGTCACGGCCTGATTGATACGCTCCAGCACCGTCTCGGGTGTCTTGGCGGGTGCGAACAAACCAAACCAGTTCTCCAGACGATAGGCCGACAGTCCCGGCGTTTCGGCAATTGCCGGGATGTCCTTGGCAAAGCTTGCCCGTTGTGCCGAGGTCACCGCCAGCGCCTTGACCCGATTCGCATCAATGAACGGTTTGGCCCCCGCATAACTCACGAACGTCATATCCACGTTCCCACCCGCCACATCCGCCAATTGCCCGGCTGCACCTTTATACGGGACATGCACCATCTCGACCCCGGCGATTAATTGCAGCAAGGCCCCGTTCAAGTGCTGTGGATTGCCCACGCCGCTCGTCGCATAGGTCAGTTTGCCCGGATTGGCCTTGGCCTGGGCGACCAGCTCAGCAACGGTATTCACCTGCAGCGACGGCCCGGCCACCAGCACATTCGGTACTCGCGCAACGAGCGAAATCGGCGCCAGATCCTTTTCGGGCTGGTACGCCATGCGTGCTTTGTACACGTATGGATTGATCGCCGTCTCGCCCGCCGACCCTAGCAGCAAGGTATAGCCATCGGCGGAAGCCCTGGCCACAAATTGTGCCCCCAGCATCCCGCTGGCGCCCGGCTTGTTTTCCACCACGATGTTCTGATGCAGCGAATCGCGCAGCTTTTCAGCCAGCAGCCGCGCCATGACGTCGACCCCTCCCCCGGCCGAGAACGGCACGATCAGTGTGATGGGACGGCTGGGATATTCCTGAGCAGCGGCCGGCAGCGCATGGCCCAACAGCCCGGCCAGCACCAGCGGCGCCAGCACATGAAATTTACGAAGAATGGACATGCACGTCTCCAATATGGATTTTTTGATAACGATGGCGCGGCGATTACGGCCACCGCTTTTTCATATTGCATTTTTTAAATTAAAAATGCAATAATGGATTCCATGGAACCTGCCCACCTGCCCCCTGCCAGCCCGGCCACGTTGGTTGTCGGATCGCAAACCTACGCCGTCGTCGACCTCCCCGGCCCGTTTGGCGCCGAGTACTTTCGGCTTCCCGTCGTGCTGCGTCTGTTATTGGAGAATGCGCTGCGCAATATGCAGGGCAGCGAGCGGGACAATGCAGTACAGGCGCTGTTTGACTGGTTGCAAACGGGATCGAGCGAAGCAGAGATCGCGTTTCAGCCCGGCCGGGTGCTCATGCACGACACCACCAGCACCCCTGCCCTGGTAGACATCGCCGCCATGCGCGATGCCCTAGCCGAGGCGGGTGTCGACCCCGCGGTGCTCAATCCCGGATTACCGGTGGATGTCTCGGTGGACCATTCCCTGGCAGTCGAGGCCTATGCCCGGCGCGACGCCGCGGCGCAGAACATCGGCCATGAGATTCGCCGCAATCAGGAGCGCTATCGCTTTCTACGCTGGGCCTCACAGGCCCTGGAGGGCGTGCGCATCAACCCGCCTGGCACGGGCATCATGCACACGATCAATCTGGAGCAATTGGCAACGGTCGTACAAATCGATCAACGCGACGGACAAGACTGGCTCGTGCCCGACATGATGATCGGCACCGACAGCCATACCCCCATGGTCAATGGCATCGGCGTGCTCGGCTGGGGCGTAGGCGGCCTGGAAGCGCAGACCGTGATGTTCGGCATGCCCACGATGTTGCGTATCCCGGATGTCATCGGTGTCGAACTCACGGGAGCCTTGCCGCCCGGGGTCTTGGCCACCGATTTGGCGTTGACGGTCACGCAGCAGTTGCGCGGCATGGGGGTATCCGGCGAATTCGTCGAGTTCTACGGCCCCGGCGTCTCTACGCTGTCTGCCAGCGAACGCGCTGTCGTGGCCAATATGGCCCCGGAGTATGGAGCCACCACGGGTTACTTTCCCGTCGATGACCATACCTTGGCCTATCTGCGCCAGACCGGCCGATCCGAGGCTGCCGTCGAACGAGTACGCCACTACGTGCAACGCACAGGGTTGTGGTTCGATCCCTGTGCCCGCCCCCGTTATACGCGCACCCTGCACATTGCACTGGAGCAGGTCGGCATGCACGTCGCCGGTCCGCGGCGCCCGCAGGACCTGTTGCACTATCGCGATGTACCGGCCACGCTCGATGCACTGGCATTTCAGCCGGCGGATTCCCACACGGATCTGCCGCGTTATCCCGTCGCCATCGCAGCCATCACCAGTTGCACCAACACCACCGATCCCGGCCTGCTCATGGCTGCCGGTATCGTCGCCCGCAAGGCGCGCGCCCATGGCCTCAAAGTTCCTCATTGGGTCAAAACGTCTTTAGGGCCCGGCTCTCCCGCCGCGGCCAGCTATCTGCAGCGCGCGGGCTTGATCGACGATCTGTCAGCCGTGGGCTTTGATATCGTGGGCTATGGCTGCACCACCTGCATCGGCAACTCTGGCCCCTTGCCTGAAGTCATTACGCGATCAACCAAAGTGGACAACATCCATCCCGTCGCCATGCTGTCCGGCAATCGCAATTTCCCGGGCCGCATTCACCCTGATCTGGATCTGGGTTTTCTCATGTCGCCGCCGCTCGTCGTTGCCTATGCCTTGGCGGGTGACGCCGAGCGGGACCTGGGCAACGATCCCTTGGGACAGACTGAAGACGATCAGCCCATCTATCTGCAGGACCTATGGCCCACCCACGCAGAGATTCAGGCTTGTCTTCAGGCCGGGCTGGACGCAGCGGATTTCCGGCGCGATTTTCAGATCGCGCAGCGCAATCCGTTGTGGCAACAACTCGATGCGCCGTCATCGCCTCAGTTTCCCTGGGACCCCGCCTCGACGATTCTGCGCCGGCCGCCCTTTGCCGCCGCGGACGCAGGCAGTCAATTGGGACACTACACAGCCCATCCGCTCCTGGTCGTGGGCGATGACATCACTACCGACCATATCTCGCCGGCCAGCGCCATTCCTCCCGACAGCCTGGTCGCAGATTTTCTGGTCGAACGCGGTGATGATCGCAACGACTTGAATGTTTTCGCTTCACGCCGCGGCAACTGGGAAGTCATGCTGCGCGCGGCATTTCACAGCAAGACACTCGTCAACTTGCTATGTCCAGAGGCGCCCGTGGCGTACACGCGGCACGCTCCGACAGGCGACGTTTTACCGCTCTGGGAGGCCGCACAGCGCTACCGTGATGCGGGCGACTCGCTCGTCCTGATTGCAGGCGAACGCTACGGCACCGGCTCTTCCCGCGACTGGGCGGCCAAGGGGCAGCGGCTGCTCGGCATCCGCGCCGTCCTGGCGTTGAGCTTCGAACGCATTCACCGTTCCAATCTGATAGGCATGGGTATATTGCCGCTGCGCCTGTCGGCAACTCATGGCCCCGACGCCCTGCAGATTCAATCCGGCGACCGTATCGAGATCGACGCGCCCGCGAACGCCATTACGCCGCGCTGCGACATTCCGGTGCGCATCCACCGCCAAGACGGTTCCATCACGGCTTTCACAGCGCGCGCCGCCGTAGAAACTCAACTGGAAGTTGACCTGCTTGCTGTCGGCGGCGTCATCCCCGCCATCTTGCGCGACACCCTGGCGGCACACCCCGTCTCGGACGTGGAGGCGGACTGATTCTGCGCTACAGTCCTGGGCATGACTCCGCAAAAATCCCTTGCCACGCAGATCGTTGAACTCATCCATATGGATGGTCTGGCCGTCGGTGCCCATTTGCCCGCGCAAATGCTGGCCGATCGGCTGCGGGTGTCGCGCTCGCCGATCAACGAAGCGTTGCAACAACTGCACGAAAAAGGGGTATTGAGCCGGCAACGCAATCGCGGTTACTTCGTCGCACAAGCCGTCCCCGCGCGCGCCGACGAGTTGGCAGCAGAGTTGGGGCTGCAAGAACACGACGTCCTCACTGACATCTACTTTCGCATCGCCGACGATCTGCTGCGCGGTGAGCTGGCGGCGGCCGTCACCGAAACGCAAATGCGCGCACGATATCAGCTGACGCCGGCGCAATTGAACGCCGTACTCGGACGCATTGCCAACGAAGGCTGGGCCGAACGCCGTCCTGGTTATGGATGGGAATTCTCCGGCATGATGCGCACGCCCGACGCGTTGCTGCAGTCCTATCGCCTGCGGCTAGCGCTGGAGCCGGCCGCCCTGCTAGAACCCGGCTATCGCCTGGACCCCACCATCCTGGCACGCTGCCGCGAGGCCGAACTGCACCTGTTGGCAGGTGGCATCGAAACCGACACCGCAGATCAACTCCATGACCGTGGCGTGCGCTTTCACGAATCGCTGGTAGAGGCCTCGGGCAACCCATTCTTTATCGACACCGTACGCCGCGTCAATCGTGTACGCCGTCTGCTGTCCTATCGCTCGATGCGCGATCGCAAACGCTACAAACAGCATTGCGAACAGCACCTGCACATCCTGGAATTACTGGAGCAAGGCCGCAACGCAGACGCATCGCAGGCCTTGCGCGAACATCTGCAAAGCACGCTGAGCAATATTGGGCAGATCACCGATATTCTGGCGACCGAACCCACCGCCGCAAAGCGCAGGCGCGCATAGCAAGATAGCCAACGCGCCTGGTCTGGGATTACTCCGGCTGAATGCCCGATTTCTCGGCCACCACTTTCCAATTGGCCAGTTCTTCAGCAATCACCTTGCCAAACGCGGCAGAGCTCATCGGCGCAGCCTCGGCGCCTTCTTTGAGCAGGAACGCCTTCATATCGTCGCTCTTGAGCGCTTCGTTGATGACGTTGTTCAAGCGTTCAGTCACGTCAGCAGGCACATTGGCCGGTGCCAGAATTCCCCACCACAAATCCGTCGCGCTGCCTTTGTAGCCTGCCTCTTCCAAGGACGGCAGATCCGGCGCAACCGGTGAACGCTGCGCAGTAGTCACGGCCAAAGCGCGCACATTGCCGCTTTGCACCTGCCCCAGGATCGACGGCGCGCTCGCCACCAGCACATTGATCTGTCCACCGATCAGATCATTCGTAGCAGGACCCATGCCCTTGTAGGGGACGTGCGTCATCTTGATATTCGCGGACTGGGCAAACAGCTCCGTCGAAAACTGGTTGATACTGCCTATGCCCGACGTGCCGTAGTTCAATTTACCCGGGTTCTCACGAGCATAAGCCACGAGTTCCTGAATGGTCTTGAAAGGCTGATCCTTGTTGATGGTAATCAGCAGCGGGCCTTGGGCAATCATCGCCACCGGCGTAAAGCTCTTTACCGCGTCATAGCCGAGATTGGTGCGGATCGCAGCACCCGTAGTGAACGTAGAAGACACCATACCCAGCGTATAGCCGTCCGGCGCAGCCTTTGCGACCAGCGAGTTCGCCAGCACACCACCGCCCGAGGGCCGGTTCTCTACCACGACGGTTTGTTTCAGCGCATCGCCCATATGCTTGGCGATGGCACGCGCAAACACATCGTTCGATCCACCTGGCGAAGACCCCACGATCAGCGTGATGGGTTTGTTCGGGTACACCGCATCGGCCGCATGCGCCGCAGGCATCATCCACGCCGCCGCCGCCAGCCCCACAGCACTCAGCCGTGCGACGCGCTTGGCAGCCAATTCAGAAATCGATACTTTCATTCCATGTCCCCTCAATAAGGTGAAAACAGCAAAACCCACCGTCCCCATGCGCACGCACGTACGCATAGAGAAGGTGGGCTCCTGGTGCATACTCGCTAGCTAATTTTTATGTTGGCCTCGCGAATCAACTTGCCCCATTTATCGTGCTCATTACGAATGAGCGTAGCAAATGCCTCGGGCGTTCCAGCGTTCGGCTCGTTGCCGTCGGCTTCCAGACGCTTCTGCACTTCTTTGCTCGACATGATTTCGACAACGGCAGCGTTGACTTGCTTGACGATATCATCCGGTAATTCGTCCGGCCCGACTAGTCCCAACCATGTCGTCGCCTCAAAATCTTTATAGCCCTGCTCTGCTACCGTCGGCAGATCCGGCAAGGCCACCAGGCGCTTGGCAGATGTTGTCGCCAACCCTCGAACGGCGCCCGCCTCCAGCTGCGACATGACCGATGCCGCACTGCCAAAATAGGTATCGACCTGGCCGCCCATCAAATCATTCATTCCCGGTCCCGCGCCCTTGTAAGGCACTTGCATCACGTCGATGCCTGCTTCGCGCGTCAGCATTTCCCCCGCCAGATGGCCTACCGTACCCATGCCGGCTTGCGCCATGGTGTACTTGCCCGGCTCTTTTTTGGCTGCCGCAATAAAGTCTGCCAGAGTCTTGAAGGGTGACTCCTTACGCACCACCAGGATCACTGGTTGTGCGCACACCTGGACAATCGGTTCCAGGTCCTTCAGAGGATCGAACAGCATCTTGGGATACAAGGCCGGATTGATAGCCATGTTCGACGTCTGCGCCATCGCCAAGGTATAGCCGTCGGGCTTCGACTTGGCAGTTTGGTCCAATCCGATATTGCCCGCTGCGCCTGGACGATTGTCTACGATCAGTTGCCACTTTTTCGATAGCGTGAGTTTCTCTGCCACCAAACGGGACACCGTATCCGTGCCGCCTCCCGGCGGGAAAGGCACGATCAGCCTGATTACAGTCGTGGGCCAATTATTGGACTGGGCCTGAGCTGCCCAAGGCATCGTGGCTCCTGCTGCGCCGGCTGCCGCAAGCTGCAGAAAATCGCGTCGATTCATCAAAGTCTCCGTATCATTTTCTTTTAAAAGCAAACCCGTGCGCACCCTCGAATACTGGCGCGATACGCTCGCCTAAGCTCGGCTCATCACGGATCTGTCGTCACAAGCCAGCCATCAAACCGGCAGGCCTTTCGCACGCAGCACTGCATCAAACCGCTCGGGATCCGCCGAGCCCGTACGATTGCTTTCCCGGATGCGCGCTTCTTTTTCCAGGTGGGCGCGCGTGCGTGCCAGTATGTCTTCGGCTTGATCTTTCGGGACAGCGATCACGCCATCAGCATCGCCCACAATCAGGTCGCCTGGCAATACTGCCAACCCCGCGCAGCTGATGGGCACGTTGATCTCGCCTGGACCATCCTTGCTCGGGCCACGATGCGTATGGCCTTTCGCAAAAATCGGCATGCCGTCCTCGGCCCACTCGGTCAGATCACGTACCGCGCCATCAATCACCAAGCCCGCAACGCCCTTGGCCACGCAAGTCGTACGCATCAGCCCGCCGACCAAAGCTTGCGTCACATCGCCGCCGCCGTCAATCACCAGTACGTCACCCGGCTGCACCATCATCAGTGCCTTGTGAATCATCAAGTTGTCGCCCGGCCGTACGCGCACGGTAAACGCCGGGCCGCACATCGTCGTGTCCAGACGTGCATGATATTGACGCAAACCCACCGTCCCGACGTTACGGCTCATCGCGTCGCCGATCGCAGCTGCAGGCAGGCCCTGAAAACCGCTGACAACCTCAGCCGAAGGACCCGCGTCGCGCGGGTTGATGCGATAGCCGGCAGGCCAGGAAATCTTGGTGTTCGTGCTCATGAAATATCCTAGTAAAAAAGAAGTACAACGTCGTGGCGCACTACGCCGATACAGCTGGCGTGGCCTTGAGCACCTGCGCATTCACGCAGGCCGAGGCATCCGCTGGCTGGCCCGCCAACCAGCCCAGCACATTGCGCGCAGCGCCAGTGGCCATCGCGGCCAGAGCGGCGGGCGTGGACCCGCCGACATGCGGAGTCAGCACCACATTTGGCAACGTTGCCAGCGGACTGCCGGCAGGCAATGGCTCGACCGCCATTGTGTCCAGCCCAGCCGCATATAACTGGCCGTCCTGCAGCGCCTGAATCAGCGCTTCCTCGTCGACCACTTCACCCCGCGCGGTGTTGATCAACACCGATTGTTTCGGCAAGCGCGCCAAACGCGCAGCATTGAAAAAATTGCGCGTACGTGCATTCAAGGGAACATGCAGACTGACCACATTGCAATGCGGCAGCATATCGTCCATATCGCTCCACAAGGTCACACCCGGCAACGGCGACGGCTGCCCCTGCAACGCGGGATCGTAGGCGTACACACGCATACCGATCGCCAGACATGCGGCAGCCACGCGCTGGCCCACCTGGCCAAAACCCACCAATCCCAACGTGCGTCCGTGTAGCTCCAGGCCGTCCTGTGCCCGGGACCAGCGCCCCTCTCGCAACTCACCATCCATCCAGTGAATGCGGCGCGCGGCGGCAAACATCAAGCCCAAGGTCATTTCCGCCACGGATTGCGCGTTCGCTCCTGGCGTCACATACACGGGAATGCCCCGCTCGGTGCAGGCCGCCACGTCGATGTTGCTGACCCCGACGCCATGTTTGGAAACCACCTTCAACGTTGGGCATGAGGCAATCGCCTCGGCATCCAGCGCCACGGTCCGCGAAATCACGGCATCCACCGGCTCCGTCGCCATGATGTGGCGTACGGCTTGCACGTCATCCGCCACCGGCAGATAAATGACACGGGCGCCAGCTGCTTGCAGGACGTCGACGCCGGCCTGAGCCAGCTTGGGCGCCGTTACAAAAATGGTGATGGGCCTGCCCGTGGGGGCAATAGGGCGTTGCGCCGAGGTCACGAAACCGTCTCCTTGAGTTTTCGGCATTTTGGGCTGCCCAATTGATTCCGTCTACTTTAAAATTTTCATCAATTGAATCTATTTAGCTATCAATTTCCGGCCATACTCCCGAGGCCCCGCTGACTTGATTTGAAGGTTTGACCTCTTTTACAGGTAATCACCATGGACCTGCGCGACCTGAAATATTTCGTGGCTATCGCTCATGCCGGCAACACCCGGCGGGCTGCGGACATCGTGCACCGCTCACAACCCGCCCTCACCAAGGCCATCGACCGACTGGAGGCCTCGTTAGGCGCCAAGCTCTTTGAACGCGAAGGGCGCGGCCAACGGCTCAGCGTCGCAGGCGCCGCGCTGCTGGCGCGTGCCACACCGCTGCTGGGCACAGCCGATGCCGTCCGTAACGAAGTCGCAGCGCTCGGTCGCGGCACAGCAGGTCTGGTGCGCTTAGGCAGCGGCCCTCTAGGCGCCGAATATCTGCTACCGACGATCTCACAACTGCTTCTGAAAGAAGCCCCCGATGTTCAGTTGCAATTGCTGATCCGCATGAATTACGAATCGCGCGTTGAACTACGCGACGGCAACCTGGACGTGGTGCTGGGATTCGTGCCCGATCGAGAACCCGAGTTCGTCTGTGACACCCTGCTCAAAGATGTCGTGGTCGCGGCAGCCGGCGTGCAGCACCCCATTTTTCGCAGCAGAAAACGCCTGACACTGGAATCACTGACCCGTTACCGCTGGGCGCTGCCCAATGTATCTGTCGCCAGCCGGATCTGGCTCGACCAGGCATTCGAATCCCAAGGCCTCGCCCGCCCCTACGCGCAGATCGAAACCAACTCGATTCCCCTGATTCCCCGCGTCATCGCACACACGCATCTGCTGAGCTTCGTATCACGCCGCACTATCAGCGCCAGCCAAGGACAGCTACGCGAGATCCCCTTGCCGGCCACCACGCTGGTTCGTAATTTTGGCTTGACCTATCTCAAAGACGTCAGCCTGTCGCCTGCAGCCGAAAAACTCATCAACCTGCTGCACACCCATGGGCAGAGCCTGTTTCATGGCGACGAAGTCTGAACCGCACGCGGGCGGCGACGCAAACGGTCCAGCAACAGGTAGACCACCGGTGTCGTATACAAGGTCAAAAACTGGCTCACCACCAGCCCCCCGACAATCGCCACCC
The DNA here is from genome assembly GCF_054780995.1 of Bordetella tumbae. Lineage (NCBI taxonomy): Bacteria > Pseudomonadati > Pseudomonadota > Betaproteobacteria > Burkholderiales > Alcaligenaceae > Bordetella > Bordetella tumbae. The sequence goes on from NZ_BAAGVG010000011.1 coordinate 431,049, forward strand.
CTAACGGCTGGCGCAACTCCGCCCCCTCGCCCAGACCCAGCACCAGCGGCAATGCCCCCAGCAGGCCCGCCAGATTCGTCATCACAATCGGCCTTAACCGCAACATGGCAGCGCGGTGAATCGCCTCGGCCGACGACAGCCGCTCGCGCCGTTCCAAGGCCAGCGCAAAATCGATCATCAGAATGGCGTTTTTCATCACCACCCCGATCAACAAGAACAATCCCAGCAATGCAATCAACGTAAATTCCATTCCCGCCAACCGCAGCGCCAGCAACGCACCGATCCCTGCCGAGGGCAAGGTCGACAAAATCGTCAAGGGATGCAGCGGACTTTCATACAACACCCCCAGCACCAGATAGATGGTCACCAGCACCCCCAATACCAACCAGGGCTGATCTCGCAGGATCTGCCGAAAATCTTCGGCGCTGCTGCCCAAGCGCGTCTGAATCTCGGACGGCAGCATCAGGTTGGCCATCGCCTCGTCAATCGCCGCCAATCCCTGATCCAACGACACCCCTTCAGCCAAGGAAAACCCGATGCCCGTCGCAGCAAAGAGGCCATCGTGAAATATCCGGTCGTTCACGAAGTCATACTCATACGTTGCAAACGCACTCAAGGGCACGCGACGACCATCGTCTGTGATCACCTGGACTTCTTCCAGGACGCCTGGATCCTCGGTATAGCGAGGATCCAACTCCAACACCACGCGATATTGATTCAAAGGATCGTACAGCGTCGCCACCTGACGTTGACTGAACGAATTACCCAGCACCGACGCCACGGTACTCACATCAACGCCCAATCGTCGCGCCGCGGTACGATCGATCAGCACGGTCACTTGTTGCGTGGCCTCGTCACCCACCGCATCCACATCACGCAACTCAGGCACATCCTGCAGCGCCTGGGCAATTTTCCGCGACCACTGCCGCAGCAGCGGCACGTCGCTGGTGAGAACCTTCAACTCGTGATCGCCAGACGTGCCGAATCCGCCCGGCATGCGCAAATCCTGGTCAACCGCCATGAAGAACATGCCGCCAGGCACAGACGGGGAATTTTTCCGCAGTCGATTGATCACCGCGTCCGCCGACTCACCACGCTCTGACAACGGCTTGAGCCGAATCAAAAAGAATGAATTACTGATCCCCAGGCTGCCGCCGTTATAGCCAATCACATCCTGCACGGCAGGGTCTGCCACGACCAAACGGCGATAGGCATCGATCTTGGGCTGCATGATCTGGAATGAGAAACCATCATCGCCGCGCACGAAGCCGATGACCTGCCCGGTATCCTGCGTAGGCAAAAAGCCCTTGGGTGCCTGCACATACAAATATACGTTCAACCCAATCACCACGCCCAGCAACGCCAGCGTCAACCACGCGTGCCGCAGCACGCCGGTCAGGGTGTTCCCATAGCCCCGCTGCAAGCGGGCAAAGACGCGATTCAACCAGGTCGCAGACGGCGGTTCGCTGGCCTTTACGGCGGGTAACCATCGTGCGCACAAACTGGGAATGATGGTCAACGAAATCACCAGCGAGATCACCATGGCGGCTACCAGGGTGATAGAAAACTCCCTGAACAAACGTTCGACCAATCCCCCCATGAACAGCATGGAAACAAACACCACGGCCAACGCCATTGTCATCGCCACCAATGTGAAGCCAACCTCGCTCACCCCACGAACCGCAGCACGCAATGGCGACAAGCCTCGTTCAAGATGACGCGAGATGTTCTCCAGCACCACAATGGCATCGTCGACAACCAATCCCGCCGCCACGATCAACGCCATCAGCGATAGATTATTCAGTGAAAATCCAAAGGCATACATCACCGCAAACGTGGCAATCAATGACACCGGAATCGCCACACTCGGAATGGCCGCAGCCCGCGCATTGCCCAAAAACAGCCACACGACCAAGATGACCAGAATGGCCGCGATCCCCAGCGTGATGTGTGCTTCGCGCAATGTCGCATGGATGCCTGGTGAACGGTCCAGCACGACCGTCAGATTCACATCGGCAGGCAGCAATGCCCGCAACCCAGGCAAGGCCTGGTGAATCTCCTGGATGGTTTCGATAATGTTCGAACCCGACTGCCGGTTGATCATCATCACAACCGCAGGGTCCTCATTATGAAAACCCGTGCTATAGCGGTCCTCTACCGAATCACTGACGCGCGCCACATGGCCTAATTTCGTCAGCGCGCCATCTTGCTGCCGCACCGTCAGCTGCTCATATTCGCGCGCCGTGCGAGGCTGAGCCTGGGTGCCGACTTCCCATCGGCCCGATGCCGATTCCAGATATCCCAAGGGTGCCATCGGCGCGGCCTGGACGATGGTCTCGCGCACATCGTCCAGCGCTACACCGTAGTGCGCCAGTGCGTGTGGATTCATCTGCACCCGCACCGCAGGCAACGAGCTGCCTCCTAACGAGACTTCTGCCACCCCCTCGATCTGCGAGATCTTCTGCGCCAATACCGTCGAGGCCAGATCGTACAACGCACCTGGCGGCCGTGTTGCCGAGCTCAACGCAATCGCCATGATGGGCGCCTGCGACGGATTCACCTTGTAGTACGACGGGTCCTCCGGCATACCGGCCGGCAACTCGCCGCGCGCCATATTGATGGCAGCCTGAACGTCTCGGGCGGCTTCGTTGATATCCCTGTCCAGTTCAAAGCTCAGCTGTACCTCCGTCGCCCCTTGATTACTCGACGAGGTCATTTCAGTCACGCCGGCAATGCTGCCCAGCGCCCGCTCCAATGGCGCTGCGACTGTGCTCGCCATGCTTTCCGGGCTGGCGCCGGGCAACGATGCACGCACCTCGATCATCGGAAAATCCACTTGCGGCAACGGCGCAACCGGCAACAGGTGCCAAGCCACCGCACCGATCAGCATCAGCGCTACGGCAAGAAACAAACACGCGATCGGCCGTTGGACAAAAGCGCGCAACATCAGGAGGCATCCGAGCCAGACACCGGCTGCGTTGTGGGCACAGAACCTCGTGCGCCCAGCCGATGAAAGAACAGATATACCGCCGGCGTCGTGAACAGCGTCAACACCTGACTGACCAACAGCCCGCCCACCATGACCCACCCCAACGGCTGACGCAGCTCCGCGCCCGAACCACTGGCCAGCATCAACGGAATCGCGCCAAACAACGCCGCCAACGTCGTCATCAAGATCGGCCGCAATCGCAGCAAGGCCGCCTCACGAATCGCAGCCCGAGGATCCAGGCCTCGCACTCGTTCGGCCTCCAGCGCAAAGTCGACCATCATGATGCCGTTTTTCTTCACTAGCCCGATCAACAGAATGATGCCGATCACCGCAATCAGGTCCAGCGGCCGCCCCGTCAGCAACAGCGCCAGCAACGCTCCCACCGTCGCCGAGGGTAGCGTGGACAGGATCGTAATGGGGTGGATCGCGCTTTCATACAACATCCCCAGCACCAGATACATCGCGATGACCGACGCCAGCATCAGCCACAACGTATTGGCCAACGACGCCTGAAAGGCTGCCGCCGCGCCCTGCAAGCGCAACTCCACACTCACCGGCATACCGATCGCGGCGCGTGCACCTTGTATTACCTGTGTCGCTTCACTCAGCGAGCTGCCCGGCGGCACATTGAACGACACGTTGACCGCCGGAAACTGGCCCACGTGGTTAATCGCCAACGGAACCGCCCGCTCGCTGAGCGTGGCCAACGCAGCCAACGGCACCGCAGCGCCATCGGCCGAATGCACATAAATACGATCCAGCGCAGCAGGGTCCGACGCATGCTGTGGATCGACCTCCAGCACAACGCGATATTGATTGGACTGCGTAAACAGCGTAGCGACCTGACGTTGCCCAAAAGCGCTATAGAGCGTCTGCACGATATCGTCCATGCTGACACCCAATCGCGCAGCAATATCTCGCGACACCGATAAATAAGCCTGCCGGCCGCCGCTATGCAAATCCGCGGCCACATCCGCCAACGCGGGCTGATGCCCGAGATACTGCGCGAGCTCATTGGCCCAATACTGCAGCAGTTTTGCATCGGGCGAAGTCAGTGTGAACTGATACTGACTACGGCTGACCCGGTCCTCGACATTGAACTCCTGCACCGGCTGCAGGAACAATTCGATTCCATCCACCTTGCTGGCACGATCGGCCAAACGCGCCATGATGGCATCTACCGACCCGTCACGGTCCGAGCGAGGCGTCAAATTGATCAGCAGCCGACCGCTATTGAGCGTGGTGTTGACACCATCGATACCGATGAATGACGACAGACTCTGCACGGCGGGATCGTCCAACAGCGCTCGCACCACAGCTTGCTGACGTTGCGCCACCGTATCGAACGAGGCATCCTCGGCGGTCTGCGTCACCCCTTGCAGGACACCACTGTCCTGCACCGGGAAAAATCCCTTGGGTACCGACCAATACAACAGCCCTGTCAACAAGACGGTTCCCAACATGATGATCAACGTCGTACGTTGGTGCCGCAGCGTCACGTCCAACAAAGCCGCGTACCGATCGACAATGCGATCCATCAAGCCGCGGCGTCCGGCCGCCAACGTATCGTGCGACTCGAGATCCGGCAACAGGCGTGCACACATCATGGGCGTCAACGTCAGCGACACCACCAGCGAAATCAATATCGCCACCGCCAACGTCACCGCGAACTCGCGGAACAACCGCCCCACCACATCCTCCATGAACAGCAGGGGAATCAGCACTGCGATCAACGATACCGTCAGCGACACCAGGGTAAAACCAATCTGGCCTGCCCCCTTCAGTGCCGCCTGCATCCGGCTATGTCCCTGTTCGCGATAACGGGCGATGTTCTCGAGCATGACGATGGCATCGTCCACCACAAAGCCGGCCCCGATCGTCAAGGCCATCAGGGTCAGGTTATTGGTCGAAAAGCCTGCCATGTACATGACACCGAACGTGCCGATCAACGACAAAGGCACCGCCAGGCTCGGAATCAGCGTCGCCGGCAGATTGCGCAAAAACAGGAACGTCACCAACACGACCAGCGCTACCGCGAACACCAGTTCCCACTGCACCCCGCGCACCGATGCCCGGATACTCTCCGTACGATCTGTCAGCACAGCGATATCCACCGATGCCGGCATGCTGGCCGTCAACTGCGGCAACAAGGCCTTGACCCGATCCGCCACGGCGATCACATTGGCGCCGGGTTGACGTTGAATGTTCACGAGCACCGCAGGACGCTCATCCACCCAGGCTGCCAGAAAACGATCTTCCGCCCCATCCTGCACGCTCGCCACTTGCCCCAGCCGCACGGGCGCATCACCGCGCCAGGCCACAATCAAATCGCGATACTCCTGTACGCTGCGCAGCTGGTCATTCACGTCCATGATCACCGAGCGCACCGGGCCATCAAAGCTGCCCTTGGGCAGATTCGAATTCGTCGCGCGGATGGCATCACGCACATCCGCCAACTGCAATCCATAGGCCGTCAAGGCCATAGGGTTGATTTGCACGCGTACGGCAGGACGCTGCCCGCCCGCCAGACTGACCATCCCTACGCCAGACAATTGCGCCAGCCGTTGCGTCATCCGGGTATCGACCAGATCATAGACTTGCGGCAGAGGCAAGGTATCGGAGGTCACCGCCAATGTCAGGATAGGTACATCGGCCGGATTGACCTTGCGATAAATAGGCGGGGCAGGTAAATCATCCGGCAGCAATGCACTGCTGGCGCTGATTGCCGCCTGTACCTCTTGCTCTGCCACACCCAAGGGAATGTCCAGCGAAAACTGCAGCGTGATCACCGACACGCCGCTGCCACTGGACGAAGACATCTGATTCAATCCCGGGATCTGCCCAAAACGGCGTTCCAGCGGCGCCGTAATGGCTCTGGCGGTCACGCTGGGACTCGCGCCGGGATACTGCGTACTGATCTGAATGACCGGGTAATCCACCTGCGGCAATGCTGCCACCGGCAGCAGGCGCCAAGCCAGAATGCCTGACAACAGCAAGGCAATCATCAAAAATGTCGTGGCGACGGGCCGCAAAATAAAAGGACGGGATAGGCTCATCGGCGTTCCTTAACTCTGCTGCTCGACAACCAGCACATCGCGGCCGTCTTCCAGTCGATCAATGCCCTCCAGCACGACCCGCTCGGCTGGCTGTAACCCAGCTTGCACTGACACGCGCCCCGCGCTGGCCGCGCCTACGGTCAGCAAACGCCGCGCCGCACGCTTATCGTCGCCCACCACATAAACATAGGCCCCGTCCTCGCCCTGCTGTACCGCAGCAGACGGAATCGTCAATACCTCGGCGGTTCGCGTCAACGCCAGCCGGACATTCACGAACTGATTCGGGAATAACACCTCTGTCTGATTGTCAAAATGGGCGCGCAGTTGCAACGTACCGCTGCGACTGTCGATACGATTATCCAGCACCTGTAACGTGCCCTGAGCCAGTACCCGCTGATTGTCGGCATCCCAGGCCTGCACCTGCAGTCCAGCGCCATCGGCCGCAGCCAACGCCTCTCGCAGGGCGGACAGCCGCGTCTCGGGGATCGTAAACAGCACCGATGTCGGCGCTGTCTGCACCAGTGTCGCCAACGACTGCGTACTATCCGCGCGAATGTAGTTACCCGCGTCAATGCCGCGCAGTCCGATACGCCCGGTCACCGGCGCGACAATGCGCGTATGCGACAGCTGCAGGCGCGCCTCATCGACCTGCGCCTGGGCATGGCTGAGCTGTGCGGCATAGTGCTGTTCCTGCGCGCGCGCCGTATCCAGTCGCTGCTCGGCAATCGAATCCTGTTTTGCCAATTGCTGATAGCGGCGCAAATCCGCGGCGGCATTTTCCCATTGCGCACGAATGTTCTGCACCCGCCCCTCGGCCGAGGCCAGCCGCACGCGATAGGAGCGCTCATCGATTTCAGCCAACAACTGCCCGCGTGCAACCTGTTGCCCTTCCTGGAAATGCACCTGGGTAAGTTCGCCATCGACCTGACTGCGAATGGCGATCCGCAAGAGCGGCGTCACCGTCCCCACCGCGTGCAGATCCCTATGCAGCACGCCCATCTCTGCTGCCGCCAGACTGACCGGAACAGGCTCGCGTACGTAACTGGCGAACGCGTCGTCCGGCGGCGCGCCAGGCGGTCGGAGAAACCACGCCGCGGTACCTGCCACGATCAAAAATAATGCCAACAGCAGCGCCAAACGCCGACGACGCGGTGTGGCCAAGAAAAAAAACGGGAACATCGGAAGCCGTAGAAAGGCGTTGCGGACAGCGGTGATTTTATATGAATGAAAATAAGTTGTATTTTCGTTGCGAACAAACCGGATGCCTGACCTGGGAGTTTCCATACCTACTCACCAGGGGCGTCCGATGCTACAAGCAAAGCTTCACATCCTATCCGCTTCGGACCAGCAAACTGGAATACGGCCAACGCGCAACCCGAATCAGACTGGTCCCACAGCCTTACGGCTGTATCCTTTTTTCCAGGCCCCGAGGCAACCGATGAAACGCAACCACTCCCACATGCTCGTGAGCGTCACCCTCAGTACAGCGGTCTTGGCCCCCTGCGCCTGGGCTCAGACCACGCTGCAATTGATCAACGAATATCCGGCAACCTCCATCACGGCCGCTGCCGACCTTCAGTTTGCGCAAACGGTCAATGAACAGTCGCAAGGCAAAATCCAGATCGAAACGCTGCAAGAAAAGCAGAATCCGTACAAGGGTGTGGGGCAGGTCGACGCCATCAGCACAGGCAAAACCCAAATGGGCACGTTATTTGGCGGCATCCTGGGCAACAAGGATTCATTGTTCCTGCTCTCGTCCCTGCCATTTGCGGCCAAGGACTTCAAGCAGGCTCATGCGCTATACACCTGCGCCGAACCCGCCCTGCAAGAACGCGTAAAGGCACTCGGCGCGCACCTGCTCTATGTGACGCCGTGGCCGCCATCAGGCATCTGGTCCGTAGCCCCCCTGACCGACGACACAGACGTCAAGGCCTTGAAAATCAGGACCTACGACGCCACCAGCAAAGCGGTATTCGAACGGCTCGGCGCACAAAGCGTGGAACTGCCCTACTCCGCCCTCGCCGAAAAACTGGCCGCTGGCGAGGTCAATGCAGTGCTCACCTCCGGCGATGGCGGCGCGGGCCGCAAGCTCTGGGATCACCTGCCCAACTTCACAGCGGTGAGCTATTCCATCCCGCTGAGCTACACCATCATCAATCAAAATACTTGGAATCAGCTCAGTCCGGATCAACAGGCGATCCTGACCCAGGCAGCAGAAAAAGTCGCCGCCGCATCCTGGGCGGGTGTCGAACAGCGCATCGAGCAAAACTACGGCCGCATGCGAGAAAACAAAATGACACTGAACACCGCCCCCTCCGGCTCCATCATGCAGACCCTGAAAAAAGCCGGCGATGAGGAAACGCAGGCGTGGCTGAAAGCCAATAAGCTGTCGGAGAAAGATGCGAGCTGCTTATCTAAAACGGGCTCTTGAACCGACCTGGAGCGTTCACGTCACGACCGGCTCGACCACGTAAATCGCCGACAACAATCGCACCAATTCCGCCTGGCGCCGCAAGCCGGTTTTTTGCAACATGGCCTGGACCTGTGTTCTCACGGTGCTGACTTTTGTGCCAGCATTATCCGCAATCTCAGCCACCGTCATGTCTTCCAGCAAATACCGGCCAATGCGGATTTCTGCGGCCGTGAAGTGATATACCTCCTGCTGCAGCCGCTCGGCCTCGGCGGCCGAGCCATACTCGCGCGCATTGCATAAAAACAGCAATTGATGTTGAGCCAGACGGCCCAAGCCATGATTCTCCGTGCAATGGACGGGCAGCCGCCGGATCAGCACGGTATTGCCATCCGTCGACACCAATCGGATAGCGCTCGCATGCTGCAGACCTGGTTGCTTAGCCGCGGCGATGAAGTCCTTCCACGCAGACTGCGACTGAACATTGACCGGCGTCAACTCGCCGTAGGCTGCCCTCAGGAGACGGCCTGCCCGCATATGCTGTTCTGCTGCCTGATTGGCAAATATCAGACGTCCCACACCATTCAAGATCCACATGGGAGACCTGAAGCAATGCAAAGCCTGCAGGCCCACCATAGCGGCCTCCCGCAGATCAGCAAACCGTCGCCGCAACACCAGCGTGCGCCGCAAACTGGGTAGTTGTTGCGCCAGACTCAGTAAATGCGCAGGATCAAAAGCCTGCTGCCCTTGATCCTGCAGCAATGACAACGCCCAATGCCGGCCGTCGCTTTGTGGCGACGCTTCACAGATTTTCAGGGCTCCCCATCCAATGATCCCGTGCTCTTTTGCACAATCCTGGTAGAACAGGCCCCGGGACCAACGGCTGGGCTCCTCGGCCTGCATCTCCATCATCCATTGCCCTGCCGACACCATAGGCCAACGGCGCTTGATCGGATCAAACTGATGGTAGTAGCCCTCGTAATCCTCGAGAAAGCGATTCAACGGCGAGCCGCGGCCGGTGTAGGTCTCGACTTCGGGCGTCGACGTCAAGCGCTCTGTCACCGACACCAGCAACATGCGTCGGCCTCCCATCGCTTGGCTGAGTTGGGCCAGGGCAGGCTCAAACAACGTCTCATCCAGTACCGCGTCCGCAAAAAGACACATGGCCGCGGATAAATTTGCTTCAAACATTCTTTGAACCTCCCCGGGCAAGAATGGTTGAATCCTCTATAAGGCTCGATCACGCGAGCAGTGATCCCCAGCCATATGTTAATCATTGAAACAGGATAATTTAAAAAATGATAGCCCTGTTACTTATATCTTCAGAGCCTGCTCCGCATCCTCAATTTCGATGATGCCGCCCCGGGGCGCCTCTTGGAAAATGGCGCCGGACGGAATATCCCGCCGCGTCGTTAAGCCCGGTAATCATCATGCATACGCAAACCGCACTAAAAAATAGCGTTGACGTACATACCCTTCTGACCGACAAACTCGATCACATCACGCATGCCGCGCGCCGAGGCGACGCCATTGCGAGAATCATTCCGGAACTCATCGAGCACGCCCGCTATGTACTCGGCCACATCGCCGACCAGGCCGAACTGGCGGCGCTGCAGGACACCGCGCGATCGCACCCCGTTTCCGAATATCTGTATCAATGCCCTTTCACAGCGCATTCCGCCCGGCAGCCGCGCGGCTATCCCGGTGACGCAGAACTGATCGATTACCTTTATTGCCACACCGCACGCACGCCCGACATCGACCGCTCGACCGCCATCGGACGCCGCATCCTGCTGACCAACCTGGACCGCCCCGCCCCCATCGCGGTTCGAGCTCGGCGCCACATCATTGCCGATCTCATCTCGCATATTGCAGCGCAAACCCCGAGCGCCCGCATCCTGTCTGTGGCGTGTGGCCATGCGCGCGAACTGGAACTCGTCGATCATGCGTTGCTGGAGCGCATTGCAGCATTCGTCGCCTTTGATCAGGACGCCAAAAGCCTGGAAATTGCCACGAGCTATCACACCAAACCCGGCATTCCGCGTGTCGCGCCGCAATGCGGCACGATCATGGACCTTTTGAAAGACGTTCACCTGCAGGACTTCGAACTGATTTATTCCGCCGGACTCTATGACTATCTATCCGACCGGCTGTGCCAGCGCTTGACTCACAATCTATTCGAAAGGCTGAAACCGGGTGGCGCGCTACTGGTGGCGAATTTTCTGCCAGAAACACCAGACATCGGCTACATGGAGCTGTTCATGAACTGGTCGCTGCGCTATCGCACCCAGCAGCAGATACGGGATTTCACCGCGACCATCGATGCAGACTCGATGGCGAGTGTGGAGTATTTCACCGATGCCCATCAAAACATCGGCTTTCTGAAGATCGTCAAAAACGTGGCGTGCTGAGTCCCCTAGCGGACACGGCGCACCGGAAACGTCATGTCCGCGTAACGCACAAACCGTGAGCCGCGCGCCAGGCAATAACCCGCCCAGATCAGTAAGAACAAAGGAATACCGACATACGTCGCCGCGACGCTTATCCAGTCAATATCGTCCTCGAAAAACGCCCTGTAGTTTTGTCCCAGGGTAATGACGAGACACACCACAAACGCGAAAATGGGCCCAAAAGGAAAGAACGGCGACACGTAAGGCAGATCCGTCAAACGGCCGCCTTGCGCAACGTAACCTCGGCGAAAACGATAATGGCTGATCGCGATCCCCAGCCACGCAATAAAGCCCGTCATACCCGACGTGTTCAACAGCCAGACGTACACCGCCTTGGGGCTGAAGATAAAAGACAAAAAGCACAGCGCAGCCACAGCCGCCGTCGCCAGCAACGCCAGGACCGGCACGCCGTTCGAAGCCACCCGGCTAAAGACCCTGGGCGCCTTTCCCTCGCACGCCAGGGCGTAAAGCATGCGGGTGGCCGCATACATCCCCGAATTCCCCGCCGACAGCACCGAGGTCAACACCACCGCATTCATCACCGAGGCGGCCGCCAGCAAACCCGCCCGTTCAAAAATCAACGCAAAAGGGCTGACACTGATATCTGTGACATCGTTACGCAGCAGTTGCGGATCGGTATACGGGATCAAGAGGCCAATCACCCCGATCGCCAACACATAGAAAAGCAGAATGCGCCAGAACACGCTGCGCACCGCGCGCGGCAGGTTACGCGCCGGGTCCTTTGACTCTCCGGCGGCAATGCCGATCAGTTCCGTACCCTGAAACGAAAATCCCACCACCATGGCAACGCCGATCAAGGCCGCGAACCCGCCGGCAAACGGCGCGTCTCCCACGGTCCAGTTATGCCAACCACCCGTTTCCCCACCACGGATGATGCCCAGCAGCATCAGCACGCCCATCACGATAAAGGCGATCACGGCAATCACCTTGATCAAGGCAAACCAGAACTCCGCCTCGCCAAAGCCTCGTGCCGACAAGGCGTTCAAGCCGAAAATCACGGCCAGAAACAGCGCGCTCCAGTAGATCCCCGGCACATCAGGCAGCCAGTAAGACATCACGAGCTGTGCCGCAACCAGATCCACCGCTACCGTTACCGCCCAGTTGTACCAATAGTTCCAACCCAATGCGAACCCAAAACCCGGCTCGACATAACGCGCGCCATACGTGGCAAATGATCCCGACACCGGCATGGCAGCGGCCAATTCGCCCAGGCTGGTCATCAGGAAATACACCATCAGGCCAATGAATACATAGCCCAGCAGCGCCCCGCCCGGCCCCGCCTGTGCAATCGTGCTGCCAGAGGCGACGAATAAGCCCGTGCCGATAGAGCCGCCAACGGCAATCATGGACAGATGGCGGGCAGCCAGCGTACGACGCAGCCCGGTCGGTGCGGAGTCGCCCTCGGTGCTCGTATCAACGGCGTGGTGACTTGTGGTCTCAGCCAAGATCGTGGTTCCCTTTTTTTAAGGAGATTATGCAAACAAGGGCGCCAATGTAGCTCAATACACGCAATATTGGCTTGCCGCGCCGCAAATCCGGCGCTCCACACGCCGGTAAAAGGCGCGGCAATCCGCGCGTACACTTGACGTAAGCAACCCTCCATGCAAGTGTTGCAATCAAGACACACCATACCCCCAGTCAATAATGAGGAGACAGCAGCAAATGGCCAAATATGAAATTGTGACGATCGACGGCGATGGTATCGGCCCCGAAGTCTGCCAATCCGCCATCACCGTGCTGAAAGAAGCCTGCGGGTCCGACCTTCTGTCTTTCAGCAGCCACGAAGGCGGCGCCGATCATTACGTCAAATCTGGCCATGTCCTCCCTGATGACACCTACGCCGCCTGCAAAGCGGCCGACGCCATCCTACACGGCGCCGCCGGCATGCCCGGGGTAACCTATCCCGATGGCACCGAAGTCGGCAACGATCTGCATCTGCGCCTGCGGTTTCGCCTGGATCTGTATGCCAACGTACGCCCTATCCGGCTGTACCAGGGTGTGGACTCGCCCCTGAAACACTTCCAGCCCGGCCAGATCGACTATGTGATCGTGCGCGAAAACACCGAGGGCCTTTATGCCAGCCGCGGCGGCGGCATCGTGCTGCGCGATGAACTGGCCACCGACACCATCGTCGTCACCCGCAAAGGCATCGAGCGCGTGGCGCGCTTCTCATTCGATTTGGCCCGTTCGCGTGCAGGTGCGCCGCGCGACGGCAAGCGCCGGGTCACCGTCTGCGACAAAGCCAATATCCTGCGCAGCTATGCATTTTTCCGCAGCGTATGCGACGACGTGGCACGCAGTTATAACGATGTGGAAATCGACTACGCCTACGCCGATGCCATCACCGTACACATGCTCAAGCGTCCTGACACCTTTGATGTGATCGTCGCCGAGAACATGTTCGGCGACATCATTTCGGATCTGGGCGCTGGCACCATCGGCGGCATGGGACTATCGCCTTCGGCCGAGCTGGGTGACCAACACGGCTTGTTCCAGGGCGCGCATGGCTCGGCCCCCGACATCGCCGGCCAAAACGCCGCCAGCCCATTGGCCACGATCCTGTCAGGGGCAATGATGCTGCGCTGGTTGGGAGACTCCCATCATGACGACACACTGCGCGACGCCGCCCATCGCATCGAATCTGCCGTCGAAAACGTGCTCGCGCAGGGTGAATATGTGCCGCGAGATTTAGGCGGCAAGGCCAGTTGCACGGAGATGACCCAGGCGGTTTGCCGCGCGTTGACCGTGAACGATTGATCAGGGATTTGAAGCGGCGATCGTCACAGATATCAATCCGCACCTAGCCTTGGAACTCATGGGAACCAAAGACGGTCTCCGGCGCGTCGAAGCATTCATACTCGATGCCTTCGACGTGCCGTAAAAGTGAAGGCGCAGTCGTTTAACTGCATGTTTTTTCCGATCTGCGCGCAAAACCCCATAACCGTTATCATGAGCTATTCCGTGCCTAACTCTAACGCAAGCGCACCGAGCCTTCCTCATGATCGACCCGGCGAATTTATTGGCCATTGTCCTGATGGCTTCAGTGACCTATCTCACACGCATCGGCGGCTATATCCTGCTGCGCAACCGCAGTCTCGGTCCGCGCGCCACGGCGGTGCTGGAATCCGCGCCCGGCTGTGTGCTGCTGGCGGTCATCGCTCCAGTCTTCGTTTCTGACAAGCTCTCGGATCTGATCGCGCTGGCGCTGACGGTCGTCGCTGCAACGCGGCTCGCTCTCTTGCCCACAGTCCTGATCGGTGTCGTCAGCGCCGCCTTGCTGCGCCACTTCATGTCCTGACGCTCGCTCTACGTTTCGACTTACTGGCCATCCCATGCCCACCGCCAAAAAACCAGGCGCCACCGTACTACCGTTGTCCAATCATGCCACGCCCTGGGCCCAATGCTGCGCAGGCGCCCTGGCCAGCCTGCCGGTGCTGTTCGGCATCATTCCCTTTGGCCTGGTCCTGGGCGCGCAAGCCGCGCAAAAAGGGCTGACGCCATTCGAAGTCCCCTTGCTGACCGGCCTGAATTTCGCGGGCGGCTCGGAGTTCGCCGCGCTGGGCCTGTGGGCCGCGCCACCGCCGTTATTGCTGATCATGGCGGTGACCTTTCTGGTCAATAGCCGCATGCTGGTCATGGGTGCGGCCATGACGCCCTTTTTGCGCCACCTGCCTAAGCGCAAGGTCCTGCCCTCGCTGTTCCTGATGACCGATGCCAGCTGGGCTCTATCCATGGCCGATACGCGACGGCGCGTACAACTGGGCATAGAGCCTGCCTTCAGTCTGGCCTATTACATGGGCACCTCGTCAGTGTTCTATGTGGCATGGATCGGCTGCACGACGCTGGGCGCAATACTCGGACCTCTGCTCGGCCATCCCGAGGCTTATGGCCTGGATATGGCTTTTCCGGCAGTGTTTCTGGTCATGCTCAGAGGCATGTGGCGCGGCGTGCGGCGTGCCGTGCCATGGCTAATCAGCCTGTTGGCCGCCATCGTCACCTACAAACTGGTGCCCGGCGCCTGGTATGTCGCCGCCGGTGCGATGGCGGGTATTGCCACGGCTGTGGTGTGGACGCCTAAATCGCCTCAAAAGGCCTGACACACATACGCCAGCGGGCACGTGGGCCTGGATTAACAGCGAATACCGATCCAACACGGCGTGCCGCCGAGCCAAAGAAAAACCCGCGCCTCGTGAGAAACGCGGGTCCTGTACCCCAGCGAAAGGGATTTTTGTTTTAGAACGGAATATCGTCGTCCATATCCGCCAAGTTGGCTGCTCCCCCCGCAGCGGGTGCTGCCGCCGCTGCCGCCGGGCGCTGCGCGGGCGGACGTTGGGCCGGCGCACGCTGCTGACGCGGTGCGCCTTCGTCGTAACCACCGCCGCCAAAGCCGCCTTCGCCACCGCCCTCGCGGCCGCCCAGCATTTGCATCTGGTCGGCAACGATTTCGGTGCTGTAGCGATCAGCGCCGGTGTCCTTGTCTTGCCATTTGCGGGTTTTCAGACGGCCCTCGATGTAGACCGGGCGGCCTTTCTTCAGGTATTCACCCGCGATCTCGGCCAGGCGGTTGTACATCACCACACGGTGCCACTCGGTTTCCTCGCGGCGCTCGCCGCTGGCCTTGTCCTTCCATTGCGAGGTGGTCGCAATGGAAACGTTGCAAATCGCCGCGCCATCCGGGCTGTAACGAACTTCGGGGTCGCGTCCCAGATTGCCGACGAGAATGACTTTATTGACCGATGCCATGATGACGATTTTCCTCTAATGCCCCAGGACAACTGACGTTGCCCCACGGACATGAAATTGCATGATTTTCCGAACTTGCCAGAACTAAACCGAAGTTATTGCACATTCTGACCCTGATACTGCCGGGGGATAATGTATCAAGTTGTACGAGCGCGTACCGCGCTATCCCCTACTGAGCGTTACCGTAAGCTTACCGCACGTTGTCATGATTTTAGTGGGGTCGGAGCGCGGAAACATCTCACTCTGTCAGCACAAGAAAAAAAATTGCGAATGGAACGCGTTGACATGTAGTGCGCAAATTCTCAACTCCCAGACAAAGCGGATTGGCGGTATCGATAGGAATACAGCGCCTTCGATGTTGTCCGAGAAATGGGACTCGAAGAACGCCATATTCTCGCGTGGAGCGCTTTCGTATTGTTCCGCGATGCATAAAAATATGCATTTGACGGAATAGTCTTTAAAAGGAATAATGTCTGCTAAATGGGAAGTAGAGTACACCGATGAACTCGGAGAATGGTGGTCAGATCTGACCGAGGCCGAGCAAGAGTCCATCGACTCTTCAGTGCGGTTGCTAGAAGAGAAGGGGCCAAACCTTGGGTTTCCTCACACCTCCGGGATCGAGAGATCGAAGCACGCCCACATGCGCGAGCTGCGTATTCAGCACGACGGTCGGCCATACCGGGTGCTTTATGCGTTTGACCCTCGCCGCTGCGCCATCCTCCTGTTGGGCGGTGACAAGACGGGCGATGACCGTTGGTACGACACGCATGTGCCGATAGCCGACAAACTGTACGACATGCACATCGAGACGTTGAGAAAGGAAGGGCAGATCAATGGCTAGGAAATTCAGTGAATTGCGCGCCAAGATGTCGCCAGAGGCTCAAGCCCGTGCTGCGGCACGCGCCGAAGCCATGCTCGTGGAAATGCAGCTTCAAGAGTTGCGCAAGGCCCGCAAAGTAACCCAGGTCGAAGTCGCCAAGGCCATGAGCGTGGAGCAAGCCGCCGTCTCGAAACTGGAACGCCGCGGCGACATGTACGTCAGTACGCTGCGTGAGTACGTCAAGGCGCTTGGCGGAGAGTTAAAACTAGTGGCTTCGTTTCCCGATGCAGAGATTCAGGTTCACCCGTTCGAGGCGGCACACTAACCATCGATCACTTATGGCTCAGATCCTGGGGCGGTTCGCTCTCTGACGAGAAGGGAAACTTGAGCTGCTTGAAAAAACCGTTGGGCACATAGTCGCCTAACACGCCATAGTCTTTGGGCCAGAGCTTGTCGCTTTTCACAGCCGTCCCAAACAGGTAATCGAGAAATGCATAGTGCGCAGCATAGTTCTTGTCCAGGGCCTCCTGGTCCTGGCTATGGTGCCAATGATGGAAATTGGGCGTCACAATGAGGTAGCGCAGCGGCCCCAATCTCACACTGACGTTGGCATGATTGAACACCGCCTGGAACCCGACAATGATGATATAGGCATCGATGACCTCCTTGGCAAAGCCTAGGATATAGATCGGAGCCAGCACCAGTGTGCGAGTGATCAACAGTTCCAGGATGTGCTGACGCGAACCGGCCAGCCAATCCATGCTCTTGACGCTGTGGTGCACGGCATGGATACGCCATAGCATCGGGATTTCATGATACGCACGGTGCGTCCAGTACTGCACCAGGTCAGCCACCAGGATGATCAAAAACAAAGCCACCCAGAAATTCAGCCCGGCTACCCACCCACGAATTCCATCGTTGGCCGCCCAGCCGAAAAATTTGTGCACAATCAAATTGGTGGCCAGCAGAATAAAACCAACGATCAGGTGGTTGATCACAAAATACTGAAAGTCCGTCTGCCATTCTGCGCGAAATACCGGCTGCTCTTTACGCAACGCGAACAGCTTCTCGATGAAAATGAAGATCAACGACGAGCCCAACAGATCCAGGATGAACCAGTCCAGACCGATATAAGGCACATGCGACGGCAGTTCCGACGCGATCTCGACCTTGTGTCCGCCTAGAAAGGCGGTCAACGTCACCAGGGCAAAGGCCCAGCTGGCGATCCAGCGCATCCGGCCCAACACGATCAGGCTCAGGCTGAGGCCCCCGGAAATCACCATGCACCAGAACAACAACTGCCGCATGGTCTCCACGTCATACGACTGGCGCAATTCAGGTGTCGTCAAATACTGCGGAAAATGAAAAGCCAGCACACCCAGCAGGCAGAGCACGGCGAGCATCAACGCCACCACACCCGCCACCAAGCCCTTCCCCATCTGTAACGCGCCATGGCTCCTGGAAAGCCGACTCAATCGGTCAAACATTATTATTACCTTTACCCAACTCGTGCACACGGTATGGACGAGCTGTGACTGCCGTTCGTCCGACGCTTTGGATAGGGGTTTTACCAAAATAACGATCGTGACGTGCGGCGGCGTCTGGCTTGAGCGTTGACCGGTACCAACCAGCATGCTTCCATCTCGCTAACGCACCCACTACACGTGCCTTGAAAAAGGCAGTGCAAAAGGTGGGGTTTTCATTGGAAGCGGGATCGGTATCAGCTTTGACAATATTCGTTAACTATCTTCAGAGAAGGGGCTGAGCTTTGCCCAGCCCTCCAGTCTTTAAAACCCCTCAAATCCCATCGCAGGGTCGCTGATACCATCCGCGCCAGTTTCCACGCGGCCGGCAAATCGACGGCTCCAGCCAGGCAGGGCCGTGCACGTCACGGTGAAGTCATACCAGCGCGTACTACTCGCGAGGTCCCAATGAATATCCTCAGAGGCGCCTGCCGCCACCGAGACTGTCCATGGGCCTTCGTTGAAGTACGCGTTGGCCTTGATGGTGAAACTGGCGTCGCCATTGCCATCGTTCATCGT
The DNA here is from genome assembly GCF_054780995.1 of Bordetella tumbae. Lineage (NCBI taxonomy): Bacteria > Pseudomonadati > Pseudomonadota > Betaproteobacteria > Burkholderiales > Alcaligenaceae > Bordetella > Bordetella tumbae. Next base: position 449,580 of record NZ_BAAGVG010000011.1, read on the forward strand.
CGTCAGATAAACATTGCCGTTGGCGATGTCATAGCACACGCGGACTTCGGGTGCGACAGCGGTCTGTGCAGCCTGTGCAGTCAAATCGCCCTTGAATGCGCGGTGAAAACCGTTGGGACCCAGGACCCACAGATCGTATTCGCCGGCATCGTCGCTGGTTGCCCACACGTCATCCAACTGCATATCGGGCTGAACCATATAGCGCCGCGGAATACGGTCCAGATGCAGGCGGTCATAGACGTGATAAACCGCAGCCTGCTTGCCCGTATTGGAGAAAATCAGTTGCAGGGTGCCAGCAGAAGAATCCGCACGTGCGCTGACGTGCAACTCATAAGGCAATGCACGTGACGGACGCTCGCCCGGCTCTTGATCCGGCAAGGACTGGGGATTGGGCAACGGCACCGCGCCCAAGGCCTCTTGCGCAGAAATCAGCGCATCGGCCGTCTCTTTGGTCGTACGGCCCGACAACGTCGGAAACTCCGCATTCGGCGTAGCGAAATTGAACGCGCTCGTCAGATCACCGAACACCGCGCGGCGATACGGACTGATGTTGGTTTCCGCGATACCAAAGCGCGCCTCCAGGAAACGCAGCACCGAGGTGTGATCGAACTGCTGCGAATTCACCCAACCACCTTTGCTCCACGGCGAAATCACGTACATCGGCACACGCGGCCCAGGCCCATAGCAATCGCCATCGGGCTGCGGCATGTTCGAGTTGTCCACTTCTGCATGCGTGTAATACTCGTACGACAGCTCATCGTCGCTCAGCGTGGTCTTGCCGGCCTTGGCTCCCGTTTCATCCATCGACGGCGCGCACGGCGGCGGCAGGTGATCAAAGAAGCCATCGTTCTCGTCAAAGTTCACGATCAGGGCGGTCTTGCTCCAGACCTCGGGATTCGCTGTCAACGCATCCAGCACTTCCTGCGTGTACCACGCGCCTTGTGCAGGGCTTGAAGGCCCGGGGTGTTCCGAATACGTCGAGGGCGCGACGATCCAGGAGACCTGACGCAGCTTGTTGTTGAGCACGTCCTCTTTGAAGGTCGTGAGGAAACCCCCGTCAGGCATGGTGTTTGCGATGCCCTTGTACAGGGGCGCAATCGCGTCGTCGGTCGAGGCATCGTAGGCGGGATTGTTATCCACATCGTGGTAGACCGGCTTGCCCGAATCCAGATTCGCCTGACGATATTGTTTAAAGCCAATCAACGGGTTATCGGTGTAGTTGCTCGGCACATTCTGATAGACCATCCACGTCACACCCGCTTTTTCCAGGCGCTCGGGATAGGTCGTCCAGTTGTAGCCCGTCGTGTTCAGGTCCGTGGTCGAATTCAATCCATCCCACACGTTATTGACCACCACTTTGCCATCAGTCGTCGTTGCGCCGTTGGTGCCGGTCATATGAAAGAGGCGATTCGTATTGGTGCCGCCATGCAATGAGCAAAAGTACGCATCACAGATCGTGAAAGCGTTGGCCAAGGCATACTGGAACGGTGCTTCTTGTTCCGTGAAATAGCCCATCGATTGCTGTTCTTTGTACGTGGGCCATTGATTCATCCGGCCACAATCCCAGGCATCGCGGGCATCCACCCACGAGTGCGGCGTACCACTGACGCGTTGCGCATTGCCTTCGGATTGATCCAGATGATAGGGCAACACCAATGCGCCATTGGCGTCTTTTTGCTGCCATACATTCAGACCGGCGCTCAACGGAATAGGAAACCGGTCACCGAATCCGCGCACACCCGACAAGGTGCCAAAATAGTTGTCGAACGAACGGTTCTCCTGCATCAGGATCACGACGTGTTCGACGTCCATGATCGTGCCCGTGGCATTGTTGGCCTCGATCGCGAGTGCGCGACGGATGCTGGGCGGAAACATGCTGAGGGCAGCAGTGGAAAAGGTTGCACCGAAGCTCGTGCGCAGAAAATTTCGCTTCGAATGATTGATCGTCATACCGGACTCTGCAACGTGTTGTCGGGGTTTCAAGGCGCGCAACGCAACTGGGCGGGCGTCGAAGTATCGGGAGGAGGCGTGCTGCCATTCGAGTCATCATCGTCGTCGCTGCCGCTGCCGCAGGCGGCAAGCACGCACGTGAACCCAACAAGCACGAGCAGCACACGAGCGCGGCGTACGTATCTGGCGAACGCCCATTCAGTCGATTCTGGTTTCATAGGAGAACGGAAAACTCTGTCTGGAGGATGATTGGAAACACAGTCGGCGCGCCCGGCCGGCGATGTCATGCGCAACGCACAAGCGCTCGCGTTTGCCAGCACAGGACAGCGAAAGATCCCGCCGCACAGCGATGACCGTGCATAAGCTCTTGCTTGCCAAGAGATCGGGAAATTCTAGAAAGGCAGGGAAACGAGACGGTTACAGCGAACCGATAAATGCTGATAGGCTCATCGAAGTATTTTTGTGATTGCTTCAGCTTCTAGACAGCTTCGCCGTACACATAGAAATGCCCCCACGCTGCGCCTGCGGCTTGCTGTCCCCCGAGGGGGCTCTTTGGGGGAACAGGATTGTTGTCTGTGGAATGCGTAGTGGGGAGTTCTTTTGGCGCAGGAGGTCGGCGTGTAAAAGCCCCGCCGGGCCTATCGCCGCGACTCGGCCCAT